>NZ_JBIWOU010000001.1:1458545-1587602 GCF_044767915.1 Streptomyces sp. NPDC101191
GTGGGTGGCCCCCTCCACGTGTGGTGGTGGGGCCCTCGTCTGGTGGTGGGGCCCCCCGTCCGGTGGCGGCGCCCGCGGGGGTGTGGGCGGGGGGGGGCCCCTCTCACGTACAGGGGCGGTCAGCGCTTGCGGCCGACCGCGGCCCAGCCCGGGATCGGGTCGTCGCCCTGGACCTCGACGGGCTCGCCGAGCTCCGGGTGCCACTCCGCGGTGAGGGAGACACCCGGCTCGACCAGGTCGAGGCCGTCGAAGAACGCGGCCAGCTCGTCGCGCGAGCGGGGCCGCAGGGTCAGGCCGCGCGCCCGGTACATGGCGGCCGCCTTCGCGGCGCCCTCGGGGTCGAAGTCCCCGGTGACGTGCGAGAGGACGAGGTAGCTGCCGGGGGCGAGCTTGTCGACGATCTTGCCGACCAGGTCGTAGGCCCCGTCCTCGTCGCCGACGAAGTGCAGCAGCGCGAGCATCGACAGGGCGATGGGCCGGTCGAAATCAAGGACCTTTCCGGCCCTTTCCAGGATCAGCTCGGGGTCGCGGGCGTCCGCCTGGATGTACTCGGTGGCCCCCTCCGGGGTCGAGCGCAGCAGCGCGGCGGCGTGCGCGAGCACGATCGGGTCGTTGTCGCAGTAGACGATCCGGGACTCCGGCGCGGCCTCCTGCGCGATCTGGTGCAGGTTGGGCTCGGTCGGGATCCCGGTGCCGACGTCCAGGTACTGGCGTACGCCGTTGGCGCTCAGCCAGCGGATGGCGCGGTGCATGAAGGCCCGGTTGACGCGGGCCATGTCCCGGCCGCGGGCGTCGACGGTGAGGAGCTGGCGGGCCATCTCCTCGTCCACGGGGTAGTTGTCCTTGCCGCCCAGGAACCAGTCGTACATGCGCGCGGGATGCGGCTTGCTGGTGTCGATACGTATGCCGCTCTGCGGGGAAGCGGGGTCCTGGGTCATCGGCTCTCCTCGACGGGACGAACGGTGTTGCCTACAGCAAGAGTTACGCGATCACAGGGGTGGGACGGAAGGGTTCAGGTGAGCAGGAAATCAGCCTGACCTGATTTCGCTCCCTGGATGAACGCGGCGATCTCGCCGTGGGTGTAGATGAGCGCGGGTCCTTCAGGGTCTGCGGACTGTCGCACGGCGACCCTGCCGTCGGCCAGCTTCATGGCCTCCACGCAGTTGCCCCCGTTCCCGCCGCTCCACGGCTTGTGCCATCCCTCGGCACCGAGCTCAGCGGCGGGCATGCCGTTGTATATGCGATCCATTCACAGCTCCTTGCGGAGATCCCGGAAGATCTCCTTCGTGCGTTGTGCAGTCGCGGCCTGGGCCGCCATGCGGTCCATGACCTCGAGGTGGGAGGCCACCTCGGGGCGCGCGTCGAGATAGACGGCGCCGGTCAGGTACTCGCTGTAGACCATGTCCGGAAGTTCGGGCATGGCGAAGCGGAAGAGGACGAACGGTCCGTAGGTGCCGGGGTGGTGGCCGGACCGGAACTCCGCGATCTGCAGGGTGACGTTCGGCAGCTCCGACGCCTCGAGCAGCCGGTCGAGCTGGGCGCGCATCACCTCGGGCCCGTCACCGACCGGTCGGCGGAGGACCGTCTCGTCCATGATCACCCAGAACTTGGGCGCGTCCTCCCTGGTCAGCAGGGACTGGCGCTCCATGCGGAGGGCTACATGGCGCTCGATCTCCTCGGCATCGCTGCCGCCGACGGCCCCGCTGCGCAGAATGGCACGGGCGTACTCCTCGGTCTGCAGCAGACCGGGAACGAACTGGGGCTCGTAGGCCCGGATGAGGCTCGCCGCCCCTTCCAGGCTGACGTACATGGAGAACCAGCCGGGCAGCACGTCGTGGAAGCGCTGCCACCAGCCGGGGAGGTTGGCCTCCTCCGCGAGGGCGACGAAGCCCTCGGCCTCGGAGTCCGTGATGCCGTACGCCTGCAGCAGGAGCTGGACGTACGGGATCTTGAGCGCGACCTCGGCCGTCTCCATGCGCCGGATCGTGGCCGGGGCCACCCGAAGGATCTTGGCGGCCTCTTCCCTCTTGAGGCCGGCCCGCTCCCGCAGATCCTGCAGACGCCTGCCGAGGACGACCTGTCCCACTGTCGGGGCGGACCGCGGCTCGCTCACTCTGAAGTCCTCCCCCACGCGCTGATTTCGATGAGAGTGTGCCACGAACACCGCCAGAGAGAACACAGCACTCTGCATTTTTCAGAGTGCCACTTGCCAAGTGTCCGACTCGGGAGCAGAGTGTTCCGGTGAACCAGTACGCATGCCGTGCGCTCCTTTGCGCGGAATGCGTACGGAACTCCCTCCTGCCCACAGTTGTGAGGATCGGTCGTGGCTTCTGGTAACGCGCAGCCCTCAGGTCTCATGAGTCCCCGCGTCATGACCCAGCGCACACGACCGCACACCGAGGTCCGCCGCTTCGCCTTCGAGCTGCCCGCGCGCACCGACACGGTGGCCCGCGCCCGGCTGCTCGCCGAGGAACGGCTCATCCTCTGGGGCTGCGACGCCGAGATACGCGACACCGTCGTGCTCGTCGTCTCCGAGCTCGTCACCAACGCCGTCGTGCACACCGCGAGCACCCGCTTCGTGTGCGAGCTGCGCGAGGGCGAGGAGCGGCTGCGGATATCCGTGCGCGACGAGGGCGGCCCCGCCGGCCCGCGCATCCGCGACTGCGGCGAGGAGGAGCGCGGCCGCGGACTCATCCTGGTCGACGCGCTGTGCAGCGCCTGGGGCGCGGACCGCACCGGGCACGGCACGGCGCAGATCGTCTGGGCGGAACTGGCGCACGGCACGGGAGAGCCGTGCTGAGGTCCATGGCGACGCTGCTCGTCCCGCGCGTCCGCAAGAACCCCGAGAACTCCCCCGGAAAGTCCCCCTCCCCCGCGCCCGTCGGCGTGACCCGGCTGTCCGTGCCCGTCGACCTCCCGGCCACCCTGGGCTGCGACGCGGTCGGTGTGCCCGCCCGCTACGGCTTCCGCATCCTGTCCCGGCTGCCCGCCAAGGGCTGCGTCTACGCCGACACCGACTGGTGGTGGTGGCTGGTCCCGGCCGCCTCCGACGACGACCTGACCTGGCCCCTCCCGGGCTGCTACGCCCCCGGCGCGGTGATCCCCGACCGCGGACCGCGACTGATCCACCACCCCGACGGCGACTCCCCTTACACCCCGCCCATTCCCCTCTACCTGCTGATCTGCCAGCTGACCGGCATCGCGCCGGAGTGGGGCGTCCCGCCACAGGTGCGCAGCGCCCTGTGACACGGGGCGGGAGACCGTAGGGTCGGAGCATGTTCTCCCCCGAGGGCCCCACGCTCCGCGAGCTGACCCGTCAGGCACTGTCGTCGGTCGAGCGGGGTTACGACCTGCTCGCGACCAAGTTCGACGCCACGCCCTTCCGCACGCCTGACCGGCTGCTCGCGGCCGTCGCCGACGCCCTGGAACCCCTCGGCCCCTTCGACTCGGGCCTCGACGTCTGCTGCGGCACCGGCGCCGGGCTCCCGGTGCTGCGTTCGGTGTGCGCGGGGCGGGTCGCCGGGGTCGACTTCAGCGGCGGGATGCTGGCCGAGGCCCGCGCCGCCAATCCCGCGGCCACGCTGGTCCGGGCCGACGCCCTGGCCCTGCCCTTCGCGCCGGTCTTCGACCTGGCCGTCAGCTTCGGGGCCTTCGGGCACTTCCTCCCCGCCGAGCAGCGCACCCTCTTCACCCAGGTCCACGCCTCCCTGCGCCCCGGCGGGGTGTTCGCCTTCCCGTTGCCGGCCCCACCCCGCGTGGGCTCCGCCCCGTACTGGACCCTGTGGGGATTCGACGCGGTGATGCGGCTGCGCAACGCGCTGTGGCGTCCGCCGTTCGTCATGTACTACCGGACCTTCCGTCTCGCGGACGTCCACGCGCGCCTCGAAGCGGCAGGCTTCCGTACGGAGCTGCGGCCGCTGCCGTCCCTGGGAGCGCGCGAGGACGGCAGCCCGCGGTGCCGGCTGGTGGTGGCACGCAAGGGTCTGGAGCGGGAGGACGCGCATCGATCATGATGCGTGCATGACGCAGAACCCGACGACGGCCGAACGGCGCCGCACACGGCGCAGGCTCGTGGTGTTCCTCGCGATGACGGCCGCCCTCCTGCTGCCCCTGGCCGCGGGCCTGTGGTTCGCGGCGGAGAGCGCGGTCCGCACCCTGAGCGGGAGCGACTGGCAGGGCAACCATGCCACCAAGCTCGCGCTGCAGCGGGCGGCCCTGCTGCTCGTGGGCCTGCCGTCGGCCGGAGCGGCGTGCGGATGGATCACGGCCTCGCTGCGCGGACGCGACGCCGGGGTGCCCACGGCCACCGGACTACTGGTCGGCACGATCGGCCTGTGGGTCATCGGGATCGCCGACCTCTTCGCCACGTTCGGGTAGGACCCGCCACGTGCCCCCGGGCGGCGCCCCGCACACACGAAAAAGGACCCTGACATCCGTCAGGGTCCTTCTCTCTGGTGTCCGAGGGGGGACTTGAACCCCCACGCCCGATAAAGGGCACTAGCACCTCAAGCTAGCGCGTCTGCCATTCCGCCACCCGGACAAGGTGTCTGCCGACCGCAGTGTTTCCCCGCGGCGACATGGATAACTCTACCAGGGGTTCGAGGTGGCTTTCACCAGCGTTTTCCGTGGTCAGTGGGGGCGCCCGCCCTGCCGTCCTTGATCCACTCCAGGTGGCGCCGACGGGCGTACGGGGTGTGCCCGCCCGGGTACGCGCAGTGGAGACCGCGTACGTCCGGAGGACCGTACCGCCTACGATCCGGTGCGCGCGGGGCGTCGTCGCACCCCAGGGCGCGGCTGCGCCTAGCCTGCGCCGGGTGAGCCATCTTTCTCCCCCGCAGCCGGCACCCTCGTACCGCAGGCCGCGGATGCTGTCGCCGCTGCGGGAGCATCTGCGGGACACCTTCTGGTTCGCCCCGGTCGCGGCCATGGTCGTGGTCTTCGGGGTGTGGTGGGCCTGCGCCGGGCTCGACCAGGAGATCGTCGAGTCCCTGCAGGAGGACGGAGAGTACGAGGCCGTCGCCGACCTCGTCGCGATCGCCCGGGACGCGCAGACCGTCGTGACCACCGTCAGCTCGGCGATGATGACCTTCATCGGTGTCGTCTTCTCCATCTCGCTGGTCGCGGTGCAGATGGCGAGCGGGCAGTTCAGCCCGCGCGTGGTGCGGATCTTCGTCCGCAGCCGGATCACCAAGGCGACCTTGGCGGTCTTCCTCTCCACCTTCCTGCTGTCGCTGCTCGTCCTCACCTCGTACGAGAGCGACACCGACCCGCGGCTCGTCACCAGCGTGCCGCTGCTGCAGTCGATCCTGACGCTGCTGATGGTCGGCCTCAGCCTGCTCCTGTTCGTCGCCTACGTGAACGCGATGCTGCGGCTGATGCGCGTGAGTCATGTGGTGGACCGGATCACGCAGGAGTCCTTCCGGGTGCTCATGAAGACGCCCTGGTACGAGGGCGAGGGCGGCGACCTCGGTCCGGTGACCGGGCACGTGGTGCACCGGGGGCGCGCCGGGGTGCTGCGGGACGTGAACGTCGCGCGTCTGGTGCGGGCCGCCCGGCGGCACGGGCTCGTGCTGCGGCTGCTGCCGCGGATCGGGGACTTCGTCGTGCCGGGGACGCCGATCCTGGCGGTGCACGGCGGGGAGGCGCCGAGGGGGCTCGCGTCCTCGGTGTCGGTGGGGATCGAGCGGACCTTCCACCAGGACCTGGGCTTCGGGCTGCGGCAGCTCGCGGACATCGGGCTGCGGGCCTTGTCCCCTGCCGTGAACGATCCGACGACGGCCGTGCAGTGCCTGGACCGGATCACCCAGTTCCTGGCGGCGCTGGCCCGGCGGCCGCTGGGCGCGGTCGCCTACCGGGACGGGCGCGGCGGTGCCGGTGCGGTGCGGCTCGTGCAGGACGTACCGGGGTGGACGGACCTCGTGGACCTGGGTTTCGCCGAGCTCCGGGCATGCGCGACGGCCAGCCCGCAGGTGTCACGGCGGATGCTGGCCGGGTTCGACGACCTGCTGTCGCTGGTGCCGGAGGAGCGCAGGGCACCGCTGCTGCGACACCGCGCGCTCCTGGTCGAGCTCGTGGAGCGCGCGGTGCCGTCGGCGGCGGACCGGGACTTCGCGCTTGAGGCGGACCGTCAGGGGATCGGCTGACGGCCGCCGTCCGGGCTCGGCGCTTCTCGGGCGAGAGTGGAGGTGGGGGCGGGTGTTGGGGCGGCCGTGGCCCCTGGGCGCGGGGGTCGGCGGGGGGGCGGCCGCGGCGAGGCGGGCGGCGAGCTCGTCCGAGCGGCCGCGGCGGACGGCCTCCTCGGCATCGCGAGCCAGGGCGGCACCGCTGAAGTGGGCTTCCAGACAACCCGTGTGCCGCACGCGCAGGGGCGTCCGCCGGGGTCGACCTGGATGGGGCCGATGTCGTCCGCCGGGGTCGACCTGGATGGGGCCGATGTCGCCGGCGCTGCCCGTCGTACCGCGGCAGATGTTCGCGCCGACGACGATGCCACAGCCGATGCCGGTACCGATCTTGACGCAGAGGAAGTCACCCACGGAGCGGGCGACGCCCGCGTGCTGCTCGCCCATGGCCATGAGGTTCACGTCGTCGCCCCTCCCCTGATGGTCTTCGCGGATGCTCCCCGGGGGGGCTTTCGAGGGAACATAGCAGCGGTGTCCTGGGAAGAAGTTGCGCAGGAATCGACCCCGACTTCTTCCCGGGTCAGGACAAAGCAGGGGCGGGGTACGGGAAAGGCCTCTCAGCGCACCTGGGTCAGGCGGGCCGAGACGACCACGTTGCCCGCGTAGCCGCCGTCCTGGGCGTACGGGCCGCCACAGGTGATGAGCCGGAGCTCCGCGCCGCCGGTGGAGCCGTAGACCCGCTCGGCGGGAAACCCCTCCTTCGGGACGACCTCGACGCCGTACACGGTGAACACCGCCGTGCGCCCGTCGGTCCGCCGGATCTCGACCCGGCCGCCCGGGGCGAGCGCACCGAGGTCGTAGAAGACGGCGCGGCCCTCGGGAGTGTCGACATGGCCGACGACGACGGCCGTTCCCCGCTCCCCCGGACTGACGGCGCCGCCGAACCAGCCGGCGAGATTGCGGTCGTCCGGTGGCGGGGCCTCGATCCAGCCCTCCGCGTCCAGACCCACGCGGACCACCGGCGCGTCGATCCGGAGGCCCGGCACGCGTACCCGGACCGGGGGCGAGGCGGGCAGCGGCGCGACGACCGCGGCAGGGGGCCGGCCGCCCGACGCCGCGGCGGCCAGGGGTTGCGGGGGGCCGCCGACCGGCCACTCCCCCGCACCGCCGCGCACGAGGTGGACGCCCACCAGCAGGACGACGGCGACGATGCCCCAGGCGCCGCGCCGGTTCGGCCCGTTCGACCCCTGCACGTCCGTCCCGCCCTCTCCTCGGTGTGGCGCCCCTTCGCCCCGGTCCTCGTCACACCGGGACGAAGGGGCCGTTTCAGGAACCGGTGCTCTGGCGGCGGCGCATGAGGACCACGGCGGCGCCGAGCGCGCCGACGATCAGCACACCACCGGTGACCATCTCGGTCGTGCCGACCCCGTCGGCCCCGCCACTGCCGAAGCCGGCCTTCACGCCCTTGCGGGCTCCGGTCGAGGCGGTGTCGTGCTGCGCGCCGCCGGCGATGGTGACCTTGGCGGTGCCCCGCTCGCCCTTGCAGTCGAAGGTGATCTCGTACTGGGTACCGACCTTGGCCTCGAAGTCGACGGTGGCGGTGCCCTGGTGGCCCTCGTTCAGGGTGACGGTCTCGAAGATCCCCGACGTGACGGTGACCGTGGGGACCTCGCATCCGTCGGACGTGAGCGTGACGGTGCCGCCGGGGGCGACGGTCTCCGGCGTGACCGAGAAGCCGAACGACGTGATGTCGTGCCCCGTGCCCTCCTTCGGGAATCCGTCGTCCTCCGCGGAGGCCGGAGGCGCCACGATCACGAGCGGGGCGACGGCGAGCAGGGCTGCGGCGGCGGCACGTATCGCGCGCATGGTGGTCCTCCCGATGACGCGAGGGCGGATTGCGGAAGGGTTCCGCAGAGGGGCCGGAAGAAGACCCTCGCCGCGATCGAAGCTAGGCGCGCGGGGGGTGCCCCGCCACCGGGCTCCGCCGAACGGGGCACTCGGGGCACTCGGGGTACGGCGGGAAGGGGGTGGCCGCCCGCCTCCGCCTCCACTTCGGGTGGGTGCTCGTCCCGCTGGGCTGGGGGTTCCCGGGTCGAGGTCCCGGGAGGGCAGGCACACGGGACGTCAGGCCTTGCCCGCCCGGGGCCCCGCACGTACGCCGGCCCTAGGGGCGCTCGCGCCCGGACTCGCCCACCCGGCGGGAGCCCGCGCGTCCACCCTAGGGGCGTTGCCCGAGACCCGTGGGCCTGCGGGGTCCGGTGCCTCCGCGGGGGTGGGGGTGTCCGGACTGCGAGCTTCCCTTCGCTTCGCTCGGGAAGGTCGCCGCCACGTCCGGACACCCCCACCCCCGCTCCGGCACCGGACCCCTTCCCGCCGTCGTCGGCCGTCCGGCCTCGGGCCCTTCCCGCCATCTTCGGCCGTCCGGCCCCGGACTCCTTCCCGTCATCGTTGGCCGCCCTGCTCCGGGACCTTCCGCGCCGTCGGCGGCCGTGCTGCTCCGGGCCCCTTCCCGCCGTCGTCGGCCGTCCCGCTCCGGGGCCCTTGCCCGGTGTCGTCGGCCGTCACGGGCGGAGGAGGTACGCCGCTCGCCCTCCTCGGGCGGGCGGGGCAGTGGGTCAGGGCACGCGGACGACCTGGCCCGCGTAGGAGAGGTTGCCGCCGAAGCCGAAGAGCAGGACCGGTGCGCCGGAGGGGAGTTCACCGCGTTCGACGAGCTTGGCCAGGGCGAGCGGGACGGACGCGGCGGACGTGTTGCCCGAGTCGACGACGTCGCGGGCGACGACCGCGTTGACCGCACCGATCTTCGCGGCGAGCGGCTCGACGATCCGCAGGTTGGCCTGATGGAGGACGACGCCGGCCAGCTCCTCGGGAGTGACCCCGGAGCGCTCGCACACCTGGCGGGCCAGCGACGGCAGCTGCTGGGTGGCCCAGCGGTAGACGGTCTGCCCCTCCTGGGCGAAGCGCGGCGGGGTGCCCTCGATGCGGACGGCGTGGCCCATCTCGGGAACGGAGCCCCACAGCACGGGACCGATCGCACCGGTGTCGGTGTCGGTCGCCTCGACGACGGCCGCGCCGGCGCCGTCACCGACGAGCACGCAGGTGGTGCGGTCGGTCCAGTCCGTGACCTCGGTCATCTTGTCGGCGCCGATGACCAGGGCGCGGCGGGCGGCCCCGGCCCGTACGGCGTGGTCGGCGGTGGCGAGCGCGTGGGTGAAGCCGGCGCACACCACGTTGAGGTCCATGGTGGCGGGCGAACCCATGCCGAGGCGGGCGGCGACGCGCGCCGCCGTGTTGGGCGAGCGGTCGATCGCCGTGGAGGTGGCGACGAGCACCAGGTCGATGTCGCCCGGGCCGAGGCCGGCCGCGGCGAGGGCCTTGCCGGCGGCGTGCGCGGCGAGCTCGTCGACCGGCTCCTCGGGGCCGGCGACGTGCCGGGTGCGGATGCCGACCCGGCTCGTGATCCACTCGTCGCTGGTCTCGACGAGCGCGGCCAGGTCGTCGTTGGTGAGCACCTTGGCGGGCTGGTAGTGCCCGAGCGCGGCGATTCGAGTGCCCGTCATGCCCGGGACCCCCTAGGTCTGTGGATCGGCAGTTCGGTCGTGCGGTGGTGGTGCGGTTGGTGCATGTGGTGCGTTCCTGCGGCAGGACCACCCAGTCTTGCCAGCGACTGATGGGTAACAGGTGACGTAAACCACCAAGATTCACCCGAAGTGCCTGTCCGACCATGACAAGGGGAGAATGGCCCGGTCAGGCCCTACACGGCTTCCCGCATGGACAGAAACGAGTACAGCCTCATGGGACGGGTCACCGAGCGACGGCGCGTGCTGCGCATCCGGGGCGGTGCGGTGAACGAGCGGCCGGACACCCTCGTGGCGGAGGAGCCGCTGGAGATCCGGCTTAACGGACGGCCGATCGCGATCACCATGCGCACCCCGGGCGACGACTTCGCGCTCGCGGCCGGGTTCCTGGTCAGCGAGGGGGTGCTCGCCGACGCGTCGGACGTGCGGAACATCGTGTACTGCGCAGGCGCCAAGGACGACGGCTCCAACACGTACAACGTGGTGGACGTCCAGCTGGCTCCCGGCGTCGTCGTCCCCGACATCTCCCTGGAGCGCAACGTCTACACGACCTCGTCGTGCGGTCTGTGCGGCAAGGCGAGCCTGGACGCGGTGCGCACCACGGCGCGCTTCCCGATCGCCGACACTCCCCCGGTCCGGCTGACGCCGGCGCTGCTCGCGATGCTGCCCGACCGGTTGCGGGCGGCGCAGCGGGTCTTCGACCGCACCGGCGGACTGCACGCGGCCGCCCTGTTCTCGGAGGACGGCGAGCTGCTGGACGTACGCGAGGACGTGGGCCGGCACAACGCCGTGGACAAGCTGGTGGGCCGGGCGCTGCGCGAGGGGCTGCTGCCGCTGCAGCGGGCGGTACTGCTCGTGTCGGGGCGGGCCTCGTTCGAGCTGGCGCAGAAGGCGGTGATGGCGGGCCTTCCGGTGCTCGCAGCGGTGTCTGCCCCGTCGTCGCTGGCGGTGGACCTGGCGGCGGAGTCGGGGCTGACCCTCGTCGGCTTCCTGCGCGGACGCGACATGAACGTGTACGCCGGCGAGCACCGGATAGCCCTGGAGTCGACGGGGGCGTCCTAGCCGACGGGCCGGACCCGGGCCGTGCTCGGGCCCGAGTCCGGCCCGGAGCACGGATCGGCCCGAGGGCCGGGGCTCCGATCGGCCTCCGGGTCAGTTCTTGGGCGGGTCGATCATCTGGAGTTCGAGCGTCGCCGGGGGCGCGGTGATGCCGGGGCCGCCGGCCTCGGTCCAGGCGAGGACCTCGTCGAGGCAGTCCTCGTCGGCGCTCCAGCCGATCCAGGCGGCCCGACCGCCCCGGCGCCGTCCTTCGGTAGACGGCTGGACCACGAGCACGTTGGCCTGGGCGCAGGGGCCGAGACAGTCGCTGGTACGGACGACCAGCCGGCCCCCGGAGGCCGCTGCGGCCGCCCGGAGCCGGGCCAGCTGCCCGTCGTGGTCCATGCCGGGGTTCTTGCGGGCGTCGCCGCAGCAGCAGCCGCGACAGACGACGAGGGAACAGGGGCGGGCCCCGTACCGTATCGGCACCCGTGTCACGCGGCGCCGTCCAGGGTGATCGCGTCGACGGCGGCGACCGTGCCGAGGCGCGGGAAGTCCAGCTGGACGGAGGCGCGGTGCTCGTCGGCGGTGAGGGCGGTCATGGCGTCCTCGGCGAAGACGAGGTCGTAGCCGAGGTCGCCGGCGGCACGGGCGGTGGACTCGACGCCGAGGTTGGTGGCGATGCCGCCGAGGACGAGGGTGGTGACGCCGTGCTTCTGCAGGAGTTCGTGGAGGCCGGTGCCCTGGAATCCGCCGATGGTGCGCTTGACGACGACGTCGTCGCCGTCGTGGACGAGCGCGGCGACGAGCTCGCTGCCGGGCGGCTGGGTGTCGATGCCCGGGCGTTCCACCCGGATGTGGACGACGGGCGCGCCGGCGGCCCGGAAGGCGGCGGCCAGGCGGCCGGCCGCGGCGAGGGCTTCGGTGCCGGGGCGGGGGGCGAGGGGCAGCGCGACGATGCGCTCCATCAGGTCGACGAGGACGAGTGCGGTGCGGCCGGGATCGAGTGCGGGCATGGGAGCACCGTATCGGCCCCGATGATCACCGCGGTGCGACCGGGGATGTGATCCCGCCAACGGGCTCGGCGTCGGATGCTTGGTCGGATCCTTGGTCGGATCCCCGGCCGGGGCGCGGGTCGTCCCCGGAGACTCCCCCGCGGACGGACCCCGGGCCGGACGGTTGCCCGGCCGCCTCGCCCCCGGGGTCGGCCGCCTCGCCCTCGGGGTCGGCCGCCTCCGGGTCGCCGGCCCGGCGGCGGGCGATGACCGCGCAGACCATGAGCTGCATCTGGTGGAAGAGCATCAGGGGCAGCACGGCCAGCGAGGCGTGCGCGCCGAAGAGGACGGTCGCCATCGGCAGGCCTGCCGCCAGGCTCTTCTTCGAGCCGGCGAACTGGATCGCGATCCGGTCCCCCCGGCCGAATCCGAGCCGCTTCGCCCCGTACCAGGTAAGCGCCAGCATCGCCGCGAGCAGCACCGCCTCCACGGCGAGCAGCAGTCCGAGCCGGCCCGGGGTGACCAGGTGCCAGACGCCCCGGTTCACGCCCTCGCTGAAGGCCGTGTAGACGACGAGCAGGATCGAGCCCCGGTCGACGTACCCCAGCACCTTCTTGTGCCGGACGAGGAAGCCGCCGACCCACGGGCGCAGCAGCTGCCCCGCCAGGAACGGCACCAGCAGCTGGAGCACGATCTTGACCACCGAGTCCGCGGAGAAGCCGCCCGCACCGCTCCCGAGCAGGAGGGCGGCGAGCAGCGGGGTGATCACGATGCCGGCGAGCGAGGAGAAGGAGCCGGCGCAGATCGCGGCGGGCACGTTGCCGCGGGCGATCGACGTGAAGGCGATCGAGGACTGGATCGTGGACGGCACGAGGCAGAGGAAGAGGAGGCCCCCGTAGAGGTCGGGGGTGAGGACCGTCGGTACGAGTCCCCTCGCGGTGAGGCCCAGCAGCGGGAAGACCAGGAACGTGCAGGCGAGCACGGTGCCGTGGAGCCGCCAGTGCTTCAGGCCGTCCACCGCCTCGCGGGTGGAGAGCCGGGCCCCGTAGAGGAAGAACAGCAGCGCCACGGCCCCGGTCGAGGCACCGCTCGCGACCGTCGCCGCCGCCCCGGACGCGGGCAGCAGCGCGGCGAGGCCGACCGTGCCGAGCAGCGCCAGGATGTACGGGTCGATCGGCAGCCAGGACGGCAGGAAGGGCCTGCGGGCCCCACGGGGCGTACGGGAACTCATGCGTCCATCCTGGTCGACGGCACCGCGATCGGGAATCCCGCACAGCGCACTGACTGTCATCACGAATCGCGATAGCGTCGCGCCTGTGAGCGCCAGCGTGTACGAGCCGACGCAGTTGCGGACCTTCCTCGCGGTCGCGCAGACCCTGAGCTTCACGCAGGCCGCCCGGCGGCTCGGTCTGCGCCAGTCGACGGTCAGCCAGCACGTGCGGCGGCTGGAGGAGGCCATCGGCAGGCCGCTCTTCGTCCGCGACACGCACGGCGTGGAGCTGACCGAGGACGGCGAGGCGATGCTCGGTTTCGCCCGGACGATCCTGGAGGCGCACGAGCGGGCGGCGGCCTTCTTCACCGGGACCCGCCTGCGCGGCCGGCTGCGCTTCGGCGCGTCGGAGGACTTCGTGACGACCCGGCTGCCCGAGATCCTGGAGGCCTTCCGGCGCGAGCACCCGGAGGTCGACCTGGAGCTCACGGTCGAGCTGTCCGGCACGCTCCAGGCCCGGCTGGAGGCAGGCAGGCTCGATCTGATCCTCGCCAAGCGGCGCGGCGGCGAGGACGGGGACGCCGGCGGCGAGCTGGTGTGGCAGGACGTGCTGGTGTGGATCGGTTCGCCGCGGCTGCGGCTGGATCCGGACCGTCCGGTGCCGCTGATCGTCTTCCCGCCGCCGGGCATCACGCGGGCCCGCGCGCTGGAGGCACTGCAGGCGCAGGGACGCCCGTGGCGGATCGCGTGTACGAGTTCGAGCCTGAGCGCGAACGTGGCGGCGGCCCGGGCCGGTCTCGGCGTCATGGCGCACACGCGCGGCCTGCTGCCGCCCGGCCTCGTCGAGCTGTCGGCCAGGGCGGGGCTCCCGGAGCTGGGCGCGGTCGACTTCGTCCTGCGCAAGGGGCGCCGGCGCGGGTCGACCCAGGACGCGGCGGACGCTCTGGCGGCGGCGATCCTGGCAGGCGGCGACCGCCTCCACCGTCCACGCTGAGCGAAGGGCGGCGGACCTCCGCGAACCCGTCCCCGCGCCCCGCCGCCCACCGACCGGCGAACCTCCACAAACCGACCGGCGCCCACCCACGAACCGACCGGCGCCCACCCACCGGAAACCCCCGAGATCCGGCCACCGGGCCCCCTCCCCACCCACCGGCAACCGCCTCGGACCGCTCGCCCACATCCTCGTGAGCCCTCGATCGGGGCTCCCTACGGGGGGCCGCGGTGATCGCTCCGTACAGATTCCGTGGAGATTCCGGCCACCAGGGATTACCGGCGGTTAGGCAACGGCACCCACGAAGCGCTCACTTGTCCGGTTTCCCTCCCCTGACCTGTGGATACGTGCAAGGTCGCAGCTTGGTGAAGGCCCTCCCCCCGCATCCCGGCGTGGGGTAGGTTCACCGCGCCGTACGGATTGCGACATCGAGCGGGCGAGGGAGCAGGTCAGTGCGCGAGTTCACCGTGCCGCCCGTCGAGGCGGCGCCTCAGGTCGGCGGTCTGGCGGACGCCGTGTTCGACCACGCCGAGCGGGATCCGGACCGGGTCGCGCTGGGCCGCAAGGACGCCGACGGGCAGTGGCGGGAAGTGACCGCCGCACAGTTCCGGGACGAGGTCCTGGCGCTCGCGAAGGGTCTGATCTCGGAGGGCGTGCGGTTCGGCGACCGGGTCGCGATCATGGCGCGAACCCGTTACGAGTGGACGCTCTTCGACTTCGCGCTGTGGGCGCTGGGCGCGCAGCCCGTGCCGATCTACCCGACGTCCTCCGCCGAGCAGGTCCTGTGGATGCTGCACGACGCCGAGGTGACCGCCTGCGTGGTGGAACACGAGGACCATGCGATGACGATCGGCTCGGTGATCGACCGGCTGCCGCGGCTGCAGCGCCTGTGGCAGCTCGACGCGGACGCGGTCGGCGAGCTGACCGCGGCGGGCGCGGACATCGACGAGGAGGTCGTGCAGCGGCACCGCAAGGCCGTGACGCCCGAGTCGGTGGCGACGGTGATCTACACCTCGGGCACCACGGGCCGCCCCAAGGGCTGCGTGATCACCCACGCGAACTTCATGTTCGAGGCGGACATGATGGTCGGGCGCTGGGAGCCGGTCTTCCACTCCCGGCCGGGCGACGAGGCCTCGACGCTGCTGTTCCTGCCGCTCGCGCACGTCTTCGGGCGGATGGTGGAGGTGGCGGCGATCCGGGGCGCGGTGAAGCTGGGCCACCAGCCCGTGCTCGCCGCGTCCGAGCTGCTGCCGGATCTGCAGGCCTTCCGGCCGAGCTTCGTGCTGGCGGTGCCGTACATCTTCGAGAAGGTCTTCAGCGCCGCCCGGCGGCGGGCCGAGTCGGAAGGGAAGCGGGGGCCGTTCGACAAGGCCGTGGACGTGGCGGTCCGGTACGCGGAGGCGCTGGAGCACAAGGCCTTCGGCATCGGGCCGGGGCCGTCGGCGGGGCTTCGGATGCAGCACCAGTTCTTCGAGAAGACGGTGTACGGGAAGGTCCGCGAGGCGCTCGGCGGCCGGGTGCGGCACGCGATGTCGGGCGGTTCGGGCATGGACCGGCGGCTCGGGCTCTTCTTCGAGGGCGCGGGCGTGACGATCTTCGAGGGGTACGGCCTGACGGAGTCCTCCGCGGCGGCGACGGCGAACCCGCCGGAGCGCACCAAGTACGGCACGGTGGGCCAGCCGGTGCCGGGGACCACGGTACACATCGCGGAGGACGGGGAGGTGTGGCTGCACGGCGGCCACATCTTCTCCGGCTACCTCAACAACCCCCAGGCGACGGGCGCCGTCCTGAACGACGGGTGGCTGGCGACCGGGGACCTGGGTGCGCTCGACGAGGAGGGCTATCTGACGATCACCGGGCGCAAGAAGGAGATCCTCGTGACGTCCGGCGGCAAGAGCGTGTCGCCGGCGGGTCTGGAGGAGCAGGTCCGGGCCCACCCGCTGGTGGCCCAGTGCATCGTGGTCGGCAACGACCGCCCTTACGTGGCGGCGCTGGTGACGCTCGACCAGGAGGCCGTGGACCACTGGCTGTCGATGCAGAACCGGCCGCCGCTGCCCGCGTCCGAGCTGGTGCACGACCCGGTCCTGGAGACCGAGATCCGGCGGGCCGTCGTGGCGGCCAACGTACGGGTCTCGCAGGCGGAGTCGATCCGCACCTTCCGGATCCTGGCGCATCCGTTCAGCGAGGAGCACGGGCTGCTGACCCCGTCGCTGAAGCTGAAGCGGAAGGCGATCGAGCAGGCGTACGCGTCCGAGGTCGACGCGCTGTACCGCTGATCCATCACCTCAGCCAGCTATCTGACGCATCATCAATTGACGCTGTATCAGTTATTGACGGTTCATCAGCCCGCTCACAGAATGCGGTCACCCGACGGAGGGATGACCGACCGTGTCCAGAACGCTCCGCACCCTCGCCGCCGCGGCGGCGGCCCTGTTCCTCGCCACCGCCTGCAACTCCGCCTCCACAGGTGGCACTTCGGCCAAGCCGGGCGCCGCCGACGGCACCGTACGCGGAGTGACCGCCGACTCCCTCAAGGTCGGCGGCATCGTCTCCATGACGAGCGCCAGCGGCTACTCGAAGAAGGACACCGACCTCGGCGCCAAGGCACGCTACGACCGCGCCAACGCCGAAGGCGGAGTCAACGGGCGCCGCATCGAGTACCTCGGCGCCGAGGACGACGGTCAGGACCCGGCGCGCAATCTCGCCGCGGCCCGCAAGCTCGTCCAGCAGGACCAGGTGTTCGCCGTCGCGCCCATGAGCTCGGTGACCTTCGCGGGCGCCGACTTCCTCGACTCGCAGGCGGTACCCACGGTCGGCTGGGGCACGCTCCCCTCCTTCTGCGGGCCGAAGCACCTCTACGGCTTCAACGGCTGCCTCGTCCCCACCCCCGGCGGCACGCTCAACCAGACCTGGCCCGAGGGCCTCGCCACGATCCTCGGCGGCGCCGAGGGCCGCTCGGTGGCGCTGATCGCGGGCGACAACGACGCCGGCAAGTTCGGCATCCGCACCTTCACCCAGGGGTTCAAGGCCGCCGGCTTCGAACTCGCCTACGCCAAGGCCGCCGTACCCGCCGGCTCGCTGCCGAACGACTGGTCCGCCTACACCAAGGAGATCCTGCGCTCCGGCCCCGGCGGCAAGGCCCCCGACGCCGTCGTGTCCGTCATGCAGACCCCGTACAACATCGGGCTGTTCACGGCCCTCAAGCGGGCCGGCTACACCGGCGTGCTCTCCGACCCCACCGACTACGACCCCGGGCTGCTCGCCAAGGACGCCACCCGGCAGGCCCTCGACGGGGTGGTCGTGCTGCTCCAGTTCCAGCCCTTCGAGGCCGACAGCCCGGCGATGCGGCAGTTCAAGGCGGACATCAGGAAGACGGCGGGCAAGGAGGTCCCGCTGAGCATGCACATGCTGACCGGCTACATGAGCGCCGATCTCTTCCTCTCCCTCGCCGCCAAGGCCGGCAAGGACCTCACCGTCGACTCCTTCCAGAAGGCGGCGAACGGCTTCTCCGACACCGGCACCCTCGTCGGCGACCGGTCCGAGCCCAAGGGACAGAAGGAGAGCTTCGGCTGTGGCGCCCTCGTCCGGCTCACCGGAGGGCGCTACGAGGTCGCCGTGCCGTTCCGCTGCTACCCGCCGATCCCCTTCCGGTAGGGGGCGCGGACCCGTGGGCGACCTGCTGGCCTTCGTGCTGAGCGGTCTGGTCTCGGGCGCGCTGTACGCGCTGCTCGCCACCGGACTCGTACTGTCCTCCGCCGCCTCCGGACTGTTCAACTTCGCGCACGGCGCGACCGCCTACCTGTGCGCGCTCGCCTTCCACGAGCTCCACTCCGGCTTCCGCTGGCCCGCCGTCCCCACCGCCCTGCTGCTCGTCCTGGTCGTCGCGCCGGGGCTCGGCTGGGGGCTCGACCGGCTGATGTTCCGCAAACTGGCCACGGTCGGCGAGACGGCACAGATCACGGCGACCATCGGCCTGCTGGTGGCGCTGCCCGCCGCCGGCCTGTGGGCGGTGGAACTCCTGGAGCGGGCCGGGGCGCCGGTCGTGCCCGCCGAGAACCAGTTCGGCCTGCCGGGGGTCGGCCCGAGCCCGGCCGTCTCCTGGCAGCCGTTCGAGGCGTTCGGCATCGACGGCGTCGGCGTCGACTCCGACCAGCTGATCACCTGGCTGGTGACGGCGGCGGTCGCGGCCGGGCTGTGGGTGCTGCTCCGCCACACCCGGCTCGGACTGCGGCTGCGTGCCGCCGTCGACAACCGCTCGCTCGCCGAACTGCGCGGCGTGGACGCCGACCGGCTCTCCTCCGTCGCGTGGATGCTGTCCTCGGCACTCGCCGGACTCGCCGGCGTCCTCGCCACCCCGCTTCTCGGCCTCTCGGCCCACGACTACACGCTGTTCCTCTTCGTCTCGGCGACGGCCGCGGTCCTCGGCCGCTTCACCTCCGTGCCGCTGGCGTTCGCGGGCGGACTCGGGCTGGGGGTCGTCCAGAACCTCGTCGCCGGCTACGCGAGCTTCGCGGAGGGCGTCACCGGCTTCCGCACGGCCGTGCCCTTCCTCATCCTCTTCGCCGGGCTCGTGATGCTGGCCCGGCGGGAGCGGGTCGCGGGCACCGCGGCCGTGGATCCCCCGCCGGACGACCGGTCCGCCGGGCTGGGCCCGGCGCGCCGCTGGGGCCCGTGGGCGGTGGCGGCGGTGCTGCTCGCCGGCGCCTTCTACACGGTGACGACACCGTTCTGGAGCGGCATCCTCGCGCAGGGGCTGGCGATCGGCCTGGTCTTCCTCTCCTTCTCGGTGGTCACCGGCCTCGGCGCGATGGTCTCCCTCGCCCAGGCCACCTTCGTGACGGGTGCGGCGCTCGTCGCCGGGCTCCTGATGAGCCACGGCTGGCCCTTCCTCGCGGCGGCGCTCGCCGGCACGGCCGTGGCGGCACTGCTCGGCGCGGTGGTGGCGCTGCCCGCGTTGCGGCTCGGCGGCCGTTCGCTCGCTCTGGCGACCCTCGCGCTCGCCTTCCTCGCCGACCAGGTCCTCTTCCAGTTCGGGTGGCTGCGCAACGGGGACACCGGCTGGGAGATCCCCCGCCCCGTCCTCGGGCCGCTCGACCTCTCCGACGACCGGGCGATGGGCGTCGCCCTCGTGGTGCTGTGCGCGGCGGGCGTGGCGGCGCTGAGCCGGCTGCGGGGCTCGCGCCACGGACGCGCGATGCTGGCGGTCCGCTCGGCGCCGGCCGCGGCGGCGGCCTCGGGCGTCTCGGTGGTGCGCACGAAGCTCCTGATCTTCACGGTCTCGGCGGGCGTCGCGGGCTTCGGCGGCGTCCTGTACGCCTCCTACAACACGCGCGTGACGGCGACGGACTTCCCGGCGATGGCGGGCCTGGTGTGGCTGGCGGTCGTGGTCGCGGCGGGCGTACGCCGCCCGCAGTACGCGGTCGTCGCGGGGCTCGTCTTCGCGGTCGCGCCCCACCTCCTCGCCATGTACGTCACCGACTCCGCGCACCTCCCGGTCGTGCTCTTCGGCCTCGCGGGCCTGGCCCTGGCCAACGACCCGGACGGCTACGCGGCCGCGGCCCCGGCCCGCTGGGCCGCCCGCCGGGGCAGGCGCGCGGGAGGGGACGGCGGGGCCGGGGCCGGGGCCGGGGCTGGAGGGACCGGTGCGGGCGGGGCCGGTGCGGGAGGGCCCGGTGCGGGCGGGGGCGGTGCGGGCGGGGACGTCACACGCGTCCCCGCCTCCCGTGCGGAGCCCGCCCGCGCCACGAGCCGCCCCGGCCCGAGCGCACGACCTGGCCCCGACGCTGACACTGCCCCTGCCCCTGGCCCCGGCCCCGGCCCCGGCCCCGGCCCCGGCCCTGGCCCTGGCCCTGGCCGTACGGAAGCGGCGTCGGCGTCCCCCGTGGGTCCCGCCGCCCTGGAACTGGACGGGGTGCGGACCGGGTACGGGGCAGGGGCGGATGTGCTCCACGGTGTGGAGCTCGCCGTGCGGGCCGGGGAGATCGTCGCCGTCCTCGGGGCCAACGGAGCCGGGAAGTCGACCCTGTGCCGGGTCGCCGGGGGGCTCCTGCGGGCCCGCGGCGGGGACGTCCGGGTCGGCGGGGTGGGGGCCCGGGGGGACTCCGCCGTCGGGCGGGCCCGGCGGGGGGTGCGCCTGGCGCCCGAGGGGCGGGGGATCTTCGCCGGACTGTCGATCGAGGAGAATCTGGCGCTTCAGCTGGCCGACGCGGCGGACCGGGAAGCGGTGTACGCCCGCTTCCCCGGGCTCGCCGCTCGGCGCGGAGTCGCCGCCGGGTCGCTGTCCGGGGGCGAGCAGCAACTGCTCGCGCTCGCACCGCTGCTGCAGCGGCCACCCGACGTGCTCATCGCCGACGAACCGTCGCTCGGGCTCGCGCCCCGGGTGGTCGACGAGGTGTTCGCGGTGCTGAGCGAGCTCAGGGCCCGGGGCACGGCGCTGCTGCTGGTCGAGGAGAAGGCGGCCGAGGCGCTGGGGATCGCGGACACCGTGGCGTATCTGGCCGAGGGTCGCGTCGTGTGGTGCGGGCCGCGGGCGGAGGCCGACGCGGAGCGGCTCGCCGACGCCTATCTCGGGACGGGGGTGCGTTCATGACGGCGCTGCTGGAGGCGACGGGGGTCGGGGTGCGCTTCGGCGGGGTCCGTGCGCTGGAGGACGTGGCGGTCCGGGTGTGGAGCGGGGAGGTGTGCGGGCTCATCGGGCCCAACGGGGCGGGGAAGACGACGCTGTTCGACGTGCTGTCCGGGATCCGGCGGCCGGAGCGCGGGCAGGTGCTCCTGGACGGGGTCGACATCACGCGCCGCTCGCCCGTCTGGCGGGCCCGGCACGGGGTGCGGCGGACCTTCCAACGGCAGCAGCTCTTCGGCCAGTTGACCGTCGAGGACAATCTCGTCGTCGCCCAGGAGTGGCGCCGCGGCCCCGTCGCCGCCCGCCGCGCGCGGGCCGCCGAGGTGCTGCGCGTGTGCGGGCTCGACGCGCTCGCGGGGACGTACGCGGGGGTGCTGCCGGTCGGGCAGGCCCGGATGGCGGAGCTGGCGCGGGCGCTCGCAGATCCGCCGCGACTGCTGTTGCTCGACGAGCCGGCGTCCGGGATGTCGGCCGAGGAGCGCGGCCGGCTGGCGGCGGTGGTGCGGCTCCTGGCCGAGGAGGGGTGCGCGGTGCTCCTCGTCGAGCACCATGTCTCCTTCGTGATGGAGCTGTGCGCCCGCGTGGTCGTCCTCGACCTGGGGCGGGTGCTCGCCGAGGGCCCGGCGGAGGCCGTACGGGCGGATCCGCGGGTGCGCGCCGCCTATCTGGGGACGGCGGGGACTTCTTCCGGCTCGAAGGAATGCGATCCGGCCGGTGATCGTTGAGGCTGGACGGAGAGAACCGACGACGTAAAGGAAAGACCCCTCGTGAGCACGGACAGCAAGGTCCCCTTCCTCACCCTCAACAACGGCGTGCGCATGCCGCAGCTCGGCTTCGGCGTCTGGCAGGTCCCGGACGACGAGGCCGAGAGCGCCGTCGCCACGGCCCTGGAGGCGGGTTACCGCTCCATCGACACCGCCGCGATCTACGCGAACGAGACCGGCACCGGCAAGGCGCTCGCCGGCTCGGGGATCCCGCGCGAGGAGCTCTTCGTCACGACGAAGCTGTGGAACAGCGAGCAGGGCTACGACTCCACCCTGCGGGCCTTCGACGCCTCGCTGGCGAAGCTCGGCCTGGACCACGTCGACCTGTACCTGATCCACTGGCCGGTCCCGGCGAAGGACGCGTACGTCGACACCTACCGGGCCTTCGAGAAGATCCTGTCCGAGGGCCGGGCCCGGGCGATCGGCGTGTCCAACTTCCTGCCCGAGCACCTGGAGCGGCTGCTCGGCGAGACCTCGGTCGTCCCCGCGGTCAACCAGATCGAGCTGCACCCGCAGCTCCAGCAGTCGGAGGCCCGTGCGGCGCACGCGAAGCACGGCATCGCCACCGAGGCCTGGTCGCCGCTCGGCCAGGGCCGCGGCCTCCTGGAGGTCCCCGCGCTCGTGGCGATCGCGCAGAAGCACGGCCGCACCCCGGCCCAGGTGGTGCTGCGCTGGCACCTCCAGGTCGGCAACGTGGTCATCCCGAAGTCGGTGACGCCCTCCCGCATCCGGGAGAACATCGACGTCTTCGACTTCGAGCTGGACGCCGAGGACCTCGCGGCCGTCGCCGCGCTCGACGAGGGCCGCCGCCTCGGTCCGAACCCGGGCGAGTTCAACGTCGGCGCCTGACCCGTGCAGGTCGCGGAGGGGGTCTACCGGGTACGGAACGTCGCCAGCGGCCTGCTCCTCGAGGTGTACGAGGGGTCGACGCGGAGCGGTGCCCGGGTGCAGCAGGCGGCCGACCGGGGCACCGCCGGGCAGCACTGGCACATCGCCCCGGTCCCGAACGGCAGCGGCCTGTACCACCTGGTGAACGTGGCCGGCGGGAAGCGGCTCGACGTGGCGAACGCCTCGACGGACAACGGCGCCCGGATCCAGCAGTGGAAGGCCAACAACTTCGGTGCCCAGGAATGGATCATCGAGCAGGACCTCCAGTCGCCGGGCACGGTGGCGCTGGTGAGCTTCGTCAGCGGCCTGCTCATGGAGGTGGCGGACGGCTCGCGCGAGGACGGTGCGGACGTCCGCCAATGGGAGGACACCGACTCCCCGTCGCAGTGGTGGCGGTTGGAGCCGGTGTCCTGAGGCCGCGGTCGCCCGGACCGCGGCCGGCCCCCGAGTCTCAGGCGGGCCTGCGTGCCGTGTGCACGGTGCGGGCGGCCAGCAGGAACAGGTCCGGGCGGCGGTGCAGGGACAGCGGGTCGGCCGGGTCGAGCAGCCGGTCGAGAGCGGCGCGGTCGTCGTCCGCGAGGCACTCGGCCAGGCCGCTCCGCTGGCGCTCGTAGTGGGCGACGATCTGCTCGCGCACGACGTCCGGCAGCGGCGCGGGAAGGTCGGAGAGGAAGCTGCGGGTGCCGCTGGGGGTGAGCCCGGCGTCGGCGAGGAGACCGGCCCAGTCGTCGATCTCCTCCTTGCTGTCGGGCAGTGCGGCCCGCATCTCGCCGAACCAGTCGGCGCTCGCCGCGTCGATCCGCGCCTCCAGGCCCGGGCGGCCGACGCCCGCGTTCCACGGCAGGTGGCGGGCGGGCAGGCCGCCCTCGGCGAGGGCGATGACGCCGCCGGGGTTCAGCACCTCGGCGAAGGACGCGAGGGCGGCGCGCTGGTCGCCGATGTGGTGCAGGGAGTGGCTGGCCCAGATCAGGTCGGCGGTGCCCAGCTCGGCGAACGCGGCGGGGAGTTCGGCCCGGAGGGTGGTGACCCGGCCGCCGAGCCCGCGGGCGTCGGCCCGCTCCTGGGCGAGGGCGAGGAGTTCGGGGCTCGCGTCGACGGCGACGACCTCGGCCCCGGGGAAGGCCTCGGCGAGCAGGGCGGTGACGACGCCGGGGCCGCTGCCGATGTCCAGGACCCGGCGCACGGCGGGGGCGGGGGTGAGGGCGGCGAGCCAGGCGGCGGCCTCGGCGTAGAGGGGGCTCTGGGTCTCCGCCTGCCGCGTGAGCAGGGGGGCCAGCTCGACCCAGTCGAGGTGGGCCCGGTCGTGGTGGGCGTGGTGACCATGCCGGTGGCCGTGGCTGTGCTCACGGCCCTGGTGCTCGATTGTGCTCATGGGGACAGCGTGCGCCCCTCCCTGCCGGAAGGGCGAATGAACTTGCCGAACCGGCAAGTGTCGCACGCCTGCCCGACCGGTCTCGCGCACGCGTGCGGAGAATGTCAGGTCCCCCGGTGCTGCTGCGGGCTGAGCCCGCGCACCCGTTTGAAGGCCGCGCTCAGCGCGAAGGCGCTGCTGTAGCCGACCTGACGGGCGACGGACTCGACGGTGGCGTCGGTCTGCCGCAGCAGGTCGGCGGCGCGCGCGAGGCGCCAGCCGGTGAGGTACGCCATCGGGGGCTCCCCCACCAGGTCGGTGAAGCGCCGGGCCAGCGCGGCCCGCGAGACACCGGCCTTGTCGGCGAGGGTGGCGACCGTCCAGGGGTGGGCCGGGTCGTTCTCCATGAGCCGCAGCGCCCGCCCGACGACGGGGTCGCCCATCGCCCGGTACCAGGCGGGGGCGGCGGCCCCCGGCCGGGAGAACCAGGCGCGGACGGCGGCGATCAGGAGCAGGTCGAGCACCCGGTCGAGGACCACGCTCTGGCCGGGCTCGTCGCGGGAGATCTCCTCCTCCAGGAACGGCATCAGCGGGCAGTTCCACATCTCGGCGGGCAGATGGAGCAGGTCCGGCAGGGCGTCGAGCAGCCGCCGGCTGACCTCGCCGGCCAGCAGGTAGGTGCCGACGAGGACGGTGGTGCCGCCGTCGGGGGCGTTGCCCCAGGTCCGTACGCCGAGGCTCATCGACTCCTCCAGCGGCTCGCCGCTCAGGGTCGAGCAGTGGCCGCCGGGACCGATGACGGCGGTGGGCGGCGCGTCGGAGGTGTGGGCGACGGTGTACGGCTCGGGGCCGCGGGCGATCGCGATGTCGCCGGGCCGCAGCAGGACCGGCGCTCCCGGGCCGTCGGGCACGATCCAGGCCTCGCCGTCGGTGACGCACATCAGGCAGAGCGGGGCCTCGTCCGCGATCCGTACGGACCAGGGCGGGGCCATGACCATGCGCAGGATGAAGGCGCCCTTGGCGCGGGGTCCGTCGAGGAGACCGGCGAGTGCGTCCATGGCGGCCAGCGTAGACGGAGGCGTATGCGGGTGAGCCGGTGGAGCATGGGAAAGCCGGTCCGCGACGACGAGTCTGGGGACATGACGACGAACACGAAGAACACGCGGACGGACAACACGCAGCCGGGCGACGCGCGGACGGTCCTGGTGACCGGTGCGACCGGCAAGACGGGACGCCGGGTGGCCGGCCTCCTGGCGGAGCGCGGGGCACGGGTCCTCGCCGGCTCCCGGGGCGGCTCGACCCGCTTCGACTGGGAGGACCCGGCCACCTGGGGTCCGGCCCTGGCCGGCGCGGACGCCGCCTACGTCAACTACTACCCCGACCTGGCCGCGCCGGGCGCGGTGGAGGCGATGCGGACCTTCGGCGGGCTCGCGGCGGCGCACGGGGTGCGGCGGCTGACGCTGCTCTCCGGCCGGGGCGAGCCGGAGGCGGTGCGGGCGGAGGAGGCGCTGCGCGCCTCCGGCGTCGAACTCAGCGTCGTGCGGGCCGCGTTCTTCGCGCAGAACTTCGACGAGGGGCTGCTCGCGGAAGGTGTCGCGGCCGGGGTGATCGCCTTCCCGGCCGGTGACACGGCGGAGCCGTTCGTCGACCTGGAGGACCTCGCCGAGGTGATCGTGGAGACGCTGGTGCGGGACGGGCACGCGGGCCTGGTGCACGAGGTGACCGGGCCGCGTGCGCTGACCTTCGCCGAGGTGGCGGCGGAGCTGTCACGGGCCTCGGGCCGGCAGGTCGCGTACGTGCCGACGAGTGAGGGCGAATTCGCCGGGATGCTCGCCGGGTTCGGCCTGCCGGAGCCCGAAGCGGCGTGGCTGGCTGCCCTGTTCACGATGCTGCTCGACGGGCACAACACCCCGGTGACGGACGGGGTGAAGCAGGTCCTGGGCCGCGAGCCGCGCGACTTCGCGGCCTACGCGGACCGGGCGTTCGGACCGGCCACGTAGCCGGGGTGGGATGCGGAGCCGGGGTGGGGCGCGGGGTCGGCTGCGGGTGCGGAGCCGGGGTCGGGCGCGGAGCCGGGGACGGGTGCGGAGCCGGGGTTGGGCACGGGAACGGGCCCGGCGGCGGACCCGGCCACGGCCACGGGCACGGGCACGGCCACGGCCACGGCCACGGCTCAGGCGTAACGGGCGGCGAGGGTCCGGACGGTGGCGGCGATCCGCTCACGGAGGTCCTCGGGTGCGAGGACCTCCACCTCCGTGCCGAGGCCGAGCAGGGTGTCGTGGGCGTGCTCGGGTCCCTCGACGGGCAGGGCGACCCGGATCCAGCCGTCGGGCTCCTCGGTGCCGTACTCGGTGACGGCGCGGGCCGCGGCGCCGCCGAGCCGGGCCGCGCCGCGCGGGGAGATCCGTACGAGGGCCTCGCCCCTGTGCAGCCGGGCGTGGAAGTCGTCCTGGGCGGCCCGCCAGTGGGTGGCCAGGTCGAATCCCTCGGGGACGACGGCCTCTTCGCCCGTGACGGTGAGGTCGAGGATCTGGTCGACCCGGTAGGTGCGCGGTCCGGGACCGGCCACCAGGTACCAGCGTCCCGCCTTGAGCACGAGGCCGTACGGCTCCAGGCGCCGGTCGACGTCGGTGGGCTCCTTCCAGCGCCGGTAGCGGACGGCGAGGACGCGCCCCGTGCGGACGGCGTCCGCGACCTGGGGCAGGAAGGGGGCCTCGGTGTCCTCGGCGTACCAGCCGGGGGCGTCGATGTGGAAGCGGGTGCGCAGCCGGTCGACGTGCTCGCGCAGCGGCGCCGGCAGGGCGGCCCGCAGTTTCAGCTGGGCGTCGCTGAAGTGCCCGCCGAGTCCGAGTTCGTCGGCGGCGACGGGCAGCCCGGCGAGCACCAGGGCCTCGGCCTCGCGCGCGTAGAGGTCGGTGAGGCGGTTGCGGTGGCCGGCGAGCAGCCGGTAGCCGCCGCGGTGCCCGGCGTCGCCGTACAGCGGCACCCCGGCGGCGTGCAGGGACTCGACGTCCCGGTAGACGGTGCGGACGGAGACCTCCAGCTCTTCGGCGAGCTCGTGGGCCGTCATGCGGCCGCGGTTCTGCAGGAGCAGCAGGATCGTGAGAAGACGGCTGGACTTCACTGACACAAGGTGTCAGTGAAGTGCTCCTACAGTCCAGCCATGGCTTTCACGGAGAAGAACCTCTTCGTGCCGGAGCCGGTGGAGATCGCCGGCCGGCACGTCAAGCGCTACCACGTCACCGACGACCCCGCGGGCATCGAGCCGCAGATCGAGAAGGCGGCGTACGCCCTGCTCCCGGAGCTCCTGCCGGCGCCGGACGGCACCCCGCCGGCGAGCTTCGTCGTGCTGCACCGGGGCGGCGACACCGGCGCCTACCTCAACGTCTACAGCTGGCAGTGGGACAACGTGCTCCACTTCAGCGGCGCGGCGGCGGGCCAGCCGGCGCTCGACTGTCCCGACACCGACCCCGCGCACTTCGTCCGCATCTTCCCCGGCGCCCGCAACTGGATCGGTTGCGTCTGGGAGTTGGCGCCCCTCACCCACGAACGGGACGCCTGGGTACGGCACATGCTCGCCCCGGACGTGCCGGACCTGCCCGGCTACCTCGCCGACGCGCTCCGCTCGGGCACGACGGGACCGGCGGCATGACGCACACGGCGCCGCGGGGCTTCGACTTCCTGGACGGCGCGTGGGCCGTGCGCAACCGGCGGCTCGCCGACTTCCTCGATCCGGACAGCGGCTGGGAGGAGTTCGACGGTCACACCACCGGACGCCTCTTCCGGGACGGGCGGGCGCACGTCGACGAGATCGTCTTCCCGACGAAGGGCTTCAGCGGACTGACCCTGCGCCTGTACGAGCCGGAGACCGACGAGTGGACGCTGAACTGGTCCAACAGCCGGACCGGCCGGCTGGAACCGCCGGTGCGCGGGCGGTTCGGTCCGGACGGCACTGGCGAGTTCTTCGGCGACGACCACTACGCCGGCCGGCCGGTGCGGGTGCGGTTCCGCTGGTCCGGGATCGGCCCGGGGACGGCCCGCTGGGAGCAGGCGTTCGCGCCGGCCGGGACCGACCGGTGGGTGGTGAACTGGGTGATGGAGTTCAGCCGCGAGCGGTCTTGACGTAGCAGGCCAGCCGGTACGCGGGATCGGCGCGCGGCCGGTCCTGGTCCGGGAGGGCGGCGAGGGACCGGGCGAGGGTCTCCACGGTCGCGGGGGTGCCGTGGAACCAGGACGCGAAGTAGCCGCGGCGCAGCTTCTCGGCCGTGCCGCGCGGGGTGCCGCCCTGTCCATGGCCGGTGAAGCGGGTGCCGGGCGCCGGGGCGAGGCCGTGGGCGGCGGCGTACGCGGTGACCAGGTCGGCCCGGTCGGAGCCCGCGTCGCCGGCGCGGTGCGGGCGGAGGACGGTGTCGATGTCGCTGCCGACGTCGTGGGCGAGGTCCTTGTCGACGGTGGTGACGAACACGCCGCCGGGCCTCAGTACCCGGGCCGCCTCGGCGACGACGTCCTCGGCGAACGGCACCAGGTGCAGCAGCCAGACCGCGCTCACGGCGTCGAGCGCGCCGTCCCGCAGCGGCAGCCGCCGGGCATCGGCGCGGACGACTCCGTCCGGGACCCGGCCCGCGGCGGTGCGCAGCATCGCGTGGGCGGCGTCGGCGCCGTACACGGCGAGGCCGGGCCGGGCGAGGCGCTCGGTGACGAGGCCGGTGCCGCAGGCGAGGTCGAGCAGGGTACGGGCGCCGGGCGGCACGAGCCGCAGCACGGCGTCGGCCGCCGCCCGGGCCCGCGGCACCCCGCCGCGGGTCTCGTCGTAGCGTGCGGCCTCGGCCTCGTAGTCGAGGATCGTCGTCCTCGTCAGCTCCCCCATGCGGGGATCGTACGCGGGGGCGTCAGCGCGCGCCGTGGCCGGGCGCCACCGCCTCCACGCGCTCGGCGAGCCCGAAGTCCTTGTCGGTGACGCCGCCGGCGGTGTGGGTGTTCACCGACAGGGCGACCGAGTTGTACCCGAGCGTCAGATCGCTGTGGTGGTTGAGCTCCTGCTGGATCTGGGCCACGTGGACGACGAGCGCGGTCGCGGCGAAGTGGTCGGCGAGCTCGTACTTCCGGGTGATGCGGTCGCCGTCGAGGGCCCAGCCGGGAAGCTCCCGCAAGCGGTCCTCGATCTCCTTCTGCGACAAGGGCTGTGTGGGCACGTGGTGCTCCCTCCGGTCGTGCTGCTGGTGTCGGTGCGCTGCGTGGTGACGGAGCGGTCCCGGGAGAACGTACCCGGGTCCCCCTCTGAGATACCGTCTGGCCATGACAACTGTCGTGACCGACACGGGTGTGGGTCCGCTGCTGCGCGGCTGGCGCGAGCAGCGGCGGCTGAGCCAGCTGGAACTGGCGCTGCGGGCGGACTCGTCCGCGCGGCACATCTCGTTCATCGAGACCGGTCGCTCGCGGCCCAGCGAGGAGATGATCCTCAAGCTGGCGGAGCACCTGGACGTGCCGGTACGGGAGCGCAACGCGCTGCTCCTGGCGGCGGGTTACGCCCCGCAGTTCACCGAGTCCGCGCTCGACGAGCCCCTGCTGGAGACGCTCCGCGAGGGCATCGATCGGCTTCTCCAGGGCTACGAGCCGTTCCCGGCGCTCGTCGTGGACGGCTCGTACACGGTCGTGGCGGCCAATCAGGGGATCGGGATGCTCCTCACGGGGCTGCCGGAGCACCTGCTGACCCCGCCGCTGAACGCCATGCGGATCACCCTGCACCCGGAGGGACTCGCGCCGCGCATCCGCAATCTGCGGGAGTGGCGTGGGCACCTGCTGGCCCAGATGGAGCGTCAGATCGGGCTGGCCCGCTCGGAGTCGCTGCGCGCGCTGTACGAGGAGGTGGCGGCCTATCCGCTGCCGGAGGGGGCCGGGGACCCGGAGGACCGGGAGGACCCGGAGCCGTATCCGTACTTCGCGCTGCCGCTGCGGATCGAGCACGACGGGCACGTGCTGTCGTTCGTGTCGTCGATCTCGACGTTCAACACGCCGCTGGACGTGACGGTCGCCGAGCTGGCCATCGAGACGTTCCTCCCGGCCGACCCGGCGACGGTCGCGTACCTGCGGTCGCTCAAGGCGTAGCGGCCCGCAGGGCCGACCACTGGAGCCCGGCGAAGCCGGCGACGGTACCGGCCTGGAGCAGGGTCCACACCGCGCCGGCGGTGGTGGGCTCCAGCCAGGCGACGAGCGCGACGACACTGAGCACGGTCCACAGCAGGTTGACGTCGACGACGGCCTTCACGCCGAGGACGGACGGCCGCGGGCGGCTCGCGAGCCAGGCCACCCCGGCGGCGTACGCGGTGAGGAAGAGCCCGATCTCGAACAGCAGCCCCCGGTCGACACCGAGGAACTCCCCGAGGGGCCCGGAGGCGGCGGCATAGGCGAGTCCGTTGGCGCCGGTGACGACGGCGTCGAGAGCGAGGAACCGCCGCACCATGGACAGCGGCTGAGCGGTACGGGCGAGACCGGCGAGCAGGGCCTGGGACATGGTGGATCACCCTCCTGGAAGGCATGTCTGACGGAGCTTCGAGCCCGGCCCCCGGACGGAGTGCGCCGCCCGGGACCCGGTGACCACGAGCATGCCGGGGCGGTGGGCGGGGGTCGATTACGTGCGAGGTAATGCGGGCGCCTCGCGGGCCTCGCTCAAGGGCCTCGAACTCAGGGCCTGGGGAGCCTCTCAGTACGCCAGCGTCCGCTTAGGTTCGCTCGGTGTCGGGGTGCGTGGCTCCCCGTTTGGCTCCCCGCCCTATAGGGAGCAGCGCTCCGCAAGGAGCTCAGCGCCCGAGGCACCGCTTCTTGTTGCGCAGGAAGTGGCAAACTCCCCCGCCGACCCTAGGTGCCCGCTGACGGTCCAGCGTCATAGCAGCCAGGGACTGGTGACTGCGTGACTGCTGATGAGCGTCGATGCCCCCGATGAAAGGGGCGGTTGCCTTCAACCCAATCGGGAACCTTTTCAGATCGACCCATGGCCAATGACAACCTGCTCAGCAACGAATCTCATAAGCGGAATCTCCTTACGCAATTCGGCATCATGGGCGAATGGGGCATACTTCGGGAGAGATCCCTCTTTCGCGTGAACGAGAGCATTTCTGACCTTATAGACCCTCTTGGCTAGATCACGGCGCAGCTTCCTCTTATCTTCACTCCTGAGATCTACCTTATCCGCTCCAGCGAAAGGAACACCATACTCCCGATAGTAATCGACGAGCGGGGACGCATAGGAGTCAAGGTCAGCCAATAGCCTATCGAAGTCAACAAACCTCTCAAGTACCAGTTCCAGAGCTCGCTGCTCGTTTACCCCCCCGTCTTCTCGAACCTGGCGCTGAAGAGAATTTACCTTCTTCACAACCCCCTGAATATCCTTACTTCGCCGGACCGAGAAGGAAGGATCAACGATCACCTTCCTGACCTGCTCCACAAGGTCATCATTGAAGACCTTCTCGAAGAAGTGTTCCACAATATGATAGAACGAGAGGTACTCGAGTAGCGGGATTTCGGCGCCTACACCGAGCAAGTAGTGGTGCACTAGTTCCGTGTCATAGAGCTGCCTGGGCGCATCCATCTCACCCACCCTATGGCGCATCCGCTGAATATGCGGGGGCTCGATCACAGGATCGACGCCCAGCCTGGACGGCGCGTCGTAATTGTAAGCGAGTTGAAATAGGAAAGAGTTGGCCAGCGTTTCGAAATCAACCTTGGAATGCACCCCTTGGATCGTCAATGTATTCGACAAGATCGCAGCAAACGCATCCAAGAAGGATGCACCTTTCCCGCCCTCATGTACAGCTTTCGCAGTGCCTGCAGATGGAAATGCGCGCATTTCCATGCGACGCCTGACCATGGATCGGCGAGCCACTGATCCCGGAATGCCTCCACGTCGACCAATCTCACAAAGGAGGTGGGCTGCGTACGCGCGAGAAGGCTTACCGAAAACGTAACGAAGCGACCCCTCCCCCTCCAACACGAAGGCGTTATCCTCGCCAATCCTATCGAGAAGGCCATAGGCGTTACCGATTTGAATAACCGTGAACTCCCCGCTCGTAGCCCATTCCACTCGACTCAAATCAGCATTGCGAGCCGAGTTCAGTTCCTGCATCACCTCCGTAATCTCACCATCGCTGATCAAATACGCGAAGATCTCATTTTTCCGCCGAGATGACTCAAGGGATACGATTCCCTCAGGTGAGTCAACGGCATGCGGAAAGAACACCTGAACCCCCTTGAGGAGGTCTTCTCTGCTCACTCCGGCTTCCTGGTCCACCGCCCCCACGGGCTCCTCCATCCACGTGCTAGTGATGGGAGAAGTGTTCCAGCTGCCAGGTGCAGGCGACAGCCGCTTGAGAAGGTAGCGCTAGCCTAGATCCAACCCTCGCGTCTCCCAGGACCTCCGCCAGTTCAATGGTGGAGGCGTGAGGTCCTCTGCTCTGCTGCCTGGAAGGAGGTGCCGTGCCGGAGGCAAGCCCGCGCGGAACCTATCTACTCATTGCCGATGCGCTGCGGAAGGAGATCGTGGGAGGTCAGTTCAAGGACAGCGACCTCCCGTCAGAGGCCACCCTCATGCAGGCCCATGACGTGTCCCGCAACACCATCCGTCGTGCGCTCAAGTCGCTCGAGTCCGAGAAGCTGATCACGTCGGTACCAGGGGCCGGCTGGCGTGTGTCCGGGGCACCTATCCCGCCCCTTGTGGAGCGCCTAACCGCCATCATCGCGGAGGGCTTGATGGCCGTCGGCGACCGGTTCCCCTCCGAGGCGGAACTCTGCCAGCGCTTCGGGGTGTCCCGGACCGCAGTGCGCCATGCACTGGCGCAGATGGAGGGCGCCGGCCTGCTCGCCGCCGTGCACGGCAAGGGGCGGACGGTGCGCGCCCTTCCGCCCACCCAAGGGGAGGCATAGCCTTGCCGTCATGGGGCTTACTGAATGGGCGTACCCGCTCTCCGAATCGATGCTGGCCGAACCGCTGCCCCGCCGCTGGGCACACTCCCTGGGCGTCGCCAAGCGTGCCCGTTCCCTGAGCCCTATCCTCGGTCAGGACGCCGAGCTACTGGAGGCCGCGGCCGTCCTCCACGACGTCGGATACTCCCCCTCCGTCGCCACGACCCAGTTCCACCCACTCGACGGCGCGCGGTTCCTCCGCAATCAGGAGGGTGCCGACGAGCGGGTCGTTCGGCTCGTTGCCCATCACTCCTGCGCGCTGCTGGAGGCCGAGGAGCGGGGGCTCCGGGAGGAGCTGGAGACGGAGTTCGAGCTGGAGCGGCCCGAGCTGGTGGACGCACTAATCGTGTCCGACATGACGACGACGCCGGACGGCAAGCACACGACGCCGGCGGCTCGGCTCGACGAGATCGTGCAGCGGTACGGCCCGGACACGATCGTGGGCCGTTTCATTCAGCGGGCGGCTCCGGAGATCTACGCCGCCACTGAGCGCGTGGAGCGCCGCATGGCCGCCGCGGCCAACGTTCAACCGATGTAGGGCTCCGGGCGTGTCTCGTCCAGGCCGTGCTCGATGCGCAGCCGCATGGACGGGTGAATGTCCAAGGCATAGAGGTCCGCCGGGTCCACCCAGCGGACCTCCTTCGACTCGCTGCTCCTCCTGAGAGTGCCCCCTACGGGGTGGGCTCGGAAGCAGATGGAGAACTGTTGGCGCACCTCGCCATCGTCGTACGCCAGCACGTGATCGGGGTCCGTGTAGAGGCCGACGATGCCGTCCACCACGACCCTGATGCCGGTCTCTTCCTCGACCTCGCGTACGACCGTGTCGCCGATCTTCTCCCCGATGTCATGACCGCCACCGGGAAGGGCCCAGAGGTCGTTGTCAGTCTTGTGGATGAGCAACAGCTTGCCTGCGTCGTTGCGCACTACGGCAGTAACCGAGGGCACCACCGAGTTTGCGGCGGGGGCTTCCGGGTCGCGGAAGTAGTCGATACGGCTCATGCGCCTGAACCTCCCAGGTCGATGGGCGACGAGATGGGGCGGGCACTCTCCCACACCCGCTCGACGCTCTCAGCGTAGGCGTCGAAGAGTTCTCCACCTGGCACGCGCTGAAGGTGCAGGACGGGAGCCAGGTAGGCGCCGACGCCGTACAGGTGGCCGTTCGCCAGCATCTCGTCGTCTGCCCGATAGATCGAGTTATAGAGCGTGGTGGAGTGCAGCCGGAACTCGACGCCAGGCAGGCCGAACAATGGCGCGTAGTTGACCAGCGCGTTGCGGATCTTGCTTGCCATCGCTCCGCCGATGCCTTCGTCCGCCCCACGTACGGCGACAGCCGCGGAATCGGGGTCTCCGAGCATGAATCGGACCGCAACGCCCGCAGCAGACTTCTCCTTCACCACCTGGTGGAACGACGCGTCCTCCGTGAGCCAGAAGCCGGAGTAGACCAGCACGTCGAACTGTCGCGTGGCGCCGGCGTACAGCTGCGGCCAAAGCCTGTTCGGTACGACAGAGCGGTGCGGGTACAGCTTCACCAGCTCTGCGTTGCCTGCCTCCGCGACTTCAGATGCCGTCCGCTCCTCCGGCCAGAGATAAGACACCTCACGCTGGAGCAGTGAGGCCGTCGCGTACTTGAAACGGCGGTAGGGCTGGCGCTTGGGCTCGTTGATCCAGCGCTCGACCGTCTTGGCAGAGACCCCTAACCGCTCGGCTACCTGATCGAGCGTCAAACCGCTCTCGACGATCGCGCCGCGCAGCCGCTCGTTGGCCATGTCGCACTCTCCCCCGGCCGGGACGACTTGGGACGACTTCAACGTAGCGAAGTCGTCTGGGAGCCGTACATGCGCGGAGTCCATCGTCTGCGCTGATCAAGCCAAGCTAGACACATCGAGCGGGACGGACTCGCAGAGCCTCAAAGAACCAAGGGACTTGACGATGCGAATCCGTCGCCCCATGATGAGGAACAGGTAATACATGTACCTAATCGAGCTTGGGCTCGATTGAAGTGCTGCACGACAGCGCCCGGAGGCCGGTGAAACGGCTCGAAGGAAGCGCCTGCCCCTTGAGAACTGAACAGCGTGACGAGGGTTTGCCGCCTGTCCTTAGGACCAACAAGGCGGCCGGCGCGGCACAGGTCCGCGCGCTCAGCCCATCCGCAGCCGTTCGGCTGCGGCCGGTTGCCTCCTCCGCCCGTCCGGGCCCTTCGCGGGGTGTCGTACGGGCGGGGCTGAGGGGAGCCGGATGGTTCCAACGGCGAGAACCCCCGGAGCGCCAACTCCGGGGGTTCGGTTCGGGCCGTTCCTGTCTGAGAGGAACACACCCAATGAAGTCCATCGCTGCACTTCAGGCCGTTGTTACGGCCACCCCGTTCGACGGCGAGCCGTCGGACGCGGAGCTGGACGCGATCGAGCAGGAGCTTCCGCTGATCCTGGCGGAGGTCGACCTGCTCGACGCGCAGATCATGACCATCGACCGTCCGGCCAACGAACTGGACCACCAGCGCATCCGCCGGGCCCGCAACCGGGTCATGGCGGCCCGCCGGGACCTGACCAACCGCGCCGGCCTGGCGCAGGCGGGCGGTGCCGCATGAGCGAGAACACCGAGCTGCGCGGCGACGTCACGGAGCTGCTGGGCGCGATCGCGGACGCCCTGGACCTCCCGGTCCCGTCGATCCGCGAGGGCGACGACCACAAGTTCCACCGGCTGCTCATTGACCGTGCGACGAACGTGTGGGTGGCCGTCTCGGTCCTGCTCCAGCACCCCGACTCCGGGGCGCTGAACCACACCACCGCGTACCTCCGCCGCCACACCGCGGACCACCCCGTCACCTACACCCCCTTCGAGCCCAGCGAGCAGGACCGTACCGGCACTGGGGCGGTGGCCTGATGGGTCTGCGCGACAAGGTCCGCGACTACGCGATCCGCAACATGACCGACCCGGACGGCACGCCGAACCTGGCGCGCCGCGCCACGCAGGCCTCGGCCGGCCTCGCCGACATCGCCGCCGACCACTCCACGGCCGCCGCTGCCGGCATCTCTCTCCTCGGCGCGGCGGCCGTCGCGGCCGAGGGCGCGCTGAGCGTCTACGTCTATCCGCCCGGCGACTACGCCACCTTCACCGAGGAGCCGAAGAAGCGGGGGTGGTTCCGGTGAACGCCACCGGTAAGCCGCTCAGCCGGGTGCAGAAGACCGTCCTCGGTCTCGCGTTCGTGCCGATGCTCGCCACCGGCGGCGCAGGCGCGGCCGGCACCTTCACCAACATCAAGGCCGCCTACGGCGCCGGCACGGCGGTCGGCGCGGTCGCGGCCGGCGAGGGCGCCACCGCCGTCCTCGCCGTCGTGCTGCTCGGCCTGACCCTGCTGGGACAGTCCGCGCCGCGGGTGATCCGGGCGGGGCTGTGGGCCCTGCCCGCCGCCGCGGCCGCCATGTCCGCCATGGCCGCCAAGACCCCGGGCGAGGTCGTCATCTACGCACTGACTCCGCTCGGCATGACCGCATCGGCCGAGGGCGCCGCGTTCCTGGCCCGCCGGATCGTCGTCTACCGCGACGGCCGCGACGCTGAGGCTGAACGTCGCGCGGCCGAGGTCGTCCAGGCCCTCGCGTATCACCGGGCCATGGCCGCCAACCACCCCGTGGAGAAGGTTCGCAAGAAGGCTGAGTTGGAATCCTGGAAGCTCGCCAAGCGGGTCGGCTCCGGAGACCTCGCCCTCGGCGAGCGGCTGCTCGATGTCCAGCGGACCCAGCTCACCGACGGCGCCGAAGCGGCCCTCGCCGCCATGTACGCCATGACCACCGCCACCCCGACCGATCCGGAGCTTCCCGCCCGTACCGGCGGGATGACCGTGGAGCTGGAGGTCGACCCCTCTACCCGACCGATCCACCCAGCGAATATGGAGGAATCGACCCAGACCCGCGTGGAACGGTCTACCTCTGACCAGGCCGTACCTGCCCTGGAGCCCGCTTCGGCGGCCCCCGACTCCTACGACCTGTTCGACGAGGACGAGTCCACCTCGCCCACCGTGGCGCGTGTGGTCGCCGCCGCGAAGTCGACCCCGGCCCGGATCACCCGCCGGGTGCCGGATGCGGCGAGGTCGACCCAACCCCGCCGCACGAAGGATGAGCTGTTAGCCGAGGCACGGCAGTTCACCGAGTCGTGGCCGGTCGACCATCTGACGGCTGACCGGATCCGCAAGGAACTGCACACGTCCCCGGTGAACGGCCGGTGGCTGCGCGACACCCTCAAGGCCGAGCGGGCTACGGCCTGACCAGCCAGAAAGGACACGAACCGTGAACCAGTCCCCCGAATCGGTCCGGGTCGTTCAGCTCCCGGACGGTACCTACACCTACGCCGACCACCTGCCCGCGCTCCACCAGGCGGGCGCGCCGCAGGTCATCCACCAGCACATTCATCAGGCCCCGCCGGACCGGACGGTGCAGCGCATCGCGCTCGGTTCCGGGGTGGGCGCCGGTGCGGTCGCGGCCGGGGTCTACTTCGGCCCCCTGCTCGTCGGCGCGCTCACCGCGATGGCCGCGAACCTGGCCATGCTCGCGTTCCTCGCCCTGATCCTGGCCTGGGGCGTCCACACGGTCGTGAAGTCCATCGGCGGCCCGGACGGCCGGGCCACGGCCAAGACGCTCGTCCGGACGCGTAAGCGCGGTCGCTGACGGCTGCCCGATCCGCCCGAGACCTGCGGGCGGTGAGGGGAGCCGGACAGTCCGGCCCCGGAAGGGACCCGTCGTGGCCAGCAAGAAGAACGAGCAGCAGGACCCGAACTACCCCAGTCTCACCGCCGGTGAGCACGCCCGGGTCGCGTGGACCGTCGCTCGCATGGCGAAGCGGTCGATCGCGAGCGAGACGGTCTATCAGGGCGACCTGGAGCGCCGGATCGACCGCATCATCGACGGCGCCCGCAAGCGCGCCGAGAAGAACGCCAGGAACGGCCGCAAGTAGCGGTGCCCCGGGGCGGCCGACAGCCGCCAAGCAATCCGACCGCCCCGGGCCCTGTTTCCCACTCTTTCGAGCAGCAGGAGAGACCAGCATGACCGAGACCCCCACGGCCGCGCACCTGCGGCCGGTACCCGACATCGAGCACGACGACGAGACGCCCGCCGCCCCGATGCCGGTGGACAACCCGAACTTGCCCGACCCGAAGGTGACGATCGAGAAGCGCAAGCCGATCCTCGCGTCCTGGCTGACCAACCGGCGCGACTTACTCGCCACCGCCCGCCACACCGGCGCCAACATCGGCTACGCCGCCCTCTACCACGGGGCCCGCGTCCCGGTGTACGCCGGGCGCCTGGCGCTGATGTCGCCGCGGGGTGCCTGCCGGTTCGTCACCTCCACCAACCGCTGGGTGTGGGACCGGGAGGCGGCCCCGCTGCGGGACTACGCGGTGCGGACCGAGGACGTCGAGGAATACATGCGCCTGGCGAAGCTGCGGGCCGGCCGCATCCGGCTGCGCGGTCTCGTCACCCTCGTGGCGGCCGTCTTCGGCGTCGGCTTCGCCCTGTGGCTGTACGTCGTCGCCCCCGCCTATCTCTACGTGTTCGCCACGGGCGGGGTGCTGCTGCTCGGCCTCGCCGGCCAGCAGCCCGACGCCCCCGTCGTCGGCCCGGCCGTGCTGAAGACGGAGGTGCAGAAGCTCACCGGTTCGATCGTGCTGCGCGGGCTGGACTCGATCGGCAACGCGAAGATCTCCGCCGCCATCAAGAAGGGCGGCGACATGAACGGGATGCGATTCGTCTCCGAGATCGTGCGGGACGGGCCCGGATACCGGGCCGACCTGGACCTGCCCTACGGCGTGACGCCCGAGGACATCATGGACGCCCGCAAGCCCCTCGCCTCCGGTCTGCGGCGCAAGACCGGGTGCGTGTGGCCGTCGCCGGATCCGACGGAGCATGAGGGCCGCCTGATCCTGTGGGTCGGGGACAAGCCGATGAACGAGACGACCAAGCCCGCCTGGCCGTTGCTGAAGTCGGGCACGGTCAACCTGTTCAAGCCGGTCGTGTTCGGCAACGACCAGCGCATGCGCGACGTGGCGGTGACGCTGATGTTCGCCTCGGTCGTCGTCGGCTCCATCCCTCGCATGGGCAAGACGTTCCTCATGCGGCTGCTCCTGCTGATCGCCGCCCTGGACCCGCGCGCGGAGATTCACGCGTACGACTTCAAGGGCACCGGCGACTTCGGCGCCCTGGAACCGGTCTGCCACCGCTACCGCGCAGGCGAAGACGACGACGACATCGAATACGTCGTCGCCTCACTGCGGGAGCTGCGCGAGGAACTACGCCGCAGGGCAAAGGTCATCAAGTCCCTGCCCCGCTCCCGCTGCCCGGAGTCGAAGGTCACCCCCGCGCTCGCGGGAGACCGGTCGCTGGGGCTGCACCCGATCGTCGTCGGGTTCGACGAGTGCCAGGTCCCCTTCGAGCACGACGAGTACGGGGCAGAGATCGAGGAGATCTGCGTCGACATCACCAAGCGCGGCCCCGCGCTGGGCATCGTCGGCATGTTCGGCACCCAGCGTCCCGACGCCAAGTCTCTGCCGACCGGCATCTCCGCCAACGCCGTCCTGCGGTTCTGCCTCAAGGTCATGGGCCACACCGCCAACGACATGGTCCTCGGCACCGGCGCCTACAAGGCCGGATACCGGGCCACGATGTTCTCCCGCTCCGACCGCGGCATCTGCTGGATGGCCGGCGAGGGCGACGACCCCCGCATCGTCGCCTCCGCCTTCGTCGACGCCGTCGCCGCCGAGCAGGTCGTCGCCCGCGCCCGCCAGGCCCGCGAGGAGTACGGCAACGTCACCGGCCACGCCATCGGCAAGGGCCCCGACAAGACCGCAGGCACCGACGTCCTCGCCGACGTCCTGGACGTCATCGCCGAGGACGAGAAGGCCGTGTGGTGCGAGCGGATCGCCGCCCGCCTGACCGAGCTGCGGCCCGACACCTACGCCGGGTGGAAGGGCGAGAACGTCACCGCCGCACTCAAGCCGTTCGGCATCAAGACCGGCCAGGTCTGGGGCACCACCGACGACGGCAAGGGCGCCAACCGACGCGGCGTCGACCGCACCGCCCTCACCGCCGCCATCACGCAGCGTAAGGCGGAACGGGCTGCGGCCTGACCCAGCAGCACTGCTAGACCTAGCACCCGCGCCTGCTAGGTCTAGCACCCGCGCTAGCGCCCTATCGGGCCGCTGACCAGTGAACTAGCGTCTAGCGGCCCACCTGCGAGAACCCCTGGAAACCGCCCCCTTGAAGGGACGAGACCCGCTCATGGCCATCGCTAGCCTTCTCGCCCTGCTCACTCTCGCCGGTTACGCAGCGTTGTGTGCGGCGTCGCCGTTCGGGACCTGCCGCAAGTGCCGCGGCGTCGGCGCCAAGCTCATCCTCGACCGCAAGGGCCGCCCCAAGCGGGCCAAGACGTGCCGCCGCTGCAAGGGCCACGGCAAACGCCTCCGCATCGGCCGCCGCCTCCACAACCACAGCCGCGCCATCCACCACGCCGGCACCCGCTGAACGAAGACACGAAGCGGCCGACGGCACCCGTCATGAGACGTGCCCCGCCCCAGTGGAGGAGCTAGGCGGACGCGCCGTCGGCCAGGCCCCGAGCTTGTCAGCACCCGGGACCCCCGCACCCTACCCACCCACCCCGCCCACGGTTCAAGGGAGTTTCAGCATGGCCATCACGGTCTCGCTCGTCGCCCTGTTCGGACTCGTCCTGTTCTTCCTCCTGCGCTCCAACAGCCTCAGCTACGGCGGCGCCTTCACCGCCGCCGGATTCGGCTTCTTCCTCGCCTCCACCGGCGCCGCCGAACCCATCAACAACCTCGCCCAGGCCGTCATCCAGGCCATCCCCAACCTGTAAACGCCGAGGGCGGCCCCCGTCTCGCCAAAGCCTGGGACCGCCCTCATCCCCAGATCCCGACAGACCTGTGGAGGTCTCCAGCATGACCCATCCCGCCCTAATCCGGCGAGAGCACAGCACCCTCGCCACCGCACTCACCCTCGCCGCCGGCGGCCTGCCCGTCCTGCCACTCCGCGCCGACAAGCGCCCCTTCAGCAACTGCCCCGACTGCCGGGACAACCGCTGCGGCGGCCGGCCAAACATGAAGACCCCCGGACCCTGCACGTGCCCGCGCCCCTGCCACGCCTGGGCCGCTGCCACTACCAACCCCAACGTGCTGTCCTCCCGCCCCTGGGCGGCCGCCTGGGCCCGCGCGGGAGCCGTCGCCTACCACCCGGGCGCCGCCAGGGTCACCATCGTCGACCTGGACGACACCGACGCGATCGCGTGGGCCCACGCGACGCTGCCCGCGACTCGCACCGTCGCCACGACGCGGGGCGAGCACTGGATCTACCAGGGGGCGATGCGGTCCGCCAACGGGGTGCGGGCGGGCGTGGACATCAAGTCGTCCATGTCCTACGCCCGATGGCTCGGCCCCGGCACCGGCACCATGGCGGCCCTGCCCCCGGCCGTCCGGGCCCTGCTCGACAAGACGCCGGCGCGACCCCAGCCGCTCACCGTCCCGGTACCCGCGCCGGCCGGAAGCGGGCACTGCCCCCACCGCTCGCCCGCCTACCTGGAACGCGGCATCGCCATGGCCGAGCAGCGCATCACGGACGCGGACACCGCCATCCACACCACGGTGTACCGGACGTTCCTGGCGGTGCTGTCCGCGCACGGCCGGTGCGGCTGCCTCACCGAGGCCCACATCGGTCGACTGTTCACCGCCGCGCAGACGAAGGGGGAATCACCCCGCCACTGCACCGACGCCTGGACCAACGCCCAAACCGCGCTGGGGATGTGACATGTCCGAGGACGAGAAGAACCCCGCCCGCGAAGTCATCTCCAACTACGCCCAGGCCCACTTCCGGTACTTCCGCACCGCCGACGGCACCGTCTACGCCCAGCGCAACGGCCACCCCGTCGCCCGCCCCATCCGCTCCCAGGGAACCACCGGCAGCCACCGCCAGGAACTCATCGTCGGCCTGTTCAAGGACGGCTACGGCGTCTTCAACGGAACCGCACTCAAGGAGGCACTCGACTTGATCGAGGCACTGGCCATCACCGAGCAGGTACAGCCCGTCCACATCCGCATCGCCCCCGGATTCGACGGCGCGACCTGGCTCGACCTCGGCCGCAACGACGGCAAGTCCGTCCGCATCCACCCCACCGGCTGGGACATCCTCACCCCCGACCCCGCCGAGGTGTGCTGGCGCCGCACCCAGCTCACCGGCGAACTCCCCCTCCCGGCCAAGGACACCGACGGCAAGGGCATCGACCTCCTGATGCGGCTGTGCAACTTCGCCAACGCCCAGACCGAAAGCCTCGCCATCGCCTGGCTCATCGGCTGCCTGGGCCCGTCCGTGCCCGTCCCCGCCCCGTTCCTCACCGGCCCCCAGGGCGCCGGCAAGTCCACCGGCGCCCGGATGCTCCTGCGGATCATCGAGGGCATGAGCAGCGACCTCCGACGCGCCCCGAAGGACGAAGAGAACCTCATCGCGGCCGTCGCCGCCGGATGGGTCACCGCACTCGACAACCTCTCCCACCTCGGCCCGGACCTCTCCGACCTCATGTGCTGCATCGTCACCGGAGCCGAGACCATCAAGCGCGCCCTGTTCACCGACGGCGACGTCGTCCGCTCCCGCTACCGCAAGCCCCTGCTTCTGACCGGCATCGACGTCGGCGTCATCCGCCCCGACCTCGCCGAACGCCTCCTCCCCCTCCGCCTCGAACGGCCCCTCATCCGGCGCACCGAGGCGGAGCTGTGGGCCGAGTTCGAAGAGATCCTGCCGATCATCCTCGGCTCGCTGCTCGACCTCACCGTTAAGGTCCGCGCCGCCCAGGCCCAGATCCCCACCGACCTGCGCATGGCCGACTTCGCCCACCTGTGCGCCCAACTCGACACGGCCACCGGCTTCGGCGCCCTGGACGCCTACCGGGCCAGCCTGGACGACCTCAACGACGACGTCATCGAGGGCGACGTGCTCGCACAGACCGTCCTCGGCTACGCCACCGGCATCGAGCCCGGGGCCGACGTGCGGATGACATCGTCCGAGTGGCTGCACTGCCTCACCCAGCTCCACACGGGCGACGGCCTGCGCGTCACACCCAAGGGATGGCCGACCACCGGCAAAGTCCTCTCCGACCGTCTCAAGCGCCTCCAGCCCGTCCTGGCCGCCCGCGGCGTCAACGTCGACTGGGGCCGCACCAAGACCGCCCGCTACATCGAGATGACCCGACCCCCGCAGCCCTCGCCCAGCGAGCAGCGCGGGATGTTCTAGACCGCGCGCCGCACGGGCCGCCGCACAAGCAAAAGGAGCACGGCCCCCCACGGGAGGCGGTGCTCCTCTTGTTCTTCGGCGGCTTGCCGCCGCTGCAAAGAACGTGCCGCGCAGCGGCTCCCTCTTCACGCCCTGAGGCACGCACAACCACACACACCACCCACTCTTTTTCCTAAGAGAGAAACGCTGCGTCACCTGTGTCATTGACGGCCGGAAACGGCATCTGACCTGCCGCAATGGCGGTGACGCAGACGCGAAAGTCTGCGTCATTCCGCGTCACCCGCGTCACCCGCGTCACCCGCGACGAACAGCCTGTGTCACCGGTGACACAGGCCCAGAACCTTCACGTCACCTAAAGCCGCAGGTCAGACGGCTGGGTGACGCCAATGACGCGATGACGCAGAAATCCCGACCTCGGACACACAAAGACCCGCGAGAAGCGCCGAAGGGACAGTCCCCATGGCTCCGACGCCGAAAGGCCACGCGATGCGCCCGCTCACCGATGTCTCTGCGGAGCTCCAGATCACCCACTCCACGAGGGCAACCGCCACCACACCTCCGCCTACAGTCGTCGTCCCGCTTCAGCGGCGCCTCCACTCCGTCTCCGACGCCGCGTATGTCCTCGGCTTCGAGCGCACCACCGTGTGGGAGCAGATCCGCCTCGGACGCCTCCGGACCGTACGCGTCGGTCGCCGGCGCCTCGTACCGACGGAGTACATCGAGGAGTACATCGAGATGCTGAAGCGCGAATCCGACGCCGCCTGAGCACGAGACCCGTAGAGCGAGGCCGCACCCTTCCGGTGCGGCCTCCTGGCATTGAAAGGCCACGTAGACCATGTCCACCAACGAACCCGCGCCGCGTAAGAAGGCAGGAAACGGCGAGGACTCGATTTACTGGGACAGCTCCAAGAACCGGTACATCGGCGCCATCTCTCTGGGCTTCGGACCGGACGGAACGCGGCGACGTCCGAAGGTCTCAGGCAAGACGAAGACGGAGGTACGCAGCAAGCTGCGGACGCTCAGGCGGGAGCTGGAAGGCGGCATTCGCACGTCCGCGCGGAACACCGTCGAGGACGCGGTTACCAGCTGGCTCGAACGAGGTCTGCGCGGCCGGGACGAGAACAGCGTCAAGGTCTATCGCAGCCTTGCGTCCAATCACGTCATCCCCGACTTGGGGAAGGCGAAGGTACATGAACTCTCGCCCGAAGAAGTCGACGAGTGGCTGACGGCGAAGTCCGCGGAGCTGGCTCACGAGAGCCTGAAGCGAGTCCGTTCCATCCTGCGCCGATCTCTGGCACAAGCCCAGCGCGAGGGAAAGGTGGGCCGCAACGTAGCCGAGTTCGTCGAACTGCCGCAGGGCAAAGACGGGCGTCCAAGTAAGTCACTGACGCTGGAGGAGGCCCACGCTCTTCTCCACACCCGCCAAGGGACGTGGATTCACGCCTACGTGGTGCTCGCCTTGCTCGTCGGGGTTCGGACCGAGGAGGAACGACCGCTCATCTGGGCTCACGTGCACATCGACACCAAGGGCGATGAACGGCCGTACATCGACGTGTGGCGCTCCGTCAGGAGGAGGGGCGAGACAAAGACGCGCAAGAGCAGGCGATCGTTGACCATGCCGCATCACGCGGCCGTCGTCCTGGCCCAGCATCGACAGCGCCAACAGGACGAGTGCGCGGCCCGCGGAGAGCCGTGGTCAGACGATCGGCTCGTGTTCCCTCACTCCGACGGATCGCAGCGGGACTCGCCGAACGTACTGCGAGAGCTTCGGTCACTCCTGAAGGAGGCCGGCTTCGCTGCACCCAGCCGGTGGACCACTCGGGAGCTCCGGACCAGCTTCGTGTCCCTGCTCTCGGATCACGGAACGCCGATCGAGGTCATCGCCAGACTCGTAGGCCACAGCGGGACGACCACCACGGAGACCGTGTACCGGAAGCAGATTCGCCCCGTGATCACGGAGGGGGCGGAAGCCATGGACGAGATCTTCAAGCCCGACAAGGGGCGGAAAGACTAGCGGTGGCTCCCTCTTTGGCTCCCCGTGAGTGACTCGCGCCTGGCACAGCGTGCGTGACCTGCCACAAAGCGGGTCACGCATTCACGGACCAGTTACGTGCGAGGTAATGCGGGGCTCCCGGCGGACTCGGCCGAAGGCGGGCGCGGGCGGTTCGGACTCGCCGCCGACTCCGCTGGGCGAGGACTCCGCCCTCGACCGGCTGGTGCCGGCGGACTCGACCGAAGGCGGGCCCGGCGGACTCGACCGAAAGTGGGCGCGGGGTCCCCGGGCCCGGCGGGCCCGGGGTCATCGCCCATCGGGGCGGGCCGCAGGTGAGGTCCACGGGGGCCGCCGAAGCGGCTGGTGGCGCTCGCGGGCCGCTCGTGCGCCGCCCTAGGTCAGGATGTCCGCGATGAGCCCCAGGACCTGCATGACCCGGTACTTCACTCGGTGCCAGTGGCCGCAGAACCGCTTCGGTGCCCACCAGCGGCGTTGTTCCAGCAACCGCTTGCACCACCTGCACGGCAGCGGATCGACCTCGATCTCCATGGCCCCCATGCCGCGACTCTAGTGGTCCCGCTGGGGAGGACTTCAGGCGGGCGGGGCGGGCGTCCGGTTACGGGTTCGTCGTCGGGCGGGGTGTGCCGTCCTCCGTCGCGGGCTCCGCGCGGGTGCCGTCGCTCCGGTCGCCCGGGTGGCGCACGGCGCACAGGAAGCCGAGGCCCAGGGCTACGGCCATGCCGTAGAACACCCACTGGTTGGCCTGGGCGAAGTCCATCTGGATGGAGGACATGGCGTCCCGCGTCGCCTCCGCCGCCGGGCTCGTCCCGGTCGGCGGGCGGGAGTCACCGTGCCCGGACACGGACTCGGTGATGCTCCGGGCGACCTGCTGGGCCACCCCGGGGGCGACCCCGCGGGCCTCCAGGGTGCTCACCACGTTGTCGGTCATGGCCCGGGTGAGGAGGGTGCCGAAGACGGCCATCCCCACGCTCGCCGCGTAGTTGCGCACCGTCTGGGTGACGCCGGTGACCTCTCCGTACGACGGGCCGATGGCACGGTTGACGGCGTCCGTCGAGGCGGGGCGAGGATGAAGCCGATGCCCGCCCCGGCGAGGGCCGCGTACGGCCACTGGTCGTGCATGGACAGGTTGGTCAGCTCGTTCGCCCACAGGGCGAAGCCCACGGCCCCGAGGATGGTGCCGAGCTTCAACGCCGGGCGGGCGCCCCGCTTGTCGAGGATCCGGCCGCCCCACTGGGAGGCGAGGGCGAAGCCCGCGAAGAAGTACAGGAGGAACAGGGCCGCCTGGTTGGGCGAGGCGCTCAGCGACACCTGGGCGTAGACGGAGGAGAAGAAGAACACCGGGACGAAGGCGAGCATCGCGAAGAACAGCACCGCCACGTCCACGGTGAACGCCCGGTCCCTGAACACCCGCAGGTCGACGAGTGGATGGCGGACCCCGCGCTCGTAGCGGACGAAGACGACCAGCACCACCAGCCCGCCCACGATGCAGAGCCAGGTCGCCCAGCTGCCCCAGCCCCAGGACCACGCCTGCTGGAACCCGAGGACGCTCAGACCCATGCCGACGGCGATGAGGACGGCTCCGGGCACGTCCAGCGAACCCGTGCGCGGCCGGTCGGCGATGTGCGCCATGGCCGTCAGGATCAGGGCGACGACCGCCACGGGCACGTTGATCCAGAAGACGGCACGCCAGGTCCACGACGCGGTGAGCCAGCCGCCGAGCAGCGGCCCGACGGCGGTCAGCGCGCCGGAGATCCCGAAGAAGAGGGCCAGGGCACGGCCCCGCCGTTCGACGGGGAACACGGCCACCACCACCGCCAGCGCGGCCGGGAAGAGCAGGGCCGCGCCGAGCCCCTGGACGGCCCGGAAGACGATGAGCCAGGTCTGCGCGAAGTCCCCCTCGGGAACGCAGCCGCACAGGACCGACGCGATGACGAACACCAGGGTGCCGATCACGACGATCCGCCGGGGGCCGTACAGGTCCGCCAGCCGGCCGCCCAGCGCGAAGAACGCCGCCAGTGCCAGCAGATAGGCGTTGACGACCCATTGCATGCCGGAGCTCGAGAGCCCCAGCTCGCGGACGATGTCCGGAGCGGCGATGGACACGATGGTCTGGTCGATGAAGGTCATCGCCACGGCGAACATCATGGCCGCGAGGGCCACCGTCTGATTCGGCGTCCGTGGCGCCGCCTGCCCCTGGGCCCGGGTCCCCGGACCGGGTGCCGGTTGGTTGGTCACCCTGCCCAGTTTGATCGCGACGGGGCGGTTCCGCATCAGCTGTGACCAGGGCGGGGGCCGGGCCCCTGGAGGCGCGTACGTCCGGGTGAGGGCGATCGGGGCAGGCCGGGCGCCGCGTCCGGGTAGGGTTCGCGCCTGGATGGCCGGATGAGGCCGGCCCGTGCGTTCAGGGGGAATTGCCGTGGGGGGCAAGGGACGGTCGCATCTCGTCGCGACCGGTGACGACCACAAGGTCACACCGGCTGAGCTGTTCTTCGACCTGGTCTTCGTCTACGCGATCACACAGGTGACGGCGCTGATGGCGGCCGATCCGTCGCCGGTGCGGGTGGTCGGGGCGATGGCGGTGCTCGCGCTGATGTGGTGGTGCTGGTGCGCCTTCTCGTGGCTGGGCAATGTCGTGAGGGCCGACTCGGTCGCCCTGTTCGGCGTGCTCGTCACGGTGATGGCCGTGGTGTTCGTGGTGTCGCTGGCGGTGCCGGAGGTCCTGGCCGACGCGCCGGGCGGGCTGCCCGCGCCGCTGGTGTTCGTGCTCAGTTACGGCGTGGTGCGGGTGCTGCACCTGACCTCGTACCGCCTCGCCAGCCCCGGCGACACGGTGCTCCACCGTGTCCTGCTGCGAACGGCGCTGCTGTCCGTGCTGCCGCCGTTCGTGCTGCTGCTGGTGGGCTGCGCGTACGACGGCAAGGCCCGGCTGCTGTTCTGGCTGGGCGCGGTGGTCGTGGACTACGGCGCGATCTTCGTGACCGGCTCCTCGGGCTGGCGGGTCAACGCGCCCGGGCACTTCTCCGAGCGGTACGGACTGATCGTCATCATCGCGCTCGGCGAGTCCATCGTGGCCATGGGCGTGGGCATGCAGGGCTTCCCGCTGACCGTCGCCGTGATGGGGGCCTGCGGGGCGGGCCTGCTCCTGGCGGCCGCGCTGTGGGCGCTGTACTTCCGCCGCTTCGGTACCGGCGTCGAGCACCGGCTCGCCGGGCTGGAGGGCGACGAGCGGACCCGGTTCGCCCGGGACGCGTACACGTTCCTGCACCTGCCGCTGGTGGCGGGCGTGGTGCTGTGCGCGCTCGGCATGAAGAAGGTGCTCACTCAGGTCGCGGACACCGGTCACTACGGACTGGCCGAGCCGCTGCACGGCACCGTGGCCTGGTCGCTGACCGGCGGGGTCGGCGTCTTCCTGCTCGGCTCGGCGGCGATCGTGCTGCGCGCCGGCGGGCCGCGCCCGGCCGCCCTCCTGGTGGGCGGCGTGTGCTGCCTCTTCGCCGGCCCGCTGGTCGCCCACCTCCCGGCGCTGCTGGCGCTGTCGCTGCTCGCGGTCGGGGTACTCGTCCTGGTCCTGGCGCACGGCCGCCGGGCCGCCGTGGCACCGTCCCCCGCCGAGGAGCTTCCGCACGCGGCATGACGTCGTCGTGCCTGGCGGTGGGGCCGGGACGGGGAGCGGTGGAGCGATGAGGCCGGGACGGGGGCCGGCGGGGCTACGAGGCCGGGACGGGGACCGTGCGGCTACGAGGCCGGGGCGAGGAGCGGTGGGGCGACGGGGTCGGGACGGGGACCGGTGGGGGCGACGCGGCCTGGGCTCGGTAGCGCGTCCAGGTCCGGGTCCGGACCCGAGCCCGGACCCGGACCTGGGCCTGGGCCTGGGCCTGGGCCTGGGCCTGGGCCTGGCCTGGGCCTGGGCCTGGGCCCGGACTTCGGCCGGGGTCCGAGATCGGGCTGGGGCTCCGGCTTCGGCCCCGGTCCCGGCCCGGGTCCCGGCCCGGGCGGGCCGGGGAGCCGCCGACCGGCGGAACCCTTCGCGGGCCGGGAGCCCCGGTACCGGCGGAACCGGCGCGGGCCGGGACCCCCGGTACCGGAGGCGCTGGAATCCGGGCGGTCAGTCCGCCCGTCGCTCCGGTTCGGCGGACCGCTCCGGCGTGGTGCGGCCGGCGGACGGTTCCGTGGCACGTTCCCGCTCGGCGCGTCCTTCGGTGGTGCGCTCGCGGGCGGCCTCGGCGCGCAGCAGGGCGTGGAGGACGGCGTAGGGGTCGACGGGCATGGCGAAGCTCCTTGCGATGGGGGGTGAAGGGTGCGGAGGGGCCTGGCCTCTCAGCACCGCATCACCGCCGACCGGGGAGCGTCGCCCTGCGCGGACGGTACGGAGTCCGGGGCGGGGTCGCCGGCGGGCGCGGCGCGGTGTGCGGCCCGCGGCGGCGCGGGACGCCGTAGCCCGCGGACGGACGCGGTCGCCTCGCTCTCCGCGGCGTCGTGCGTCTCCCCACCCGGATCGGCGGCCGCGGAGACGGGCCGCGGCTCGGCCTCGGCGCCCGGCGTTCCCGCGCCGGCGCCCGCTCCGAGCAGCGCGGCGACTACGAGCAGCACCGCGAGCGCGAACCGGGCGAGGGGCCTCATGGAGATCCGTACTGCCCCGCGAGGACCGCGCTAGGCCGCCGGGGCGGCAGATCCGCCCGGGCGGCCTACGCCGCGGCAGCGCTTTTCACCGCACCGGGTGTCCCGGCGTCGGTGGTCGTCCCGGTGTCAGGCGGCGCGCCCCTTGCGGGCGGCCATCACCGCGTAGACGAGGACGCCGACGAAGAGGAACAGCACGCCCTGGTAGACGGCGGCGTAGCCGGAACCGGCGACCAGCCAGAGGGAGAAGCCGAAGGCGGCGAGGGCGAGCACGCCGTCGCGGACGAGGCGGGCCCGGGAGACCTTGTCGCGCTGCCCGGACAGCAGGAAGTAGATCTGGGCGGCCGTGGAGAGCAGGTACGGCACGGTGGCGGTGAAGGTGGTGACGAGGACCAGCATCTCGAAGACGCCCTGGGTGCCGGCCGTGTAGTTGTAGACCGTCAGGAGCGAGGCGAGTACGACGGTGACGACGACGCCGACCGTGGGGACTCCGCGCCGCTTGACGGTGAAGACCTTCGGGAAGAGGCCGTCGCGGGCGGCGGCGTAGGGGGCCTGGGCGCTGAGCAGGGTCCAGCCGTTGAGCGCGCCGAGGATGCTGACCATGGCCATGCAGGCGACGGCCACGCCGCCCCAGGAGCCGCCGAACATGATGTCGGTGGCGTCGGAGAACGGGGCCGTGGAGGTCACCAGCTTGTCGTGGGCGACGGTGCCGAAGACGGACAGGGTGCCGAGCAGGTAGAGCGCGGCGGCGCCCAGGGTGCCGAGGACGGTGGCGCGGCCGACGTTGCGGCGCGGGTCGCGGACCTCGCCGGCGCTGACGGCGGCGGACTCGACGCCGAGATAGCTGAAGAGCAGGATCGCGGCGGACGCCGAGACCGCGCCGAGCGGGCTGCCGCCGCTCGCCTGGAACGGCCCGAGGTTGGCGCTGTCGAAGAAGAAGAACCCGCCGACGGCGACGAGGAGCAGCGGGACGAACTTGAGTACGGTCGCGACGACCTGGACCGCGCCGACGTAGCGGGTGCCGGCCAGGTTGGCGAGGCCGGGCAGCCACTGGAAGGCGAGGGCGGCGGCGATGGTGAGGGGCGTGGACTCGTGGACGGGGACGACGACGTCGAGATAGCCGACGGCGGCGACCGCGAGGGCCGCGTTGGAGACCCAGGCGGTGATCCAGTACGACCAGGCGGCCAGGAAGCCGGCGAAGTCGCCGAAGGCGGCGCGGGCGTAGACGTAGGGGCCGCCGGTCTGCGGGAGGCGGTGGGCGAGCCGGCCGAAGACGAGGGCGAGGGCGATCGCGCCGAGGGTGAGCACGGCGAAGGCGACGAGGCTGATGGTGCCGAAGGGGGCGACGGAGGCCGGGAGGAGGAAGATGCCGCCGCCGATGATGTTGCCCATGACGAGGGCGGTCGCGACCGGCAGTCCGAACCGCCTGGCGTGCCTGCCGGGCTGCTGGTCCGGCTCCGCGTGGGGTTCGGGAGCCTTCGGTTCGGGAGCCTTCGGTTCGGGGGCGTTCGGCGCGGCGGCGTTCGGCGCGGGGACGTTCGGCGCGGGGGTGGGGGATGCAGGTGTGGGGGGTGCGGGAGTGCGGGGTGCGGGTGTGCGGGGTGCGGGGGTGGCCGTGCTCATGGGGGGTGGTGCGCCTCTCGTCGAACAAACGCCCCCATGGTCCAGAAGCTGAGACGGTGCTCCAAATCACCCGTTTTTGTCCGGCACGGCGGGCTCGTCGACCGGAAGAATCACGTCCGCATCACTCTTCGGCGGAGAAATCTCCAGCGGCACCTGCGGCCCCTCGCTCTCCCGGAGCCAGCCGCGCAGCACCTGGTGCACCTGCTCGGCGCCCACCAGGTCCCCGGGCGGGGCGGCGAACTCGCGGGGCCGGAGCAGGAAGGGGCGCCCCTGCTCGCCGCCCAGTCCGCCGTGCGAACCGATCTGCTCCTCGAAGGCGTGGACGGTGCCGGCCGCCGGGTCGTACATCGAGTTGACCATGATGTCGGCGACGTGCGGGAAGCCGTCGGTGCGCCGCACGGACGCGGCCGCGCCGGGGCCGAAGACGGCGAGCGGCCCGTCGTCGGCGAGGTCGGCGACCGGCACCTCGACCCCGTCGCGGGCGAGCACGACCGAGCCGTGCTCCTCACTCGCGACGAGCAGGAAGCCGATGCCCGGATGGTGCGCCAGGGTGCGCAGGAGCGCCGGGTGGAGCCGGTCGATCTCCTCCCGCGTCATCCGGTGCGGCACACCGGGGAAGGAGACGAGCCCGAGGTTGCCGGAGGCGAGCACCACCGGCTCGGGCGCCCGGGCCGCCGCGACGGCCGCGGCCTCCGCGCCCTCCTTCCCCTCCTCGGCCGCCGTGTCGAAGGGTCGGTGCAGCGCGCTGCGCAGTGCGTCGCGTGCCGCGTCCCTGGCCTCCGAGCCTTGCCCCGACTCCGTCCGGGGGCGCCCCCGGCGGGTCCGGCGCACCCGGCGCGGCACCGGCAGTCCGCAGCCGGCCCGCACCAGGTCGCGCAGCGTCAGCCCGTAGGCGGACTCGAAGGTCTCCCCCGGACTCTGGCCGTGGTCGGAGAGGAGCACGATCCGGTACGGGCGGGGCGCGTGCTCGGCGACCTCGGCGATCAGGGCGATCGCCCGGTCGAGCCGCGCCAGGACCTGGTCCGTGTCGGGGCCCTGCGGCCCGGAGTGGTGGGCGACCTCGTCGTACGCGACCAGGTCGGCGTAGACGGCGGTCCGGCCGGCCAGCATGTCGCCCATCACGGCCGCGACCACCACGTCCCGCTCGACGACGGTGGCGAAGGCCCGCACGAAGGGGTAGAGACCGCCGCGCGAGACCCTCGGCGAGGCACGGCGCAACCGGGCCCGGGTCGACTGGAAGAGCTCGCGGAAGACCTCGGCGACGAAGGAGCCCGCCGTACGGACGGCGTTGGCGGGGTCGGAGAAGTACGCGAAGTAGCCGGCGCGCGAGCGGTTGCGGCGGCCGCGGCGGGCGGCCATCGACAGGACGAGCGCGATCTGGTCGGCGCCGCCGCTGAACAGGTTGCCCCGTGAGGCCCCGTCGAAGGTGAGGAGCCCCCCGTCGCCGGTGCGCCCGACGGCGCGGCGCTGGAGTTCGACGGCGCTCGCCGGCCGGTTGGACACCATGAGCCGACCGGTGTCCTTCTCGTACCAGCGGAAGGCGGGCACGTCCTCGTTCGAACCGTGCAGGATGCCGAGCTGGCTGGCGCCGGTCTGGCTGGACCAGTCGGTGCGCCAGGGAACGAGGGTGTGGGTGCTCGCGAGCCAGTCGGCCACGGTGGGCATCCGACCGTCGGCGACGGCGTCGCGCAGCACGTGATGTCCGACGCCGTCGAGCTGGAGGAAGACGGTGCCGGGGACGGGTTCGGCGCCGCCCTCGCGCGCGATCCGGGGGCGCTTGCGGTCGGTGAGCCGGTAGAGGCGGCGCCGGTAGGCGTCGTCGTCGCGGACGGCGAGGGCGGTGGCCGTGGCCGAGGCGACGGCGGACATCACGGCGGCGACCACGACCGCGGTCTCGGGCGCGGCGGCGCCCCTGCCGTCGGGGACCAGCCAGAGCGCGACGAGCAGCAGCGAGCCGTTGAGGACGAACACCAACAGGCCCAGCACGAGGGCGGGTACGAGCAGCAGGGCCCGCACGATCAGCGGCCAGACCAGCGCCCCGAGCAGACCGAAGGCGCCCGCGCACCAGGCCGCGGTGAGCGCGGTCCTGGTGACGCTGTCGCCGTCGGCGGACTGGAGCTGGAAGTCGGGAAGGAGGGCGGCCAGGACGAGCAGGGTGAGCGTGGAGACCACCCAGACCGTGATCACCCGGAACAGGGCCCGTCCGGCGCTCCGCCAGCGTCCGGGGGTCCGCCCTCGCCGTTCACCCACGCCTGGTTCACCTTTCACCTGTTTCCTGCCTCAAGCGTGGCACAACGCGGGCGGGGCGGGGTGGGGCGGGACCGGAGGGGACGGGAGGGGACGGGAGGGGTGAGGGGTCAGGGGTGAGGGGGAGGTGCGAAGGGCTCCGGGGTGCGGGGCTTCTGCGGGGCGGCGTACGAGCGGTCAGGCGGGGGCGATGCGGGGGGGCGGGGGCGATGCGGGGGGGCGGAAGGCACTCCGGGCTGCTCTCCGTGTGCGCGGGCTCGCCGGGACGTCGGGACCTCGGCATCAGGCTCCGCAGGACGTCGGCGTCAGGTTCCGCGGGGTATCGGATTCCGCGGGCCGCCGGGTTCCGCGGGATATCGAGTTACGCGAGGCGTCGGGTTCCGCGGGGTATCGAGTCCGCGAGGCGTCAGGAGCCGTCGTACCCGGCGGTGGGCATGGAGAGCCGGCGGTGCACCCCGGCCTTCATCGGCGCGTCGTAAGCCGGTTCGTCGAGCCCGGTGGTCTCGAGCCGCACCCCGCGCCGCTCGCACTCGGCGAGGAACTCCGGCACGTCCGTCAACGCGCGGGCGAGGACACGCTCGTTCGGGGCGACGAAGAAGTCCACGGCGCCCTCCTCCACGTCCGCCCACAGCGCCTGGTGGTCGGGCCGCATGCCGTAGCAGAGCAACTGCCTCGTCACCACGTAACCCTTGTCATGGGCCCATCGGACGCACATGGCGTACTGGCTGCGGGTGTCGACCAGAAACGGGTCGTCGTCGAGCTCTTCGAGCGGGGTGAGGCTGGCGATCGCCGCCACCCGAACGTCGTCCATGGACCGACCCTACTGCGTCGCGGGACACCCGCGGCCCGCTTCGGTATACCAAGTGCGGGGGTGGGGTGGAAGACCGGCCACATCGGCGGCTGCGGACATTTACCCTCGTTACGGAAGGGCCATGGGTTCGGCTACGGGAAGGGTGGCGTGGCGGTGGAGGTCACCTGGTGGGGTCATGCCACGTGCACGGTCGAGGACTCCGGGGTCCGCTTCCTGACCGACCCGCTCTTCGCGCGCAGACTCGCGCATCTGCGCCGCCGCCGCGGTGCACTGCCGCCGCCCGACGCGGCGCGTGCCGAGGCCGTGCTCGTCTCGCACCTGCACGCCGACCATCTCCACCTCCCCTCGCTGGCGCGGCTCGCCCCGGGCACCCGGGTGCTCGTGCCGAGCGGCGCGCCCCGGGCCGTACCGGCACTGCGCCGGCTCGACGCCGACGGGCTGCGGCTCACGGAGCTCGGACCGGGCGACGAGGTGTCGGTCGAGGGCGTGACGGTACGGGCGGTGCCGGCGCTGCACGACGGGCGCCGTCTCCCGCTCGGCCCGCACCGCTCCCCCGCGCTGGGGTACGTGGTGGAGGGCGAGGCCCGCACCTACTTCGCCGGTGACACCGGCCTGTTCGACGACATGGCGGACGCGGTCGGCCAAGTGGACGTCGCGTTGCTGCCTGTCGGCGGCTGGGGCCCGTACCTCGGCCACGGCCACCTGGACGCGGGCCGGGCCGCCCAGGCCCTGGCCGCCCTGTCCCCGGCGGCCGCGGTCCCGGTGCACTACGGCACGTACTGGCCGATCGGCATGGACGCGATCCGTCCGCACGAATTCCACGCCCCGGGCGTCGAGTTCGTGCGCCACGCGGCGCGCCTGGCCCCGAAGGTGACGGTGCACCTGCTGGGCCACGGCGAGCGGGTCCGCCCGGAGGTCGCGCGGTGAGGAAAGCCGAGGGGCGGCGGGGAGCGAGGCCGGACGCGGGCACGGACACAAGGGCGGTCACGGGTCCGGGAACGCCTTCGCCCTCGCCTCCGCCTTCGACTACGGCTTCGACTACGGCTACGGCTACGGCTACGGCTACGGGTGCAGGGACGGGCGCCGGCAACGATGCGGATCCGGACAGGGACGCAGCCACGGGCACAGGCACGTGCACGTGCAGAGAGTCTGGAAGGGAAGCGGGAACGGGAACGGGAACGGGAACGGCGGGGGCCGCGAAGTGATCGAACGGCTCGTGGCCGCGGTGCGGGAGCTGCCGCCGGAGTCGACGCAGCAGGCCGTCGGCTATCCGTCCCTCTTCCTGCTGGTCGCGCTCGGCGCGCTGGTGCCGGTGGTACCGACGGGCGCGATCGTGAGCTCGGCGGCGGTGGTGGCGTTCCACCATTCCGCCCCGCTCGCACTGTTCTTCGTCTTCCTGACGGCCTCCTCGGCCGCGTTCCTGGGCGATCTGGCCCTGTACTGGCTCGGGCAGCGGGGCGTCAGGTCCCGCAACGGCTCACGCTGGCTCGCGGCCCTGCGTGGCCGGGCCACCCCGGAGCGGCTGGCGCAGGCGCAGGAGCGCCTGGACACCCACCAGGTGTCGGTGCTGGTGCTGTCCCGCCTGGTGCCGGCGGGCCGGATCCCGGTGATGCTGGCCTGCCTGCTGGCCGGGATGCCGTTGCGGCGCTTCGCGCGGGGCGATCTGCCGGCGTGCCTGGCGTGGGCGGCGACGTACCAGCTCATCGGCATCCTGGGTGGCTCGCTGTTCCCCGAGCCCTGGCAGGGCGTGGTGGCCGCGGTGGCCCTCACGGTCCTGATCAGCGCGGCTCCCGCCGTGTGGCGCCGTCTGCGCGGGCCAGGCCACCGAGCCTCGTAGCCCGCCGAGCGACCGCCGGACCGCCGGGCCGCTGCGCCCCGGCCTCCCTAGTCGCGGACCTCCGCCACGGCCTCCCGGACGTCGGGGTGCGGATCGGCGGCGAGTCCGTCGAGGAGGTCGGCGACGCCCGGTGTGGTCCAGCGGCCCACCGCCCAGACCAGGTTCTCCCGCACGCGGGGTTCGGGGTGGGCGGCGAGCGGGGCGAGGCGGTCGATCGGGCCCCGTCGGCGCATGCCGAACCAGTGGAGTGCCTCGGACAGCACGGCCGGGTCTCCGGGGTCGCCGGCCGCGGCGATCCTGGCGAGCAGTACGCCGACGGGCGGCGGCGGCCCGTCGAGCGGGTGCGGCAGCCGTTCGCGCAGACGCCGGCCGCCGTACTCGCCGCGCACGCGGCACCCGAAGCAGGTGCAGGGCCGCACACCGTGCGCCCCGGGTCGGTACCTCCAGCCGACCACCTGCGGCGCGGTCCGGATCCGGTGCACCTCGCGCGAGCGGATCGCCCGGGGCACGAACACCTCCCAGCCCCGCGGGTCGTCGAGCGCGGCGACGCGCCGCACTGCCTCGGCCGCGGACACGGTCGCCTGCGCCTCCCGCGCCCGGTCCCCGTAGTGCCCGACCATCACCCGCTGCTCGTCGTCGAGCCGCACATGGACGGCCACGAGGCCACCGCGGCTGCCGAAGCGGGCGAGTTCGCGCAGCCATTGGTGGGTCAGCGTGTACGACGGCAGCACGGGGAAGCAGTACACCCCTCGCGCACCGCCCTGGCCACGGGCGTCGGCTCGGATGCCGGACCGCCGGATCCGCGGGGCGTTGGCCGCGGATGTCAGGTGCACGAAGATCGCCATGTCCGCATGCTAGGCGACGTGGCGCTGCCGCCGGGCGGACGGATGGACTGGTGGGTGGGCGGACGGGCGGGCGCATCAGGGAGCGGTCATGTTGCCCGGGACAGGTCCCGGACCTCGGGACGCGGGCGGAAGCCTGCCGCTCGGTAGGTGGCGACGGCGGCACGGTTGGCACTGGGCGTGCAGACGAGCGCGCTCGACGATCCGAGTTCCCGGAGTGCGGCGGCCGCGGCGACGGAGACCGCCGTGCCGTGGCCACGGCGGCGGTGGTCCCGGTGCACGCCGACCGGTTCGAGCAGCCCGGGTCTGCCCGGGCCGGCCGACCACACCGCCACCGACGCCACCGCGTCGCCCCGGGCGTCGTACGCGAGCAGACACCGGGCGTCGGCGTACGGCGAGCCGGCCGCCATCGCGTGCCAGCGCTCGCCGGTGAACCGCGAACCGTCGAAGGCCGACCGGTGAACGGCGGCGAAGGCGTGCGCCTGCTCCGGCCCGACGACCTCGATCCGCAGACCGGGGTCCTCCACCGGCCCGGTGAGGTCGCGCCGCAGCGGCGTCCACGGCTCGTCGGTGTCCCAGCCCTCCGCGGCCAGCAGATCCTGGATCAGCGCGTCCATGGGCGCCTCGATGTTCACCCGCCCAGCCGGCAGCACACCACGCTCCGGCTCGGTCACGTCGGCGACCAACTGCCGGGCCAGCCGCTCGTCCTGACGAGCGTCCGGCGCGATCGCCAGGCGCAGCAGTCCTGGGCCGTCGAGCAGCCCGACGGCGAGCAGCCGCCCGCCCCGCCTCCACGTCCTGACCGCCGCGGCGGTCGCTTCCGCGCCGGACCGCCAGTACCAGCCCAGATCCCCCGGATTCAGCTGCGTCGGCGCCCCCTCGCACTGCCATTCCCGCAGCACGCCCACCGCCTCGCGCAGCCCGTCGACCCCCGGCATGCCCAGCACCATCGCCATGCCCCGATGACACATCACGCCGCCGCCCGCCCGCACCCGGGTTTCGACCGGGGCCCGACGGGCGGCCGGATCAGCGTTGCTCATCAGCACGTTGCGGTGGCCACGGGGAGCGAGGGGCGCCCGTCCGCCACAAGGCGACCGGGCGGGGCTGCGCCGGGGGCGTGGGGCCAGGGCCGGTACCTGCGAGGCGACGGATCATTGCCGCATGCTGCCACGCCGCGCCGCCGAGGCGCGTCTCCGAGTCGTGCGGCCCGACGCCCCTGCACCTGGGCCCAGATGAGGAGACTCCCCCTGAGGACTGTCCCGCAGCCGCCGGACGCGGAGCTGGACAGGCTCAAGAACTGCTTGGCGACCGTGTTCGTGGTGCCGGTATCGTCCGGCCTCTCGACCTGCCGCCGTACCGGCGGCCTCCGTTCAGAGAGAGATCACATGACCAGCCGGCAAGCGACGACGACCCTGTGGCGCCCCACCGGCCCCGAGGAGCTGGGTCTGGTTCGGGAGCTGAACTGGCGCGCCTGGCCGCCCCGGCTGCCTGAGCAGCCGATCTTCTACCCGGTCCTCGATGAGGACTACGCGATCAGGATCGCGCGGGACTGGAACGTGAAGCACAGCGGCGCGGGCTTCGTCACCCGGTTCGAGGTCGATTCGGAGTTCCTGCGCCGGTATCCCGTCCGACAGGCGGGCGGGCAGACGATCCTCGAGCTCTGGGTTCCGGCCGAGGAGCTGGACGACTTCAACGCCCACATCGTCGGCGAGATCCAGGTGGTCCACGAGTTCCGCTGAGGTGGGGAGGGCGTGCCGACGGGGCCCACCGGGCCGGTGTAACGATCCCGGGCGTGACCGGTGTGATCACGGCGGCGGAGCCGTCCGGAGCGCACCGTTCAGCGGACCCGTGGTCATGGACGGCACCCTGGTGGCTCTTGGTCGGTGTCGAGGGCTCGGGACGCGCCGACCGCCAGGTCCCAGAGGTTCTCGCGGGGCAGGCCCGCCTTCTCCCAGGCGGTGAGGACGCGGGTGAGGGGTTCGAGGACGGGTTCGGAGGAGAGGACGAAGGTGGCCCAGTGCATGGGGGCCATGCGGCGGGCGCCGAGGTCCTGGAAGGCGCGGACCGCTTCCTCGGGGTCGGTGTGGACGTCCCTGAGCCACCAGCGCGGGTCGTAGGCGCCGATCGGCAGCAGGGCGAGGTCGATGGCGGGATGGCGGTGGCCGATCTCGGTGAACCAGTGTCCGTAGCCGGTGTCGCCGGCGAAGTAGATCCCCCGGCCGGCGCGGTCGGTGAGGACCCAGCCGCCCCAGAGGGAGCGGCAGGTGTCGAGCAGGGTGCGCTTCGACCAGTGATGGGCGGGCACGAAGTCGAAGCGGACGCCGCTCAGTTCGGCCGCCTCCCACCAGTCGAGCTCGGTGACACGGCTGAACCGGCGGCGGGTGAACCAGCGGCCGAGCCCGGCGGGGACGAACACCGGGGTGCGGCGCGGGAGTCGCTTGAGGGTGGGGGCGTCGAGGTGGTCGAAGTGGTTGTGGCTGATGACGACCGCGTCGACCGGGGGCAGGTCCTCCCAGCGGACGCCGACGGGGGTGAGCCGGGCCGGGGTGCCGAAGATGCGGCGGGACCAGACGGGGTCGGTGAGGACGGTGAGCCCGCCGATGCGCAGTACCCAGCTGGCGTGTCCGGCCCAGGTGACGGCGAGGGTGTCGGGCCCGGCCTCGGGCAGCGGCCCGGGGGCGAACGGCAGCTGCGGGATGTCCCGCAGCCCCTCCGGTCCGGGGCGCACGGCACCCTCGCGGGCGAGCCGGGCCATGGCCCGGACACCGGGCAGCGGGGCGGTGAGCCGGTCGGCGAAGCTGCGCGGCCAGTCGTGGCGCAGCCGGCCGAGGGGCTGGAGCGCGGGTCCGGGGTGAGGGGCATGGGGGGTGCGTGCGGAGCGCGGGGCCCGGGGTGGCCGGGCCGTCTGTTCCGTCATCTCTGCGGCCTCCGTCTGTTCCGTCAACCGTTGTCGATGCGTCGCCGAACCGTCGTTGTCGCGGGGATCGCCGACTGGCCTGCCTGACCGCTCAGTTCGTCGAGGGCTGCTCCGAAGGAGCTCAACGCGCTCGCCACGTGGGGCAATTCCTCAGGTTGCCGGGATGCGAGGGATTCCGTTCGTTCCTCCTCGGTCCTTCCCAGGAAGGCCGCGGTGTCGAACCGGACGCGCAGCGCGCCGAGTTCGTCGCCGAAGCGGTGACCGCCGGGCACCGGGGTGCCGAGCCGTTCGGTGAGGTGGTTCTCCAGTTCGAGCGAGTCGGTGACGCCACGGGCCGCGAGCCCGGTGCGCAGGGGGCCGAGGTCGGCGTACACGTGCCGGCCGGCCTGTGGGGGCCGGGCGACGCCACCGGCCGCGAGCACGGCGTGGTGGACGGCCGCGGCCACCCGGCCGTGTACGTGAGCGGTCGACCGGGCGCGTGCGGTGACGTCCTCGGGTTCGTCGAGGGCGTGCGCGGCGGCCGGGGCGAACGGTCCGGGGACGAGCGCCCCGAGCGCCGTCAGGATGTCGAGGGTGCGGGCCCGCCGGTCGCCGTAGCCGTCGGCGCGCGCGGCCGTCGCGGGCGGGAATCGGGCTACGGCCAGGGGCCAGGCGGCGGGCACGAGGGCGCCGGCCAGGTCGCTGAGGACCGTGACGTCGTCGGGGCACATCTCGGCGGGGCTGAGCAGCACGGTCTCGTGGGGCCGGTGCAGGGTGTCGCGCCAGGTCTCGTCGCTGATGATGTGCAGCCCCTCGGCGACGGCCGCCTCGCAGGCCTCGCGGACGAGCTCGGGCGGGGCGACGGTGGCGGTCGGGTCGTCGGCGACGGAGATCAGCAGGAGTCGGGGGTCGCCGCCCTCGGCGCGGATCCGGCGGACGGTCTCCAGGAGCGCGTACGGGTCGGGAACGCCGCCGCACTCGGCGGGGGTGGGCACGTGGTACGCGGGACGGCCGAGGAGCCGGGCCTGCGGGGTCCACCAGGCGGGGCAGGGACGGGGCAGCAGAAGATCGCCGCCGTGGGCGGCGATCAGGGCGAGCAGGAGGGGCGGGGCGCCGGGTGCGGCGACGACGTCCTCGGCGTGCGTACGCAGTCCGCGCCGCCACCAGTATCCGGCGGCGGCCTCGCGCAGCACCGGTCCGCCACCGGGGGGTTCGGGGGCCGTTCGGTCGGCAGCGGCGGCGAGGAGCGCGGCGAGGCCGGGCAGCACGGGCAGTCCGGGCTCAGGCGCGGGCGGTCCGTAGCGCACCGGTCCGCGGCCTTCCGGGGCCGTCCGCCGCACGTCCCGCTGCATGTCCCGACCTCCAGAACCTTTTGCGCCGGCGAACCTGCCGGTCCGGCCCGACGGGGCGACGCAGGCGAAGCCTGCCCCAAGACCCTTCAGAGCCCTTTATACGGAGGTTCAGGGGGTTTCGCCGCTCGGGGCGGGGGCGTGGAGCCGTTGGTGCCCGCTGATGGACGCGGTCGTGGGGGGGGCGGGTCAGACGACGGTGACGGGATGCCGGACGACCGCGTCGAACAGATACCCCTGTGTGTTGTGCACGGCCCGCTCGGGCTGGGTGTTCCCGGCCGCGTCGGTGACCCGGGACAGCAGGGTGGCGGGCCCGGGGCCGTACGGCCGCCAGTGCGCCTGCCAGCGGACCCAGGGCTCGTGGCGGGAGGGCTGGAGGAGCCGGGCGGGCCGCCAGTGGGCGCCGCCGTCGGTGGAGACGTCGACCCGGCGCACGGGGGCGTGGGCGGACCAGGCGCGGCCTGCGAGCCGGTACGGGCGGCCCGTCTCCAGATGGGCGCCGAAGGGCAGTTCGTACGCGCTCTTGAGGGTCTGGCGGGTGAGCGGGGCGCTGCCGCCGGGCGGGTGGGCGGGGCCGAAGAGCCGGTAGTAGTCGGTCGACCAGGGCGAGGCGAGCGGGGTGCGGGACACCTCGATGTCGCCGAGCCATTTGATGGACGCGATGCCGACCCAGTGCGGCACGACGAGCCGTACCGGGTGCCCGTGGTCGTACGGGAGCGGCTCGCCGTTCATCTCGTACGCGAGGATCACGTCGTCCAGCGCCTTGGTGACGGACATCGGGCGCCGCACCCGCCCGAGATCGACGCCCCCGGTGACGTACGGGTCGTCGAGGCCGCGTGGCTGGACGTCGACGGCGTCGGCGGCGATGCCGGCCAGCCGCAGCACGTCGGAGAGCCTCGCGCCGCGCCAGCGGGCCGCGCCGATCGCGCCGAGGGTCCAGGGCGTGCCGCTGACGACCTCGCCCTGCTGGGTGGCGTACAGGCTGCGGCCGTTTCCGGCGCACTCGATCAGGGCCGTGCGGGTGACGGGCGGCAGGTCGCGCAGCTGCCCGTACGTGAAGTGGACGGGCGTACGGCCGTGCAGGCCGTCGCCCCAGACGGTGAGGCGCCAGTCGGCGGCGTCGAGAACGGGCGTGGAGGTGTGGTTACGGACGAAGAAGCGTTCGACGGGGGTGAGGAGCCCGGTGTCCTCGAAGGTCTCGTAGCGCGCCTCCGCGTTCGTGCCGCGAAGGGTGAAGTACTCGGGCGGGAGCGGTTTGACGATGCCGGGCGCCGCGGTGGGGGTGGGCGTGACGGTTCGCTCGGCGATTCCTGGACCGGCGACGCTTCCCGTGCCACCGGTGGCGGTGGTGTCGACCGCGCGCGCGGCGGCGGACGGGACCCCGAGGGCGGACAGCACGGGAGCGGCGGCAAGCGCCTTCAGGAGGGTACGGCGGGCGGGCACGGGCGGTCGTCTCCTCGGCAGGTCGGGAGCGGGTCGGCCACACCTTAGGGGCGGGGAGGGCTCGGGGACGGGGCGTTCACGGTCCTGTCATATGAGTGCCCGTCAGATCAGGGGGTGGCGCGAGTCGCCTCCGGGTCGGCGTCGGCTCCGGGCGGGGAGCCGGGAGACTGTACCGATGCGCACATACGAGCCGAACCGCGTCGCCGCCGTCCCCCTGCGCGGCGCCCGCCTGGACCTGGAGCCGCTGCGGCTCGATCACGCGGCCGAGATGGCCGAGGCCCTCGCCGACCCCGCCCTGCACGCCTTCATCGGCGGCGCCCCGCTCGCGGAGCCGGAGCTCCGGGCCCGCTACGAGCGCCTTCTCGCCGGCCCGCCCGATCCGAAGACGACGTCCTGGTGCAACTGGGTGCTGCGACTGCGGGAGCCCGGCACGGCGGTCGGCACCGTACAGGCCACGGTGGTGCCGGACGGCGCCGAGATCGCCTGGGTGGTCGGTGCACCGTGGCAGGGGCGCGGCCTGGCGCGGGAGGCGGCCGCGGTCCTGGCCGGCCACCTGCGGGAGCTCGGCGCGCCGAGACTCGTGGCGCACGTACACCCGGAGCACCACGCCTCGGCGGCGGTCGCCGAGGCGGCGGGCCTGGCGCCGACGGAGGAGTTCGAGGACGGGGAGCGGCGCTGGGAGTGGCGCGCGGAGGAGCCGGGGAGGGCCGTCACGCCGGACTCGCGGGGGTGACGAGCCGACCGTGGGCGGGAGGCGCCGCTGCGGGACGGCGGCCGTTCTTCGTCGGCGTGACGCCGGATATGCCATGGCCCCGGTGGCCGGGCGCGGCCCAGAATGCCGCCCATGTCGATTCGCCGAGCGCTCCCTTCCGACGCCGCCTCCCTCGCGGCCGTGCACGTCCGTTCCTGGCGGGCGGCCTACCGGGGCCTCGTCCCCGACCCCTACCTGGACGGTCTCGACATCGCCGAGCGTGCCGAGGTGTGGCGCGAGCGCCTGGCGGGGCCCGGTGCTCCCGTCGTGACGGTCGCGGAGGACGAGGGCGGGGCGATAGCGGCGTTCTCCAGCTTCCGGGCGTGGCCCGCGGACGGGGAGACGGCCGACGGGTCGGGAGGGCGAGGAGGCGAGCCTCTCGTCCCGTCGGCCACGGCGGAGCTCTCCGCGCTGTACGCCGTCCCGGAGGCGTGGGGACGAGGGGTGGGGCGGGCGCTGCTCGCGGCGACGGTGGACGGCATGCGCGAGGCGGGTTTCCGGAAGGCCGGGCTGTGGGTGTTCGAGGAGAACCCACGGGCCCGCGCGTTCTACGAGCGGGCCGGCTGGCGCCCCGACGGTACCGCCGTCACGGAGGACACGGGTGGACGCCTCCTCACGGAACTCCGGTACGGAATAACCCTGTTCACGGAACCGTTGTCCGCATCCTGAGAACGGGGTCTCATATTTCGAGTGGGCGGCGTACGGTGATCCCACGCACCCACACCAAGGGAGTCCGGTCATGTCGCCTGCCGAAACCGCCGTCTACACCCACGGGCACCACGAGTCGGTCCTGCGGTCGCACACGTGGCGCACGGTGGAGAACTCCGCCGCCTATCTGGTCCCCTCGCTGCACGCGGGACTGGACGTGCTGGACGTGGGCTGCGGGCCGGGCACGATCACGGCCGACCTGGCTGCACGGGTCGCTCCGGGGCGGGTGACGGCAGTGGACGCGGCCGAGGACGTCCTGGTGAAGGCCCGGGCGGTCGCGGCCGAACGGGGCCTGGGGAACGTGGAGTTCGCCGTCGCCGACGTCCACGCCCTGGACTTCCCCGACGACTCCTTCGACATCGTGCACGCCCACCAGGTGCTGCAGCACGTCGGTGACCCGGTGCAGGCACTGCGCGAGATGCGGCGGGTGTGCCGGCCGGGCGGTGTGGTCGCCGCCCGCGACAGCGACTACGGCGCGTTCACGTGGTTCCCGGCCCATGCCGGCCTGGACCGCTGGCAGGACCTGTACCGGAAGGTGGCCCGCTCCAACGGCGGCGAACCCGACGCCGGCCGCCGCCTGCTGTCCTGGGCGCACGAGGCGGGCTTCGCCGACGTCACTGCCTCGGCCGGCGTGTGGTCCTTCGCAGGACCGGACGAGCGGACCTGGTGGAGCGGCATGTGGGCCGACCGCACGACCGGCTCGGGCTACGCCCGCCTGGCCGTGGACGGCGGCCACGCGACCCGCGAGGAGCTCACCGAGATCGCCGGGGCGTGGCGCACCTGGGGCGAGGAACCGGACGCGTGGTTCATGGTCCCGCACGGCGAGATCCTGTGCCGGGCGTGAGGAGGGGCGCGTAGCCCTCTCTGCTGCACGGGGAAGGGCCGCGGGGCGACGACCCCGTCGTCCGTGACAGGACGGCCTCGGATCCGTCCGTGACAGGACGGGCCTCGGCTCCGTCCGTCAGTGACAGGACCGGCCTCGGCTCCCCCTCCGACGGCTGGAGGGCGGGACTCCCGCCCCGCCCTCTAGCGGCCGAGGCGGGACACGCGGCTCCCCCTCCAGCGCCCGAGGCGGAACCGCGGCTCCCCCTCCAGCAGCCCACGCCGGACGCCCGCCTCCGGCGCCCGAGGCGAGACGCAGGACGCGGGACGCGCGCCTCCACCCCGATCTGCCGGGGCCGGTCAGGGTGGCCGGCCGTGAGCCGCCGGGGCCCGGCAGGTCGGCCCAGCCCGAGCCGCCCGAGCTGCCGCGGGGTCGGTCACGGCCCGCCCCAGGCCGCCGGGGCCCGGCAGGGGTCGGCCCCCCACCCGCCCGAGCTGCCACGGGGTCGGTCAGTCGGCCCGCCCCAAGCCGCCGGGCCCGGCAGGTCGGCCCACCCCGAGCCGCCCGGGCCCGGCAGGTCGGCCCCACACCGAGCCGCCCGGGCCGGATAGGTCAACCCTCCCCCGGCGCCCGGCACCGAGGACGTCAGTCGTCCCCTTGGCGACCGCCGCAGGTGCCTGCTCGGCCCGGCAGTCGGCGCCCGGCGGGTCAGCTCGGCCCCGACCGCGGGTGTGTCAGCTCGGACGCATCCTGAAGTCGTAGGCGGCCGGGAGGGGTTCGTCCGTGATGCGGGACCAGAGGTTGCCCAGTTCCTCCGCGCCCTCGCGTAGGTCCGGGACCTCGAAACCCGCGTCGAAGACGGCGCGGGCTTCGCCCTTCCGTCCCTCCGCGAGCAGCAGCCGGGCCTCCAGATGGCGGAAGGCCCCGCGGGCGCGCACGTCCTCCGGGAGCCGGGACAGCACGCCGCGCGCCTCTGCCACGCACCCCGTCTCCAGGAGTACGGAGACCGCCTCGCGCCCGAGGGCCGCGGTGACGACGGGGTCGCCGCCGTACTGCTCCTCGAAGGCCTCCGCGTAACGCTCGGCCGCCCGCTTCGGGTGACCGCCCTCCCGGTCGGCGACGGCCAGGCAGTAGAGCAGGGGCCAGCGGGCCGCCGCGTTCTTCAGGCCACGCTCCCAACTGCGGACCGCCTGGGCCAGATCGCCCGCGGCCCACTGGGCGATGCCCAGGTGGTACTCGGTGACCGCGTCCGCCGGAGCGGTCTCCAGCATGTCCCGCCACGCGTCGGAGACGAGCGTCGCCCCGGGGCGTGCGGGTGCTGTGACCTTCGCCGCGACGCCGTCGCCCCCGTCCGCGCCCGCGTCCGCGTCCGCGTCGGCATCCGGAAGTGCTCCCGTGCGCAGGAGGGCCAGCCAGGGGCGCTGCTCCTCCCCCAGCAGCTCCTCGGGGAACGGCGTGCCGGGCAACTCGTATCCCCCGCGCAGTACTTCGAGGGCGCCCCAGCCCGACCCCGTGGCCAGCGACGGTCCCGGCTCGGCGTCGGCGGCGACGGCCCGCCACTGCTCGTAGGCGGCGTCGACCTCGGCCCGGGGCAGCACCGCCTCCAGCGCGTCCTCGACGCTCGCGCGGGCGACCGCCCAGTCGGGGCCGTGCGCCGCGGCCGGGTCGGCGGTCAGTGGGCCGTACACCTCCAGCCAGGAGACCTCCTCCCCCGCCTCGAGGGGCGGATGCTCCAGCTGGGTGCGGGCGAGTCCGCCCTGGATCTCGGCGTAGCCGGGGGTGCCGGGCTCCGTGAGCCACTCCTGCCAGCGCCGCCCGCCCCGCCCGGTCCCCCACAGGAACAGCTTCCGCCCGAGCAGCCCGTCCGTGGAGGTCTGCACGAGGCCGTCGCCGCGCTCGTCGAGGGCGGCGATCCAGCGCCGCTGCCCGTCCGGCAGGGCGTAGAAGTAGTCGGCGGCGTGGGTGCTCCGCAGCGGGTACGTGCGGTCGGTGCCGTCCGCGGTACGCGGCACCGGGACGCGGCGCAGGGCGTGCTCGTACCCGAAGTGCCAGGCCTCGTCCGCGGGAGCGAGGACACGGCGGTCCTCGGGGACGGCGGTGTTGGACCACCAGTAGCAGGGCACGGCCCTCTCGTGCGGGTTGCGGATGCGGATGCCGACGCGGAGGTGCTCGGCGCCGTCCGGAAGCCACAGGTCGACCTGGAACGGCAGGTCGCGAAGCCGTTCCCATTCCCACAGGCGCAGCATCCGGCCTCCGTCGGGCGCGGGGACGACCGCCGCGTGCAGGGGGGCGCAGGAGAGGGTGGAGTGGCCGCGGGCGCCGATGTTCCACTCGATGCCGCCGGAGAACCAGGCGCCGTTGAGGGCGAAGGCGGCGGGCTGCAGCACCGGGTTGCGGTAGAGGAGTTCGCGGCCGGTCGGCTTGTGGAGGAGCGAGTGGACGCGTCCACCGAGCCCGGGAAGGACCGTGACGCGCAGCAGCTCGTTCTCGATCTCGATCGTGTCGAGGACGGTGGGAACGCGCTCACGCCCGTAGCCGTCGCGTACCCGGGCGGGCAGCAGCGTGCGCAGCGGCGCACGGCCGAGCTGCCGGGCCATGTCGCGCGGGATCCGGTCGCGGTCGCGCCCGTCGACCCCGGGGATCGGGTGCGTCGGGTGCGTCGGGGGCAGCGCAGGGGCTGCGGGGACCGTGGGGGCTCCGTTTGCGGCGCCGGTCGCACCGCCGCCGAGCAGACGGAGGGCGGGCAGGGGGTTGTCCGGGCCCAACTGCGCCGCGGGCAGGGTGAGTACGGCACGTCGTACGGTCGTCATGTCGACCATGGAACACGGCGGAACCACCGCTGGCCAGGGGCTGGAACAACGGCTCTGGGGAGGCTTGACCCGGAAATTCCGTTGCGGTGCGAAGGGGCCGCCCTAGGGTGGATCCGTTACGGATGCACGGCGCGGAGGGGCACAGGGAATGAGCGAGCAGCACACCTACCGGGTGATCGTCCGAGGGACGTTCGACGGACTGTCGGAGGAGAGCCGGACCCGGCTGCTCGCCGAGGTCGACGAGCACGGGCTCTCGGCGATGCAGTTCACGGAGGAGGGCTCCCTCGCCTACGACCGGAGCCTGAAGCACTTCTCGTACCGCCTGATCGTCGTCTCCGACGCGACGGACGGCGAGGAGATGGCGGGCGCGATCGCGGAGGACCGCGTGGAGCAGGCCCTGAAGCAGCTGGGGCACGGCCATGCGGGCCTGAAGTCGAAGGTCACGGACATGGACACGATGAAGATCAACTACAAGCGCTGATCGTCCGGGGCGGAGGCACGTCCGGGCGGGCGTACGTGCGGGCGTCCGGGCGCCCGGACGGGTGTGCCCGGGCGGGCCCGGACGGGCGGGCGTCCGGTCGGGCGGGACGGTGCGACGCCGCCCGGCCTACGCGACCGCCGCGCTTCCGGCCCCGCGCCCGGCCCCGTCTGCCGTGATCGCCCAGCGCTCGTGGTCCCGCCAGGCGCCGTCGATGAACAGCATCGCGGGCGAGAAGCCCTCCAGCCGGAAACCGGCGCGGCGGACCAGTGCGCGGGAGGCGGTGTTGCGGGGCTGGATGTTCGCTTCCAGCCGGTGCAGGCCGAGTGGCCCGAAGGCGTACGCGAGAACGAGGCCGAGGCCCTCGGACAGCAGCCCGCGTCCGGCGGCGTGCGCGAAGGCGCCGTAGCCGAGGGCACCGGAGAGGAAGGCGCCCCGCACGATGTTGTTGATGTTGACGAACCCGGCGATCCGCCCGTCCGCCCGCTCGCAGACGAGGAACCCGGTCCGCGTCGGTTCCGCGATCAACAGCCGCGCGTAGGCCTGGTACGCCTCCACCGTCTGCGGGGGAAACAACCACGGCGCGTGCAGCTCGCGGCTCTCGCGGGCGCGGGCGGTGAACTCCTCCGCGTCGTCGAGCGAGAACGGCCGCAGGCCGACGCGGGGCCCGACAGAGAGATACGCCCCGAGATCGTCACGCATCCCCCCAGGCTAACGACCCGCCGGCCCCGACCGGCGCGAGACTGCGCCCACCAGGGTCTGCCGTGAAGCCGATACCTTGCGGTGATCATGGCGCGCGAAGGCGTTCACCGCGCGAGCCCCGCGCGGCGCTCACCCGCCTCCGGTGGGGGTCAGCGGCGGGCTGCTGTCACTCGGGCCGGGCACGCCTCGCCCTTCTTCGCGACCCCCACCACCACCCGCCCCCGAACCCCCCGCGCCGCCCCCGGCTCGGGATGCTGGGTGCAGACGCGCCAGTGAGGTGGCCACAGGACCCGCCGGTCGCCGCCGCCCACGTCGTGGACGTCGAGCCGTGTCCGTGGGTCGAGCGCGGTGAAGACCCGCCACAGGCCCTTGCCGAGGAGATCCGGCATGGCCTGCTCCCCGCCCTCCTCCTCCGCCCCGGCCACCGATTCCGCCGAGCTGACGGCCACCGCCGCGAGCGCGAGGGCCACAGCCGCGCCGAGGACGGTCGCGCGCTTCACCTGGTCCTCCGGTGGGCGGCGTAGAAGCCGCAGACCGCACCGAGCAGCGTGGTCGCGAGCAGGGCGAGGCAGAGCGGCGTCGAGACCTCCGCGGTCAGCAGCCTGATCCGTACCTCGCGGGTGTTCTCGAAGACGAGGACGAGCGTCAGGACGGCGACCGCGGCGAGCGTGATCCGGCCAGGGGTGACGACCCCGCCCGCCCGGGCCTCGCCCGTGGTCGCGGTCGCTGTCTCCTTGGGACTCATGGCCGGCCCTCTCCTCCGTCGTCCGTCCCCCCAGGATGGGCCGATTCCGGCAACTCGGCGGCGGTGGAAGCGGCCGTACGAGTGACTTGTCAGACAAGGCGGGGCGACTACGGTAGACGTGAGCAGGGGCAAGGCAACGCGCGAGCAGCACGAGCACGAGCACCAGGAGGATCCGTGGCAGCCGGCGGACAGCAGCGGCGACCCGTCGTCGCGCTCTACGAACGGATCGCGGACGCCATCCACGACGGCACCTACCCCCCGGGCTCCACGCTGCCCTCCGAACCCAAGCTCGCGGGCGAGCTCGGCGTGAGTCGGCCGGCCCTCCGCGAGGCCCTGCTGCTGCTCCAGGAGGACGGGCTCCTCACGGTACGGCGCGGGGTCGGCCGTACCGTCAACGCGCACCCGCCGAGGCGCGGTTTCGAGCACGTCCAGGCCCTGGAAGAACTGCTCGGAGCGGGCGCGCCGCTGCGGGTGCGGGGCCTGCTCCGCTCCGTGGAGGAACCCACCGACTTCACCACCCAGCACCTTCTGGCCCCGGCCGGGGCCGAGCTCCGCTTCTGGGAGTCCGTACTGGCCGGAGAGGCCGGACCGGCGGCGCTCAGCCACGAGTGGGCGGCCGCCGACGAGGTGCTGAACCGCGCCCATCCGGCGTTCGCCGAGGCTCTGCGGGCGCCCTCGGCGCCGGAACGCACGTCGATGCTGGCGGTGCTCGCCGGAGCCTCGCGAGGCGTGCCGCTGGCCGCGCACAGTGCGGTCACCGCCACCCTGCTCGGACGGCGCCGGGGTGAACAGCTGGGCCGTTCCGCGGACACCCCCGCGGTCCTGGTCACCCAGGTCGTACGGGTCGACGGGACCCCGGTTCTGGCGGCCAAGCACATGCTCCCGACGGGCGCCCCGGCCCTCCCGGTGCTCCAGTCGAACTGACGGCACCGCGCACACCCCTCCGGCGCACTCCCCACGCGGTGCGCCCCCGCCCCTTGGCGCCTCTACCCCACCCCCTCCCCCTCCCCCGTCCCGCCCCTGTCATCACCGTCACACCGCCACCCTCCCCATGTGGCGTACACTTCCCGGCCATGCACTTGTCTGACAACCCTGCCGCCGCCCCTGCCCCCACCTCCGCCGCCGTCGCCGACTGGATCCGGCGGGCGCCCAAGGCCGTCCTGCACGACCACCTCGACGGTGGGCTGCGGCCCGCCACGATCGTCGAGCTGGCGCGGGCCTGTGGGTACACCGGGCTGCCCACCGAGGACCCGGCCGAGCTGGCGGTCTGGTTCCGGGACGCCGCCGACTCCGGTTCGCTGGAGCGGTACCTGGAGACGTTCGCCCACACCTGCGCGGTGATGCAGACCCGCGGGGCCCTGGAGCGGATCGCGGCCGAGTGCGCCGAGGACCTGGCCGCCGACGGGGTCGTCTACGCCGAGATCCGTTACGCCCCCGAGCAGCACCTCGAGGGCGGCCTCACCCTCGACGAGGTCGTCGAGGCCGTGAACACCGGCTTCCGCGAGGGCGAGCGCCGGACCGGCGGCCGGATCACCGTCCGCACCCTCCTCACCGGCATGCGGCACACCGACCGCTCCCTGGAGATCGCGCAGCTCACGGTCGCCCACCGGGACAACGGCGTGGCGGGCTTCGACATCGCCGGCGGCGAGATCGGCAACCCGCCGGCCCGTCACCTGCCCGCCTTCCAGCACCTGAAGCGGGAGAACTGTCACTTCACGATCCACGCCGGCGAGGCCGTGGGCGCGGAGTCCATCCACGAGGCCGTCCAGGTCTGCGGCAGCGAGCGGATCGGTCACGGCGTGCGGATCACCGACGACATCGCCGAGGACGGCACGCTGGGCCGGCTGGCCTCGTACGTCCGCGACAACCGCATCGCCCTGGAGGTCTGCCCGACCTCCAACCTCCAGACGGGCGCGGCCAAGGACTACGCCTCGCACCCGATCGACGAGCTGCGCCGCCTCGGCTTCCGGATCACGCTCAACACGGACAACCGGCTGGTCTCCGGCACCACCATGAGCGAGGAGTTCCAGCACATGGCGGACGCCTTCGGCTACGGCCCGGAGGTCTTCGAGGAGTTCACCGTCGCCGCCGTCGAGGCCGCCTTCCTCCCGCTCCCGGAGCGCCGCCGCCTCATCGACGAACTGATCCGCCCGGGCTACGCGACCCTCGCCACCCGTTAGTCCCTGTCGGGCCGGGGCGTCGGGCCGCGGCGTCTACGGGGACCTCCCTCGTACGCCCCGCACCGCCCGGGCGCCCCGTCCCCCGACCGCCCCGCCTCCCGCCGTTCCCGGCCCCTCAGATCAGCGCCGGTACGTCCAGCGTGAGCGTCGCCGACTCCGTGTCCAGGACTGCCGGCAGACCCAGGGGGATCGTCGGAGCGCTCTCGTGGTGGCCGAAGCCCAGCTGTTCCAGCACCGGGATGCCCAGGGTGCCGAGGCGGTCGAGCAGCACGGCGCGCACGCCCTCGTACGGGCCGCACTCCTCCCAGGAGCCGAGGCCGACGCCGGCGACACCGTCCAGCCAGCCGGAGCGCAGGAGTTGGGTGAGCATGCGGTCGAGGCGGTACGGCTCCTCTCCCGTGTCCTCCAGGAGGAGCAGGCCGCCTCGGGCGGAGCGTCGGGCGAGTGGGGTGCCGAGCTCGGCGGCGAGCAGGGAGAGGCAGCCGCCGAGGGTGACGCCGTGGGCGCGGCCCGGGACCAGGGCGCGGGCGGTCTCCAGGCCCAGGGTGCGCACGGACTCGGGTTCAAAGAGCGTGGCGCGCAGGGACTCCTGGGTGCGGGCGTCCTTGAGGAAGGCCGCGGCGGCGACCATCGGACCGTGCAGGGTGGTCAGGCCGAGGCGGACGGCGAAGGCCTCGTGGAGGGCGGTGACGTCGCTGTAGCCGACGAACACCTTGGGGCCCGCGGCCCGTATCGCGGTCCAGTCGACGAGGTCCACCATCCGCTGGGCGCCGTAGCCGCCGCGGGCGCACAGGACCGCGGAGACGGACGGGTCGCACCAGGCCTCGGTGAGGTCGCGGGCACGGTCGGCGTCCGTTCCGGCGAGGTGGCCGAGGGTGGGGTGGGCGTCGAGGACGTGCGGGGCGACGACGGGGTCGAGGTCCCAGCCGCGCAGGATGTCGAGGCCTGCCCGGAGGCGGTCCTCCGGGATGGGGCCGCTGGGGGCGACGACGGCCACGCGGGCGCCGGGGCCGAGTCGGCGGGGGCGGAGCAGCTCCGGTGTCATTTCCTCAGCTCCAGCCGGGGGACGTCGGACCGTTCGATGCCGAAGGTCTGGGCGTACAGGGAGAGTTCGGCCTCCAGGCAGCGGACCATCGTGTCGGCCCGTCGGAAGCCGTGCGCCTCGCCCTCGAAGGAGAGGTAGGCGTGGGGCACGCCCCGGCCGGCCATCCGGGCGAGGAAGCGCTCGGCCTGGGCGGGCGGGCAGATGACGTCGTCCAGGCCCTGCAGCAGCACGAAGGGGGCGGTGATCCGGTCGACGTGTTCCAGCGGGGAGCGGTCCCGGTAGCGGGCGGGGACCTCGTCGAGGGGGCCGATGAGCGACTGCGGGTACTCCGACTCGAAGTCGTGGGTCTCGCCGTCGGCCCAGGCGGCGGGGTCGAGGATGGGGTAGACGATCGTGCCGCAGGCGTAGACGTCGCTGTGGACGAGCGAGGCGGCGGTGGTCCAGCCGCCGGCGCTGCCGCCGCGGATGGCGAGGCGGGCGGGGTCGGCCGTGCCCTCGTCGGCGAGGGCACGGGCCACGGCGGCGCAGTCCTCGACGTCGACGACGCCCCACTGCTCGCGCAGCCGCTCGCGGTACTCCCGTCCGTAGCCGGTGGAGCCGCCGTAGTTGACCTCGGCGACGCCGATGCCGCGGGAGGTGAAGTAGGCGATCTCCAGGTCGAGGACGAGCGGGGCGTGTCCGGTGGGGCCGCCGTGCGCCCAGATCACGTAGGGCGGGAGGCCGTCGCCGGGGGCGGTGCGGTCCGGGTTATGGGGCGGGTAGACGTGGGCGTGGATCTCGCGGTCGTCGGGGCCGGTGAAGCTGCGGATCTGTGGTTCGGGGTAGTAGGAGGGGTCCACCGGGTCCTCGTGCGGGCAGCCGACGACCCGGGCGTGCCCGGTGCGGATGTCGAGTTCCACCACTTCGTAGGCGCTGCGGGGGCTGGCGGCGACGCCGACGACGCGGGGGCCGTGCACGGCCAGGGTGGCGGCCCACTCGGTCCAGGGGCCGGCGGCGTCGACCAGTTCGCCGGTGTCGGGGTCGAGTATCCCGAGCGCGGTGGCGCCCTTGCCGTGGACGACGGCGATCAGTCCGCCGTCCAGCGGCTGGAACCAGCTGAGGCCGATCTTCCACAGCGCGCCGCCGAACTCCTCGGGGCGTGGGCAGATCGCCACCGGTGCGCCGTTCTCGGCGCTGCGGTAGAGGTTCCACCAGCCGCTGCGGTCGCTGAGGTGGAGGAGCTGCCCGTCGTGGGTCCAGCCCACTTGGGGCACGGACTCCTCGGGTCCGCCGGCGACCGTGCGCGGCCTGTCGAAGGTACCGTCCTCGGTGACCTCGGCGAGGAGGACCTCGGTGCCGTCCCAGGGCATGCGGGGGTGGTCCCAGGCGATCCAGGCGGCCTGCCGTCCGTCGGGCGAGAGCCGGGGGCCGGTGACGAAGCGGTGGCGCCCGTCGGTGAGTTCACGGACGCGGGAGCGGTCCTCGGCCGCGGAGCCGTCCAGGGGGACGGCGGCGATGACGCGGCGCACGTCGGTGGGTCCGGGGCCGGTGAACTCTTCGAGGACGCACCAGACCTCGCCCTGTTCGGGCCGGAGGACGGGGTCGACCCAGCGCAGGCCGCCGCCGATGCCGGAGACGGGGGTGAGGGGGCGCGGGGCGGCACCGTCGGCCGCGTCGGGCTCGTACGCGTAGAGCCGCTGGTCGGGAAGGTGGCAGAAGACGACGAGCGCCGTGCCGTCCGCGCGCACGGTGCCGGCCCAGGGCTGGCCGCCGTACTCGATGACGCGGCTGCGTACGTTCCAGGGCGCCGGCAGGACCGACTCCTCGGTGCCGTCGTCGCGGCGGCGCACCAGGGCACGCCGGCCGCCTTCCGCGGGGCGCGGGGCGGTCCACCACACCTCGTCCCCGACGAACCCGACGTGGTCGGGCCGTCCGTCGTGGGCGGCGGCGAGCTCGGCGCCGATGGGTGACGGCCAGCTGCCGTAGGCGGCCGTGGGTGCCATCAGGTTCCCCCTGTACGGGTCGTGCGGGCGTGACGTGCGGTGGTGCCGCGGGGCGGGCCCGGGCCGGGCCTGGCTGGACCGGGCCTGGCTGGGCTGGGCCTGGCTGGGCTGGGCCTGGCTGGGCTGGGCCTGGCTGGGCTGGTCCTGGCTGGGCCGGGCCTGGCTGGGCCGGGCTGGGCCGGGCCGGCCGCTCAGGATCGGGTCCGGCCCTGGGCGGGCCTGACGGTTCCTAGGCGGATCTCAGGTAGTGGTCGAGGACGCGGACGCCGAAGTGGAGGGCGTCGACCGGGACACGCTCGTCGACGCCGTGGAACAGTGCTGCGTAGTCGAGCTCGGGGGGCAGTCGCAGCGGGGAGAAGCCGTATCCGGTGATGCCGAGGCGGGAGAACTGCTTGGCGTCGGTGCCGCCGGACATGGCGAACGGGACGACGTGCCCGGCCGGGTCGAAGCGCTCGACGGCGGCGCGCAGTTTGGCGAAGGTCGGCGAGGCGACCGGTGCCTCCAGGGGCACTTCGCGGTGGTGGAACTCCCACTCCACATCGGGGCCGGTCAGCATGTCCATGGTCTCGGTGAACTCGTCCTCGCCACCGGGCAGCATCCGCCCGTCGACGTAGGCCACGGCGTGGCCCGGGATCACGTTGACCTTGTAACCGGCTTCCAGCATCGTCGGGTTGGCGCTGTTGCGGACCGTGGGCCGGACCAGTGCGGCGGCCGGGCCCAGCTTCTCCAGGAGGACGTCGGTGTCGAAGCCGGGGGCGTCGACGTCGGTGTCGATGCCGTACAGCGCGGCCAGTTCGGTGAGGGCGGCCCGCACGGTGGGGGTGAGCCGGACGGGCCACTCGTGGGCACCGATGCGGGCGACGGCCGCGGCGAGGCGGGTGACGGCGTTGGCGTGGTTGACCTTGGAGCCGTGGCCGGCGGTGCCGTGAGCGGTGAGCTTGAGCCAGGCGGTGCCGCGCTCGCCCGCCGCGATCGGGTAGAGCGTCATGCCGGGATCGGGGTGGAAGCTGAAGGCGCCGGACTCGCTGATGCCTTCGGTGCAGCCCTCGAAGAGACCGGGGTGGGTGTCGGCGAGGAAGCCGGAGCCGTCCTCGGCGCTCGCCTCCTCGTCGGCGGTGTAGGCGACGACGATGTCCCGGCGCGGCCGGACGCCCTGCCGGGCCCAGGAGCGGACGACGGCGAGCACCATCGCGTCCATGTTCTTCATGTCGACGGCGCCCCGACCCCAGACGACCCCGTCGCGGACCTCGCCCGAGAAGGGGTGCACGGCCCAGTCGGCGGCCTCGGCCGGGACGACGTCGAGGTGACCGTGGACGAGCAGGGCGTCGGCCGTGGGGTCGGTGCCCGGGATGCGGGCGACGACATTGGTGCGGCCCGGAGTGCGTTCGAGGAGCGTGGGCTCCAGGCCCGCGCCGGCGAGCCGCTCCGCCACGTACTCGGCGGCGGGGCGCTCGCGGCAGTCGCCGCCGCCCCGGTTGGTGGTGTCGATCCTGATGAGCTCGGACGTGAAGGTGACGACCTCGTCGAGTGCCGTCGTGTCCGGGCCCGGGTCCTCCTCAGCCATACTGCTCCTCCACGGCGGCCGACACGATCGTGGTGACCGCCTTGAACGTGCGAATTGCCTCGTACATGGTCTCGCTGGTGTAGGCGACCCGCCGCTCGCCACTCCGCTCGGTGCCCGGGACCACCGTCGCGGCTCCGGCGAGGTGCTCCGCGTCGAACTCCAGCTCCACGGTGAAGGGCCCCCCTCTGACCGGCTCGTGCCGGACGGCGAGGGAGACCGCCTCCTTCGCCGCGGCGCGGATGTCGGAGGCCGTGCGGGCCGGGGTGCGGCACACCGCCGCGTACCGCGACACGTAGTCCTTGACGGCGACCTTCCGTGCCTCCGGGGCGTAGCCGAGGGCGTCCTCGCAGGCCAGGTCGTCGCCGGTGACGAGGACGACGGGGACCCCGTACTCGGCCACCACGTGTGCGTTGAGCAGGCCTTCGCTGGCGCGGACGTCGTCGAGCCAGACGCCCGTGATCGAGTTGGCCAGATAGGTGTGGGCGAGGACTCCTTCGGTGCCCGCGCCGGTGTGGTAGCCGACGAAGGCGATGCCGTCGACGTCGCCGTGCTGGACGCCCTCGACCATGGAGAGCGCCTTGTGCCGGCCGGTGATCATCTCGGCCCGCTCGTCGAGGCGCTCCAGGAGGAGATTGCGCATGCTCCAGTGCGCCTCGTTGACGAGGACCTCGTCTGCGCCGCCGTCGAAGAATCCGAGCACCGCCGCGTTGACGTCCGAGGTGAACATGGACCGGCAGCGCTCCCACTGGGGCGTGCCGGGCAGCACGTCGGCGGGCCACGTCACGCCGGTCGCGCCTTCCATGTCGGCGCTGATCAGGATCTTCATGCCAGGCACCGTACGCGCCCCCCGCGGGCCCGACCACCCCTGTGGAAAAGTGTCGAAGGCATGGACCGGTGGCGGTGATTCGGGCGAACCCTTTCATCGGGTGCGTATAGGCTGACGGGCGCAGTTTTCGTCGTCCCGCGAACCCCAGGAGACCCCTCGGTGACCACCTCGCTCGCCCCGTCCGAAGCCCCTCTCCCCGTCGACACCGGCGAGTGGGTCGAGCCCGCCGCGCAGGCCGTCGCCGAGGCCGTGGTCCGCGACGCCCGCGATTTCGGGGTGTACGCGCGGACGGGCGGCTGGGCGTTCGCGCTGAAGGTGGCGCGCAGCGTGCGGCCGGGCGGGCAGGCGGCCGAGGGCTCGGAGAAGGTGTCGGCGAAGGCCTTCGCGGAGCTCGCCGGCTGCTCCGCCGAGCGGGTCATGCGCTACTACAAGGCGTGGGACATGGCCGCCGACGACGCCCTGGTGCCGCAGTTCGAGGCACTGGTCCCGGGCGAGGACGTCGAGCTGCCCGAGGCGGACGTCTGGCTGTCGTACTACTCCTCGCGCAACAGCGCGACCTCCGTGCGCGGCCACGCGATCACGGCGGCGGCCGAGGCGGAGGGCATCAAGGCGACGAAGGCGCTGGAGGTGGCGGAGAACCCGACGGCGCTCCGCGCCGCGATCCTCGCCGACCCGGGCACCGCCGAGGCCGCTCGGGGCGCGCTGCTCGACCGGATGAAGGAGGACCCGGCGCTGCAGACCGAGATGGCCCGGGCCATCGCCCGCACCGGCGACCTGAAGAAGGCGGTGGCGCAGGAGGCGAAGGCGGCGGACCGGATCGAGTACGTCCGGCAGATCGCGGAGGGCGGCCAGATCAGGACGCCGGCCGGCCAGACCGTCGCGGCGCCGGCCGAGCTGCGCGCGGAGGCCGAGCGGCACCTCACGCTGATCGACGAGCTCGACGACTCGGAGGAGGCCGGCGAGTGGGCCGGCGAGGCCTACGACACGGTGAAGTCGATGGTCGCCCGGGCGGTCGAGGCGGACCCGGCGCTGCGGGTCAAGGAGCGCCGGGCGAAGTTCTACAGCAGCCTGCAGAAGGCGACGAAGGTCTTCGAGGAGCTGACCCTCGACGAGGTCCTGGAGGAGGACGTCGTCGAGGACGACATGCTGCAGCGCCTCGAGGCCCTGCAGGAGGCGATCAGCACCTGCATCAGCGCGCTGCGCAAGGCGACCACCACCTCCTGACACCACCGGGCGCCCCGCCCGGGGAGCGGCGCTCCCGCCGCGCGAGACCCTGGGCTCGCGCGGGCGTCGTCCCTCGGCCGCTGCACCTGCCCGGTCCTCCGACCCGCGGCCGCTGCACCTCTCCGGTGCCCCGGCCCGCGAGCGCTGCACCCCCAGGCCCTCCGGCCCGCGAGCACTGCACCCCCGCCCTCCAGCCCGCGAGCGCTGCACCCCAGGCCCTCCGGCCCGCGAGCACTGCACCCCCGCCCTCCAGCCCGCGAGCGCTGCACCCCAGGCCCTCCGGCCCGCGAGCGCTGCACCCCCAGTGCTCCGGCCCGCGGCCGCAGCTGCACCTCCCGGCGCTCCGGCCCGCGGGCCGTGCATCTCCCGAGGGCCTCACCCCGCACCCTCCGGCTCCCGTGCTCCGCGGGCCCGCGGGCCCGCGGGAACCGGCAGTTCAGTCCTCGTGGCCGAGCTGCAGGTCGCGTTCCGTCCGGCCGCCGCCCGCGACCTGGAGGACGGTCGCCACCGGAGGGTAACCGGCGGCGATCACCGTGTACTCGCCCGAGGACAGGTCCACGAAACGGAAGGTGCCGTCCGGGCCCGTCGTCAGCGTGTCGACCACGTTCCCGGCGGCGTCGAGCAGGGTCACGCGGGCGTCCTCGACGGGCCGCCCGCCGCCCGCCCGTACCGTCCCCCGCAGCACCGCGCCGCCCGCCAGCTCGATGTCCTGGCGCGTCTCGCGGGAGGCCTGCACGCTGACCGGAAGGGCGGCCGGGCGGAACGCGGGGGCGCTGGCGGCCAGGGTGTACTCGCCGGCGACCAGCTCGCCGATCACGTAGCCGCCGTCGCGCCCGCTGCGGGTGGAGGCGACGACCTCGCCGCGTACGTCGGTGAGGGTGACGGCCGCGTCCCGTACGGGAGTGCCGTCGGCGGTGACGACGGCCCCGGCGAGCCGGCCCGCGCCGCCGAGGACGACGTCCAGCTCGACCGGGCGCTCCCCCACGGTGACGGAGACGGCCTGCGGCTGGTGCCCCCCGGCGGCCGCGATGAGGACGTACGAGCCGGATCCGGGCACGCTCAGCGCGTAGCGGCCGTCGTCGCCGCTCGCGCCGCGGCCGATCTGGCGGCCCTGCACGTCGATGAGAGTGAGCGCGGCCCGGGGCACGCAGCTGCCGTCGTGGTGCCGGACGGTGCCGCAGACGGGCACGCCGGCGAGCAGCGGGGCGGCGGTCCGGGTGTCGGTGGCGGCGGCCCGGGCGTGCGGGAGGGGGGTTGCGGGGGCCTCGGTGGCGGGGGTGTGAACGGACACCAGCGGTTTCTCCTTGAGGAAGAAGGCGAGGACGAGGCCGAGCGCGAGGACCGGCACGAGGTAGAGGAAGATCCGGGGCATCGCGTCGGCGTACGCCTCGACGAAGGCGTCGCGCAGCGCGGGCGGCAGCGCGTGGACGGCCTGCGGGGTGATCGAGTCGGCGGGCGGCAGGGCGGCGGCGCCGTCCCTGGGCAGCCGGTCGGCGAGGGCGTCGTCGAGCCGGGCGGCGAAGAGCGTGCCGAAGATCGCGGCGCCGACGCTGCCGCCGATCTGCCGGAAGTAGTTGTGGGCACTGGTGGCGGTGCCGAGATCGGCGGGGCGCACGGAGTTCTGGACGGCGAGTACGAGGACGGGCATGACCAGGCCGATGCCGACGCCGAGCACGGCCTGCCAGAGGCTGTGGGTCAGGCGCGGGGTGTCGGCGTCCATGTGCGAGAGCAGCCACATGCCGAGGGTCGAGACGGCGCCGCCGACCAGCGGGAAGACCTTGTAGTGGCCGGTGCGGCTGATGAGCTGGCCGGAGACGACGGAGGCGGCGACGATGCCGCCCATCAGCGGGAGCATCAGGAGGCCGGACTCGGTGGCGCTGGCGCCCTCGACCATCTGCAGGAAGGTCGGCAGATAGCTGGCCGCGCCGAAGAGGGCGATGCCGACGACCGCTCCGACGAGGCTGGTGACGGTGAAGACGGAGTCGCGGAACAGGCGCAGGGGGATGAGCGGTTCGGGCGCGAAGCGTTCGACGAGGAGGAAGAGGGCGGTGGCCGCGACCGCGCCGCAGCCGAGTCCGAGGACGGCGCGCGAGTCCCAGGCGTACGTGGTGCCGCCCCAGCTGGTGAGCAGCACCAGGCAGGTGGAGGCGGCGGCGAGCAGGAGGGCGCCGAGGACGTCGAACCGGGCCCGGGCGGTGGGCTTGGGAAGCTTCAGGACGAGCGAGACCACGAGGAGGGTGACGAGGCCGAAGGGCACGTTGAAGTAGAAGCACCAGCGCCAGGAGACGTGGTCGGTGAAGAAGCCGCCGAGCAGCGGGCCGGCGACGGAGGCGAGCCCGAAGGCGGCGCCGATGAGGCCCATGTAGCGGCCGCGCTCCCGGGAGGGGACGATGTCGGCGATGATCGCCTGGACGCCGATCATCAGTCCGCCGGCGCCGGCGCCCTGGAGGGCGCGGAAGGCGATGAGCTGGTCCATGGAACGGGACCAGCCGGCCAGTCCCGAGCCGATGACGAAGACGACGATCGCGAAGACGAAGACGCCCTTGCGGCCGAGGAGGTCGCCGAGCTTTCCGTAGACGGGGAGGCCGATGGTGGCGGTGAGCAGGTAGGCGGTGATCGCCCACGACATCCGGTCCAGGCCCTGGAGTTCGCCGACGATCCTCGGCAGGGCGGTGGCGACGATCATCTGCTCGAGCGCGGCGAGGAGCAGCGCGAGCATGAGTCCGCAGAAGACGAGCCGGACGCGGCGTGGGTCGAGCACCCCCTCCGCTTCGGGTGCCGGCGCCGGGACGGCGGGCGGGTGGCCCGCGTCGGTACGGTCCGCCCGGCCGGCGGGGCCCTCGGCGAGGTGCGGCTCCGCGCCCTCGGCGTCCCTGGCGTCCTCGGCCAGTGTGATCGCACCCACGTGCTGCTCCCCTCGTCACGGCGTCTGCGCGCGTCATTCTTCGCATTGGGCGCGAAGCGGGAGCAAGTCGGGCGGTACGGGAGGAGGGTGGAACGGCGGAGGTCTAACGCCCCTGCGGCCGGGCGCACTTGGGGCGCTCATCAGGGGCTTTGCCGCCAAGCGCGCGACCCCCGAGTGCGCCGGGCGCTCTTGCGGGGGTCGCGGGGAAACCACTCGAATCGGTGACTGAACCGGGCGTTACTTCCGGGTTCCGGTTTCCCGAGGCTACTTCTCGTTGCGGCCTCTCGGTCCTGCTCGGTGCTACTTCTCGACCTCGGCGGCGAGCTTGGCGAGCAGGGCGTCGTAGATGCGGCCGAGCCCCTTGGGGGCGAAGGTCTTCTCGAAGAAGCCGCCGATGCCGCCGGCCCCGTTCCAGACGGTGCTGACGAGGGCCTTGGACTTGCCCTCGCCGGCCGGGGTGACGGTCCAGGTGGTGACCATGGAGGAGTTGCGGTCCTTCTCCACGAGCTGCCCGTCGGTGGGCTCGGTGACCTCCAGGAGGCAGTCGCGCACGCGCTTGCTGGTGGCCTGGAGCTTCCAGTGGACGAGGGTGCCCTCGCCGTCGCCGCCCTCGCGCACCTCGTACTCGCTGAAGTGCTCGGGGAGCAGCTTCTCGCGCGTCCCGGTGTAGTCGGCGAGGGCGTCGAACACCGTCTCCGCGTCGGCGGCGATGATCCGCTCCGTCGTGGCCTCGACCTGCGCCATGGCGCTTCCTCCAGCTTGTTCTCGTGGTGCTTTCGGGGGATACGGACCAAGCCAACCACCTGGGCGCCGGGGCCCAAAATCCGGGTTGCCGCGATCAAGGGAACATGTGTTCTAATCTGGGACCACCCCGTCCCCCCGAGGAGGCGTCCATGAGATGGGATCGTCTGGTCGACGGCTCCGCTGCCGCCGACAGCCCCGCCGCCCTGGCCGAAAGCACCCTGTTCGGAGCGGACGCGGTCACCACCCGCACCTTCGACACGCCCGAGTTCCGCGGCATCACCTTCCACGAGGTGCGGGCCCGCTCGATCGTCAACCGGGTGCCCGGCGCCTCACGCATGCCGTTCGAGTGGACGGTCAACCCGTACCGCGGGTGCACCCATGCCTGCGTGTACTGCTTCGCCCGCAAGACCCACAGCTATCTGGACCTCGACACCGGAATCGGCTTCGACTCGCAGATCGTGGTCAAGGTGAACGCACCGGAGCTGCTGCGCGGACAGCTCGCTTCCCGGCGCTGGCAGGGCGCGCACATCGCCATGGGCACCAACGTCGACTGCTACCAGCGGGCGGAGGGCCGCTACCGGCTGATGCCGGGCATCCTGGAGGCCCTGCGGGACTATGCCAACCCGTTCTCGATCCTCACCAAGGGGACGCTGATCCTGCGCGACCTGGATCTGCTCCGGCAGGCCGCCGAGGTCACCGAGGTGGGGGTCTCCGTCTCCGTCGGCTTCACCGACACCGAGCTGTGGCGGACCGTCGAGCCCGGCACACCCGCCCCGGAGCGGCGCCTGGACGTCGTACGGACCCTCGCCGGGCACGGCATCGGCTGCGGGGTCCTGATGGCGCCCGTCGTGCCCTTCCTCGGCGACCGGCCCGAGCAGCTGCGCGCCACCGTCCGCGCCATCGCCGAGGCCGGCGCCACCTCCGTGACCCCGCTCGTGCTGCACCTGCGGCCCGGGGCGCGCGAGTGGTTCCTCACCTGGTTGCGCCACCACCACCCCGAACTGGTCGGCCGCTACGAGCGGATGTACGCGGCCGGCGCCTACGCCCCCACCTGGTACCAGCGCCGGATCACCCGTCAGGTGCACGAGCTGGCGGCCGAGTTCGGCATCGGGCCGAACGACCGCCGGAGCTCTCCGCGCCGGACACCCGTTCCCGAGCACCACGCGCGCGGGCCGGAGTCCGAGCAGCTCACCCTCCTGTGACCCCGGGCCCGAAACCCCCGTCCGAGACCACTTTGACGGCCAGTCACCTCCGCCGAACGGGTCAACTCTCGGCCGGATAGGTCCCGACGGGCGCCGTCCGGGGCACGGACGCCGTATGAGAACACGCGCAGGAATGCTGATCGCCGCTGGGGCGCTGGCCGCCGGGACGGTCACCGTCCTGCCCGCGTCCCCGTCCGCCTCCGCGGCGAACGGGCCCACGCCCCGTCCCGTCGCCCCGCTCGCCTGGACCGACTGCGGCACCAAGGCGTACCCGAAGCTCCAGTGCGGCACCCTGAGGGTGCCGCTCGACCACGACGCCCCCGCCGGCCGGACGATCACTCTGGCCCTGACCCGGGTCCCGCACACGGCGAAGACCTACCAGGGCCCGCTCCTCGTCAACCCCGGCGGCCCCGGCGGCAGCGGACGCGGGATGGCCGGATACGTGGCGACCGCCCTGCCTTCGAAGGTGGCCGCGCAGTACGACGTGATCGGCTTCGACCCGCGGGGCGTCGGCAAGAGCGAGCCCGCCCTGAACTGCCGCCCCGGCCACTTCGACCCCGTGCGCCCCGACTCCGTGCCGATCGACCCCGAGGACGAGCGGGCCGGCGTCGAGCGCGCCCAGGCCTTCGCCAAGGCCTGCGGCGACAGGTACGCCGACGTCCTTCCGTACATCGACACCGTCTCCACCGCCCGTGACCTGGACTCCATCCGGACGGCGCTGGGCGCACCGAAGCTCAATTACCTCGGCTACTCGTACGGCACCTACCTCGGCGCGGTGTACGCACGGCTCTTCCCCGAGCGGGTGCGGCGCATGGCGCTCGACTCCGTCGTGAACCCGCACGGCGTCTGGTACGAGGACAACATCGGGCAGGACTACGCCTTCGACGCCCGCCACAAGGACTTCACGGCCTGGGTGGCCGGCAACGACGCGACCTACCGCCTCGGCACCGACCCGGCGGCCGTGGAGGCGGCCTGGTACCGGATGCGCGAGGCGCTGCGGACCGCACCCGCCGGCGGCAAGGTCGGCCCGGGCGAGCTGGAGGACACGTTCCTGCCGGGCGGCTACTACAACGGCTACTGGCCGCGGCTCGCGGCCGCGTTCGCCGCGTACGTGAACGACGGCGACACGGCCCCGCTGGTGGCCGCCTACGAGGACTACGCCGCCGCGGACGCCGCGGCCGACAACGGCTACTCGGTCTACACGAGCGTCCAGTGCCGGGACGCGGCCTGGCCGCGGGACTGGAACGTCTGGCGCAGGGACAACTGGAACGTGCACGCCAAGGCGCCGTTCTCCACCTGGAACAACGCCTGGTACAACGCACCGTGCGCGTTCTGGCCGGTCGACGCGGCGACCCCGCCGGACGTCGGCAACGACGAGCTGCCGCCGGTGCTCATCCTGCAGGCGACCGAGGACGCGGCCACGCCGTTCGAGGGCGGGGTCACCCTGCACCGGAAGATGACCGGCTCCAGCCTGGTCGTCGAGGACGGAGGCGGCAACCACGGGGTGACGCTGGCCGGCAACGACTGCATGGACGAGCACCTCGCCGCCTACCTCTCCACCGGCGCCGTCCCGCGCGGGGCGGAGGGCGCCGAGGCGGACGCGGTCTGCGAGACGCTCCCCGATCCGAAGCCCGCCAAGGCCACGGCGACCCGTGGCGCGGCCCTGGACGCCGGTGCCACCCTGCACGGGATGCTCGGCCACGTGCGCTGAGACCCCCCGGTCACACGGGGAACGGGAGTCGTCCACAAGTCGGCCGGGGCGGGCCGGAGTGTCAGTGGTGTGCGCCAGGATGTGAGCCATGACCACGCACCTGACCCATGTGTCCGCCCCCGAGGGCCTCGCCCCCAGCCCGCAGTACAGCCATGTCGTGTGGGGCACCGGCAGGTTCGTGGCCGTGTCCGGCCAGATCGCCCTCGACGCCGGGGGCGCGGTCGTCGGGGCCGGCGACGCCGCCGCCCAGGCCCGCCAGGTCTTCGCCAACGTTGGCCGCTGCCTGGCCGCGGCGGGAGCGGACTTCGCGGACGTCGTGAAGCTGACGTACTTCGTGACGGACATGGCGCATCTGCCCGCGATCCGCGAAGCCCGCGACGCCGCCTTCGGCCCGCTTCCGCTGCCGGCCAGCTCGGCGGTCCAGGTGACCGCGCTCGTCCGTCCCGAACTCGTCATCGAGATAGAGGCCTTCGCGCTGATACCCGAGGACCGGCCGGCCGTCTAGGACGTGCCCGGCGTTCCGGTGGGAACCGGGGGCCTCGGGCGGCGACCGCGCCACTCTTCACGGCGACGCTCAGCCTCCGGCTGGTCAGGAGGCCGGGGATCCGCATGTCCTGGGCGGTGCCGGTGACCGCGTCGAACGTGGCGCAGCTCGCCTCGATGCCGAGGCGGTGGGGCGGGCTGTCGCGCGCCGGCGCGCCGAAGCCGGTGCTCACACCCCCGGCCCGCCGGCCGCTCCGTGAAGGCGTGCGGCGACTTGCCGGGCGCGGCGAGGCGCGCCGCCCGCCGCAGCGGCCCGCCCGCCTCGCCGCCCCCCACGCAGACTCACGGCCGGAGCCGGGCCAGCGCCTCGCGCGCCGCTCCCCCGAACCGCGGGTGCGGCAGGGCCGCCTCCAGGACTTCCCGGGCGCCGGGGTCGCCGAGCGCGCCGAGCCCTTCGACGCAGGCGAGGCCGACGCGCCAGTGCGGGTCGGCGGGGGCGAGCCGGCGCCCGAGGACCGTGACGAGGGCGGGGACGCTCTCCGGGGCGCCCAGGGCGGCGAGGAGACGGACCGGCAACAGGGCGTAGGCGACCCGGAGTTCGTTGGTGGCGAGCGCGGCGGCGGCGCGGGCGGTCCGGGGGTCGCCGAGCCGGGTGAGGGCGTGGGCGGCGGAGACGCAGCGCTCGGGGTCGCGGTGGTTGAGGAGGAGGACGAGGGCCTCGAAGGCGCGCGGGTCGCCGGCGAGGCCGAGCCGGAAGGCGGCGATCTCGCGGGCCCAGAGGGGTTGTCCGGGGGCGGTCAGTGCCCGGTGGAGTTCCTCCGTGGCGAGCGGTCCCGCGAGTTCCTCGAATGCCACCGGGACCTCTCCGCGGTCATTCTCGATCTCTTCTCGTAAACGATCGATCATCGAGCAGAATTCGAGGTCCGCGGCGAAATTCATATTCCGCAGCCTATCCGCGACCCAGATCACATTGTTCTCAACTTCCCGGGACTGGCGCGCTCGTTACCGGGCAGTTAATCTCAGGTGAGCGGGCCACCCCCCGCACTTCCCTCGACGGCCTGGTGACGCAGCCGTCAGGGGATCACCCCGTACCGAAGGTATGGGGAGTTCGTTCGGTTCGGCAGTTTTCGACGTGACTCCGGGACAGGGTCCGTCGCTCTTTCACCCGCCCTCTGGGCCCTCGCGCTCTTCTTTTCGCGCACTGCCTTCAGTCGTCACTCTTCTCCCAGGAGTCCCCTGATGGACACCCCTCTCTCCACCATCGCCGTCGTCGGTCTCGGCACCATGGGCAGCGGCATCGCCGACGTGCTCGTCCGGGCCGGCCGCGAGGTCATCGGCATCGACATCAGCGAGAGCGCGGCCGCCCAGGCCGTCGCCGCACTGGAGGCCTCCACCGCCCGCGCGGTGGCCCGTGAGCGCATCACCGAGGAGGAGCGGCAGGACGTCCTCGCCCGCTTCCGCACCTTCTCCGACCTGCAGGCGGCCGCCGACGCGGACCTCGTCATCGAGGTCGTGCCCGAGTCGTACGAGACCAAGCAGGAGGTCTTCCGGGCCCTGGACGGCATCGTCCGGCCCGACACCGTCCTCGCCACCGGCACCAACGCCCTGTCGGTCACCCGGCTCGCCGCCGACTCCGCCCACCCGGAGCGCGTGCTCGGCCTGCACTTCTTCACGCCGGTCCAGGCCATGAAGCTGGTCGAGGTCGTCTCCTCGGTGCTGACGGCCCCGCAGGCCGTGGACGCGGTCACCCGGCTCGCGCAGGAGCTCGGCAAGGAGCCCGTCGCGGTCGGCGACCGTCCCGGCTTCGTCGCCGACGGACTGCTCTTCGGCTACCTCAACCAGGCCGCCGCCATGTACGAGGCCAAGTACGCCTCCCGGGAGGACATCGACGCCGCGATGCGGCTGGGCTGCGGCCTGCCGATGGGCCCGCTGGCGCTGCTCGACCTGATCGGCATCGACACCGCCCGTACCGTCCTGGAGGCGATGTACGCCTCGTCGCAGGACCGGCTGCACGCCCCGGCCCCGATCCTCAAGCAGCTCAGCGAGGCGGGCCTGACCGGCCGCAAGTCGGGCCGCGGCTTCTACACGTACGAGACCCCGGGCTCCGGCACGGTCGTCCGCGACGCGCTCACCCCGCTGGAGGCGGCCGCGGGCGGCACGGGCCGCGAGGTCCGCTCGGTCGGTGTCGCCGGCTCGGGCACCATGGCGTCCGGCATCGCCGAGGTCTTCGCCAAGGCCGGTTACGAGGTCGTCCTCGCCGCCCGCTCGCAGGAGAAGGCCGACACGGCCAAGGCCCGCATCGCCAAGTCCCTGGGCCGTTCCGTGGACAAGGGCCGGATGACCGCCGAGGCGCGCGACGAGACGCTGGCCCGGATCGTGCCGGCCGGCGCGCTGGACGCCTTCGCCGAGGTCGACCTGGCGGTCGAAGCGGTCGCCGAGGACCTGGAGATCAAGCAGGACCTGTTCGCCCGCCTGGACAAGATCTGCAAGCCCGGCGCGGTGCTCGCCACCACGACCTCCTCGCTGCCCGTCGTCGCCTGTGCCAGGGCCACCTCGCGCCCGCAGGACGTCATCGGGATGCACTTCTTCAACCCGGCGCCCGCGATGAAGCTGGTGGAGATCGTGCGGACGGTCCTGACCGGCGACGACGTCCACGCGACCGTCCGCGAGGTCACGGCGAAGATCAAGAAGCACGGCGTGGACTGCGGAGACCGGGCCGGTTTCATCGTCAACGCGCTGCTCTTCCCGTACCTGAACAACGCGATCAAGATGGTCCAGGAGCACTACGCGACCCTGGACGACATCGACGCCGCGATGAAGCTGGGCGGCGGCTACCCGATGGGGCCGTTCGAGCTCCTGGACGTGGTCGGCCTGGACGTCTCGCTGGCCATCGAGAAGGTGCTGCACCGCGAGTTCCGCGACCCGGGCCTCGCCCCGGCGCCGCTGCTGGAGCACTTGGTGGCCGCGGGCTGCCTGGGCCGCAAGACGGGTCGCGGCTTCCGCGAATATGCCCGTCGCTGACGGCCACGGCGCGCCGTACGGGGGATGGGGAGGGCTGCTCAGGCCGCCGGGCACCGTCGGTGCCGGGCCGGGCTCCCCTCCCCCACCTGGGCACACTCCCGCTCCGATGCAGTACGTTCGGGCTATGTCCAAGGCCGCGAAGACACCCCGTGCCACGTCCACGCCCGACTCCCCGGAGAGCGCGGCGGGGACCCGCGCCGCCGCCCAGCGGCTGAAAATGCGCCGGGAGCTGGCCACCGCGGCCATGGAGCTCTTCGCCACCAAGGGGTACGAGGCCACGACGGTCGACGAGATCGCGGCGGCGGCCGGGGTGGCCCGGCGGACGTTCTTCCGGCACTTCCGCTCCAAGGAAGAGGCCATCTTCCCCGACCACGACGACACCCTGGTGCGCGCGGAGGCGGTGCTGAACGCCGCCCCGCCGCACGAGCACCCGCTCGACACGGTGTGCCGGGGCATCAAGGAGGTCATGAAGATGTACGCGGGCTCGCCCGCGGTCTCCGTCGAGCGCTACCGGCTGACCCGCGAGGTGCCGACGCTGCGGGAGCGCGAGATCGCCTCGGTGGCCCGCTACGAGCGCCTCTTCACCCGCTATCTCCTCGGCCACTTCGACGAGCGCGACCACCACGACGGCAACGACGACCCGCTGCTGGCCGAGGTGGCCGCCTCCGCGGTCGTCACCGCCCACAACCACGTCCTGCGCCGCTGGCTGCGCGCGGGCGGCCAGGGCGACGTGGAGAGCCAGCTGGACCACGCCTTCGCGATCGTGCGGGAGACCTTCGGCACGGGCATAGGCGCCAGGCCGGCCGCGCCCGGGTCCCCGGTGGCCGCCACGGAACCGGAGACCCCGGCCGCCGCCGCCACCGCCTCCACGACGGGCGACGTGGTGGTCGCCGTCGCCCGGACGGACGCTCCGCTGGACGAGGTCATGCGAACGATCCAGCAGGCGCTGCAGAAGGGCTGAGACGCCCGCACGGGCACTAACGAGGAGCACTCCACAGGGAGAGGGCCGCCCCCGGTTTCCGGGGCGGCCCTTTTGGCGTTCCCGGATTCCGGGGCGGCCCTCTCGTCGTTCCCGGGGCGCCCTCGCCCCCGGCGGCCGCGCTCGCCGCTCCCGGGGCCGCAGTCGTCTCTCCCGGGGCCGCAGTCGTCGCTACCGGGGCCGCACTCGCCGTTCCGGGGCCGCAGTCGTCGCTCCCGGGGCCGCGCTCGCCGTTCCGGGGCCGCAGTCGTCTCTCCCGGCGGCTGCGGTCGCGATTCCCGCGGCCGCGCTCGCGATCCCCCGGGGGGGCCGCGCTCGCGATCCCCGGGGGCGCGCTCGCCGTTCCCCGGGCGCCGCATTCGTCGACCTCGGGGGCCGGCTTCGCCGTTCTCCGGGACGCGCCTCGTCGATTTCGGGGGCCGTCACGGTCTCTCCTCGGCCCCGCCGATGCCACATCCGCGCAGTTCAGGGGCATTTTCGATCGATCATCGCTCATCCGTGACCGCCAGATTGCATCTGAGTGAAATTGTTGGCACGCAGTGCCTTGCCACGTGACACGGCGTGCCATACGTTGATGTTGTCCGGGCGGCCGGCGCGCAGAGATCACCTCGTGCGTCGGCTGTCCCCACCAGCGATCCCGCGGGTGCGCCCGGACGCCTGCGTCACAGGCACCTCCCGCGCCCTACCCGGCGCCGCCACAGCACCACCGCGCCGAACCGACGGCACACCTCCACAGCAGCAACCCAGACGTAACCCTCAGCGCGTCCCCCGTGGACGCCGCACCGCCGGAGGCATCCCGTGAAGGACATCCTGGACGCGATCCAGTCGCCCGACTCCACGTCGGCCGACTTCGCCAACATCAAGCTCCCCGAGTCGTACCGCGCCGTCACCGTCCACAAGGACGAGGCCGAGATGTTCGCCGGGGTCGAGAGCCGCGACAAGGACCCGCGCAAGTCGCTCCACCTGGACGACGTCGCGCTCCCCGAGCTCGGCCCGGGCGAGGCCCTGGTCGCCGTCATGGCCTCCTCCGTGAACTACAACTCGGTCTGGACCTCGATCTTCGAGCCCGTGTCGACCTTCGGCTTCCTCGAGCGCTACGGCCGCCTGTCCGAGCTCACCAAGCGCCACGACCTGCCGTACCACGTCATCGGCTCCGACCTCGCGGGCGTCGTCCTGCGCACCGGCCCGGGCGTCAACGCCTGGAACCCCGGCGACGAGGTCGTCGCGCACTGCCTGAGCGTCGAGCTGGAGTCCTCGGACGGCCACAACGACACGATGCTCGACCCCGAGCAGCGCATCTGGGGCTTCGAGACCAACTTCGGCGGCCTCGCCGAGATCGCCCTGGTCAAGTCCAACCAGCTGATGCCGAAGCCCGACCACCTGAGCTGGGAGGAGGCCGCCGCCCCCGGTCTGGTCAACTCCACCGCCTACCGCCAGCTGGTCTCCCGCAACGGCGCCGGCATGAAGCAGGGCGACAACGTCCTGATCTGGGGCGCCAGCGGCGGCCTCGGCTCCTACGCCACCCAGTTCGCGCTGGCCGGCGGCGCCAACCCGATCTGCGTGGTCTCCTCGCCCGAGAAGGCGGACATCTGCCGGTCCATGGGCGCCGACGCGGTCATCGACCGCAACGCCGAGGGCTACAGGTTCTGGAAGGACGAGAACACCCAGGACCCGCGCGAGTGGAAGCGCTTCGGCTCCAAGATCCGCGAGCTGACCGGCGGCGAGGACATCGACATCGTCTTCGAGCACCCGGGCCGTGAGACCTTCGGCGCCTCCGTGTACGTCACCCGCAAGGGCGGCACCATCACCACCTGCGCCTCGACCTCGGGCTACATGCACCAGTACGACAACCGCTACCTGTGGATGTCCCTGAAGCGCATCATCGGCTCGCACTTCGCCAACTACCGCGAGGCGTGGGAGGCCAACCGCCTGATCGCCAAGGGCAAGATCCACCCGACGCTCTCCAAGGTCTACTCCCTGGAGGAGACCGGCCAGGCCGCGTACGACGTGCACCGCAACCTGCACCAGGGCAAGGTCGGCGTCCTCGCCCTCGCCCCGGAGGAGGGCCTCGGCGTCCGCAACCCGGAGATGCGCGCCGAGCACATCGACGCCATCAACCGCTTCCGTAACATCTGACCCCGGGACCACAGATGACAGAGCGTCAGAAGGACCGGCCGTGGCTCATGCGGACGTACGCCGGTCACTCGACCGCCGAGGCGTCGAACGAGCTCTACCGGCGGAACCTCGCCAAGGGCCAGACCGGCCTCTCGGTCGCGTTCGACCTGCCCACGCAGACCGGCTACGACCCCGACCACATCCTCGCCCGCGGCGAGGTCGGCCGGGTCGGGGTCCCCGTCTCGCACCTCGGTGACATGCGGCGGCTGTTCCAGGACATCCCCCTGGAGCAGATGAACACCTCCATGACCATCAACGCCACCGCCATGTGGCTCCTGGCGCTCTACCAGGTGGTCGCCGAGGAGCAGGGCGCGGACATCACCAAGCTCCAGGGCACCACCCAGAACGACATCGTGAAGGAGTACCTGTCGCGCGGGACGCACGTCTTCCCGCCCGGCCCCTCGCTCCGCCTCACGACGGACATGATCGCGTACACGGTCAACCACATCCCGAAGTGGAACCCGATCAACATCTGCAGCTACCACCTGCAGGAGGCGGGGGCCACTCCGGTCCAGGAGATCGCGTACGCGATGTCCACCGCGATCGCGGTCCTCGACGCCGTCCGCGACTCGGGCCAGGTCCCCGAGGAGCGGTTCGGCGAGGTCGTCGCCCGGATCTCGTTCTTCGTGAACGCCGGCGTCCGCTTCGTCGAGGAGATGTGCAAGATGCGCGCCTTCGGCCGCATCTGGGACACCATCACCCGCGAGCGCTACGGCATCGAGGACGCCAAGCAGCGCCGTTTCCGGTACGGCGTGCAGGTCAACTCGCTCGGTCTGACCGAGGCCCAGCCGGAGAACAACGTCCAGCGGATCGTCCTGGAGATGCTGGCCGTGACGCTGTCCAAGGACGCCCGCGCGCGTGCCGTCCAGCTGCCGGCCTGGAACGAGGCGCTCGGCCTGCCGCGCCCCTGGGACCAGCAGTGGTCGCTGCGCATCCAGCAGGTCCTCGCGCACGAGTCGGACCTCCTGGAGTACGAGGACATCTTCGCCGGCTCGCACGTCATCGAGGCCAAGGTGGAGGCGCTGGTCGCCGAGTGCCTGGCCGAGATCGAGCGGATCCAGGAGATGGGCGGCGCGATGGCGGCCGTCGAGTCCGGCTACCTGAAGGCCCAGCTGGTCTCCTCGCACGCCGAGCGGCGCGCCCGGATCGAGTCCGGCGAGGAGAAGATCGTCGGCGTCAACATCTTCGAGACGACCGAGCCGAACCCGCTCACCGCGGACCTGGACACCGCTATCCAGACGGTCGACCCGGCCGTCGAGGCCCGGGTGGTGTCGGCCCTGGGCACCTGGCGCGAGACCCGCTACCAGCCGCCCTTCAACCACCCCCGGCCCTGCAAGGCCCTGGAGCGGCTGAAGGAGGCCGCCAAGGGCACCGGCAACCTCATGGAGGCCACCCTGGAGTGCGCCCGCGCGGGCGTCACGACGGGCGAGTGGTCCGGGGCGCTGCGCGAGGTCTTCGGCGAGTTCCGCGCTCCGACCGGGGTCTCCTCCGCCCCCGTGGCCGTCCCGGCCGAGGCGGGCTCCCCGCTCGCCGAGGTGCGCCGCAAGGTGGACCGCACGGCCCAGGACATGGGTGTCGGCAAGCTGCGCTTCCTGGTCGGCAAGCCGGGCCTCGACGGGCACTCCAACGGCGCCGAGCAGATCGCCGTACGGGCCCGCGACGCCGGCTTCGAGGTGGTCTACCAGGGCATCCGGCTGACGCCGGAGCAGATCGTGGACGCGGCCCTGGAGGAGGACGTGCACGCCGTCGGCCTGTCGATCCTCTCCGGCTCGCACGCCCAGCTCGTGCCGGACGTCCTCGACCGTCTGAAGGTGGCCGGCGCGGCCGACATCCCGGTGGTCGTCGGCGGGATCATCCCGAACGCCGACGCCGAGGAGCTCAAGGCCGCTGGCGTGGCGGCCGTCTTCACCCCGAAGGACTTCGGTATCACCGGGATCATCGGCCGTATCGTCGACGAGATCCGGAAAGCGAACAAGCTCGACCCCCTGGAGGTTCCCGCATGACCAGCACGCCCGTGAACCGGCTGCGCCCCCGCCGCTCCTGCCTCGCGGTGCCCGGCTCGAACCCGCGCTTCCTGGAGAAGGCCCAGGGCCTGGCCGCCGACCAGGTCTTCCTGGACCTGGAGGACGCCTGCGCGCCGCTGGCCAAGCCGGAGGCCCGGCACACCATCGTGAAGTTCCTGAACGAGGGCGACTGGACCGGCAAGACCCGGGTGGTCCGCGTCAACGACTGGACGACCCACTGGACGTACCGTGACGTCGTCACCGTCGTCGAGGGCGCCGGCCAGAACCTCGACTGCATCATGCTGCCGAAGGTGCAGAACGCCGAGCAGATCGTCGCGCTCGACCTGCTGCTGACCCAGATCGAGAAGACCATGGGCTTCGAGGTCGGCAAGATCGGCATCGAGGCGCAGATCGAGAACGCCCAGGGCCTCACCAACGTGAACGCGATCGCCCAGGCCTCGCAGCGCGTGGAGACCATCATCTTCGGCCCGGCCGACTTCATGGCCTCCATCAACATGAAGTCCCTGGTCGTCGGCGAGCAGCCGCCCGGCTACCCGGCGGACGCCTACCACCACATCCTGATGAGCATCCTGATGGCCGCCCGCGCCAACAACCTCCAGGCGATCGACGGCCCCTACCTGCAGATCCGCAACCAGGAGGGCTACAGGGCGGTCGCGCAGCGCGCCGCGGCCCTCGGCTTCGACGGCAAGTGGGTGCTGCACCCGGACCAGGTCGCCGCCGCGAACGAGATCTTCTCGCCCTCGCAGGAGGACTTCGACCACGCCGAGCTGATCCTCGACGCGTACGACTACTACACCTCCGAGGCCGGCGGGAAGAAGGGCTCCGCGATGCTCGGCGACGAGATGATCGACGAGGCCTCCCGCAAGATGGCCCTGGTCATCTCCGGCAAGGGCCGTGCCGCCGGCATGCAGCGCACCACCAAGTTCGAGATCCCGGAGGCCTGAGTTCCATGCAGTTCGGCCGCACCTACGAAGAGTTCGAGATCGGCGCCGTCTACAAGCACTGGCCCGGGAAGACGGTCACCGAGTACGACGACCACCTCTTCTGTCTGCTGACGATGAACCACCACCCGCTGCACATGGATGTGAATTACGCCGAGAACACGACGGACTTCAAGAGGAACGTCGTCGTCGGCAACTACATCTACTCGCTGCTGCTCGGCATGTCCGTGCCGGACGTCTCCGGCAAGGCCATCGCCAACCTGGAGATCGAGTCGCTGCGGCACGTGGCGCCGACCTTCCACGGCGACACCATCTACGGCGAGACCACCGTCCTCGACAAGACGCCGTCGAAGTCCAAGAGCGACCGCGGCATCGTCTACGTCGAGACCAAGGGCTACAAGCAGGACGGCACCCTGGTGTGCGTCTTCCGCCGCAAGGTGATGGTCCCGACCGCCGAGTACATCGAAGCGCGCGGCGGCGAGCAGCCCGGCCGCCCGGAGCTGAAGGAACAGGGGAAGTAGTCATGGCGCGACTCGCCCAGACCCACGGTCTGACCGACGTCCAGCAGGAGATCCTCGCCACGGTCCGGGACTTCGTCGACAAGGAGATCATCCCGGTCGCGACGGAGCTGGAGCACCGGGACGAGTACCCGCAGCAGATCGTGGACGGGCTCAAGGAGCTTGGCGTCTTCGGTCTGATGATCCCCGAGGAGTACGGGGGCCTGGGTGAGTCGCTGCTCACCTACGCGCTGTGCGTGGAGGAGATCGCGCGCGGCTGGATGTCGGTCTCCGGCATCATCAACACCCACTTCATCGTGGCGTACATGCTGAAGCAGCACGGCACGCAGGAGCAGAAGGACTACTTCCTTCCGCGGATGGCGGCCGGCGAGACGCGCGGCGCGTTCTCGATGTCGGAGCCGGCTCTCGGCTCGGACGTGTCGGCCATCACGTCGAAGGCGGTCAAGGACGGCGACGAGTACGTCCTGAACGGCCAGAAGATGTGGCTGACCAACGGCGGCACGTCGACGCTGGTCGCGGTGCTCGTCCGAAGTGACGAAGGACACCCCGAGGGCACGGCCCCCCACAAGTCGATGACGACCTTCCTCGTCGAGAAGGAGCCCGGCTTCGGCGAGGTCCGCCCCGGCCTCACCATTCCCGGCAAGATCGACAAGATGGGCTACAAGGGTGTCGACACCACCGAGCTCATCATGGACGGACTGCGCATTCCGGCCAATCGGGTCCTGGGCGGGGTCACCGGCCGAGGGTTTTACCAAATGATGGACGGCGTCGAGGTCGGCCGCGTGAACGTGGCGGCCCGTGGTTGCGGTGTCGCGCAGCGTGCTTTCGAACTGGGTGTCCAGTATGCCCAGCAGCGTCACACTTTCGGAAAGCCGATCGCCCAGCACCAGGCGATTCAGTTCAAGCTGGCCGAGATGGCTACCAAGGTCGAGGCCGCGCATGCGATGATGGTGAACGCAGCACGCAAAAAGGACTCTGGGGAACGAAACGACCTCGAAGCGGGGATGGCGAAGTACCTCGCGTCCGAATACTGCAAGGAGGTCGTCGAGGATGCCTTCCGCATCCACGGTGGGTACGGCTTCTCCAAGGAGTACGAGATCGAGCGTCTCTACCGTGAGGCTCCGATGCTGCTCATCGGCGAAGGTACCGCCGAGATCCAGAAAATGATCATTGGTCGTCGGCTGCTCGAGGAGTACCGATTCCAGGGTTGATTGTCGCGTTTGGGTCGGTTCGGCCGCGAAGAAGATCACACCCTGTGTTCGTCTTCCGGCCGTCGACTCGGCTTCTGCCTTGCCCAGTTGCGGCTCGCAACCGATAGCATCGGCCGGAAAGCCGCCGTCCCCCGTTGCCAGTGCGGCATCATCCGCTACGAAGGTCATCCATGCCCCACAGCCAAACCTCTGCACACCGCGACAGCCTCAAGGGCGCACGCATCGCACGCGGAGCATCGCCGTGGCTTCTGCCGACCGTCGCCACCGCGGCGCTCAGCCTCGCGCGCTCCCGTAAGTCGAAGCGCGCCGCGGCCGTCGCCGTGCCGGTCACCGCTCTCGCGGCCGGCATGCTGTGGTTCTTCCGCGACCCCGAGCGCGAGATCGCGCAGGGGCGGGTCATCTCGCCCGCCGACGGCGTGGTGCAGAGCATCATGCCGTGGAAGGACGGACGCACCCGCGTCGCCATCTTCATGAGCCCCCTGAACGTCCACGTCAACCGCGCGCCGCTGGCCGGCACGGTGACGTCCGTGGAGCACGTCCCCGGTGGCTTCGTGCCGGCGTTCAACAAGGAGAGCGAGAACAACGAGCGCGTTGTCTGGCACTTCGACACCGAGCTCGGCGACATCGAGATGGTCCAGATCGCGGGTGCCGTCGCCCGGCGGATCGTGCCGTACATCCCCCAGGGGACGAAGGTCGAGCAGGGTGACCGGATCGGCCTGATCCGCTTCGGTTCGCGGGTCGACATCTACCTCCCGGAGGGTGTCGAGGTCGCCGTCGAGGTGGGCCAGCCCACGACCGCGGGGGTGACTCGCATTGACCGTGATTGATCCCGACACCCGTGCGGCCGACTGGGTCGCCGAGGCCGAGGCGGACGCCGACGAGGCCGAGGAGATGCCGCTGTCGCTGAGGCTGTCCATAGCGGACGCCCTCACGCTCGGTAACGCCACGTGCGGTTTCATGGCGGTGTACTTCACCACCACGGGCATCCTCATCCCGCACCTCACCGGCAGCAGCGAGACCGGCATGGCGCGCAACAGCGCCGCCACCGCCGTGATCCTCATGCTGGCCGCGGCGATCTTCGACCTCTTCGACGGCATCGTGGCGCGCAAGCTCCGCAGCTCGCCGATGGGTGCCGAGCTCGACAACCTGTCGGACCTGATCAGCTTCGGTCTCGCCCCCGCCTACTTCGTACTCGTGTACGGAATGGTCGCGGACGACGCGCAGCAGAAGGTCTCGGCCGTGGCCGCGATCGTGGTGCTGCTCGCGGTGGTGCTGAGACTCGCGCGGTTCTCCTGCGTGACGATGAAGGACGGCATGTTCCAGGGCATGCCGAGCCCCTTCGGCGCGCTGACCGTCGTGTCGATCATCCTGCTGGAGCTGCCGTTCATCCCGACGCTCCTCGCGATCATCGGTGTCGCCTGGCTGATGGTGAGCCGGGTCGAGTACCCGAAGCCCCGCGGTGTCCTCGCGGTGGCGATGCTCAGCTGGATCGTCGGCGCCATGGCGATGCTGGCGGCGTGGGCGTTCGACGCACCGGGCGGGGCGTTCCTGCTCCAGACCGGCTGCGCGCTCCAGGTGGTGCTGGGCGCCGTGATCCCCCTCTTCGCGACGGCCCGGCGAGTGAACACCTTCCGCGACAACCGGCGTGAGAGCCGGGAGGCGCGGCAGGCGGAGGCAGCACAGCTGCCGTAGTCAGACGGATGGAAGGGCCCCGGACGCGGATCGCGTCCGGGGCCCTTTCGCGTGCCGTCAGCGGCCCGGGCGCTTGTAGTACAGCGTGGTGGGCCGCAGGGTGCCCCACGGGTCGGCGGCGAAGTCCGGGATCACCCCCGCGGCGGTCCAGCCCGCCGCGCGGTAGAGGCGTTCGGCGGGACTGTCGGTCTCCGTGTCCAGGACCAGCAGGCCGAGGCCGACGGCCGCGGCGTGGGCCTCGGCCGTCGCCAGCAGGCGGGCGCCGAGGCCGCGCCCACGGGCCTCGCGGTGGACCACCAGCCTGGCGATCTCGCCGCGGTGGCGTCCGTTCGCCTTCGTGTCGCGGACGAGCGTGACCGCCCCGACGATCTCACCCCCGGAGCCGTACGCCGCCCAGACCTCCCGGTCCCCCGCGGCCCGGGTCCACCACTCGGCGGCCTCCGCCGGGTCCAGAGGCGCCAGGAAGCCGACGGAGGCACCGCCGTCGACCGCGTCCACGAGGAGGCCGGCAAGACCGCCGGAGGCTTGCTCACGGACCTCCTGGGGCGTCAGGTGCCGGATCTCCTCCGTGCGGGCCTCCTGCGTCCGGAGGCCACCCGTCCGGATCTCCTGCGTCTGGAGGCCACCTGTCCGGATCTCATCCGCGCGGAGCCCGTCCCCGCGGGGCCCGTCCGCGCGGGGCCCGTCCGCGCGGAGCCCGTCCGCGCGGAGCCCGTCCGCGCGGAGCCCGTCCGCGCGGAGCCCGTCCGCGCGGAGCCCGTCCGCGCCAATCTCCTCCGCGCCGATCCCGTACGGGCAGATCTCCTCCGCGCCGATCCCGTCCGGGTGGATCTCCTCTGCGCGAATCCCGACCGGGCGGATCCCGTCCGCGCGGATCCCGCCGACGCCGGTCCCCTCCCGGCGCGTCTCCCCCGTACGGATCTCCCCCGCGCTCAGCCGCTTCTCCAGGGAGAGCAGGCCGGCCCTTCCGTCCCGGGGCGGGCAGGGCACGAAGCCGAGCCGCCGGTAGAGCATCACGGCCCGCTTCCGCCACTCCCACACCGTGAGGTGCACGGAGAGCAGCCCCGCCTGATCCGCCCGGCGCAGGGCCTCGTGCACCAGGGCGGCGGCGGTCCCGCGTCCCCGGTCCCCGGGCGTCACCCACAGGCGCTTGAGCTCGCCGCCCGCGGTGAGCACGACGCAGCCCACCGGCGCCTCCGGCCCGAGGGCCAGCAGCACCGTGTCGGCGGCGAAGGCGGCGGCCGGGTCCCGCGTCTCGGCCCGGTAACGGGCGGGCAGCGCGTCGGGGGCGGCGACGGGCCGGCCCTTCTCGGCCTCGGTGGCGAGGTGGTAGGCGGTGAGGAGTCCGGCGAGGCCCGGGTGCGTGCGGGACGCTTCGATGCGTACGTTCATGCGCCCGAGCCTCACACCGTCGCGTTACGGCGGTGTGTCCACGTCCGCCTACGCCAGGAAGTCCCGTGCGATGTTCGCCGCGACCTGCTCCAGGAGCGGGCCCGCGTTCGCCATGGACTTCGCCGGCTCGGGCTCCAGCTCGGTGAGCGGGTAGGCGCGGCGGATCCCGGCAGCGCCGAGGGCCTCGGGGGCGAGGGCGAGCCGGCCGCAGACCGCGACGACCTCCTTGCCGGCCGCGCGGGCCGCCGCGGCGACGCCCGCCGGGGCCTTGCCGTGCAGGGTCTGCTCGTCGAGGGAGCCCTCGCCGGTGATGACGAGGGTGGCGCGCTCCAGGGCCGGGGCGAAGCCCAGGACCTCCAGCATGAGCTCGATGCCGGGCCGGAAGCTCGCGCCGATCAGCAGGGCGCCGTAGCCGATGCCGCCCGCGCCGCCCGCGCCGGGCGAGGCGGCGAGCTCGGCGGCCCGGGAGCCGATCGCCTTCTCCAGGACCCGCGCGTAGTGCGCGAGGGCCGAGTCGAGGGTCTCGACGTCCTCGGGGCTCGCGCCCTTCTGCGGGCCGTACACCGCCGCGCAGCCCTTGGGACCGGTCAGCGGGTTGTCCACGTCGCTGGCGAGGACGAGGTCGACATCGAAGAAGCGGGGGTCGACACCCGAGAGGTCGGCGGAGGCGAGCCCCGCGAGGGCCGCGCCGCCGGGACCGACGGGCTCACCGTCGGCGTCGAGGAAACGGGCACCGAGCGCGGCGAGCATGCCGGCACCGCCGTCGGTGGTGGCGCTGCCGCCGACGCCGAAGACGATCGAGGTGGCGCCCGCGTCGAGAGCCGCGCGCAGCAGCTCGCCGGAGCCGTACGTCGTGGCCGTGAGGGCGGCGAAGACCCCGGCCGGCAGGAGCTGGAGGCCGGAGGCCTCCGCCATCTCCACCACCGCGGTGGTCCCGCGCAGCGCGAACGCCGCCTTGACGGGCTCGCCTAGCGGGCCGGTCACCGTGACCTCGCGCCGCTCGAACCCGGCCGCGACGGCCGCGGCCACCGTGCCGTCGCCGCCGTCGGCGACGGGAAGGGTCTCCACGTCGAGCTCCGGGACGACCCGTCGCAGACCTGCTGTGACCCGCTCCGCGACCTGTACGGCCGTGAGCGAGCCCTTGAACTTGTCGGCCGCGACGAGCACGCGTGCGACCTCAGTTACTGCTCCGTCCGTCACCTTGCATCCCTTGCTTTCGAACAGGCAGTCGCGCCAGGGCCGACCCTATCCGTACGGCCAGACGGCGTGCCACCCCCTGATAAGGCGATATTCCGCTCCATAGTGGGGCGACATGAGCACGGAACCGATCGATCAAATCCCCGGACAAAGCCCCCGCCCCGACGCAAAGGTCATCGGGATCGGAATGGCGGCGGTGGTCGCGGTGGTGGGGTGGGCGGCCCTCGGGAAGGACTCGTTCGACGACGCCACCTCGTCGGCGCTCGGCTGGGTGCTGTCCACTTTCGCCTGGCTCTTCGTGACCGCCGCGGATGTGTTCCTCGTGCTCTGCGTGGTGATCGCGGCGAGCCGCTTCGGGCGCATCCGTCTGGGTTCCGACGACTCGGAACCCGAGTTCACGAACCTGGCGTGGATCGCGATGATGTTCAGCGCCGGAATGGGCATCGGCCTGATGTTCTACGGGGTGGGGGAACCCCTCCAGCACTACCTGGCCCCGCCGCCGGCGACCGGGGTCCCGCCGCAGTCCGGCGCCGCGGCCCGGACCGCCATGGAGTACTCGTTCTTCCACTGGACCCTCACCCCGTGGGCGATCTACGGGATCGCCGGTCTCGCCCTGGCCTACGCGGGATTCCGCAAGGGGCGCGGCAACACCCTCAGCGCCGCCTTCGTGCCACTGATGGGCGAGCGCCGGGCACGGTCCTGGCCGGGCAAGGCGGTCGACCTGCTCGCGGTGTTCGCCACGGTCTTCGGCACGGCGACCAGTCTGGGCCTGGGCGCCCTGCAGGTGGCGGAGGGCCTGAACATCACCCTCGGCGTCAAGGACTCCACGACCACCGAGCTGATCATCATCGTGTCGCTGTCGGCGGCCTTCGTGCTGTCGGCGTTCTCCGGCCTGAACAAGGGCGTGAAGTGGCTGTCGACGCTGAACATCGTGCTCGCCGCGGCCCTGATGCTGTTCGTGTTCCTGCTCGGCCCGACCGTGTACGTCCTCGACACGATCCCGGCCTCGGTCGGCGGCTATCTGCACCAACTGCTGCCGATGGCGAGCCGTACGGGCGCGTTCACGGACCGGACGTGGCTGGGCACCTGGACGATCTTCTACTGGGCGTGGTGGCTGTCCTGGGCGCCGTTCGTCGGCACCTTCATCGCCCGGATCTCGCACGGCCGGACCGTCCGCGAGTTCCTGATCGGGGTGCTGCTCGTCCCTTCCGGCGCGACGGTGATCTGGTTCTGCGTCATGGGCGGCACCGCGATCCGGCTCGACTCGACGGGCGCGGCCGACCTGGCGGGCGCGGTCAAGGGCGGACCCGAGGCCTCGCTGTTCGCGATGCTGGACGCGCTGCCCATCGGCACCGTGACCTCGTACCTGGCGATGCTCCTCGTGATGACGTACTTCGTGACCAGCGCGGACTCGGCCTCGCTGGTGATGGGCTCGCTGACCAGCCGGGGCGCTCTCCACCCGCGGACCTGGTTGGTGGTGGCCTGGGGCGTGCTCATGGCGGCGGTCGCGGCCGTGCTGCTGGTCGCGGGCGGTCTCACATCGCTCCAGACGGGCACGATCCTGGTCGCGCTGCCCTTCGTGCTGGTGATGCTGGCGCTGTGCTGGGCACTGCTCAAGGAGCTGCGGACCGACCCGGGGGCCGGGCCGGCGCGGCACCACGCGCCGCACGGGGTGGGCGACGTCGTACGGACGATGGTCGGCGACGCGCCCGCCGGGCCGGGCCCCTCGTCACCACCGGCTGCGGCGGGCGGCGAGGTCGCGGACCGTCGGTGAGGACGAGCAGGAGCGGTAGCGGACGCCTCCGTTCGCCCGCGGAAGCGATCCGGCGGAGCCGGGCGGGTGCGTCGCCGCGCGGCAGGGCACCGCATTGGGTAGACCGGTGGCATGGGCCTGCTCAAGCACAGTGAACTCGCCGACCGGATCCTGGGCGGCTGGACGGGGCGGATCGCCGGGAACATGCTCGGCAAACCCGTCGAGCGCGGGGAGCACTGGACGCCCGAGCGGATCGACGCCTATCTGGAGCTGACCGGTGCCCTGCCGCTGACGGACTATCTGCCCCCGCCGCCCGCGGCCGGCGCGGACGGCTTCGAGCTGCGGCCGGAGTGGCCGCAGTGCGTGCGCGGCCGGATCCACGGGAGCTGCCGGGACGACGACATCGACTACTCGATCCTCGGGCTGCACCTGCTGGAGACCCGCGGCTTCGCGTTCACCACCGAACAGGTCGGGGACCAGTGGCTGCTGCGCCTCCCCTACCTCCAGACCTTCACGGCCGAGCGGGTCGCGTACCGCAATCTGGCGAACGGTCTGAAGCCCCCGCTGACCGCCACCTACGACAACCCGTACCAGGAGTGGATCGGTGCCCTGATCAGGGCGGACGTCTACGGCTGGACGTCGCCGGGAGACCCGCGCCGGGCCGCCTCGCTGGCCCGGCGGGACGCGGCGCTGTCGCACACGGGGAACGGGGTGTACGGGGCGATGTGGGCGGCGGCGCTGGTGGCGGCGGCGTTCACCGCCCCCGACGCGCGATCGGCGCTGTCGACGGCGCTGGACCGGATCCCGGCGAGCAGCCGGCTCGCCCGGACCGTACGGCACACGATGGCGCTGCACGAGGCCGGCGTGGAGTGGTCGGAGACCCTGGCCGAGCTGGCGAAGGAGACCAGTGCGCTCGGCTGGATCCACACCGTGCCGAACGCGGCGGTGCTGACCGCCGGACTCCTGTACGGGGAGGGGGACTTCACCCGCACCCTCGCGCTCACGGTGCGGGGCGGCCTGGACACGGACTCCAACGGGGCGACGGCCGGTTCGGTAGCCGGGGTGCTGTGCGGTGCCGCGGCGATCCCGGCCCAGTGGTCGGAGCCGCTGGAGGACCGGGTCCGCAGCGCGGTGGCCGGCTTCGACGGGGTGCGGATCAGCGAACTGGCGGACCGGACCGTGCGGTTGGCGGAGCTGGCGGGCTGACGGGCCGTCAGCGGTACGCGCAGCGCCGGGATCCGGTGGCGCTGCGGCTTCGGGTCAGCCCTGCTCGGGCTCCGGGGGGACCAGGCCGCCGGTGCGCAGGGGTTCGTCGCGGGCGGCGGTGCGGGCCTCGGTGCGGTGTCCGCGGGCGATGTAGTCGCGCACGACGGCCTCGACGGCGTCCTGGGGGCTGCCGATGCCTGCGAGGACCATGACTTCGACGACGAGTTCGGCGTCGAGGGAGACGTTGACCTTGGCCATGGGGGGAAGCTAGCACCGGTTAATCGGCTCGCGGGAGGGCTTCCGGCCCGCCTACGCTCGCCGTATGACCATGGTGGCGATCTTCAGCGGTGCCGGCATCTCCACGGACTCGGGCATACCCGACTACCGCGGGCCCGACGGGATGTGGACGCGTGACCCGGAGGCCGAGCGGCTCGTCACCTACGGGCCGTACATGGCCGACCCGGAGATCCGCCGCCGCTCGTGGCGGATGCGGCTGGACGGGCCGGTGCTGCACGCCCGGCCGAACGCGGCGCACCACGCCGTCGCCGCGTTCGAGAAGAGCGGCCACGCGCTGCGGGTGATCACGCAGAACGTGGACGGGCTGCACCAGGCGGCCGGGGTGCCGGAGCGCAAGGTGCTCGAACTGCACGGCTCCGCGCGGGCGGTGGTGTGCACGGCCTGTCACGCCCGGTCCTCGGCGGCCGAGGCCCTGGAACGGGTGGCGGCCGGCGAGGCCGATCCGCCCTGTCTGCAGTGCGGCGGGATCCTGAAGACGGCCACGGTGATGTTCGGGCAGAACCTGGACCCGCAGGTGCTGGGGCAGGCCATGTCGATCGCGAAGGCCACCGAGGTGTTCATCGCGGTCGGGACGAGCCTGCAGGTGCAGCCCGCCGCCTCCCTCGCGGGCATCGCGGCGGAGCACGGGGCCCGGCTGATCATCGTCAACGCCGAGCCCACCCCGTACGACCCGATCGCCGACGAGATCGTCCGCGAGCCGATCGGCACGGCGCTGCCCGCGCTGCTCGAACGCCTCCGCTGACCCGTGACCCCGGGCCGGTCCGAAGGCCCGGCCTTCAGAAGAGGGCGTCGGGGGTGGCGCCCGACTCGAAGGCGAGCAGACGCTTCTTGCGGTCCAGGCCGCCGCCGTAGCCGGTGAGGCTGCCGCCGGAGCCGATCACCCGGTGGCAGGGGACGATGATCGTGACCGGGTTCTTGCCGTTGGCGAGACCGACCGCGCGGGAGGCCCCGGGGCTGCCCAGGGCCTCGGCGAGTTCGCCGTAGGTGCGGGTCTCGCCGTACGGGATGAGCCGCAGCTGCTCCCAGACGCGCAGCTGGAACTCGGTGCCGACGAGGTGCAACGGCAGGTCGAACTCGGTGAGTTCGCCCGCGAAGTACGCGTCGAGCTGGCGCACGGCCTCCGTGAAGGGGCGCGGGTCGGGCGTGCCGAAGGTCTCCTCCGGCGGACGGTGCCGCTGGTCGGTCATGTACATCCTGCTGAGGACACCGTCGACGGCGACCAGGGTCAGCAGGTCGTACGGGCTGTCCACGACCGTGTGCTGCACGGTGGGCATGAGCGGGTTCCTTACGCGGGGAGGTGGTTGATCGGGTGGGAGTCGGTGGCCCACAGGTACTGGACGGCGTAGGCACGCCAGGGGCGCCAGTGCGCGGCGCGGGCGGTGAGCGCGGCGGGGGTCGCGGGCAGGCCGAGGCCCTGGGCGGCGCGGCGGACGCCGAGGTCGCCGGGGAGGAAGGCGTCGGGGTCGCCGAGCGCCCGCATGGCGATCACCTCGGTGGTCCAGGGGCCGAAGCCGGGCAGGGCGAGCAGCCGCGCCCGGGCCTCGGTCCAGTCGCTCTCGGGACCGAGGGCGAGGCCGCCGTCGGCGAGCGCGGTCACGAGGGTGAGCAGGGTGGTGCGCCGGCTGCGGGGCAGGGCGAGGCTCTCCGGGTCGAGTCCGGCGAGCGCGTCGGGGGTCGGGAAGAGATGGGTGAGGCCGCCCTCCGGATCCTCGACGGGGACGCCGTGTGCGGTGACCAGCCGGGCCGCGTGGGTGCGGGCGGCGGCGGTGGACACCTGCTGGCCGAGCACCGCGCGTACGGCGAACTCGGCGGCGTCCACGGTGCGCGGCACCCGCCGCCCGGGCGCCGCGTCGACGAGCGGCGCGAGCAGCGGATCGGTGCGCAGCTGGTCGTCGACGGCGACGGGATCGGCGTCCAGGTCGAGCAGTCGGCGGCAGCGGCTGATGGCGTGGGTGAGGTCGCGCGGGTCGGTCAGCGAGATCCGGCACAGCACGTGGTCGGGACGCGGGGCGAGGGCGACGATGCCGTGCCCGTACGGGAGGCTCAGCGTGCGCCGGTAGGCGCCGTCCCGCCACTCCTCCACGCCGGGGACGGCGGTGGCGGCGAGATGGCCGAAGAGGTTGGAGGGGTTGAGGGGGGCGCGGAACGGCAGCCGCACGGTGATCGTCCCGGGCGCCGCGGGGGCGGCGGTGCGCGAGCCGTTGACACGGGCCCGCAGTTCGCCCGGAGCGAGGGCGAAGACCTCGCGGACGGTGTCGTTGAAGGTGCGGATCGAGGCGAAGCCGGACGCGAAGGCGATCTCGGCCATGGGCAGCGGGGTGGTCTCGATGAGCACCCGCGCGGTCTGGGCCCGCTGGGCCCGGGCGAGCGCCAGCGGTCCGGCACCCAGTTCGGCGAGGAGCTGGCGCTCGATCTGCCGCGTGGAGTAGCCGAGCCGAACGGCCAGGCCCGGGACGCCCTCGCGGTCGACGACGCCATCCTGGATGAGCCGGACGGCCCGGGCGACGGCGTCGGCCCGCGCGTTCCACTGGGGGGCGCCGGGGCTGGTGTCGGGCCGGCAGCGTTTGCAGGCCCGGAAACCGGCCCGCTGGCAGGACGCGGCCGTGGGGTGGAACTCCATGTTCTCGGGCTTGGGCGGCCGGGCCGGGCAGCTCGGCCGGCAGTAGATCCGGGTGGTGCGTACGGCGGTGAAGAACACGCCGTCGAAGCGGGCGTCCTTCGACTGGACGGCCCGCACGCAGCGCTCGGTGTCGGTGTGCATGTCTCCAGGATCGCCGCTCGGAAGGGGCCGGGCTGGCGAGAAAACGACATCAACGTGGGGTGGGGCCGGCCTCGCGGGGGGGGGCGGCTCCGGGGTGACGCCTCCGGGGCGGCGGGCCCCGATCTTGCCGGTGCCCCGCCCGGTGCCCCGGCCCCCATCTTGCGGGTGGGGGCGGCTTCAGGGCACGGCCCCCATCTTGCCGGTGGGGGCGGCTTCAGGGGCCCGGCCCCCACCTTGCGGGTGGGGCGGGCTTCGGGCCCCGGCCCCCATCTTGCACGCGGCGGCTTCACGCCCCCGCCCCCGCCTCCTGCTGCGCCAGGGCCGGCAGGTAGTGGGGGAAGAAGATCTGGCCCACCAGCTCGCGGCGCGAGCGCACTCCGGTCTTGGCGAAGACCGACTTGAGGTGGTCCTGCACGGTGAACGGGGACAGGGTGAGCCGGCCGGCGATCTCCGCCGTCGGCGCCCCGCTGACCACCTCGGTCAGGACCTGGCACTCGCGGGGTGTGAGCGCGTAGGCCTCCATCAGGGCGGCGATGCGGTCCGGCGGTGACGCGGGGCCCATGGAGAGGGCGACCTGGGGCCGCTCCCCCGTCTCCAGGCGCCAGCCCTCGATGGCGGCCCAGCCACCCGAGCGGGTCGGCACGCACACCCGGCTGCCGCCCGAGCCGCTGTTCAGCGCCGCCGCGGCGACCCCGTACGCGGCGGGAGGGAGTCCCGTGCCGCAGTCGGGGGTCTCGGCGAGCTCCGCACACCAGGCGGCCGCCGTCCCGGACCGGGTGACGATCTCGTACTCCGCGGTGAGCACCACGAGCGACCGGGTCTCGATGCCGGGCGTCGCGGGCCGTTCGGTCAGGGTGTCCCGCAGCACGCGGCCCAGCGGGGCGGACAACCGGGCGGCGAACTCCGTCTCGGCGGCCGAGAACGGCGGGCGGTCGGCGGACCGGGTGAGCACCAGCGCGCCCCACACCCGGCCGGCGTCGCGCAACAGCAGCCGCATCTCGTCGGCCATGCCGAGCGGGCGGTAGATGTCCTGGTAGCGGAGGCTGCGCTCCAGCTCGCCGCCGAGGGCTGCGGAGAGCGTGCCGACGGGCTGCGCCTGGCGGGCGAGGCCCGGCATCGAGAGGGCGTCGCCCTCGCGGTACTCGATGTCCAGCATGCGGGGCAGCCACGCGGCGCTGACACCGTGGCGGTAGCAGCCGCCGACGTTGAGGAGGGTCACGGGGTCGAGCAGCACCCCGGCCCACAGTTCGAAGGGCACTGCCTGGGCGATCGTCGTGGCCGCGGCCTCCAGGACCGCGACGGAACCCCGCGCCTGCCGGGCGGCCCGGACGGTGCGGCCGTGAATACTCTGCCAGTTGGTGGTGCGGACCATGTGAACATGCTCTCCCCACCCGCTGAATGTCTGATAAACGCGCAGGTCGCCCGCGTCCACCGGCAGCCCCGTGCGCAGGGGCACCGCAGCCCCCAGATTCCTGGGATACCACCGCGGCCGGTGGATGCGCAGACTTCGCTCCATGTCGCACAGAACAACGGACTCCACGGAGGAAGGGCCGGCCGCCGGCAGAGGAGTGGTCGAGGGAGCGTTCGCGCTCCTCGACGCCCTGCGGCGACGCGGCGGGGAGGCGGGCCTGAGCGAGCTCGCCTCGGCGTGCGGGGTGCCGAAGGGCACCGCACACCGGCTGCTCGACCAGCTCGGCCCGGTCGGCGCCGTCGAACGGCGCGGCCGGAGGTATGTGTTGGGGCCGCAGCTGTTCCGGCTCGGGCAGTCGTGGCAGCCGTATCCGGGCCTGACCGCGGCGGCCCGGCCGGCCCTGCACCGGCTGCGGGCGACGACGGGGGCCAGTGTGGTGCTCACGGTGCTGCGCGATGATCACGCGCTGACCGTCGCCTCGGTGCCGGGGCGCGCGGAGCCGCTCCTGCCGGTACGCGACGGCATGGCGTTCCCGGCGGCCTCGGCGCCCGGGCGGCCTCTCGTGGGCCGGGACCCGGGGCCCTTCGTGGACCGGGACGAGCCGGCGGCCGGCCTGGTCTGCGTGGCGCTGCCGGTACGGGGGCCGGACCGCCGGGTGGTGGCCGCGCTCGCCGCGATGACGCCCGCCGAGGGGAGCGCCGCGCCGCTCGTCGGCGCGGCGGCCTCGGCGGCGGCGTCCGTCGCGGCCGGTCTCGCGCGCGCGATCGCAGGCGAACGGGCCCCGGCCGCGGGGGTGTTCGCGAACTAGGGTGGCCGTCGGCGGTCCGGTCGCGGGTCGCCTGCGCCCGGTCGCGGGCCCGTGGGCCGGTCTCGGTCGCCGGGACCGCCCCAGGGCTCGCCGTGGTCCGGCCGTCGGGGGGCGGTCGGGCCAGGTCCTGTCGTCAAACTCCCGGCGTCGCGGGGCAGACGGGAGTTCGACGTCAGGGCCTAGGCGGGGCGGAGCTGTTCGGCGAAGGTGTCGTACGCCTGCTCGTCGAAGAGGACGAAGCGGACCTCCGTCACCGAGGCGGGGCGGGCCGCGCGGACCGTCTCGACGGCGATTCGGGCGCCGTCGTCCATCGGCCAGCCGTAGACGCCTGTGGAGACGGCCGGGAACGCCACGGTACGGGCCCCCAGTTCGTCGGCCACCCGCAGGGACTCCCGGTAGCAGGAGGCGAGGAGCGCCGAGCGGTCCTCCTCGCGGCTGTGGACCGGGCCGACGGTGTGGACGACCCAGCGCGCGGCGAGGTTCCCGGCGGTGGTGGCGACGGCCCGGCCGGTCGGCAGGCCACGGCCGTAGTGGCCGGCGCGCAGCTCGCGGCAGGCGGCGAGGATCGCGGGCCCGCCCTTGCGGTGGATGGCGCCGTCGACTCCGCCGCCGCCGAGGAGCGAGGAGTTGGCGGCGTTGACGATGACGTCGGTGTCCTGTTCGGTGATGTCGCCGCGGACCAGGACGATCTCGGGTCGGGTACTCATGTCTCCATCCTCCCGCCGTCGACCGCGTCGGACATCCGGGTTCCCCGCGGGCTCAGGCCGCGGCGGGGGTGCGCAGCCGGCGCCAGACGGCCTTCGCGGCGTTGTGCCCGGACATGCCGTGCACGCCGGGGCCCGGCGGAGTGGCGGAGGAGCACAGGAAGACCGCGGGATGCGCCGTCCGGTACGGGAAGAGGGAGAGCTTGGGACGGAGGATCAGCTGGAGCCCGCGGGCGGCGCCGCAGGCGATGTCACCGCCGACGTAGTTGGCGTTGCGGGCGGCGAGTTCGGGCGGGCCCGCGGTGGCGCGGGCGAGGATCAGGTCACGGAATCCGGGTGCGAAGCGCTCGATCTGGCGCTCCATGGCATCGGTGAGGTCCCCGCGCCAGCCGTTGGGGACGTGGCCGTACGCCCAGAAGACGTGCTTGCCCTCGGGGGCTCGGCCGGGATCGACCAGGCTGGGCTGGGCCGTGATGAGGAACGGCTGGTCGGGGGCGGTGCCGGACGAGGCCTGGCGCAGGGCGGTGCCGATGTCGCCCGCGGTGGGACCGATCTGCACGGTGCCGGCCCGGCGGGCGGCCTCCGCGGTCCACGGCACGGGGCCGGACAGGGCGTAGTCGATCTTGAAGACGCCGGCGCCGTAGCGGTACGAGTCGTAGGCGGAGCCGAGGCCGGCGATCCGGGCGAGGGCCGTGGGCGAGGTGTCGAAGACGTAGGCGCGGGCGGGCGGCAGGTCGTCCAGGCGCTTGACCTCGAAGTCCGTGTGGACGGCGCCGCCGAGTTCCTTCAGATACCCGGCGAGGGCGTCGGAGATCGACTGGGAGCCGCCCCGGGGCATCGGCCAGCCGGCCGCGTGCGCGGCGAGCGCGAAGACCAGGCCGACGGCGCTGGTGGCGAAGCCGTCGAGCGGGGCGATGACGTGGGCGACGAGCCCGGCGAAGAGGGCGCGTGCCTTTTCGTCGCGGAAGCGGCGCATCAGCCAGGTGGACGGCGGGAGCCCGGCCAGACCGAAGCGGGCCAGGGTGACCGGGTCCCGGGGCAGCGCGGTGAGCGGCAGCTGCATGAAGTCCCGGACCAGGTTCTCCCAGTGGGGCAGGAACGGCGTGACCAGGCGCCGGTAGGCGCCCGCGTCCTGGGGCCCGAAGGAGGCCGCGGTCTCCGCGACCGACCGGGACAGCACGGCCGCGGTGCCGTCGGCCCAGGGGTGGGCCATGGGCAGCCGCGGGTGCAGCCACTCCAGGCCGTGGCGCTCCAGCGGCATGGTGCGGAACACGGGCGAGTTGACACCCAGGGGGTGCACGGCCGAGCAGGGGTCGTGCAGGAAGCCCGGCAGGGTGAGCTCCTCGGTGCGGGCGCCGCCGCCGATCGTCGGCTTCGCCTCGAACACCGCCACGGAGAAGCCCCGCCGGGCGAGCTCCACTGCGGCGGTCAGTCCGTTGGGTCCCGCCCCCACGACGACGGCATCGAGCATCGACGGCACCTCGGACTCCTTCGTCAGCCGGCGGCCAAGGATCCCAGCATATTCCCGGCCCCGTAAGGCACTTACCCCGCCCCGAGCAGGGACCGGACCCGCGCCGCGGTGGCCGCGTCGCGGGCCGCGGTGAACGGCAGGGCGTTGCCCCCGGTGATGCGGAAGGGCTCGCCGGTGAGGGTCAGGTCCGCGCCGCCGGCCTCCGCGACGAGGAGGAGGCCTGCCGCGTGGTCCCAGGCGTACTCCCAGGAGAAGGCGACGGCGTCGAGCTCGCCCCGGGCGATCGCCAGGTACTCGAGGCCGGCCGAGCCGCAGGGGCGGGGCGCGACGCCCTCGGTGCGCAGTCCGAGCAGGGCGCGCTTCTGGTCCGGGGTGGTGTAGTCGGGGTGGGAGGTGGCGACCTCCAGAACCGCTCCGGGGGCGGGCGCGCCCGACCGTATCGGCGTCCCGTTCAGCGTGGCGCCGAGGCCGCGCACCGCGACGGCGAGCTCGTCGAGGGCGGGGGCGTAGGTCCAGGAGGCGAGCAGTTCGCCGCCGCGGGCGAGGGCGACGAGGGTGCAGAAGCCGGAGTCGCCGTGGACGAACTGGCGGGTGCCGTCCACCGGGTCGACGATCCACACCGGTGCGTCGCCCTTCAGGGCCTCGTACACGGTGGGATCGGCGTGCACGGCCTCCTCGCCGACCACCACGGAGCCGGGCAGCAGGGCGGTGAGGGAGGCGGTGAGGTGGGCCTCGGCGGCCCGGTCGGCGACGGTGACCAGGTCGTGCGGCCCGTTCTTCTCGACGATGTCGTCGGCGTCGAGCTGCCGGAAGCGCGGCATGATCTCGGCGGCGGCGGCCTTGCGGACCGCCTCCTCCACCTCGGTGGTGCCGCCGGCGAGGACGTGGGCGAGGAAGTCTGTTTCTCCGGTCGTTCGTCGTTCCGTCATGCGTCCATCCCACCACACGCGTCTGACATCCAGGGGTCCCCGCGGCGACCTGTGGACAACCGGTGGGCGACCCACGGGCCGCGAGTACGCTTTGATCGAGTTCACCCCTTACCTCCAGGGAGGTTCCGTGCACGGCGAGTACAAGGTCCCCGGCGGCAAGCTGGTCGTCGTCGACCTCGACGTGGAGGAGGGCGTGCTGCGCCGGGTCCGCGTCGCGGGCGACTTCTTCCTCGAACCGGACGAGGCGATCCTGGCGATCGACCGGGCCCTGGAGGGCGCCCCGGCCGACACCGGCGCGGCGGGCCTGGCCGCCCGCATCGACCAGGCGCTGCCGCCGGGCACCGAGATGTACGGCCTGACCACGGAGGGCATCGGGGTCGCGGTCCGCCGTGCGCTGGCGCACGCGACCGACTGGACCGACTACGACTGGCAGCTGGTCCACGAGCCGCCGCAGGCACCCGCCCTGCACATGGCGCTCGACGAGGTCCTGACGGCCGAGGTGGCGGCCGGCCGGCGCCCGCCGACGCTGCGGGTGTGGGAGTGGGGCGCCCCGGCCGTGGTCATCGGCAGTTTCCAGTCGCTGCGCAACGAGGTGGACCGGGAGGCGGCCGAGCGGCACGGAATCGAGGTGGTCCGCCGGATCAGCGGCGGCGGCGCCATGTTCATCGAGCCGGGCAACACGATCACGTACTCGTTGTCCGTCCCCGACGCCCTGGTCCAGGGTCTCTCCTTCACCGACAGCTACGCCTATCTCGACGACTGGGTGCTCGGCGCGCTCGGCGACATGGGCATCAAGGCCTGGTACCGGCCGCTCAACGACATCGCGACGGACGCCGGGAAGATCGCGGGCGCCGCGCAGAAGCGGGTGGTCAGGGGCGAGGGCGCCGTGCTGCACCACGTGACGATGGCGTACGACATCGACGCCGACAAGATGACGGACGTGCTGCGGATCGGGCGCGAGAAGCTGTCCGACAAGGGCACGAAGAGCGCCAGGAAGCGGGTGGACCCGCTGCGCCGCCAGACCGGTCTGCCCCGCGAGGCCGTCATCGACCGCATGATCGCGTCCTTCCGCGGCCGTTACGGCCTCACGGAGGGCCGGATCACGGAGGAGGAGCTGGCGCTGGCCAAGGAACTGGCGGAGACGAAGTTCGCGACACCGGAGTGGACGGCCCGGGTGCCCTGAGAGCGCTGGGACCGGGCCGGCGTTCCCGGCCGCCCCTCGCACCGCGGGCCGATCCCGCACCCCGACGGTCGCCGCCCGGTGCCCCGACGGTCGCCGCCCCGCACCCCGAAGGTCGCCCGTCCCGCACCCCAACGGTCGCCCGTCCCGCACCCCGACGGTCGCCGTCCGGTGCCCGGAGGGGTCCCGGGCGGCCGCGGAGGCCGTCGGCAGGACTCGTAGGCTGCCCGCATGCGGATCGATCACCCGGTGCTGCCGGGGCTGCGGATGCAGAGTGCGGACGGCGGGCGGCTCGTCCTGACGCAGGGCGAGCGGCCCGTTCTCTTCGCGCGCCAGCGGGCCACCCACCGTGGGGTGCACTACGCGCGAACCGGCGCGTACGTCTCGCCGATCGCTCCGCTGAAGGCCGCTACGGCGCGCGACTTCGCCGCGTTCGCCGTGCCCGGCTCCGAGGCCTGGCGGGAGCGCTGGGCCGCGTACGCGGAGGCGGAGCTGCGCGGGGCGGTCGGCGGGCCGCTGCACTCGGGCGACTGGAATCTGGGCCCGATGACGCCGCGCTGGTTCGTGGACCGCAACTGGCCCAAGCTGCTCGCGCACGACCCCGACCGGGGGCACCTCACGTGGTTCGGCTACGGCGACCCGGACGAGGACGCCCGCGACCTGCTGCCGCTGCGGGCCCTGTCCGGTCCCGGGGCTGCCCGGGTGAAGGCGTACCGCCGCCAGTACCGGGAGGGCGTGCTGCCGCCCGTCCTGCTGTGGTGGATCAGCGGGCTGCACTCCCCGGTGCTGCTCGACGGGCACGACCGGCTGGTCGCCGCGCTCGCCGAGGGCGGACGTCCGCCGGTCCTGCTGCTGTCCCGTGCGGTCGACGCCTCCTGGGTGGAGTGGTGCGCCGCCGGTCCGGTCGAGGAGTACGAGCGGCGGACCGCCGCGGCGGCCGGACCGCTCGCGTCCGTGCGCGTGGCAGCGGAGAGCCGCCGGCTGGCGGACACCCTGCGGGCGATCGAACGGACCCCGGAGATCACCCGGGCGTGGCCGGTCGCCGGGGGCGCGGCCGCGTGGGAGCGCGCCGCCGCGGCACACGTGCCCGGCTGGGGGCCGGACCCCCTGCCCTGATCCGTGCGGGTCAGGCGGCGGGGGTGCGGGCGACCAGGATGAACTCGTTGTACGGGAAGGCCTTGCCGACGGAGCGGGCGAACGGGAAGGAGTAGGTGCGCTCGACCGTCAGGCCGGTCTTCTCGGCGTGGGCGCGCAGGCCGTCGAAGTCGACGAAGCGCACGTGGGTGGCGTCCGTCTTGTAGCCGGCCTCCTGCGGGCAGATCAGGACGACCGAACCGCCGGGCTTCACCAGCGGCAGGTACTGCTCCAGGATCGTGTTGCCCAGGGACTCGTCCATGTGCTCCAGCACGTGCGCGCACAGCAGGCTGTCGAAGGAGCCCGGGCCGCAGTCCGGAGCCTCGGCGAGCTCGTCGGGCGTGTAGGCGTTGAGGCCGCGCTCACGACAGGTGGCGACGGAGGTCGCGTTGTGGTCGACGCCCACGCTGTCGGGGCCGCAGTTGAGCAGATTGCGGCCGATGCCGCAGCCGACGTCCAGCACGCGTCCCAGGCCCAGGCGCTTCAGATTCCACCGGTACGGCGCCTGGGTGGGCAGCAGTCGCTTGATCCCCGAGTTCTCCAGCCTCGCGAGCCGCTGGGTGTAGTCGGAGGATTCCGTGCCGGACATCGACGACCGCCTTCTGTTGCTCTGTGTGAACGGAAAACGACACCGTGGGGGGCGGGTTGCGAGCGGGTCATGCGTCGGCACATGACCGTGGGGTGGATCACACGCTACCCAGGTGGTCTGTCCGCCGAGGCTATGTCATGGAGACGGACGGGTAAAGATCAGAGTGTCGCGTGTGTCACTCCGCGCCCCCCTCCGGGCCGTGGGCGCGGCGCCGGGACATGAGCCCGGTGTAGAGGAGCAGCGAGGCGGCGAGGCCGACCGCCCAGCCGTAGTCGGCGAGGGGCTTGAGGAAGGGGATCAGGCCGTCCTCGGGGAACGGTCCCGTGCCGGGCGCCGAGTGGGAACCGCCGACCGCCAGGACCCCGCCGACACCGAAGGCGAGGACGGCGGCGGGGTTCCAGCCGCCGCGGTACCAGTAGGGGCCGTCGACGCGGTAGAGGCCGCCGAGGTCGAGCACGGTGCGGCGGACCAGCCAGTAGTCGGCGATGAGGATGCCGGCCACCGTGCCGAGCAGTCCGCCGACGAGACCGAGCCAGGTGAAGATGTACAGCTCGGGCGTGGAGGTGAGCTTCCACGGCATGATGAGGACGCCGACGACGCCGGTGATCAGCGCACCCTTGCGGAAGTCGACCAGCTTGGGAGCGAGGTTCGCCAGGTCGTACGCGGGCGAGACGACGTTCGCGGCGATGTTGACCGACAGGGTGGCGACGAGGACGGTCACCAGGGCGAAGAGCAGCCCGAAGACGTTGTCGGTCTTGGCGGCGAGCGCGACCGGATCCCAGACGGGCGCCCCGTAGACGGCCTGGGAGCCGGACGTGACCAGCACGGAGAGCAGCGCGAAGAGGGTCATGGTGGTCGGCAGGCCGAGGGTCTGCCCCCACACCTGGGCGCGCTGTCCGGCGCCGAAGCGGGTGAAGTCGGGGATGTTGAGGCTGAGGGTCGCCCAGAACGCGATCATGCCCATGAGGGCGGGAAAGAAGACGCGCCAGAAGTCCGGGCCCCAGCCGAGTTCGGACGGCTGGTCGAGGAGGGGGCCGAAGCCGCCCGCCTTGACCGCGATCCAGACCAGCAGGGCGAGGGCGCCGACGATGACGAAGGGGGCGGCCCAGTTCTCGAAGCGGCGGAGCGCCTCCATGCCCCGATGGATGATCGCGAGCTCCAGCGCCCAGAAGAGGACGAAGCAGAGCCAGAGCGTCCAGGGCTGACCCGCGATCTTCGCCGCCGACGCCCAGTCGCCGCCGACGGCCTTGTCGAGCAGGACGAAGACGCCCTGACCGCCGATCCAGGTCTGGATGCCGAACCAGGCGCAGGCGACCGCGGCCCGGACCAGGGCAGGCAGGTTGGCGCCGCGCAGGCCGAAGGAGGCGCGGGCGAGGACCGGGAAGGGGATGCCGTACTTGGGCCCGGCGTGCCCGGTGAGCAGCATCGGCAGCAGCACGACGACGTTGGCGAGGGCGATGGTGAGGACGGCCTGGAGCCAGTCCATGCCGAGGGCGACGAGTCCGGAGGCGAGCAGCCAGGAGGGGATGTTGTGGGCCATGCCGACCCAGAGGGCGGCGAAGTTGTAGGTGGTCCAGCGGCGTTCGGCCACGGGGACGGGCAGGAGGTCGTCGTTGACGAAGCGCGGATCGGCCCCGGCCGCGCCGGGTGCGAGCTCGACGCTGCCGGGGAGCTCGGTGCCGGGTCTGCCGGTGGGTGTGGTGGTCATGGGCGGCGTGCCTCCTTCTGTGACGGAGGAGTGCGGGGGGACGGTGCGGAAGAGCCGTTGCGGTGTGTGGGGCGGAAAGATCGTGCGGGTGCGGGGGGACGGAGAGGCCGTACGGGGTGCGGCGGGACGGAAAGGCCGTACGGGGTGCTGGGGGGCGGAAGGGCCGTACGGGGTGCGGCGGAGCGGAAGGGCCGTACGAGGTTGCGGCGGGGCGGAAGGGCCGTGCGGAAGAGCCGTGCGGGGTGGGGGGCGGTCCGTGACGCGCTTGGTGTTCGTGCGTCGGTATACCCGTCGGTGCTCGTCCACATTCCAGCCACCCTGACGTCGAACGAGCCACCGGTCTTGCGGCGGGGCCACCGGATTGACGGTGCCTCACCTGCGTCGCCCGGCCGGCCGGACCGTTGGACCGGACCTGGCCCCGCCCCTCCGGGCGGGGGTCCGCCTCACGAACGCCGAGGGAAGGCCGCCCTGGGAGTATTTGAGGATTTCACTTACGAGTCGCCTCGCCGCTCGTGTGCGGCGGAAGCACGAAGAACTACCATCACCGCAGGCCACCCGGCACTTCCCCGTCCCGGTCCGCCTGGCACGGACGTCGGTATCGCGATCGATCAAGGCTCAAGTTTGGGCAAATGTTCGATAAAGTTGTTGACCGCGTGACAGAGCTGCGTACAGGATACGCGGTAGTCACGCGGCAGATCTGACCAGCAAATCCCGCGGTATCTGGGAAAACGTGAGCGGCAGGCTGAGTGCGCGCCGGGTCCCCCCCTTCACAAAGGGCCGTCCGCGCAACGTGAAAGCGAGGTTTGGTGATAACTCTGTTGGGTCGCGGTAATGCGAGAACAGAAATCGATCTCCTGCTGGAACGGGTCGGTACAGGTGTCGGCGCACTGGCCGTGGTGAACGGACCCACCGGCGTCGGCAAGAGCACCCTGCTGCGGGCCCTGGCCGGCCGCTGCCGGACGGCGGGCGCCACGGTCTACAGCACCTGCGCACTGCCGGAGGAGCGCGACGAGCCCTTCTCCGTCATCCAGCAACTCTTAGTCCAGACAAACCCCGAAACGCCCCTGAACGGGCACGGCCCCCAAGGCCACCCGTCGCCCTGGTCGTACGTCGCGCAGTTGGCGCAGTCCGCGGTCGCCGCACTCACCAAGCGCGGCCCCGTCATCCTCGTCGTCGACGACATCCACCACGCCGACCCGCTCTCCATCCGGTGCCTGCGCCACCTCACGGCGCGCATCGGACCGCTCGCACTGCCCCTCTCGGTATTCGTCTCCTGGGACCCGACCGTGGAGGCCACCTCGCCCATTCTCCAGGAAATGCTCTACGAGCCCCACGTGAGCTGCATTTCCCTCGCCCCGCTGAATTCCGACGCGGTCGCCCAGATGATCGCCGAAACGAACCCGGATCCGATCGACACGGAACTCGCGAGCCACTACCACGAACTCACCGGCGGAAATCCGCTGCTGATTTCCGCGCTCATGGAGGACAGTCAGGCAAAGCCCGCCGCAGTCGCAAGCGAAATTCCGCGTTCCGATTGCGGTCCGTTCGCGGGTGACGCCTTCCAGCGGGCCGTTCAGATATGCCTGCACCGCATGGGCACTCTGGCCCGTCTGGTCGCGCAGGGAGTCGCACTGCTCGGTGAGAATTCCGATGAATACCAGCTGAGCGAGTTGTGCGATGCCCCTCTGGGTCTCGTCCGTACCGCGCTCCGCCGGCTCCAGGCCAGCGGACTGCTGCTCGGGGGCGCGTTCCGGCACCAGCGGGTGCGGGAGATCGTGCTGGGCACCATCCCGAGCGCCACCGTGATCGAGATGCACCACCGCGCCGCCCGGCTGCTGCACGCCCACGGCGCCCCGCCCGAGGCGATCGCCTTCCATCTCCTCGCGGCCGGACCCGTCAAGGACGACTGGGGCCTGCCGGTGCTGCGCGACGCGGCGCGCCACGCGCTCGCCGCCGGGCAGATGGACCTCGGCATCCGCTGCCTCAAACTGGCCGACGCCTCCTGCACCGAGGACACCACGCGGTACGAGATCAAGGCCCAACTGGCGGAGATCTGCGCCATGGTGGAACTCGGCGGTGCGGTCGCCCGCTACCAGTCGCTGAAGACCTCGATCCTCACCGGCCTGATGGCGCCGGACACCGCTCTGCCGGTCGCCCAGGCCATGCTCTGGAACGCCCAGGTGCACGACGCCGTGGAGGTCATCGACAGCGTCGCACGGCACGCCGACATCGCCCGGCCCGACATCGCCGTCGAGATGCAGGTGACCGAACTGCAGATCGCGTCGAGCTTCCCCGGCGTGCAGCGCACGGCCGCCGCGGCCGGGAGACCGGCGCCGGTGGCCCCGGCCCTGACTGGCTCCGCGTCGCCCGCGGTCCGCGCCCGGCTCCAGGCGTACCAGTCCCTGCTCTCCGTCCTGACCGGCAACGGCGATGCCTACATCGCGGCCCAGGCCGAACAGTCGCTGCAGACCGGCAGCCTGTTCGACGCGTCCGTCCGCGCCTGCGTCGTACCCGCCGTGCTGACCCTCGTCTACTCGTCCTCCCTGGACTCCGCCCAGCGAACAGCGAATCGTTTTCTCATGGGCGCCACCGACAGCGAGCTGCCCGGCTGGACCGCCGTGCTCCGCGGCCTGCTCGGCCTGGTCGCGCTGCGCCGCGGTGAACTCGACGTCGCCGTCGAGCACAGTTCGGCGGCACTCGCCCAGACCTCGAACCGCTCCCCGGACACCCACGGGTGGCTCGCCCTGGCCACCCTGGCCGAGGCGCACACCTCCATCGGCAACCACGAGAAGGCCGCGCAGTGCTTCGCGACGGCGGCCGCTCCCGCACTCTTCCAGACCCGTTCCGGGCTGCACTACCTCTACGCCCGCGGCCGGCACCACCTGGCGGGCGGCCGCCCGTACGCGGCGCTGGCCGACTTCCTGACCTGCGGCGAGCAGACGCAGCAGTGGAACATGGACACGCCCGTGCTCGTACCGTGGCGGGTCGGCGCGGCCGAGGCCTGGCTGTCGCTCGACCAGAAGGAGAAGGCGGCGGGGCTCCTCGAGGCGCAGCTGGCCATGAGGGGATACGGCAGCACCCGCACCCGGGGCATGGCGTTGCGCGCGCTGGCCGCGACCCGGGACTTCAAGGAGCGCCTGACCATCCTGAACAAGTCCATGCAGCTCCTCCAAGCCAGCGGCGACCGCTACGAGTTGGTGCGCTGCCTCGCCGATCTCAGCTCGGCGCACCGGGCCATCGGCGACAAGGACAAGGCGCGCACCGCGGGTCTGCGGGCCCGCCGGATGGCCAAGGTGTGCAACGCGGACACGGTGCCCGAGGCGCTGATGGTGGCCGCCCCGCCGCTGGAGCCGAGCACCGAGTGGCCCGCGAAGAACGAGCACGACTTCGACAAGCTCAGCAAGTCCGAGCAGCGCGTGGCCACGCTCGCCGCACGCGGACTCACCAACCGGGAGATCGCCCAGGAGCTGTTCGTGACCGTGAGCACCGTCGAGCAGCATCTCACCCGCGTGTACAAGAAGATGAAGGTCCGAAGCCGCGAGGACCTGCCCGTCAAACTGCGGGTCACGGCGGCCTGAACGAGCGCTACGCGCGTCGCTCCGCGGGCACGGTTCCCGCGGTCCTTCACCGAGTCCTTCCGGCGCGGTGAAGGGCCGCGGGTCCGTGCCCGCGGTGCGTTGCTCCCCGAGGCCGTGCCCGGGACGTTCCGCGCGGCGCGTACCGGGCGTCTCCCGGGGGCGTTCCCGCCCACTGCCAGGGCGCCTCCACCGTCGGGGCCGTGCGTCTAGGGGTACCTACGGGTGGTGACCGCAACCGGCCATCGACCAGGATCGGGCCTGAACTCGGCACGACACTCGTCCATCGGGCAGGGCAGTCCGAGAGCGCCGTGATCCGCAGGCGCCAGGTCCAGCCGGCCGGATTCCGCGCAGGAAGGCCGCCAGGCGCCATGGAGCCACAGCACACCCACGCCATGCAGTCCGCACCGGTCGACATCGCCATCATCGGTATGGCGTGCCGCTTCCCGGGCGCTCCCGACCTGGCCTCCTTCTGGAGGCTCCTCAGCACCGGCGGGAACGCCGTCGCCACCCTGCCGGCCGGCCGTGCCCGGCTCGCCGGGGTCACGGAGCCGCCCGAGGACGGCCCCTCGCGCCACGGCGGCTTCCTGGACTCGGTCGACACGTTCGACCCGGCCTTCTTCGGCATCTCCCCCCGGGAAGCCGTCACGATGGACCCCCAGCAGCGGCTGGTCCTCGAACTCAGCTGGCAGGTCCTCGAGGACGCCGCCGTCCGCCCGGCCGACCTCCGCGACACCTCGACCGGGGTGTTCATCGGGTCGTTCGCCGACGACTTCGGCGCGCTCGTGCACCGGGTCGCCCCCGGCTCCGTCACTCGCCACACCCTGGCCGGCACCCGGCGCGGACTGATCGCCAACCGCGTCTCGTACGCGCTCGGACTGCAGGGCCCGAGCATGGTCGTCGACGCGGCCCAGGCCTCGTCCCTCGTGGCGGTCCAGCTGGCCTGCGACAGCCTGCGGGCCGGCGCGGCCGAACTGGCCGTCGCGGGCGGCGTGAACCTGCTGCTCGACCCGGCCACCGCCACGGCCGTCGAGAGCTTCGGCGGCCTCTCACCGGACGGCCGGTGCTACACCTTCGACGCGCGCGCCAACGGTTTCGTACGCGGTGAGGGCGGCGGTGTCGTCCTGCTCAAGCGCCTGGCCGACGCCCTCGCCGACGGAGACCGGGTCCATGCCGTGATCCGCGGTGGCGCGGTCAACAACGACGGCGCGACGGAGGGCCTGACGGTCCCCAGCCCCGACGCCCAGGCCGCCGTGCTGCGCCGCGCCTACGCGTCCGCCACCGTGTCCGCGGACGAGGTGCAGTACGTCGAACTGCACGGCACGGGCACCCGGGTCGGCGACCCCGTCGAGGCGAGCGCGCTGGGTGCGGCATTCGGCGCGGGCGTACGAGAGAGGCCGCTTCACGTCGGCTCGGTCAAGACCAACATCGGCCACCTGGAGGGTGCGGCCGGCATCGCGGGGCTCATCAAGACGGTGCTCAGCATCAGGAACCGGCAGCTGCCGCCCAGCCTGAACCACACGACGCCGAACCCGGCGATCGACCTGGAGGCCCTCGGTCTGCGGGTGCAGCGCTCCCTCACCGCCTGGCCGGCGCCGGACGGCCCGCTCGTCGCCGGGGTGAGCTCCTTCGGCATGGGCGGCACCAACTGCCACCTGGTGCTGAGCGAGGCCCCGGCCCCCGCCGCCCGCCCGGAGGCACCGGCCTCCGCGTCTTCCTCGGCACTTCCGTCCGCGCTTCCGTTCCCCCTCTCGGGGCGTACGGAGACCGCGCTGCGCGCCCAGGCCGAACGCCTCCACACCGCGCTGGAGTCCGACGACCTCGACCTGGCGGACGTCGCCTTCTCCCTGGCGACCACCCGCGAGGACTTCGCGCGGCGCGCCGTGGTGCTCGCCGCGGACCGCGAGGCGCTGCGCGCCGGCCTGGACGCGCTGGCCCGGGGGGAGCGGACGACGGCGGGCCCCTCGGTGTCCGCAGAGGTACGTGCACTGGTCGACCGGTACGAGGCAGGTGAAGTCGTCGACTGGGCACCGGTGTTCGCGGGCGGGCGCCCCGCCCGGGTGGCGCTCCCCGGGTACGTGTTCGACCGCGCCCGGTACTGGCCGGGGGTGCCCCCGGGAGCCGGGCCCGTTGCCGCGGAGGGTGCCGGAGCGGCGGAGGGCGTCGAGGCCGGCTCCCGCGCTGTCACGGGACCGTCGGCCGGCCACGGGGGCGACACGCCGGCCGGCGGAGCCGTACGCGAGCTCCTGGAGGTCGTACGGCGTGCGGCGGCGGACGTCCTCGGGCACGGCGACCCCGCCGACGTCGCGACGGACCTCACCTTCCGCGACCTCGGGCTGGACTCGATCGGGGCGGTGGAGCTCCGCGACGCGGTGCAGGCCGAAACCGGCATCGCGCTGCCCAGCACCGTGCTCTTCGACCACCCCACGCCGCACGCACTCGCCCGGCACCTGTCAGAGGCGCACGCCGGAGCCACGCCCCCCGTCCGAGCGGCGGGGGCCGCGAGCACGGCCGCCTCGCGCGACCTCGAGGACGATCCGGTCGTGGTGGTGTCGATGGCCTGCCGCTACCCCGGCGGCGTCACCTCACCCGAAGAGCTCTGGCAGCTGGTCGCCGACGGCACGGACGCCGTCGGCGACTTCCCGACCGACCGCGGATGGGACCTGGAACGGCTCTACCACCCCGATCCCGAGCACACCGGCACCTCCACCACCCGCCACGGCGGATTCCTCCACACCGCAGCCCACTTCGACCCCGCCCACTTCGGCATCAGCCCCCGCGAGGCCCTGTCGATGGACCCCCAGCAGCGGCTGATGCTGGAGCTCACCGTCGAGGCGTTCGAACGGGCGGGCATCGATCCCGCCGGCCTCCGGGGCAGCGACACCGGAGTCTTCGTGGGCGCGACCGGGCTCGACTACGGGCCGCGGCTCGCGGACGCCTCGGGGGACACGGCCGGGCACCTCCTCACGGGCGTCACCCCGAGCGTCATCTCCGGGCGGGTGGCCTACACGTTCGGTCTGTCCGGTCCGGCGGTGACGGTCGACACGGCCTGCTCGTCCTCACTGGTCGCCCTCCACCAGGCGGTGCAGGCGCTGCGTTCGGGCGAGTGCGGCCTGGTCCTGGCGGGCGGTGTCACCGTCATGTCCTCGCCCGGCATGTTCGTGGAGTTCAGCCGCCAGCGGGGGCTCGCCGCCGACGGGCGCTGCAAGGCCTTCTCGGCCCGGGCCGACGGCACCGGCTGGGCCGAGGGCGCCGGCCTGCTGCTCCTGGAACGCCTTTCGGACGCCCGCCGCAACCACCACCCCGTGCTGGCCGTCGTCCGCGGCTCCGCCGTCAACCAGGACGGCGCCTCCAACGGTCTGACCGCTCCCAACGGACCCGCCCAGCAGCGGGTCATCCGGCAGGCGCTCGCCACGGCCGGTCTCCGTCCGGCCGACGTCGACGCCGTCGAGGCCCACGGCACCGGCACCACCCTGGGCGATCCCATCGAGGCGCAGGCGCTGCATCAGGCGTACGGCTCCGAGCGCCCCGCCGAGCGACCGCTCTGGCTCGGCAGCCTCAAGAGCAACATCGGTCACACGCAGGCCGCGGCCGGCGTCGGCGGCATCATCAAGATGGTCCAGGCGTTCCACCACCGGCTCCTTCCCGGCACCCTGCACGCCGAGGATCCCACTCCCCACGTCGACTGGGAGAACACCCCGCTCGCCCTCCTCACCGAGGCACAGCCCTGGCCCGGCACCGACGCCCCCCGCCGGGCCGCCGTCTCCTCCTTCGGCATCAGCGGCACCAACGCCCACGTGATCATCGAGGAACCCCCCGCGCAGGGGGCCAAGTTGGCGGTCCTCTTCACCGGGCAGGGATCGCAGTACCCCGGCATGGGGCGGGACCTCGCCGAGGCTCACCCCCGCTTCGAGGAGTTGCTGAGGGACATCGCAGGGCGTTTCGACAGCCACCTCGACCGGCCACTGCTGGACGTGATGTGGGCCGGGCCGGAGACGGACGAGGCCGCCCTTCTCGGCCGTACCCGGTACACCCAGCCCGCCCTGTTCGCTTTCGAGACCGCCCTGTTCACGTACCTCATCGAGCGCGGTCTGGCTCCCGACTACCTCATGGGCCACTCCATCGGTGAAGTGACCGCCGCGCATGTCGCGGGCACGCTGTCGCTCGACGACGCCGTCACCCTCGTCGCCGCCCGCTCCCACCTCATGGAGGGGCTCCCCGCCGACACCGGCATGCTCGGCGTCACGGCGGACCAGGGGCAACTGGCCGACATCCTGCACCGCCACGCCGAGATCGACGTCGCCGGGTACAACTCACCCCGTCACACCACCCTCGCCGGCACCCGTCACGCGCTCGCCGCACTCGCCCAGGACCTGGACGCCGCGGGCATCGCCCACCGGACCCTGACCGTCTCGGGAGCGTTCCACTCGCGCCACCTCGACCCGCTCCTGCCCGAGCTCACGACTGCCGCCGAGCAACTGGCCCACCACGCCCCGGCCATCCCCGTCGTCACCAACACCACCGGGCAGATCGCCACCACCGACGAGCTCACCGACCCGACCCACTGGGCCGCCCAGGCCCGCACCGCAGTCCACTACCACCAGGGCATCACCACCCTCGCCGAACTCGGCGTCACCACGTACATCGAGATCGGCCCCGACGCCACGCTCACCCACCTCGCCCGAACCACCCTCGCCGACGACACCGTCACCTGCGTCGCCACGCAGAACCCGCGCGCCGAGCAGACGGCTGTCTTCGCCAAGGCCTGTGCGGCCATGGGGGGTTGGCAGTCGCCGACCAGCTGGGTGCTGTCGGCTCGGACGGAGGAGGAGCTGGCGCACGTGGCCGGGCGCCTGGCCGACCATGCCACCGCTCACCCCGGAATGACGGCGGGTGCCATCGCCGAGGCTCTCGCACGGCGCCGGCAGTACGTGCACCGGGCCGTCCTGCACGCTGCCGACCGCGGGGAACTCCTCGCTCAGACCCGTGCCCTGGCTACCGGGCAAGCCCGTCCCGGCCTCACCACCGGACGCCCGGCAGACGGCGGGATCGCCGTCCTCTTCACCGGTCAGGGGGCGCAGTACCCGGGCATGGGGCGGGACCTCGCCGAGGCGTACCCCCGCTTCGGAGAGCTGTTGCGGGACATCGCGGGGCGCTTCGACAGCCACCTCGACCACCCGCTGCTGGACGTGATGTGGGCCGATCCGGACAGCGGTCCGGCCGCTCTGCTGCACCACACGCGCTACACCCAGCCGGCACTGTTCTCCTTCGAGACCGCCCTGTTCACGTATCTCACCGAACGCGGTCTGGCTCCCGACTACCTCATGGGCCACTCCATCGGTGAAGTGACCGCCGCCCACGTCGCCGGCACGCTGTCACTCGACGACGCCGTCACCCTCGTCACCACCCGCGCCCACCTCATGCAACAACTCCCCACCGACACCGGCATGCTCAGCGCCGGCGCGTCCGCCGTCGATCTTCAATCCGTGCTCGCCCGACACCCCGAGGTGGACGTCGCCGGGCACAACTCACCCCGGCACACCAGCCTCGCCGGCAGTCGCGACGCCCTCGCCGCACTCGCCCAGGACCTGGACGCCGCAGGCATCTCCCACCGCACGCTGGCCGTCTCCGGCGCGTTCCACTCACGCCACCTCGACCCGCTCCTCCCCCAGCTGACGCAAGCCGCCCGACACCTCACCCACCACGCCCCGACCATCCCGATCGTCACCAACACCACCGGGCAGATCGCCACCACGGAGCAACTCACCGACCCGGACCACTGGGCCGCCCAGGCCCGCACCGCCGTCCACTACCACCAGGGCAACACCACCCTCACCGAGCTCGGCGTCACGACCTACCTCGAAATCGGGCCCGACGCGACGCTCACCCACCTCGCCCAGGCCACTCTCGGCGACGACACCGGCGCCGCCTTCCTCGCCACGCAGAACCCTCGGGGCGAGCAGAGGGACGTCTTCGCCCAGGCCCTCGCCGCCCTCCACACCACCACCCCCGCGGGACTCACGTGGCCCACCGCCGGAGGGCCGCCGGCGCCCCTGCCCACCTACCCGTTCACCCGCGCCCCCTACTGGCTCGCCCCGCAGCCCCACACGGACGCGACGCAGATCGGCCTCGGCCCCGCCGACCACCCACTGCTCGCCGCGGCCAGCGAACAGCCTGACGGCACGCACCTGTTCACCACCACCCTCACCACCGCCGCACACCCCTGGCTCGCCGACCACACCATCGCCGGCACCACCCTGCTCCCCGGCACGGCCCTGCTCGAACTCGCGCTCCACGCAGGCGAACTCCTGGCCCACCCCCACGTCGCCGAGCTCACCCTCCAGTCGCCCGTCGTCCTCCCGGCACAGCTACAGCTGACCGTCGAGACCCCGACCGACGACCAGCGCCACTTCACGATCCACACGCGCACGGCCGACGGCTCCGACGACGCCCATCCCTGGACCCTGCGCGCCACCGGCACCCTCACCAGCACGCCACCCGCACCGAGGCCGGACCACTCCTCCTGGGCCGCCGATGAGGTGGGCGAGCCCGCCGACCTGACCGGCTTCTACGACGTCCTCGCGGACCACGGCTACCACTACGGGCCCGCGTTCCGCGGCCTCGACGCCCACTGGCCCACGACCGGCTGGGCTCGGGTCACGCTGCCCACCGCCCACGGTGAGCCCGCCGGTTACGGCATCCACCCGGCCCTGCTCGACGCCGCGTTGCACACCCTGGTGGCGCCCACGGGGCCCGACGCCCCCCTGCGCCTGCCCTTCTCGTTCACGGGCGTCACGGCCCACCCCACCAGTGAGCCGGTGGGCGCCCTGCTCGTGCACGCCACCCCGCACCCCACCAGCGGCGACAGCTTCACCCTCCGTGCGTACACGGAGAACGGCACTCCCGCCCTCACGATCACCGGCCTCACGCTCGCCACCGCGGACCCGCGAGCGCTGAAGGCACCGGTGGCCGTGTCATCCGTGGCCTGGCTGCCGGTCGAGACGGGTACGCCCGTCGTGCAGGCCGGAGCGGACGGCGGCAGGACCGCCGAAGTCCCCTCGGACTGGGTGCAGATCGGCGGCGCTGAGCACCTGCCCGGGATCGGCGCGCACCATGCCGACCTCGACGCCCTCCTTGCCGCGCTCGCGGACGGGGCCCCCGCTCCCGCCACCGTCCTCTACCAGGCCCCGACCGGGAACGGGGACGTCATCGGTGCCACCCACGAGGTCACCGCCGCCGTCCTCTCCACCCTCCAGACCTGGCTCACCACGCCCGCCCTCGCCGACACCCGTCTGGTCGTGCTCACCACGGCGGCCACGAGCCCCCACCACCAGCACACCCACCTCCCCCACGCCGCCCTCACCGGCCTCCTGCGCACCGCGCACACCGAGCACCCGCACGCCATCGCCCACGGCGACCTGCCCCTCACCCCTCTCACCCCCACCGACATCCACAACCTCGGGCACGCCGTCACGGCCCGGATCCCCCAGTTCACCCTTCACGACGACACGGTCCTCACCCCCCAACTGACCCTCACCACGCCTCAAAGCGGCGACGCCGCGGCCGACTTCACCGACGGGACGGTCCTGGTCACGGGTGGGACGGGTGGTCTCGGTGCGATGCTCGCCCGCCATCTCGTCACCCGGCACGGCGTCCGACACCTGCTCCTCGCCAGCCGCCGCGGCCCCGCAGCCGACGGAGCCGACCGCCTCACCACCGACCTCCAAGCCCTCGGCGCCACCGTCCGCATCGCCGCGGCCGACCTCGCGGACCGCGACACCACCGCCCACCTCCTCGACACCATCACCCCCGAACACCCCCTCACCGCCGTCTTCCACCTCGCCGGCACCCTCGACGACGCCCTCCTCACCGACCTCACCCCCGACCGCACCCACCCCGTCCTCCACGCCAAGGCCGACGCCGCCTGGCACCTCCACGACCTCACCCGCCACCACCCCCTCACCCACTTCGTCCTCTACTCATCGGTCACCGGGCTGCTGGGCTGGGCCGGTCAGGCCAACTACGCGGCGGCCAACACCTTCCTCGACGCGCTGGCCGAGTACCGGCATTCACAAGGGCTCCCGGCCACGTCACTCGCCTGGGGCCTGTGGGCCGGCGGCATGGGAGCGACCCTCGACAGCGGCGAGACCGCCCGGTGGGCCGCCGCCGGCATGACCCCCCTCAGCGACACCGACGGTACGGCGCTGCTGGACGCCGCGCTCGGCCTCGACGCCCCGCTGCTCGCCCCCGTCCGCTGGGACCGCGCCACCCTCACCGCACTCGCCCAGCAGGACGAACTCCCCGCCGTGCTGCGGCGCCTGGTGCCCGCGCGTCGGCAGCGTGCGGACGCCGGGGGACGTCTCGGCGACGGTGGCACGGCGTCGGGCTGGCAGCGGGACATGGCCCGCCTGTCGGAGCTGGACCGGGCGACCGCCGTCCGTGAGCTCGTCACCCGTGTGTGCGCCGCCGTGCTGCACGTCGAGTCCGGCCGCCTGGCGACCGAGCAGGCGTTCAAGCAGCTCGGTTTCGACTCCCTCACGGCCGTCGAGCTGCGCAACCGACTCAACCGCGAGACGGGGCTGCGCCTCCCCTCCACCCTGATCTTCGACCACCCCACGCCCGACGCCCTCGCCGCGCACATCACCCGCCACATCACCGAGGACGCCACCGACGCGACGGCGGCACCCGTGCCCGTGCGCGGTCGTGATCGTGCTCGCATTCATGACGGCGAGTTCGAGGACGATCCGATCGTGGTGGTGTCGATGGCCTGCCGCTACCCCGGCGGAGTCACCTCACCCGAAGAGCTCTGGCAGCTGGTCGCCGACGGCACCGACGCCATCAGCGGCTTCCCCACCGACCGCGGATGGGACTTGGAACGGCTCTACCACCCCGATCCCGAGCACACCGGCACCTCCACCACCCGCCACGGCGGATTCCTGCACACCGCAGCCCACTTCGACCCCGCCCACTTCGGCATCAGCCCCCGCGAAGCCCTCACCATCGACCCCCAACAACGCCTCCTCCTCGAACTCAC
>NZ_JBIWOU010000002.1:0-10424 GCF_044767915.1 Streptomyces sp. NPDC101191
CCCGCGGAGCGGGTACCACATCGCTGCGCGATGTGTAAGTGAACCACCGCGCTGCGCGCGGTGGTTGCGCTCCCGCTCCGCGGGAGCGCTGGCCGCGGGCTTCGCCCGCGGCTCACCCGGCCTTGCTGCGCAGGCCGGGTGACGCTCCGTCCGCTGCGCTCCCGGAGCGGCTCGGCTGCGCCTCGCGGTCCCTGCTTCCGCTTCGCTCCAGCTGGGCCTGGGCGAGTCCGCTGCGCTCCCTCGCCCTGACGGGCCTTTCGGCTGCGCCTTCAGTCCCTTGAGGTCCGCTGACGCGGACCGGGCTGGCTGCGGGGGCTGTGTGGGTGGTTGGGCTTGATGCGGGGCAGGCCTGCTCGGCTCTTCTGCGTGCCGGCCGCGGTAGGCGATCTGATGTGCTCAGGCCGGGGCGTGGCGGGGGTGTGCCGTTTTGCGGGGGGCGGCGTGATGTGCGGGCCGGCCTGTCGTGGGGGCTGTGAGGCGTCGCAGGGACAGGTCGGCGGTGAGGAGGAGAGCGGTGAAGAGGGCCAGGAGGAGGAGGGACACCCACATCTGCCGGGTTCCGGGCGCCTGCCAGCCGGTCCAGGCGGAGGATCCCGCCCACAGCAGGGCCCCCGCAGCGTAGAAGGAGCGGACGCGGTGCAGCTGCCGCACGGCCCGCAGGAACTGGATGCGTTCGGTCTTCGATGCCATGCGCAGCCGTGTACCCCGTTGTGCGGGGGACTATCGGGGCGGTCATCGAGGGCGGGTGCCCGGGGTGGTTATTCGATGTGTCCGGTGCTGGGGTCCACCTGCTTCAAGAAGTCCCGGGCTGACGACTGTAGTTCCGGCTCGCTCAATGCTCTGGCCGGCTGCATGGCCGAAGTGAAGCCGTATCCGGGGTTGGGGCCTGACAGCCGGGTGAAGTCGTATGTACCCAACTCGTCGGGTCGCTCGGTGACCTCGAACGCTTCCCCGTCGACCATCAGTGTCAACCGCCGTGTGCTGCGTCTGTCCATGACTGGCCAGTATGCCGGGGTCCTGCCATCGCTCGTCGTGTCGGTACTTCAGGAAGCGTGCGCCTCATACTGATGCAGCATGTAGCGTTGGATAAAATAGGGCGTACGTTAGGGTGGGGAAATGGCGATCGATACAGATATTCCTGCGGGGCTCACGCGCAGGGCGAACGGGTTCATCCGGGCTCATGGATACTGGACCGGTCGCTACGACGTGGAGCGGTACAGGGTTCGGTGGGCAGAGCACGGGGTTCCTGCGGCTCAGATCGATCGGGTGGCCGTCTTCGAGGCGGTGTGGGGTGGTCTGGCTCTTCCTCCTTCTCCTCACTATGACGGAGGGCCGCGGACGCTCAGCGGGGATGTACCCGAGGGGCCGGATCCTGACTGGCACTTCGAAGCCAGCATGCAGCGTACGGCTCTCCCCTACTCGTTCATGATCGGGCCGAACGGGGAGTTCGGTCTGCACGCCGGGAAATGGGTGCCCCTGCACGCCAGTATCGAGGGGTGGGTGGAGGCCCTGGCTCTGGCGGACCACGCCCGCAACTGGGCTCGCGCGACCCCAACGCTGAAGGGCGCTGCCGTGGACGAGCTCGTGCTCGAGGGGTTCGAGGCCGTCCCGGAGGTTGCCGGCCTCGCGGACACCTGGTGGCGCGGTACCGACTCGCTGGTCGCCGTCTACCGCGGCGAAGCCGACGTCATGGACGCACCCCAATGCCTCACCGCCACCATCTACGCCGGACTCGGCGAATGGGGACTTCGGGGCCTTGGCCCCACGGGCTGAGGTTGCAACATCACCCCTACCCGAGCACCGCAAAAAGGAAAACCAGAAATGCAGGGAATCTCCCTCAGGGAACATCAGGTAGACCAGAAGTCGGCTTTCCGAAATTGGGTAGGGTTCCCTGCAAGATCATCCGTGCCCTCCGAGGGGGCGCGGGCCATGGGAGTGTCCGCGACAGGGTCCGGGAAGACGATCACGGCCGCCTCGAGCGCCCTTGAGTGCTTTCCGAACGGGCGGATTCTCGTCATGGTGCCCACTCTGGATCTGATCGTGCAGAGCGCGCAGACCTGGCGCCGGGCCGGGCACCGATCGCAGATGGTCGCGGTCTGCTCCGTGGACAAGGACGAGGTCCTGGAGCAGCTCGGAGTACGCGCCACGACGAATCCGATCCAGCTCGCCCTGTGGGCAGGGAGCGGGCCGGTGGTCGTGTTCGCCACGTACGCGTCTCTGGTCGACCGGGAGGACCCCGCCGATGTCACGGGGCGGCGGACGGTGCGCGGGCCGTTGGAGGCGGCTCTGGCGGGCGGGGAGCGGCTGTATGGGCAGCGGATGGCGGGCTTCGACCTGGCTGTTCTGGATGAGGCGCACATGACGGCCGGGGACATGGGGCGGCCGTGGGCGGCGATCCACGACAACAGCCGGATCCCTGTCGACTTCCGGCTCTACCTGACCGCGACCCCGCGGATCCTCGCCGCGCCCCGGCCGCAGCGTGGGCGGGACGGGCGGGAGCTGGTCATCGCGTCGATGGAGGACGACTCCCGCACCTACGGCACCCGGATTTTCGATCTCGGGCTGGCGGAGGCGGTGGAACGCTCGATCCTTGCGGGGTTCGAGATCGACGTGCTCGAGATCCGCGACCCGGATCCGATCCTGGGGCTGTCGGAGGACGCGCTGCGCGGTCGGCGGATGGCCCTGCTCCAGGCCGCACTGCTGGAGCACGCGGCGCAGCGGAATCTGCACACCACCATGGTGTTCCACCAGCGGGTCGAGGAAGCCGCGGCGTTCGCCGAGCAGATGCCGGCGACGGCCGCCGAGCTATACGCCTCTGAGGCCTCCGCGGCGGCGCTGGCAGGGGCGGAGCAGCTGCCCGCGTCGTCGATCGACGCGGAGCTGTACGAGCTGGAGGGGGGCCGTCATGTGCCTGCGGAGAGGGTGTGGGCGGACTGGCTGTGCGGGGACCATCCCATCGCGCACCGGCGTGCGGTGATCCAGCGGTTCGCCAACGGCATCGACGCCCAGAACCGGCGGGTGCACCGGGCGTTCCTGTCCTCGGTACGGGCCCTCGGGGTCGGGGTCGACATCACCGGGCTGCGCGGGGTCGAGGCCGTGTGCATCGTCGGCTCGCGCAGCTCCCAGGTCGACATTGTCCAGAACATCGGACGAGCGCTGCGTCCGAACCCGGACGGCACGACCAAGACGGCGCGGATCATCATCCCCGTCTTCCTCCAGCCCGGGGAGGACCCGAAGGACATGGTGGCCTCCGCCAGCTACCAGCCCCTGGTCGACGTCCTCCAAGCCCTGCGCTCGCACTCCGAACGCATGGTCGACCAGCTCGCCTCCCGCGCCCTGACCCGCGGTATCGAACGGCGGCGCATTCACGTCCACCCCGCCGGCGCGGCCAGCCCTGAGAACGGGGACATGCTCAAGGAGAGCAGCGAGGCTCAGCAGGAGGTCGACCGGGTCACCTCGGTCGTGGTCAACTTCGCCTCCCCCCGCGACGCCGCCGACATCGCCGCCCTCACCCGCTGCCGCGTCATCCGGCCCCAGTCCCTCGTCTGGCTCGAGGGCTACCAGGCCCTGGTCCGCTGGCGCACCGAGAACGGCATCACCGGCCTGCACGCCGTTCCCTATGACGTCGAGACCGAGGTCGGGACGACGAAGACGTTCCCGCTTGGGCGATGGGTCCACCAACAGCGAAAAACGCTGCGGGCCGGTGAACTCGACCCCCACCGCAAAGAACTCCTCGACGAAGCCGGAATGGTCTGGGAACCCGGCGACGAAGCGTGGGAGAAGAAGCTCGCCGCGCTGCGCTCCTACCAGCGCGCCAGCGGACACCTCGCACCCCGACAAGACGCGATGTGGGGCGAAGGCGAGGGAGAGGGCCTGGTGCCGGTCGGGCAGCACATGGCCAACCTCCGCCGCAAGGACGGCCTCGGAAAGGACCCCGAGCGGGCTGCGGAGCGGGCGGCGCAGCTGGTGGCGATCGACCCGGACTGGAACTGCCCCTGGCCCCTCGACTGGCAACGCCACTACAAGGTGCTCGCCGACCTCGCCGCCGACGAGGACGGTGGAGTGCTGCCCGACATCCAGCCCGGCGTGCTCTTCGAGGGCGACGACATCGGACGATGGCTCCAGCAGCAACGCAAGCCAGGCACCTGGAAGCAGCTCTCCACCGAACAGCAAGAACGACTGACGAAGCTCGGCGTGCAGCCCGACCAGGCACCGGCCCCCGCCCCGACGGCGGCGCGTACGACGAAGGGCCCGAACAAGGCACAGCAGGCATTCCAACGCGGCCTGACCGCCCTCGCCCAGTACGTCGCCCGAGAGGGCGAGTCCACGGTGAAGCGGACCCACCGAGAGAAGATCGTCATCGACGACCAGGAACACGATCTGGCCCTGGGGATCTGGTACTCCAACCAGAAACAACGCCGCGACAAGCTCACCGCAGAGCAGCTCGCCGCCCTCGCGGAGCTGGGTGTCAGTTGGGCCTGACGTCGACAGCGATATCCCGGGGCCGCGACGATCCCGGGGTCTCGTGCGTGAGGACCGCTGCAACTCGGTTGTCACGTCGTCTGGGCGGGGCAGTCAGATCCGCCCGCCCGTGGCAATGGGGAAGGCTGCGGGCGGGGGGAAGGCAGTCTCTTGCGCTCCACGACGTCTTCACCGGTCTACGGACGCCAGAACCTGAAGTAACGGCGGAGACTTGCCCTGCGTCGCGGCCGCTGCTCTTCTCTGTCGTGGGCGGCCAGTAGGCGGCGGTCGCGCTCCTGGTTCTGGTCGATTTCCGCCAGTGTGTAGCGGCGGCTCCAGCGGACGCGGCTGGCACGGATCCAGTAGTGCGACTGGCATGGAAGGGACCAGTTGCCGATTGAGGGGGTGAGGGAGACGTTCTCGCCGTCATAGGTGAGGGACCACTGGGCTGGGGAGAGAGGCGTGACGATCTCGTGGCCGCAGCCGCAGCAGCATAGGTGGCTGCAGGTGCGGTAGGGGATCGAGATGTAGAGGACCCCTGCGTCCATGGCCGGGGGAAAGGTCTCGGTGAAGACCGGGCGCAAGGTGTCTGGTGGGGTCACGGGAGGTCCTCGTTGGCGATCTCGTTGGTGATCAGTGAGTACGTGGTGTGGGCCTCGTCGGTGGCGTCGGCGTAGATGCCGAGGGAGCGTTTCCAGCGAATGACGGCCAAGATGGCGTTGAGCGCGTTGAGGTCTGCGGTCTGGATGTTGCTGGCGTAGGCGTCGCGTTCGGGTGCGGGTCGGGGAATGCGGTGGCGTGCGATGTCTCGGCGGCCGGGGAGGCTGGTGGTGATGCGGAGCAGTCCGCTGAGGTGGCCGTCGATCTCTTCGATGCCCATGCCGACGTCGATGAACGGCACGTCGTGGGCTTCGAGCCAGTCCATGACGGGCAGTTTGCTGGCGGCGTCGTCGGAGGCGAGGAAGACGAATGTCGCCCCGTCGAGGAGGTCAAGGTTGTCTTCGTCGAGGTACTGCGCGCAGCCGGTCACACCGCGGTGCATGTGGGTGTAGACCGAGGCGAAGTAGGTGGCCTTGGACGGGCGTGCGCGAAGGGTGTCGAGGGTGGGGGCGCCGGGGGCGCGGAAGGCGTTGTGGTTGTCGAAGGTGTCGCCGTCGATGAGGAGGATGGAGTCGACCTCGGTCTTGGCGACCTGGTCGAGGATGTAGCTGCCGCTTCCGCCGAGGCCGACGATCGCGATGCGTTGGCCTCGGAAGCGGCGGTTGACGGCGGTGATGCCAGCGCGGGACGTGGCGGTGTCGCGGTAAGCGAAGGGGCTGTCGTCCTCGATTTCCTGCCACGCGGCACCGGGTGTGGGCGTGGCTGTGGGGTCGAGGGTGTGGGCGTGGTCGGCGACGATCCGGGCGTACGCGGTGATCTTCGTGTACTGGTCGGGGTAGCCGTCCGGGGGCTTGCTGGAGAGCATGAAGTTCGCCTGCGTGTTGTCGGCGATGACCCGTGTTTCCGGATTGGCGAGGGTCAGGGGGCGACCGTGCTCGTCACAGGGGGCGGAGCCGCCGAACCAGATGCGGTGGTCGGTGCCGGAGACGAAGCGGTCTCCGGCGATGGTGACGGGGTGGGCGAGGAAGCCGCGCTCGACGGTGCGGTTGTCGGTGACGTACGGGATCCGGACGATGATGTGGCCGGCGACGAGGGTGATGTCGTAGCCGTCGTCGAGGAGGCGGGAGAGGTCGGGGTCACGAGCGAGAAGTGCGGTAGACATCGAAGACCATCTCCTTCTTCACTCGGACGCTGTGGCCGGCGGTGAGGCTGCCCGTGCCGTGGCCGTCGTGGCCGCGGCTGTAGCGGACGGTGTAGGTGTCCTGCTCGTTCGGCGGCTGACCGGGGTAGGCGAGGTTGACGACCTGCTCGTAGGTGATCTCCTTCGCCTCCCAGGTGTGGGGGCGGGCGTTGACGATGATCGTGACGGGCTTGGGGCCATGGCTGTCCTGGGACATGGGGTCCTCCTGAAGTGGGGAGCGCGTGTTCGGACGGGTGGGTGCCGGGGCGTCTGGCGGGGCGCTGTCCTGGCATTGGGTCCTGGACGAGAGCTACTTCTTCTTGGGCTTCTTCGAGGCCGACTCGTTGACGGTCGTCGACGGGCTGCGACGGACCGCCGACTGCTTCACGAACCGGCCCGTGATCGCACTGCGGCCACGCTTGCTACTGGATGCACTGCTCTTCCCTGCCATCGGCTTTCCCTTCGATGAGTGCTTGCGACCTCTAGCGGGGGCCAGTTTCATGTACCTACTAGGTTCATGAAACTTGTCAACCTTGATCCGGAGGATAGCATGGAAGCAGTAGGTATACGGAAGAGGATTCTGAGGTCGTTGGTGGAGATCGTCTTTGAGGACGCCGAGCTCGCCCGTGTCTGCAACAGCGGCCCTGCCCGGAGAGATCGATTCGGCCATGAAGGCTCGACCACGCTGCTCCGACGCCTCGGCCAGATGTCAGCCGCCTACCAGCTGGCTGACCTGCGGCATATCGCGGCAGCGCGGCTGCGACCCGCCGCCAACGGTGACTGCTTCACTCGACTCGTGTCGCTCGGCACTCATGGAGACCTCGTCGTCCGCCCGCGCGACGACCCACCTGCCACCCTCGATGACGGCACCCTCGACGAGCACGCCGTACGCGCAGTGATCGTCACCGCGATCCACTGCCCCTGACCCCGCCCTCAGGCCCGCCCCGCAGCCTCGCCGACCGAGAGGCACTCACGTGACCCCGCCCGCCGCCACACACCAGCCATACCGCCCGGACGACGTCCTACCCCCAGGCGACACTCTCAAAGAACAACTCGAAACACTGGGCATCCCCCAGGCCGATCTCGCCCGCCGCACCGGATTGTCCACCAAGCACATCAACCAGATCGTCCAAGGCAGCGCCGTCCTCACTCCGGAGACCGCACTGCTCCTGGAACGCGCCGTCGGCATCCCAGCCTCCCTCTGGAACCAGATGGAAGCCGCCTGGCGCACCCACGTCAGCCGCGCCGAGAGCCGCGAAGCCCTCAGCAGCCAGCTCGACTGGCTCAAGCGCTTCTCCCTGACGGAACTCGTCAAGCGGGGCATCCTGCCGACCAAGGAATGCACCGTAGACAACCTCGAACGCCTGCTGACGTTCTTCGGCGTCGCCGACCCCGAGGTCGCGGAGAGCGTATGGCGCGGCTACCGGACCGCGTTCCGGCGCTCCACCGTTCTCAGGCCCGACGACTACGCCACCGCCGTCTGGCTGCGTCAGGCCGAGATCGAAGCCCGCGAACTGATCTGCGCGCCGTTCGACCGCACGGCCCTACTGGACCTCCTCCCCCGGCTGCGTGCTCTGACAATCGAAGAACCCGTAGTCTGGCGTGCCGAGATCACGCGCCTGTGCGCCCAGGCCGGCGTCGCCGTGGTCCTCGTTCCCGCGCCCCCCAACAGCCGCGTCTCCGGCGTCACCCGGTGGCTCACCCCGGAAAAAGTCGGCGTAGCGCTCAGCGATCGATTCAAGAAGGACGACCACTTCTGGTTCACCCTCTTCCACGAGCTCGGTCATGTCCTCCTGCACGGCAAGCGCCTCACCTTCATCGACGACACCCGCCGCGACAGCGACACAACCCCCGAAGGAGACCGCAGCGAAGCCGAGGCTGATGCCTTCGCCGCCGACACCCTCATCCCACCGGAACACGCCGCCGCCTACCGGCGCCTCGCCCAGCGACCCACGCCCTTCACCAAAATCGAGTCCTTCGCCCGTCAAGCCGGTATCGCCCCCGGCATCGTCGTCGGACGCCTCCAGTACGACCGCGCCCTGGACTGGACGCACGGCAACAAGCTCAAACTCACCATCGAGATCACCCCCACCGGAGACCTCAAAGCCGACTAGCAAGCAACCCCCGCCATCTGCACCACCCCCTGGCGAGCTCCGTAAGTCGACTAAGACGTCGTTTCTGTTGGTGGGTGGGCGCCGGGCATCATGGTCGTCGACGGGAGCCGATGGCGAGAGGACGGGTGCGGCAAGTGTCTGGAGGCGTACAAACGGCTTTGACCGAGCTGTGGCAGCAGCACTGGCCCGACTGTCCTCCGGTCGGGTACAAGCTCCGCGACCCGTACCGGGATCGCTGGGTGCGCTTCCACAGCCTGCCGGAGTCGAAGCGATACGCAGAGGACGAGAACGAATACGCCATCGTCCTGGAGCGGTACAACACCGTCCTCGATGAGTTGTTCGCCGGTGAGGACGTCTATGTGATCACCCCGGTCTGGGCGACCGAAGCCGAGGTTCCGCCATCCCGGCCAGACGATGGCTACTGGCAGACCCTGCTGGTGAAGGACGATCCAGACCCGGAGTTCCGTACCTACTGCCACCTCTTCGCCACCTGCCAGCCCTGGCGATACGGCTGCCTCGACGAGCTGCTCCGTGACATCGCTGACGACAAGGTGGCGGGAGTCCTCATCACCGACACCCGGATGCGACGCATCTACCACCCCTACGACGGCGGCGCCGATGTCTTCCTCGCTACGCCCGGGGAACGGGATCGGACGCGCGATCGGCATGCCGACTGGCTTTCCATCCACCCGTCGGGTCTATGACGGGACGGGCTCACCACCCCGCCCACATCGCCGGATTCAGGCAGTCAGTCGCCGGAGGCAGATACGGAGTGCCGCTATCCCGCGAAGGCGAGGAAGTGTTCGGCCTTGCGCTCGTAGCGTCGGTGGAGCCGCCGGCAGCCGGCCAACCAGGACACGGTTCTCTCAACCACCCACCGGTGACGGCCGAGCCGCTGTGAGGACTCGACGCCCTTGCGCGCGATGCGGTGGCGGATGCCACGGCTGCGAAGCCACCGACGCAGATGGTCGTAGTCGTAACCCTTGTCGGCGTGCAGCTTCGCCGGGCGCCGGCGGCGCGGGCCGCGACGGGAGCGGATGGGCGGGATCCCGCGCACGAGCGGCTCCAGGCCCAGGCTGTCATGCATGTTCGCACCGGAGATCCCCAGAGACAGCGGCAGTCCGTTGCGGTCCGTGATCAGGTGGATCTTCGATCCCAGCTTGCCGCGATCGGTCGGATTCGGTCCCGTCAAAGGCCCCCTTTTGCAGCCCGGACACTGACCGAGTCGATCGCGCACCGCGACCAGTCAAGCTCACCCCGGGCACCGAGTTCGTCGAGCACGACCCGATACAACCGGGCCCAGACCCGTTCCCGGCTCCACTGAGCGAAGCGCCGGTAGACCGTGGGCCAGGCCGGTCCGAACACCGGCGGCAGCTGGCGCCAGGTGCAGCCCGACGTCGCCACGAAGACGATCGCGGCCAGAGCCTCACGGTCACCGGCCCGGCGCCGGCCCCCACCCTGCGGACGCTTCACCACGGTCGGCGGCACCACCCGCCGGAACAGCACCCACAACTCCTCCGGCACCAACCGCTCAACCAGATCCGTCATGCACGGATCAACGAACGATCACGCCAAAAGAAACGACGTCTAACGAACCTCGGGGGAGACGGTCGGCCAGCCGCCCCTCACGCGAAGCATTCGCGTCTATGGGGGCGGGGTCAGTGTGCTCAGGCTCGGTGCGGGTTGCTCTGCGTCTGTGCGGGTGTCGCACTCAGGTACTCAAGTACGGCGTCTTCAGGTATATGCCAGGACCTGCGAAGGGAGATGGCGAGACTGAGGGCGGCCCGAAGCCCTTGCAAGTGAGTCGTCGAGTTCATCCCGACGCAGGAGCCACAGAGCGCGTCCTCGTCCCATGCCCTCCGGGTCCAGCCCGGCACTCAGCATTGGCCTGCGATCAACCAAGGGGCAGGTGCGCAAAACGTTTTGCGGACGTGCTGGGCTAAACGCAGTGGCGGGGGGGGGCCCCCCCCCCGGGGGGGCCCCCCCCACAAAAAAACGTTATGCGGTTGAGCGGGGATTGCAACAAGTAAGAGTAGTAAAAAAAATAAAAAATTTTTTGTGGGGTGGGG
>NZ_JBIWOU010000002.1:10434-346320 GCF_044767915.1 Streptomyces sp. NPDC101191
CCCTTTTTGCCCCTCAAAACCCCCGGGCGGGTGGCCCAAAATTGGGGGGGGGGGGGGGGGGCAACCCGGGGGGGGGGCCCCCCCCCGCGGCGGGGGGGCCCCCCCGCCACCTCAACGAGTCGTCTGGCCTTGCAGCGTGAAGGCCTCATGGAAGCTGATCTACAAATGCTCTCCTGTGTGTGGGCGCGTGAGGCGCTGTCGTGTCAGCACCGCGGTCCGCCGGTCGTGTGGTCCAAGTGGGTCAGGAAGTCCTCGATCTCACGGACCAGATTCTGTGATCCCTCAGGCATTCGGACGCCAGCTTCTCCCAAGGCGGAATCAAGCCTGTCCGCAATGAGAAGAGGTGGGCACGCGAATGCACTCACGAATGAACGGAATGATTCATCAGCTTGCTCTCCCCCTAGCGAGCACGCCGATAGATTTTCTTCGTTCTCGACATCGAGAACATGAAGGTAATCCAATGCATCCTGATCACCCTTGAGAGCTGCCTTTTTCCACCACCTTCGCGCTTCATCATCCCTGTCCAGGAACTCAAGGATCTCTGCTACGCGACGTGTTTCCGGTGGTGTTGCGGAGTCATCGATCTCCTTTTTCAGGAGAGAGTGCAGTTCACGGCGCACACCGAGTCGATGATTTCCGATCCCAGAGCTTTCCGGGCAGGGGGCGGGGGCCGGGGGCCAGCCCGAAGGCTGGCCCCCCTCCGCCTGAACAGGGTTCTCGCCGATCCGAGAACCCTTAGAAACTGCCTGCTCAGATCCCTCGAGCAGCAGCCACAGGGCGAGGAGCCGGATGGCTCCCCGCTCCTCGGGGTGGTGCGTCCAAGCGGACAGGTGCGTCATACGGTTACCTCCTCGCTATGTTCGTTGATGGACTTCTTCAGGTTGTTGGCGGCGGCTTTGATGTAGCGTTTCACCGACTCCTCCTTAATCTGGAGGTGCTGTGCAACCACGTCAGGGCTGAGGTCCTGCAGAATGCACAGGGTGATGACCTCGCGCTGCCGTTCAGGGAGGCTTTCGACGAGTTCGCCGATGCCTTCCTTAATCATTTCGTAGGCGGCTTCGGGAACTCCGATGCCTGATTCCTTTTCGGGCAGTTCATGAACGGGAACCATGACCATCCGCTTGTTTCGGCGGAACTGGTCGATGACCGCTCGCTTCACCGCAGTGCGGCCGTAGGCGGTCAGGGACCCCTGCCCGGCGGTAAGGAAATCCCACCGCCGGTACATGTTCAGGTAGACGTCCTGCACAGCGTCCTGGGCGCTGTGCAAGTCGCCTGCCTGGGCCCGGGCCAGTCGGGAGAACGCCTCGATGGTCTCGAGGACGAAGGACTCGAAGTCCGCTCCCGGGGCGGCCTCGCTCACGCGGCCTCCCGCGTGCCAATGGCCCGGTGGCCTACCGGCTCGGCTGCGTCCTTGCGGAACAGCCACGCCGGCCGTCCCTGCTCGAAGCGGGCCGCGGCGCCGCCGTCGGGCAGGGACTGCGCCATCGCGACCATGGTGGCGCGCTGCTCGCGCTCCGCCCGGGTCTCGATGTACGCCTTCACAAGCATCTCCACGACACCCTTGGCGCGGCGAATCGCGAAGAACAGCAGGACCAGCACGGGAAGTGACACCCCGCCCGCTCCCACCCAGTACGACCAAGTCATCGACCAGGCCTTCCAGTAGTGACGAACTCGTTGATGGACACAAGGCCCTCATCCCTTACACGCCACAGGGGGGTCGGAACCGGATGCCGGATGGCAAGAATTTTTCCCAACTCCCCCTACCAGCCCGCCCCTCACACTGTTTCCCCAGGTCACGTGGCTCTCAGGGGTGGAAGATTGATGCGTTCAGGAAGGATCCGCGTCGAGCCGAGGGAGACCCCACAGAGCCTGTACAGATCTACGCACGGCAGACCTCACCGCTATCGGTTCAGTGGGTTCCGCTGGTCTTGACGCACACCCATGTGGACCGCTCCGCAGGGGCCCGGGCATGTACCCCCTAGGCACGGCGGCAGGGCGCGCGGGATGACGCCGAGGTGCTGCTGAACGCAGCCGGGCGGCGGCTCCTGGCGGGCCTGCGCGGAGGCGGGGAAGACGTTCTGGCGCAGGCGTTGCCGTCTTGGGGCAGGAGGATGCCAAGCTGCCTGCCGAGGAGAAGGACGTGCCAGCGGAGGCGTGGCGGATCGGTCGCCGGGCCAGCGGCGTTCGGCTGCAGGCTGTGCCCCGCCCGGCGTACGGGGACGGCAGTGCGGGTCGTGCGGTATGCACCGTGGTCGCCGCCGCGCTGAAGGTGGTCGGGCGCGGCAGCCCCGGCCGACACACAACCGACTGACCGCGCCCCTCCCCGGCCGCGGCCGTGTCGCCCATCCGCTGCACCCGAACGTAGGAGCGGCCAATTCACGTAGATGTCGGGGACGATGTACAGGTCGACGGCGGCGAGGACCAGTCGCTGGAGTACGCCCGTCTCCAGAACCTCCACCCTCCCCCTGCACCGGGCGGGCGACGTCGAAGCCGTAGCGGCGGGCCAAGGCTGGCCACCTCGTGCAGCCGCCGGGAGGCCGTACCTGCGGGCGGCGCCGTTGCCGGCGCGGGAAACATCAAGTGGCTGGAGCAGTTCGACCTGCAGGAACCTTGAGATATCGAGACGGCGCGGACCGGGCACGGCGTGAGTTACACGATCTTCTCAAGGCTCCTGTTCTCTTCTCGGATCATGCGTCGGAGGCTGGTGCGTGCCGCGCCCAGGTCTGCCTCGAGGCTCGTCACCTGACGGTGAAGGGCGTGGTTGTCTTCAGTTGCCTGTCGAAGCGTGTCTTGGAGTCGCTGATTTTCTCGGGTGAGCTGGTCTATGCGTTCGGTCAGGTCCTTGGTGCCGAAGGCGTCGAGTTGCTGCCCGAGCTGCTGCCGGATGGCTTTCCGCATCCGCTCCTTCTCTTCCCGAAGGTTTCGGACCTCCTGCCTGGCCAGCTCGAGTTCCGTACGCAGCGTCGTGTTAGGGGTTCGAGTGTCTACGAGTCTGGAGCCTGAGGGTTGCTGGCGTTGCTGGGCGGCTTCGATGTGTTCGCGGATGCCTTCGGTGTAGGTGAGCCAGGTGGAGACGCCGGCGGTGCGGGCGACCGCGGTGTGCGTGATCTTTTTGCCCTGTTGTTCCAGAGTGGTGAGGGCGGTGAGGGCGCGCTGGCGTTTGTCGAGGCTGTCGCGGCGGCGAGCCTGGACGAGGGTGTGCGCGTTGCCGTGGGGGTTCATGCCGGGTTCGTCCTCGTGATCACGGTGAGGGGCAGGAGGGTGTGGGTGCCGGCGCGGGCTTTGCGCAGGATGGCGCTGGCTTCTTCGATCTCCTGGCGTTCGGCGTCGGGGAGGGCTGCGAGTTGGCGGCGCATGCGGTCGGTGACCTGCTCGTAGGCGCTGATCTGGGCGGTGAGGGCGGTGGTGACGAATTCGGCGGCGTCCATGGCCTGGGCTGTTTCGCGGTCGGCGCGTAGTTCGTTGATGTGCTGTTCGATCGCTGTGAGGTAGGAGGGGTCGGGGCGGTAGTAGCCGCAGCCTGCGCATTGGAAGCGGATGGGGCAGGAGCTGCCGCCGGCTTTGACGTTGCTGGGTTCGGTGCAGCCGCCGTAGGGGACGGCGATCGAGCGCAGTTCGTATGCGGACTCGGAGCAGGGGCTGGGTCGGCCGTGGTTGTCGACGACGTGTGCGGAGAGTTTGGTGACGGCGTCGCGTTTTCGTTTGAGGGAGACGGTGTAGTAGCGCTGGGTGGTGCTGACGGACTTGTGGTCCATCAGTTCGCGCAGGACGTCGAGGCGGGTTCCGGCGTCTGCGTGGCGTTGTGCGTAGGAGTGGCGGAAGGCGTAGGCGTAAATGAGGGCACGGTCGAAGGGCAGTGGGTTGCCGTGCTGGTCGGCGCCCTCGTCGTGGAGGTAGGGGATGGAATCGACCCAGTGGCGCAGGGTTTCGCCGAGGTAGCTGGTGTGCAGGTAGGGGCGGGTGGCGAGGTGGGTCAGGGCGGGGAAGAGGAAGTCTGCACCGGCTGCCGGGAGGGTGGGCTGGAGCTGGTCGCGTCGGGCTCTCCAGGTGCGGATGGCTTCGGCGGTGGATGCGGTGATGGGCAGGCGTCGGCGGTACCGGCGGGTCTTGTGGTTGTTCCAGATCAGGGAGATCTGATCGTTGCGGGTCTCCAGGCAGTCCAGGGGCAGGGAGAGGACTTCAAGGGGGCGTCGCCCGGTGTCCCTGAGCAGGATGTAGAGAGTGCGGTACATCAGTTGCAGGTCTGCGGGGGCGAGGGTGCGCTGGCCTCGGGCCTTGCCCTGCCCGAGGAGGTCGAGGTGGGCGTCGAGCTGGCGGATCACCGGCTCGGGGATGGCTTTGCCGATCTCGTCCTCGTTGGCTTCCTCTTGTGCGATGCGGTGGGTGGCGGGGTCGCGGACAAAGGCGGCTGAGAGGTTTTCGGTGGTCCCGGAGCGCCGGCTGTAGTCGATCAGGGCGAAGAAGTGGCTCGCGATGGACATCCGGTAGTTCCAGCCGGCGGGCTCGCCGTCCAGTTTGAGCGCGGTGCGGAACGCCTCGACCACCGCGGTGACGTCGTCGTAGCGCAGCCGTGCGGGGTCGTCGGTGCCCGGGCGAGGCGCGAGCGCCCGGGAAGCGAGCTCCACCCCGCGCAGCGTGCGGCCGAACTCCTCCGCTCCGGGGCGCTGCTGGACCGTCCAAGTCCGCAGCAGATCGCGCAGCCAGCGTTGCCGGATCGTGCGCAGGTCGACGGACTTGGGGGTTCTGATGCCCGCCGGTGTGCGGGACCGCTGGCCCAGTGCCCGCAGGTCCAGGATGTCGTCCTTGGCCGGTGCTGTTCCGGTGTACTCCGCATGGGCGGCGTGGACCGCGGTGCGGACGCGGGTGAGAAGCCTGAGGACGGCGACGGTGGAGCGCGGGCACATCTGCTCGTCGGTGACGGCGCTGACGCGTGTGGCGGTGCCGACGAGGTCGCGGACCATGCGGCGGACCTGAGCGGGCTCGAAGATCCGTAGCCAGGGTTCTGCCTGCTGCAGGCCGTAGAGGACCTCAAGGCGCAGCGGTTCGGGCAGAGGAAGGAGGCTGAACTGGTGCGGGGCGAGGTACGGGGGCTGCTGCGCCGCCCATGGGGCTACCGGGGCGTCGGGCTGGGAGCGGCGGTGTTCGCGGAAGCGCTGCGCGTGGTGGCGGCACAGGCCCCGGCCGTACAGACCCTGCAGTGGACAGGCGGGCGCCGGGCATGCGGGGGTGTCGGTGTAGGGGGCTGTGGTGTCTTCCCACCGGCCGGGGTGCTTGCGATTGGTGTGGGTCTTCCACTGGGTGTAGTGCGTGAGGCACAACTGCTTGCAGTGGCGTGGGCGGACACAGCGCTGCCCGTCCTTGCTGAAGCCGCACTGGTCCGGCACCCCGCCGAAGGTCACCCGGTTGCGTTCGGGCACGAACGTGCGGGCGAACTCCTCGGCCGGCTGGGGCGATGTCTTCTGTTGCTCCCTACAGAAGGGGCAGAAGATCCCTGCCGGGGAGACCACCGTGTCGCACACCTCCGTGCGGCACAGCGACACCGAGCTGCGGGGCTCATGGACGCTGCCGGTGAACAGCCAGCAGTCCGGCTGCCACTCGGTGGGCCGCCAGGCAGAGTCCAGGCGGGCCGTCAGCCACGGCCCCCACCCCTCTTGGCCGGAGTCCGGCGGGACAGCAGTGCGCGGTGCGGGTACCAGTGCGGTCACGGAGGGGAGGCTCACGGGCGTTCCTTGAGAGAGTCGATGTGCTCGACGGCAGCGCGCGCCTCCGCGTCGTCGACATGGCGGTAGCGCTCCATCGACAGAGGTGAGGCGTGGCCCAGCAGCCGCTGCACCACATCCCGGTCCACTCCGTCGCGCAGCCAGCGCGTCGCTGCCGAGTGACGCAGCATGTGCGGGCGGCACGCATGCCCCGCGGTACGGGCCAGGCGGTCGAACGTCTCCTTGGTGTTCGGGTACGACATGGCACCGCCCAGCGGCGGGCGGAACAGGTTCACGAAGACCATCTCCGACTCCGCGGCCTGGGCCACCCGGTCCCGCTCGTACTGGTAGTCCGTGTACAGCGCGACCAGCTCGGCGGTGACCGGCACCATGCGGGAGAAGCGGGACTTCGCCAGAGCCCGGTTGGGGTTGTCGGTGCGGCGGCGGACATGCACGTGCGGGCCCTCGATCCCGCAGCCCACCGCGCGTGAAGAGGTCAGCAGGTGCATGTCGCCACGGTGCAGACCGAGCGCCTCGCCGATCCGCAGACCGGTACAGGCCAGCAGCGCCACCAGGAAGCGGTCCCGCGCTCTCGGGGCGGTGGCGATCATGTGGCGGATCTGTTCGTCGCTGAGGTCCTCGTAGCCCGGCTCAGCGATCCTGAAGCGGAACGAGGCCGCCTATACCTCGCGCCTCTGGCCGGACTCGCCTGCGTCGTAGCCGGGTGGAGTGAAGCGCAGCAGCTTCGGCTCCGACAGCAGGGTGGTCGTGGAGGCCGGCACCCAGCCATGCGTAGCACCGAAGCGTAGGAACTCCGCCACCGCTGTCATCACCGCGTTCGCCGTCGCCCGAGATCGGAACCGGGCCGGCCCCGGCTGGGCCCTGCTGCTGCGGGACGGCAAGGGCGCCTCGACGAGCCAGTGCTGCAGCCCGGCAAGCCCAAGGAAACCCGGCGCCTTCCAGTCCAGCCGCCGCATCAGGCAGTAGTTCAGGTAGAGAGCGACTCTGCCGGCGTAGACCCGCTCGGTATTCGGTGAGCAGTCCTGGGCCCGCAGCGAAGCGAGATAGGCCACTGCCTCGGTCTGCAGACCGTAGGTCCGGGAATCGACCACCACCCACCGGCTCACGCCCGTCGCCGGAGAGACAGCCCGCTCACCCACGTAGATCCGTTCCACGTGCCGAACGTAACCACCACTCCCCCGCCCTCACCCCGGGATCGTCACGCAACCATTCCCGCAGGTGACAACCCAAACAAACATCCCTCACAGTCTGGCTACCCCTAGATAAAGGGCCTGCGGGCTCACGATGAAGAGGCCATCGAGCTGTTGGCGATCCCGCAAGAGCCCCAGAAAGACGTCGCACAGCCGTCCACATACATCGGCCCGCCGCCCGCAGAAGGCGAAGACGAATCCCGCCTCCTACTCCGCTTCGCCGCCCCCAGGGACCCGGTGATGGTCGCCGACTGGGTGTCCTTCAACGTCATCGACACGGAGAAGCAGGACTGGGCCCGCGGCTGGGCAAAGCTCAAGGACTTCGTCGAGCGTGAGGGCCACGCCCGGGTGCCGTACGAGCACAAGGAGGGCGCGTTCCCGCTCGGGCAGTGGGTCGCAGAGCAGCGGCGCGCGTACGCAGCCGGGCAGATGAACGGCCGGCGCGCGGCGCGGCTGGAGAAGCTGGACATGGCCTGGTCGGCGGCCGACGCACGGTTCCAGGAGAACCTGGCGGCGGCACGCGTGTACTACCAGGAGCACTGGACGCTGTGCGCACCCCGGTCGGCGGCCGCGCTCGACAAGCCGATCGGGCAGTGGCTCTCCAACCTCCGCCGCCCCGGCGCACTCGACGGGCACCCCGAGTGGAAGGCCGCGCTCGAGGCCGTGGACGAGGACTGGAACCCCGCGTGGCCCCCCGAGTGGCAGCGGCACTACGCCGTCGTACGGGAAATGCTCGCCGAAGAAACCATCCTCGCCTACATCGAACCCGGCGTCACCGTCCACGGCATGGACATCGGCAAGTGGCTCACCCGACAGCGCCAGCCCGAGGTCTGGGCGGCCCTGGCCGACGGACAGCGCGAACGCCTGGAAGCCGTCGGCGTCGTCCCACACGTCCAGGCACTCGAGGAGCCTGCCGGGGCAGAGGAGCCCGCAGAGCCGTCCACGGCACCAGTGAGCGCCTTCGAGAGGGGCATTGCGGCCCTGGCCCAGTACAAGACCCGCACCGGCTCCCTCACCGTCCCCAGAGCCCACGTAGAACGGCTCGACGACGGCACCGAAGTCAAGCTCGGAGTGTTCCTGTCCAACAGCAAGAGCAGGCGCGCCAAGCTGACCGCCGACAAACTCCAGGTCCTGGCCGACCTCGGACTCACATGGGCAGCGTACGCAGACGGCTTCGCTCGTTGGAGACCCCGCACGCGACCAGGACGCGGGGATGACGCGAGGACGGCTCGCCGGCCTCCTCGCTCGGGCGGTCAGCGTGCGCCCAGAATGGCCTGACATGCCTTCTTGGTCTGGTGCGCGAGGGTTGCAAGACAGTGCAGCAGCGGATGATGGTCACCTCCGGGCGTTGGCCGAGGCCGCGGTGCCCCGTGGGCCGGGTGGCGGGGACTCGATAGGCGCGGCGGACGTAGCGGCGGTGGCCATCTCAGTTCTCCTCGGTGCGCGGGCTGGCGGTGGGCCGTCCGGACCGGCAGGCTTACGCCAGCTTGCCCGGGGCGTACTCGGTGCACAGCTTCTTCTTCGGGTTCCACACCCGGATGGGCGTCTTCACCCACAGCTCGGGCAGAGGCTCACCCGCCGGGACCGGCCGCCACGACGCGTCGGGCACAAGGATGGCCTTCAGTCGCGGGATGGGCATCTGCTCGTGCTGCCACGGCATGCGCCACTCCCGCTCGTGAGTCCAGTCGGGCTGTCCGCCGGTGGGAACCACCCAGTGCCCCAGACCTGCCCTGTCGAAGGCCTTCAGCGTCATCTCGCAGTTGATGTAGGCGACCTGCCCGCCGCCGGCGCCGAGGATCTGCCCGCGGCTCATGACGATGGCGTAGGGCTCGTAGCGGCGCTTCTCCATCAGCCACGCGAGGTGACTGATGGGGGCCTCGGTGAAGCACACGCACCGCTTCTGCTCGGGCCGCACCTGCTTGCTATAGGGCCGGAACGTGCGGATGAGCCCGGTGGTGAGGATCGACTGCAGGCGCTGCTCGGCGGTCATGGCCCGAATGTCCGCGGCCACCCAGGACGGCGGCTGCCGGTCCCCCCGGCTGGTGAAGTGGTACAGGTCGTCGCTCTGCACCGGGCTGATGTCTTTCTCATCCATGTACTGCATCGATACCTCGATGTCCTGCATGAGGCGTCCCCCTCCAGTGGTGTCCAGGCTGCCCTCAGCGAGCCCGATGACTGTTCGACATGTCCGTGGTGGTGCGGCGGACGACGATGCGCACCGCAGCCCGGAGGGACTGCCCGGGCCTGGCTTTGTCCAGGAGTTTGAGCACCGGCAAGCTGGACCCCGCCACAATCAACAGCCGTATGGGGACGGCCGATCTGCAATTGAGCTGCGGCGATGGGCTGTTTCACCCTGACCGCCATGCCTCGCGGCCTCGAACTGGCCTCGCGCCTCAGTGATCGCGGCCAGTGCCCGCCCGGCCTGCGGTGAGCACCGGCTCGGCCGCCACGCCCGTTCGCTCGGCCCGCCGCCTCGACACCCGGCGCCACGCCCCCACGGCGGCCAGGAGCGCCAGCCCGTCCATCACCGCCGCGGACAGCCCCATCGCCGCGACCGTCCGCCACGAGTGCTCGTCCAGCTCCCCGCCCTCCGGCGACGCCCACAGCCGGATCCGGTGCCCGTCCGGGTGCATCTTGTCCGCCGGGCGTACCTCGTCGAAGGTGCGTCCGGCGACCGACCAGACGTACCGGCACTCGACCTCGTCCTGCGGCCCCGCGCCCTCGTCCCAGCGTTGGCCGGTCACCCGGCAACCGCTGAGCTCGATCGTCACCGGTTCCGTCGTCCGCCCCCGGAGCTGGACCTGCTCCACCGTGCCGCCCGTGGTCGCGATCCCGGCCAGCACCAGTACCGTCAGCCCGCCGGCGGCCAGCGCGTCGGCCCACCGGTCCAGACCCGGCCGGAGCCTGAGCCCGACCAGCGCCGCCACCAGGCCCGCCCCTAGCAGGACGAGCGGCCAGGCCGTCCACGGCCTCCCGTCCGCCCAGTTCCACAGCAGCACGCTCGCCCCGACGACCGCGGCCACCGAACCCCCGACCGCGACGTACCCGCCTACCTTCTGCGCCACTTCGCACCCCCTTTGCCCCCCGCTACCCACCCGTCCGATCCCGCAACCACGCCGCCACCCACGCCACGATCCCGCGCGTCTTTCAAGCTAGTTGCGTGCCCACCCCAGGACCTGAAAATCGAACTGCGATGGCTCGGGGTGCTGTCGGAAGTGCTGAACAACTGCTGCTCAATCTCGGGTTCTGGCACAACTTCTGTGGTGCGGTTGGGGGTGAGGGTGCGTCTGCCACACTTGCGCGGTGCGCGCCGCGGCTGGCGGTGCAGGGGAGAACGGATCTCAGTGTGTCCCGATGGACTGTGCTTGCCATACCCGTCGACGGTGTCAGCGAGATGGACCGAAACGCGCGTACGCTCGCGGAATTCGACGGCAGTGCGGAGGAAGCCGAATCGGCCCTGCTAGAGGCGGCGAGCACGTACGAGCACAAGCTCTGGAAGGTGAACCGACGAGAGATCTTCAAGTGCTCCAGCCGGTCCTACTTCCTCCGCATCCACGGCCGAATGGCTACGTACGGGTTTCTGCTCCAGCTCGCGGAGCTGGTCCACGACACTGCGGAACCCACAAGCAAGTCCCCCGCCTGAGAACGATCCACCACAGAAGTTGTGCCAGAACCCAATCTCGTGGACAAAGCCACGGGCCGGACAAGCGCTGTCAAATCCCGCGTTCTCGTCGACAGAGCCAGGGCCGTTCACGACGGCGACCTGAATCCGCTGGGCGACAAGGCGTACGATTCCCGAGCCGTGCGGCGCGAGCTGCGCCGCCGGCGCATCATGCCTGTGATCTCCCGCAAGGGCGCTCCGAAACATCAAGGGCCTGGGCAAGCTCCGCTTCGTCATGACAGCCTCCCGGAAAGCCCCCCGCGGATGCGGAGTGTGAGGGAAGCAGAACACAGCGGCTTCGGGTGCTGAAGTCCCGGTGCGCGAGCGACAGCGAGAAGGCCAGGAGCGGTCCGGGCTCGCGCGGACTGGATTGCAATCCACCCGCAGGGCCGCCTGCGGCCCGAAAGACGGCACCTGCAGCCGCTGTGTCGCTTGAGGGGCTTTGCTTCGGCCCGCCCCGGGGCGGGGACTGCTCCTTTGAGGGCCAGCCCCGGTACGGGCTCGGACACCCCGAGGCAGTCACACCAATGAAGGGGCGGCCCCGGCCGATAGAACCCAAGTGGGGGACTGGCGGCACTGGGGCCAACAGCTCGTCGATCCGAGCGACAGCGCCGCCAGGCGCGGGCAACTAGAGCGCCCTCACGCCTCGTCCGCCCATACGGCCGTGACACCGTCCGCCTGGACATGCACAGTCTGGGACATCTCGCGGTACCCCCACGAAGCCTCGTCCGGTGCGATGACCCATGCCTTGGCCTGGAAGGCAGTGGCCGGCAGCTTGTCCGCCGCGCACACCTTCTCAGGGCTAGTCATTGTCGCGCCGGGCGCAATCTCGACCTGCACTCCGGTCCCCCACCGTCCCGGGCAGGCATATGCCGTTCCGGCCTGGACGTAGGCCATTTTGATCTTGACGATGACCGGCTTCTTCCCCGGGTTGGACAGCCACACTGCGAAATCGAGCTTCTTGGTGTCGACCTGCGTGCACGGGCTCCACGCCAGTCCGCTGACGTACCGCAGGCGAGCACACCGGCTGTTGTCTCCGATGCCGGGGGTGGGAGAAGGAGCTGCCGGGGGCGCTGCGGCCGGAAGTGACGCCTCCTCGGACGGCCCGGCCTGAGGCCCGGACTCGGCTGTGGCCGACCCGGGGGCGCCGATGTACCGCACCCCGAACCCGAGTCCAGCGAGAACCGCGACTCCGCCGAGGATCGCCATCACCCCCCTGCGGCCCCGGACGTGATGAGCGACGGGCCTGCGCACCGGCTGGCCGCCAGAGACGTCGGCTTCTCCGGGTGGTAGGCCGGCCTGTGGCAGCTGAGGGCGATCACCCGTCTCATCGCACCCGGCGGGGGGCGCCGGGGCGAGCGCCTCCTCCAGGGCTTCCCAGCGGCTGGTCCATGCCGCGAGCTCTCGGGTGATCCGCTGTTCGTCGGCCTTGGCATAGGTGAGACACGCCTGCACATAGGCGAGGACCACCGGAAGGGAGGGCTGGGTCTGCCCCCGGGCGGCAATCGAGAAGGTGGTGTCCGAGTAGGCGCTCCCCACCTTCGCCGACCAGGTTGCCAGTTCCCGGTAGGCCGGAGATCCGCACTCCTTGCGTAACTGGCGGAGCTCGATGGCGAACACCGCCAAAGGGCCCTCTGCGGGGTCAATCCGGGCTTCCTGCCGGCCCTGCTTGCTGACCAATCGGTCCCTCCTCGATCCGGCTTGATGACCGGTTGATGACCGGCCGCCAGAAGTGTGGCGGGTCATCAAGCCCCCGGCAAAAGTGCAGGCAGTCGAGCCGCTCGGCCGTCCATCCGGGCGCTTCGAGGAGGCGGGCTCGATCTCTCATGAGGAGGAAACCAACATGAAGTTCGGACAGCAGCTGGCCCGGGCGGCCACCCCGGTGGTGGGCTCACTCGCGCTTCTCGCCGCGGGCATGGCGACCGCTCCGGTCGAGGCGCAGGCCGCCCCGCTGGGACGGGTGTGCATGTTCGAGGCTCCCAATGGGGCCTATGGTGCGGGACACGCGGCCTTCGCCATCAAGGTGCGTGGAGAAGCGAACCACTGGATCTACGGCTCGTTCGGCAGCTTCGTCGACTCGCCGAGGGCGGGCTGGATCAAGGGCGGCACGTGGGAGAAGGCCCGGGCGCACTTCACCGACGTCAAGGACAAGAAGGAGCAGTACTACACCCGCTACCGCTGCGTGAACACGCGGGACGGTGACGTGAGGCGGGCTCAGTCCTGGTACACCGCGGTGAAGAACAGGGGGTACAACCTCTCTACCAACAACTGCCTGCACATGTCCATGGCGGTCTTCAAGGGGTACAGCGAGATCCTCCGCAAGGACACCCGTCTGCCGAGCGCCACGAATACCCGCCCGAACTACTACTACGAGGCCGTCCTCAAGAACGCCAAGTGGGAGATGTCCCACCGCCTCGACGACAAGAAGAAGTAGCCAGGCTCGTCCTGAGCTCACCGCCTGTCCGGCCCTAGCCTCCCTCCGGCCGGCAGGAAGCAGGGAGGCCCATCCTCTGGACCGGGCTGAAACGCATAAGGCCCCCGTTCCCGGATCGGATCCGGGAACGGGGGCCTCCTGCGAACGAGTGGCGTTATCTGCGGATCAGGGAACCGGGGTCGATCTCCATCGGGAAGGGCTCGTCGAGGTGTGCGATGGCGCCGGACAGGAGCGGGGCTTGCGCTTCTTCCTGAGGTGAATCCGTTATGCAGCTGACCGTAGGTCACCGCACACCGTGCGTCCGGGGGGCCCGCTCTCATCATGCCGCCTCGGCTGCCCCGGTCGCGGCCTCGCGCAGTTGGCTCATCTGTCTAGTGACCAGATGCTGTAGGGGACATTCGAGTGGAGTACGCAGCACTCCGCACCCGTCGCCAGGCTCCTTTCAGTCGTCTTCCCCAGTGGTTAGGACGACCAAGGAGGCACTCGTGACTGGGTTTCAGACATTCACCACGGGCACCGCGGCGCTGCAGGACCTCGACCCGTACCGGTTCCCGGCCGCGCTCGACATTGAGTCGGAGCGCTCGTCAACAATCTGCAGTGCCATGGAAGCCGGTGACTACCTCCTGCCCGCCCCAGACCCGGCGAGCCGCCTGTCCGCTCCACTCGACCCGGCCGACCGCCGCCGACTGGAACTGCACGCCGCCCTGAACACCGCGGGCGTCACGCCCCTGCCCGGTGACCTCGACGTCATCGAAACTCTGTGCGGGCGGTGATGTGCACGACTTCGGGCGCCCTTGCTTCGTGCACTCGACCTTCGCGGCGCCTGCTACTCAGTGGCAATCCAATCGCAAGTTGTTGCTGGCTTCGGGGATGATCGAAGACGAGTTTGAGCATCGTGGAGGGGCGACAGTATGGCGATCAGTGGGCTGCATCCGGAGAGAACGGCTCGGCCTGAGGCGCTCGCCAACGAGTGTCGGCCGCTGCTGACCGATGACGACGGGATGGCTGCTGCGCAGCAGCTACTGACCGAGCGCCGAGTCGAGGTGCTCGATGCGGTGGTGATCACGCGCGAGTTGCTTGGGGCGGGTCCCAAAACCCTTGGCGAGGCGAAGACGATCGTCCTGACGAGTCCAGGTAGGGGGCGTGAGCTGTAAGTACACGATCAGTTCATGGATGCCGTCGAGCGGAACAGCGACCTGGCTGAACAATGAGGCAGATCCCTCGTTCACTGAGTGGTCAGTCCGCCGCCGGTGCGGCGGGAGCGGATCAAACGGACTTCCGGCGCCGGGGCGCGGCGGTCTTTTTCGGCGACGTCGCCGCGGCCATCGTTCTTGGACAGGGTGTCGACACAGCAGTGCACGTGGTCTTGGCCGCGTGGAACCTCACGGACCCTGTCCGCTGCCAGGTGAAGCTCGTATGGCCCCCAGCACTCAGCAGCGAGCGTCGCGACCAGGGCACCGCAGACACATGCCTGATTCATCCCGCCATGCGGGCTTGGCCCGCAGCAACCCTCTTCCCGGGGACACAGGACGAGGCCAAGGCCATCATCCGGGTGCAGGACAAAGTTGCCCCGTGGGCCCGCCGATGTGAGCGACCCGCGATCGTCATCCATCCAAGGCCCACGTCGGTATGCCGGCCTGTCCGTCTCAGCCGGCACGAACGGCGGCCCCCACGGTTCTGTTTCGACCGCGTAACAGCCCCTGGGCATCGTCGCAGGCGCCCGCCGGTCTCCCACAGCAGCCTCAGCAGACGGGTTCCGGGGAGGTGCCTCCGGAACCTCGGGAAGCAGACTCAACGCCCCGTGAGCTCTCTGCCGCACTCTAGGCACTCGAACAAAGTCATCTCAGCTTGTTCCCCCGACCCGCTGCCACAAGCAACGGGAAAGTTCGCCAACACACTTGCTGCCAACCCAAATAGTTGTAAGGACGAGCAGGCCGTCTCCGTCCAGCTAACTCAGCACAAGCTCACGGGGAACGTCCTTCAGCACCTACTCCGAGGCCATGCGCGCCACCGCCTGACGGAACCGCCGGGCGCTCAGACTCTCGGGGGCGCCCGGCAGCTGGCCCAACTGTGTCGAGTTCCCCCCGACCCCTCCCCTGTGCGTCGAACTCGGCGCGCGCCCGGGCCCCGCATCCGCCGCAGCATGACCTCGGCCCTGGTCGGCCTCCGCGGGTTATCCGGGGCTCACGCTCGACGAACTGAAGCGCCTACTGGGCGCCGATTGAGAACGGCGCGCCGCGCAGGTGGATGTTGGGTCCTGAGGTTCCTTATCGCAGTCATGGGCAAAACTGTGACATCGAACAGCGGGTCCTCGTCGCACGTGACCCCTACCGGGACGTTGGGCATGGCCGTTGGGGGCGTGCCGCCGGGTTGCTCCGGAGTGCTGGCACGGACCCGCGCTTCGGTGGACGCATGAGGATCATGTTCGTCGGCTGCCTCATGGTGCTCTTCGGCGGCCTTAGCTACTTTTCGACGATCGGCCCGCTGCACTGGTGAGGTCCGCGGGCGGGCGGCGACCGCCATGCTGAGGTCTCGAGGGTCCGCAGCACGGCGTGGTTTCCAGAGGACGGTCGCCTTGGTTCCCTACGGTCGCTGCGTGACGACTGGTGCGTGGCTTCAGGTTGTAGGCGGGGCCTTTCAGCTCCTCGGTCTTGTGGTGGCGGGTCGTGGTGTGGCTCGTGCCCGGGCGCAGTTCGCTTCCGAGAGGCTTGGATTGTGGGGCTGGTTGCTGAACGGGTTGGTGTCGCCCGGGGGCATGTTGCGGCCCGGGCAGCCTGAGAGGGACGACACGATCGAGGTTTATGGCACCGCCTTCGGTCCGACCGTGGTGGCCCGGCCGGCGCAGGGCGCGGACCGGGAGACGGTCGAGCGGTTCCTCGTGGAGCGGGTCGCGTGGTTGCAGGAGGAAGCGGGCCGGTTGAGGGAGGCCGTTGGTGCGGAGGGCCAGGAGCGCGCCAACGTGGTCCGCAGCTTGGAAGACGTAGTCGACCGGCAGACCACGGAGATCCGTGAGGACATCGCGGCTGGCCTGGCTACGGAGGCCAGGGGTCTGTGGCTCGCCGGGCTGGGAACCGCGCTCCAGGCGATCGGGGCTGGAATCGCACCCTAGTAAACGCCTGGTCGCTGTTAGCGCGGACCACCGGCGACGTGGCGGTCCACCGGTGCGCCGCCGAGGTCCTGCAGGCCCACGTAGCCCCCGCATCCTCGCGCTCAGACGTCGAGTCATGTCGGGCGGCTGGCCGCCCGACACGGGGCACTCCAACGGTCGACACGGCCCTCGCGCGGCGAGCCTGCACAGCTCGGCGCCAGGACGCGGTGTCGGGTGCCAACGCCCCGATTCTGAGTCCGGGCCGCCGTCGCTCGTGAGTGAAGTCGCCAATCGGCCAGTGCGTGGCCGGTTGGCGTCCTCGTCAGCGGTGGGGCCTGTTCCCTGCCCTGGGCGGGCTGTGTCGTGTGGTGCTGCTGCTGGCAGGCGGCGTCGGCCGCGTCCTTTGTCGGCTATTCCGGCTTCGGTCCGTCGGTGACGGCGGGAGGGCGCAGCTTCCGGCGATCGGGACGGATCGGCCAGTTTTGTGGTGGATCAGGACAACGGTGCTGCACCGACTGACGTTTTCGATCATACATTCGGTAGATCTTGGTACGCGGCTGGCCGCGAGGCTGACCCGCGAGACCGCAATGACCGTACGTCCCTTGGGGGAACCATCAACAGCTCCATACGACTCCGCTCCTTACGCACCCCTCTGTTAGCCGCCCTGATGGCACTGGCGTTGCTGCCACTCGCCCCCACCGCTGCTGCCTCTGCGACGGCCGATGAATCCGCTCCTGACCAGGCGCGCACGTACGTCGTACCGGCGGGCTCGCCGCTTCCCTCCGTGTCAGAGCTCCGCGCGGGCGCCGAACGGCGTCTCGCTGCGGCTGAAGCCTCTGCGGAGCCGACGACGCCGCTCGAAGTGGTCGGCCCCGCAGCCACCTACGGGACGAAGACCACCGTTCCCGCCGTGACTCCCCCACCCGCCACACCGAGCGTCCTGGCCCCAAGGGCGCTGGCCGCACCGGCGGCGGTGTCGTATCCCGAACCGGCCCGCACCATGTCCCTGGCCGAGTGCAAGGCCAACATGGGCGGCACCGCGAAGCTCTACCTCAAGTCCCGGTTCGCCGTCTGCACCGCCCTGCAGGTCACCACCGTGTGGGCCCGGTCGTCGGGACAGGTCGGCACCAGCTCCTACACCGTCTACATCCGCGGCACGGTCCCCAAGGAGTCCGACCGCACGATGTTCTTCGACTACGACCTCACCGACTTCGTCTCCGTCGGCACCACCGGCGCCACCGGGATGCGCATCGGCCTGAAGGGCGTCGTGCCCCAGAACTGGCCGGCGGCCGCGAGGCCCGTCCTCAGCAACACGCTCCCCGTCACCAAGACCCTGCCGCAGATGCAGGCCAGCCCCCACTACACGCACACCCTGCGCTACGCCCCCGGCCAGGGCAGCGGCGCCGGCGCGGCGGATCTCATCGCGGCCGTCTACCAGCCCGAGATCGTCACCACCATGCCCCCGGGATGGGTGGGACAGAGCCCCGTGACCGGAAAGCCGTTCATGTTCGCCCCCCGCTGGGACGCGGCCTCGTACCTGCGCAACTCCACGGGTGCGGGCAACCCGGCGAACAAGGGCGGCGCCGCGTTCAGCATGATCGCCACGCTCGAGTACAGCTCCCAGCCCGGCGCCCCCGAGAAGGCCGTGGCCGATCACATCAAGCAGGCGTTCACCAACCCCGGGGCCACCAAGCCGCTGAACGCGCAAAAGAACGTGCCTGGCGACACCGTGCAGGAGCCGCTGCACCGCCTGTTCCTCGACCAGAGGCGCCGGGACCGCAACCGCGCGGTCGCGGTCCGCGAATGCACCCGCGCGTGGGGCGCGAACTACACCGACGGCGGTAAGGAATGCGACGAGTTCCCCTTCGCCACCACCTATGAGGGCTCCGCGGCCTCTGAGTTCGACGTGCACGTCGAGAAGAACAACTTCTCCGTCCAGCCCGTCCCCGGCGCACAGAACGGCGCCGCCGGCAACCTGCTGAGCGGCTTCTACAACGCCAACCGGATCATCGACGGCGTGGAAGACGGCTTCATCGTCAAGATCAACTGACCCGGGTGCGTGTGGGCCGGCTGCCTCCTTGGCGCCGGCCCACACGTGTCAGGCCTTCGGCCAGAAGTCGATCACGTACTTCTCCACCCCGTAGGCGACGCCCTCCGTCTGCGTCACCCGAGCGACCTCATCGCGCCCGGTGCAACCCACACGCACCCGCCACCACCCCGGCCTGCCCAGCCGGATCAGGTGATCCGACCGGCCAAGCGTCATCGTCCACACCGCGACATCCCCGGTCGTCGACTCGAAGTCGACCTCACCGCGCTCCTCCCACTCGCTCTCAGTGGCGGGCGGCTCCGAGGCCCAGACCCTGACCTGCACGCTGGCGGTGTGCGTGTGACCGCCGCTGAACAGGTCGAAGCGGCGCTCGTGCTCCTGAAGGAAGACGCCCCACTCGTAGCCGTCGCCGAACGGTACAGGCACCGCGCTGTCGTCGGACTCCTGGAACCCGAACCCCCGGAACGCGACCTCGACGTCCAGCAGCTCCTGGTGAAGTAACTCGGGCACGACGCCTCTCTCCTCCCCTTGAGGCCTGGCTTTCAGCAGGCCGGCTCTTGAAACCTACCTCCGTGCTTGCTCGGGCTGGCCCTGCACGCCGCGCGTGACGAGAATCCGTAGTTCCTGTCGGGCCGAGCAGCCTGACGACGTGGTCGACAATGACCGCATAGATGTCACTGAGCTGCTCGAATCGGCTTCCCTCCTCGTCCCGGAAGAAGTCGCCACCGACAACGACATCCCGGTGCAAGACGTCTGGGACTATCTCGCCCAGGACGAATGGCAGATCGCGCTGAACCTGCTGTAGGAGCTCGGAGACGGGCAACCGCTGCCCTTGACGTTCTGGGAGCAGCTTGCCGAGGCGGCTGAGCAACTCGGCCTTGAGCGGAGCGTGGCTTGGTACCACTGGCGGTGTTCCGAGATCCGAAACGGACTGTTCCGGGCGGATCTGACGCTTCGTCCACCCACGGAGGCCCGACGCAGGACACCAATCTCCGGTCACGGCGTTCTGCGACCCATGTGGGACATCGGGAACCTCTCGCCGACCGGGGGTGTTGCGGTGAGCATCGCAGGGCTCTGGGTCGAGGACATGCCCTTTCTGGAGCCCGGCGGCCGGGCCACTGTCCGCCTTGTTCCCCTCACTCCCACTCACTGGACGCACGTCCAAACCGGCCAGCAGATCAACATGCACGAGGACCGGACCCTGGCCGGCACCGCAGTCGTGCTGGAGGTTCACCTCCCCACCCCCGCCATACCCACGAGATGACGCCGACCGTCCCGCCCTCACGCTGGTGCAGATATCTCCGTACTCGGCGGAGCAGTCACAGGAGTACGTCGACAGCAGGTGTCCGGGCTCTTTGGAAACAATTGTTTCCAACCGGATCGGCGGTGATACCGGCGGCGACAGAGCTATGCGGGGCGCGGGCTGATGGCTGAGGCCGATCCGCTGCGGCTGTTCACCGAGGCATGCCTGCACGGGCTGAAGGCCCGGCTCTGCGACGACATCGATCTTTCAAGTGCTCGGAGACGTGTCGTCTGCGGAGATCCTCCTCACCGCCGGCTGGTGGCTCCTAGCCGTGACTGCGGGCCTGTCCTGCATCGGCATCGGCGGGCTTCTGGCCACCGCCTTCAAAGCCACGGCGCCCCCCTCCTTCCGTTCAGGCCCGGATCCGGACGCGGAAGTGGACAGAGCGAGGGAGGCGTGGCGGAACGCCCTGCTGGAGCGTGGCATCGAACCGTTCCTCCGGGACGCCCGCGCCGGCAGTGAGGTCCTTCCGGGCCCCCGGCTTCCCCACTTGTCCGAGCCTGGCGCCGAGGGCACCCGGTCGCGGCCGGAGTGACGCACGGCGCTACCGTCCCGGCACCTCCAGGTCGATCGGTTGACGCTTCGGAAGCCGTCTGAAGGCAGTGCGTCACGCGGTGACGACGACGTGAGCGGACCCGCGCTGGGCGGATCCGTGCCCGGGGGACTTCCGCGGCATGGCCCCCGCACTGCGCTCCCGTGTGGAATACCAGCGGCCTTGGGACGGCTGAGTCCGTACCATGGGACGTCCGAGAGGTTCAATTCATTCCAGGTGAGGACAAGTTGAACGAAGAAGGCGTTGTCGTCGTAGCCACGTCCGTTGCGGTCACGACGATCGACGAAGTGCCCGGCCTGATGCAGAGGATTAGGCCAGACTGGCAGGCGAAGAACTTGATCGAGAGGGTGCGCCGCATCCTGCCTGTCGATCCGAGCAGCGCCTGTCAGCGTCTGTTCAACGCCGCAGTCCGGGACCTCAAGGACAAGATCCTCATCGTAGGCGTTGGCATCGCCGGCGAGGCTGCCAAGGCGGCGAACCCGAAGCTCCCTCCGATCCAGAACGCTGAGGACGTCGAGCACTACACGACCTCCAACTTGATCAAACTCGCCTACCGCATCGGGCTTCTCAGCCGCGCCGAGTGGCGCAAGATGACGCGGGTATACGACATCCGCAAGGACTTGGAGCATGAGGACTCCGAGTACGAAGCAGCCTTCGAAGATGTCGTGTACACCTTCGCGACATGCATCGACGCCGTGTTGTCGAAGGACCCGATCACATTGATCGAGGTGCACGAGGTCAAGCAGATCATCGAGGCCTCCGGCCCCATCACGCTGGACACCCGCCTTCTGACCGACTTCGAGCATGCCCCGGACCAACGGCAGCAGGAGATCGTCCAGGTCCTGGTGAGCACGGCTCTGAGCGTCTCTGAAGCCGATGTGGTCCGCGAGAACGCCTACCTGGTGCTCCAGGAGCTGCGCGAACTCACTCGAAACGGCGTGCGCCTGGCAGTCGCCAAGATCCTGCTGGACCGGCTCGGGCGTACCTCGCTGGATGAGCTCACCGTACGTGTGGCCCACGCCGCTGGCCTGCTGCCCTACCTCCACAAGGGGCAGCGAAAGGACTTCTTCGCGAAGCAGCTCGACAAGCTCAACGACATCGGCCACCACTGGAAGCAGCACGAGGCCCACGGCCCCGCGCTGCGGCTGTTCGAGGAGTTCGGCGGTCTCACTGAGGTTCCCGACGACGTCAAGCCCGGGATCGTGAAGTGGATGGTGCGCTGCTACATCGGTGAGCCTGGTGGATACGGCGCCGGGATCAACCGGAAGGTCTTCTACAGCAACCGAGCCGCGCCCATCATCGAGGAGCTCTTTCTCAACAGCCGGAGCGACATCCAGAAGATCGTTGAGGATCTCCAGTCCGATAGGGACATTCGTCGCTCCAGTGAGAACGAGCATGTGAACCGCCGTTTCCAGGATCTGCTCGACATTGTCAGCAGCTGATTGAGGCCCCCACTGCCCCTTCGGCAGTGGGACCATGAGTAGGAGCTCATCCTGCTTGGACGACCACGAGTTCGCGTGGGCCCGCCGGTCCGTCTTAGCCAGCGAGGGAATGGCGGCGGAGCTGTGATCTGCTCCGCCGGGCCTCACGGTATGTCAGCGGTCGATCGGAACTACCTGGTCCAGGCCGCTCTCACGCAAGATCTGCTGGACCGTATCGTCCATGGCGCTGGACGAGTCGATGACGATCTCCAGGGCGTCGGGGTCAAGTCCTTCTCCCGGTACCAGTCACGCAGGTGGTCGGCGGTGACGTGCTCCAGGTACTGGGCATCGGGCTTCGTCGCGTGCCTCCGTACAGTCTCGGCGTAGGGCACGTCCAGGTAGTAGCAGCGCGAGACCCCACGGTGTGCGCGCACCAGGTTCTGGAGCATCGTGCCGTAGCGGTCGGCATACAGGATGCCCTCCACGACGACGTGGAAGCCGTTGTCCAAGGCGTAGCGGGCGGTCAGATCGATCAGGCCGATTCGCGGTTCTTCGGCTCGGTGGTGAAGGCCACCCATCCATCTCCCGGTAACGGGTCGGTGCGGCCCCACAGTCCCTCGCCCTGGTCCCGGCCGGTGCGCTCGATCGCGTCCGGGTTGTCGAGCGGCAGCCGTTCGTCGTTGATGAACGGCAGGCCCGGGACGGGGTGATCGGTACGAAGTCCGTTGGCCACCGGACGGAAGTCACCCAAGATCTTCTCTCCCTTGCGACGTGAGAACCCGCGCGACGCGGGGGTAGGTCCCCCCATCCCTGCGGCAGCATCGGCTCCGTTAAACCGCTGGGACGGGACATCGAGCGGAGCCGACGAGGGTCCGTCCGGCCGGGCGACGTGCCTCTGGTTCGCGCACGTGCGGGTGAACCCATCGCGGCCAGCGAACCGCCCCCCGCCGCGCTGTCGTCGACAAGGGGATGAAGCCGATCGACGAACAGCACATCGCAGAGCCCGGCCTGGTGGTACTCGACATCACCGGCGGGGACGAGGACACCGTCCGGGCCGTCATGACCGCGCTGGAAGAGCGGTGGGCAACCTCCGGCATCGTCCCGATGCGACGGGACCCTGGCGAGCCCGGTGTCCGGGCCCGGATCTACGCCGACGTCCTGCGCCCGGGACGGGAAGCCCTGTAGCCACAGACCCTGGGCAAGCCTCCCCGCGAAGGGCTTGCCCAGGGCCGCCTTGGGCTTGCCCCGGTGCTCAGGCTTGCCCGGCCGCCGGCCCCCACAGGGGGTGAGCACGCCCGGTGCCGTGGCAGTGGGAGCACAGTCCGCCGCCGGGCGTGCTGTGCGCGTCGATGGTGTTGACGGCGTCGCGCAGGAGTTGGGTGAGGCCGGCCACGTGGTCGGTGTGGAGGGCAAGCTGTTGGCGCTTGCCGAGCAGGATCTCCAGCGCGGTGCCTGGCGCGGCGGCACCCAGTTCCTAGGTGATGCCGCAGCGGCTGTCACGCTCCGGCCACCGTCCCGGGCGGGGTCAGGCGCCCTGGGGGAGCCGGCCGACCAGGCCGGTCAGCTGGGAGCTGTAGCGCTTCAGCTCGGCCGACACGTACGAAGAGCCCGCGCTCAGCTCACGTGCTTTGCGCTCCTGCTCCTTCAGGCAGGCCGCAGTGAAGCCGCCTATCGGGCCATGGCGCACGACTTGGTCTCCGGTCGTGAGCACGCTCTCGCTGCCGGAGGGGTCCATGTACGTCATCTTCGGAGTCGTGATGCTGCTGCCGTCGTCGAGACGCAGGGTGATCGTGAAGGTGTAGACACTGGGCAGGACCCCGTCGGGGGCCATCTCCGGTCCCACGGTGAAGGCGATCCGTTCCTGCCCTTGCGGGGGGAGGGAGTACTTGAGCTTGCGGGCCTGCCGGAAGGGTGCCTTGGCATCGGCGGGGACCTTGATGTCGTACCGGGCTTTCACCTCCAGACCGCTCGCCCCGTAGGGGCACCCCACGTGGGCGGCGGAGCTGAAGTCGAACTCCGCCTGCGAGACCAGGGCGGGGTTCTCCCCACTGTTGCGCAGGACCACGGTGATGAGCGACGCCTTCCACTGCGCCGTCTCGCCCGCCTCGTCTCCTCCGGCCGAGGTCCAGTCCGCCCGGATCTCCTCCTCCTTCGCCAGGTCGACGTCCACCAGCTCCACCTCCGCCCCCGACTCAGGCTGGGGCTGAAGGTTCGGGAACAACAGGAACACCAGCCCCAAGGCCCCGCCCAGGGCAGCGATCACGCCGCCGACGACCGCGATGATCCCCTGCGGGCGCTGCAGGAAGGGCCGCTCCGGCTCCTGAGCAGCCCTGCTTGTACCGTTCGGCACGCCGGACTCGGGTGTGGTTGCTGCTTGGCTGCTCGTGCCCGTCGGCCTGATGGCCTCGGGCGCGAGTTCGGCAGAGCCAGGCGCGCTGGCTGTACTGCCGGACTCGGGTAAGGGACGCTCCGGCTCCCGAGCGGAGTCGGCCGCACCGGCTGGTCCACTGGCCCCCGGTACGGCCCCTGGGGCCCCGCCCTGGTCTGCCGTCATAGCGCCTGCCTCCCCGTCACGCCCCATCCGACGTCGCCGTATCCCCATCCGACGTCGCGGTCCATCGCCCCCTGGTCGTACCGGTGCCGTCCGGGCTCCGTGGGGGCCGACCATACCCGCAGGTCCACACCCTGGGAATAGTCCCTTGGTCGAGGCCGAGGAATGTGGTCTGCTCCGCCGGCTGGCGACGCGACCCCGCAGCGGGTCGTTCCGGCTGGGCCGGTGAGGACACGGGAGAGCGCGTCGGCCGGGTATCGCCGGGCTCCCGCCGATCGCCGCGCGGTCGACCCGCCCGTCATGAGGACCCGGTCCTGGCCGCCGTCGTCGTGCGACAGGAGCAGATCCGCCGTGAGTTCGCCGCCACCACTTCCTCCGACGTTCGGAGGACCAGCAGAGCGAGGTACCGATGTCGCTCGATGACGTCCGTGCCCAGCAGCGTCGACACGCGAGAAGCGGGACGCCGGTCGGCACTGGCGTGTCGACGTGGGGGCCGCGGAGCACAGGAGCGAGTCGCTCGTGGACGTGCTCAGGGCGTGGAGTGGATCAGGGCGTGGAGTGGAGTCGCGCCACGATCTGGGCGGCCGACGCGGACACTGCCGTTCGCCTGCGCGATCTTCTGTCCGAGCACGGGTACGAGGCCGGTGCGGCGCAGGGCGGCCTGAACAGCCTGGCCGCATCCAAGGAGCTGAGCGCTTCCGTGAGGAGGAGATCCGGGTGCTCGTCGTGGCCGGCGGATACTTTTATGCTTCCAGCGGCGTCGTGTTCAACCACGACGATCCCGCATCGGCCGAGTCATTCGTCAAGCACGCACTGAGGGAACTCGGCGCCACGATCAACGACTTCCCTGAAGACTAGTAAGGGATTCGCTGCTCGGCCGGGACCGTGGCCCCGGCTGCGGACAGGCTCCGCCAACTGCCCGCAGCCCGGCAGAGTGCTTCACCGCCGGCGAGAAGCCGAACCGGACCCATTAGGGCTTGGCGGGGACGCTTGCCGGCCCGGCCGGCCCCAGCGAAGAAGCTGGCGCCGAAAGAGAAGCGGGGCCGTGGAGATGAGCAGCGACTACGCGACCTCGAGCGCGCCCGGGCGGCGGCGGAGGAGGCCGACGCCGAGGTCGCCCGGCGCGAGCGCGAGCTCGGCGAGGCGCAGCAGGCCGCCGCTACGAAGGCCGAGGAGGCGGCGGAGCACGGGCGCCGCCTGAAGCACGACCTGCAGACGGCCCGGCAGGCCCGGCACGACACGCAGGCGGCCGCGGCGAAGGCCGGCACGGCAGTGAGGACTGCGGAGAACACTGCACGCGAGGCGCGGCGGGCCGCCGAGCGGGCCGACAATGCTCTGCGACGCCTGGAACGGCAAGGCGATCGGTAGCCGGCGCTCTTGGGCCTGGTGACGGTGCCCAGGAGCGCGCGGCGCAGCAAGGGGTGGCGAGCCCGTGTTGCCGAGTTCTACTGGGTGCGTCGTTCCAGGTAGATGGAGGTGAACACGGCGACCTTGGCGCGCAGGGCCCAAGGGTCGAAGGGCTTGCTGATGTAGTCGACGGCACCGGCCGCGTACCCACGGGCGGAGTGTTCCGAGTCCACGCCCATGGCGGTCAGGAAGATGATCGGGACGTCGCGGTTGCGGGGGCGGCGCTTGATGTGGGCGCAGGTCTCGTAGCCGTCCATCTCCGGCATCTGCACGTCCATGATGATGACCGCGAAGTCGTCGTGGGCGAGCAGGGCCTTGAGCGCTTCCCGTCCGGAGGAAACGGTGACGAGCTCCTGGTCGAGCGTCGCCAGCACTGCGGTCATCGCGAGCAGGTTGTCGGGCTGGTCGTCGACGATGAGGATCTTGGGCATGCCTTGCGAAGCGGCAGGAAGCGCAGCCGCCGTGGCGGCGTGCTCGACGGCATCCAGCTGGCGTTCGAGAGATCGCAGCGGCCTTCCGCCGCAGCGCGCTGGGCCTGCGCCTCTTGGAGGGCCGCTCCGAGCCGCTCGACTTCCATCTGGAGCTCGTTGCGCTCAGCGATGAGGCCGAGGACGTCCGGGTGTGCCGCCGCGAGCTCGTCCGCCCGCTTCTGCTCCGCGATGCGGTCGGCCTCGAGTTGGTTGAGCCGGGTCTCGAGGTCGGCGATGCGCTGCGTCCGGTCCAGCAGCGCGTCGCCGAGGACGTCGCCGCGCACGCTGGAGCGCCGGGAGACGCGGTCGGCATCAGCGAGCTGTTGCTCCAGGATCTCCACCGCGTGCTTGGGGGAGGACGCGGCGTGCACAGCCGATCCGTACAGCCCCCGGACCAGCTCGATGGCCTCGGTGGTGACGGCGGTTCCCCGATGCTCGGCGACATCCGCGAAGAGGTCGGTGATCATCTGCCACGGCGGTAACCGGGTGCCGTTGAGATAGCGCGAGACCGTGCCCGGGTCGAGCAGGCGCCGCGCCGCGTACCGCCGGACGGACACGCCCAGCCCCTCGAAGAGCTCCCGCAGCGCTTGGGCGAGCGCGCGCGAGGCGTCGTTGAGGTCATCGCCCAACGGCCGGAGCTCAGCCATTGCTCTCCCCCTCGCCAGCGCTGGAACTGGCGGGTACGGGCGGCTGGACGGCGACCCGGTCGGAGTCGATGAGGCGGTTGAAAAAGGGAACGGCCACGCCCGCTACGGCGAGGCCCGCGAGCACGCTGCGCGGCGTCCCTTCTCCGGCCAGCGCCGCCAGTCCGCCCGCCACCGCGCCGGCGAGCAGGGCGAGCAGGAACACCAGCGTTGATCTCAGCGACAGCAAAGGGCGGTCCACCACGTACTCCCGTTCATTCAACCCGCCACAGGGCAGGGGAACTTGTCATCCATCCAGCGGATTGCGGGACGGGGGAATCCAGAATGAGGGACCCGCACGGTGTTGCAGACCGTGATCGGAGAACAGAAGCGTCAGAGCGTTCGACTGCAACGCCCCTGCATCTGACCGTGCAGCCGTTGTAACTGGTCAGGAGACCGGCGCCGCCGAACGTTGCCTTGCGTTGCGGTGCAACGGCCTGGGCTCGGCAACGCGCCCACCGCACTCAGCAGGCGCTGGTTCGAGGCGTAGAGTGCAACAGAGGCGAGTACGGCGTGAAGACCAGCGGACAGCAGGACGCCGGGCAGTGCCAGCAGTTTCCAGCCGTCCGGGACGCACTGAACTTGCGTCAGGTGCTAGACCGGCCACCACGCCCCATCGGAGCGGTACCCTCGGTGCCCTGCATCAGGGGGACTCATGAACGGCACGGACCTACTTCAGGTAGCCACAGCTGCTGCGGCTTTCGCAGCGACGGGCCTGGCCAGCACCGTCTACTACCGATGGGTCAATAAGAGGCTCGGGACGGAACGTGACGAAGAGAGTGACCGTCTCCGATCCGTCATCTTGGGGGAGGAGGAGGCTCGCACCTTCCATGTGGCCGGCGACCTGAACATCAGCAACGTCCCCGACACGGACCCTCAAGGCGATTCCCTCCGGGCCGGCGAGCAACGCGTGGACGATGACCGGTTCGCCGAACTGCTCATCGAGTACTACGCCTGGGGACTGACCCAGGCCCGTCGGAGCACCGCCCTCAGTCTCACCTGTTCAGGCATTGGCGTCTGCGTTCTCCTTATCGGGGTGGCGCTCGCCATCTGGAAGGCTGAGACGACAGGCGACCTGTATGTGTCGATCGTGGCCAGCATGGCCGGCCTCGTCTCCACGATCATCGGACAGCTGGCACACCGTCGCGCCGATTCCGCCATGGTGCACATGCAGCGGCAGACCAACGACCTCCGACAGGACATGAAGCGCGAGAGGGAGACGGAGACCGCGATCCGTCTCGCAGGCGAGGTGGAGGATCCTGAGCTCAAGGCCGAGCTCCAGGCGGCTCTGGTCCTCAAGCTCTCGGGCAGCACCCTGGTGGACGTGCGGGATTCCTCTCCCACGGTCAAGATCCCGTCGCCCTCCGTCGGCTAAGTCGACGCCCCGGTCTTCCGGGCGCCTTGGCGATGCCGATGGGCTGGCACATCGAGGTGTACCGGCCCATCGGCAAGGAGGAAGCGGCGTCCTCAGTCCGCTCCGCCGCGGCTACTGGTGTCGGGGCCGGCGGTAACGGTGGCAGCGGCGGTGGCGCGGGTGGAGGCGGCAGGGTAGGTGGCACCGTCCGTGCGGGCGGGCTTGCCCGCGGCGGCGCGGGAGAGCTTGGGGCGGGCCGCCAGCGGGCGGGGTGGGCCTCTTGTCCGAGCACCTAGCGTCGTCGACCGTCCTCAGCCCGGCAAGGGCACCGGCAGCCAGGCCGCCGCCAACCGGTAGGGGCGCACCATCGGCGGGGGGTGTGCCGGAACGGCTCGTCGGTAACGCATGCCCGGCTGGTGACGGGCACCGGCCGGGCGCCGCCTCACTCGTCGTCGAGCGTCTCGTCCCCCGGCTGCTCCTTGTCGGCCAGGCTGGCAGTGAGCGGGTAGTGCTTGACCTGCCGCAGCGAGTCGTAGACCGAGTAGTTCGACAGGTCGACGCCGGAGTCCTGCTGCAGCAGCGGGAGCGAGACCAGCAGGCCCATCAGGACCTCGACCCACGTCGCATTGCGGCCCTCCTCCTTGGCGAGCTCCATGACGCGCTGCATGTACTCCCCGCTCTTCATCAAGGGCGGCCAGTCGACGGCCGACGCGTCCTCGACGGGCACCGCCCGGTGTGCCTTGATGATCCGCGGCGTGTGCTCGTCCCCGGACCGCGTGGGAAAAAGGATGCGCGTCTCCCAGGTGCACGCTGCCTGCACCAGCGTCTTGCTGATGGCCAGGCCGACGAACTCCCAGCGCGCGGTGGCCACGACCCAGCTGTTCGGTCCGAGCTGGTAGGCCTCGATGTCCCGGATGTCGACGAGCCGCACGCGGACGTCGTCGGGGAACGCCCACGTCTGCGCTGAAACGGCCTCGCCCTGGCGGGTCCGCACGTCGAAGGGCGTGATGCTGCGCCAGGACTTGCGGGCCCGGTACTTTACGTACTCCGTGTGGAGCTCGAGGACGCCGCGCACGTCCGCGGCGTCGACCTGGAGCTTCGGGGCGATCGACTCGAGCAGCTCGGCCAGGTTGGTCAGGTGGACGAAGCGGTCGCCGAGCTGAGCGACGTCGCTGTCCATCGGCGGCGGGTAGGCGCCGCCGCCCTTAGTGAAGTCCTTGTGGTTGCTGCTGACGAAGTAGACCGTCTCGTCCGGGTTTTCCCGCGCGTACTCCACAGCCGTCAGCCAGATGACGACGTCCCGGGCGCCGACCTTCACCTTCTTGTCGCCGTCGCCCTTCGTACCGGCAGGCGGCAGGCTGTTCGCTTCCCGGTAGAGGCCCTCGAGGGCGGCGTCGCCGTTCGGCGGGAGCACCTGCAGGAAGTTGTACTTCTCGCGCCACATCTTCCGCACGCCCTCGGCGTCCGGCTCCTCGAGCTTCGGCTCCGTCCGGTGGCTCCTGTTCCTGAGCTGCCGCAGGGCACTCGCGGCCTTCTGGTGCGCCTCGATGTACTCCAAAGCCCTCTGGGCAGCGAGCTCCTCCATCGCCATATGGGGGACGGCGACGCGGTCCGTCCCCGTCGCCACAATGGCCCGGAGGATTTCGACGTCGCTGCCGTCGAGGCGCATCCCGCGTATGACGTTCGTGTCCAGAATGATCATGCCGTGCCCTAGCTCTCGTGATGTGTAGAGCAACGACTAGCACCTACGGAGCGCTGCTCGCAGTCGAGTTGACAGATCGGGAGATAGGGCGGGGCCCCGGGTGGACACCTTCCCCGGCGGCCCGCGCTGGCCCGGCCGCACTTCCGGGTCAGCGCGGGCCGCCGAAGGCGGCAGTGTGGCTCAGCCACCGAACGGCGACCACAGCAGACCGCACCCCATAAGGCGACGGCAGCAGGTCACCTCAGCCGGAGCTGGCCTGCCGAGGAAGCCGCCGCCTACCACCTACCGACCATGTCGGGGCGACCCGCCGCCGCGAAGGACAAGTCCGATGTCTCGAAGCCCGTACGCCGAGCTCGCCGCGCTACAGCAGCGGATAAGCGATCTGCCTCACCTGAAGCAGAACATGCTGATGGCACGCGATTCACGGCGGTCTGGAGCAGCCCGTGGAGAAGACCGCGGTCCAGCTGGCTGAGCTGACCGGTGTCGCCGCCCCGCATTTCTCCCGCGCCCGTAGGGAGCTGGAGAGGGATGGCTGGCTGGAGTACACCCACAGTGAGGGGCAGGTGAAGTTCTTCCGCCTCGGCGAGAAGGCCACCGGGCAGCAGGTCGTCGTTCCCCTTCGGCAGCGGGCCACCGGCAGACCGGCAGAACGACCACTCGACGATGAAGGGCCGGAGCGACAACGTTCCGGCCCTTCGTCTTGCTCGTGCGACATGGGACACGTGAACGGCGCCGGCGAGCGGTTACCTCTTGATGCGTCCGCGGATGGCGAGGACGGCGAGAGCAAGGAGGGCGGGTTCGAGGATGCGGGAGGTCATCTCGATGTAGGTGCCGGCGGTGGTGAGGTCCTGGCCGCTGGCGCGGAACACGACCGAGTTCAGGGTGACGTTCAGGGCCTTACCGAATCGCTTGCTGGTGAACCTGTCCTTCGTGGGGTTCTTCGGGTCCTGCTTGTCGATGGTGAACGTGACGGTGCCTCCGCCGGGCGGGATGGTCCCGGTGGCCTCCTGCTTCGGTGAGGCGGCGGGCAGGCCGAAGGCCATCAGGAACAGGATCGTGGTGCCCATGGCGGCGGCGAGCCAGGCCAGGGCACGGCCCGCGCGCAGGCCGTAGCCGGAGAGCAGCCAGTAGGCCCACAGCAGGCGGCGTTCGGCTTTCGGGGTGCCGGTGCGGTCGTGGCGGCGCATCTCGCACTCGCCGTAGTAGAAGTCGGCGGCCCCGGGTTCGTGCTTGCCGTCCTCGAACGCCTTGCGCAGCTGGCGGTACAGCGGGGCTATGTCGTCGGGATCAGGGGTCCGGGCCGGGTCGGGGTGATGCGGGCCGGTGCGCCACTGGCGGGGCCCGGGCGGGGTGCCGGCGGGGGTGGGGGGCTGTCCAGCGGTCTGTGCCCGCCAGTGCTGCTGCCGGCCCTTTTCATCATGGCCGTCAGGCGCCACAGCGGCAGCTTGGCAGCCAGCGCTGGTGTCGGTGCCACCGCCGGGATCCGGCGGGCGTCGGCGCGGGCCAGACCGCCCTGCTTGTCCTTGAAGGCCTCCAGGAACGCCGGGATCCGGACGTTCTTGGTGAGACTGAGGGCACCGAGCAGCCAGGTCACTTGGTCGTTCTTCATGCGCCCGTAGGCGAGCGCGCGCAGGGCAGGCCAAAGCATGACGGGGGTTCCCTTCGTCGGGTAGATGCGGGAGGGAGCGGGAGTCAACGCGTCTGGACAGCGGCGGTGGGCGAGAGATGGATGGGGTTGCTCCAGGCCCGTCCGCCCATCTCGTCCTCGACGGTGACCCGGCAGAATCGACCGCGGAACATCGCCAGCGGCAGGGTGCATTCCGTGAGGTCCTTGCCGTGTACCACCTGGGCTCCGGGAGCGCCGCCGGTGATGAGGATCTTGCGGGCAGGGGTGCAGCGGACGGTGATGTGCTCGCCGGACAGGCTGATGTCGAGCAGCTCGGGGCCGGTGGACGAGTAGTAGTGTCCGGCCTTGAGTGCGGCCAGGAGCTGGTCGGGGTCGAGGGATTCAGCGCGGACCTGGATCCAGGCGGCGCAGCCTGGCGGGTCTTGGGGCTGGAGGTGGGCGTCATCGGCCGCGTAGGCGTGCAGCCGGTGTCCGCGGTTGAGGAGGACGTCGGTCAGGTGCCAGCTGTCCCCGCGGTCCTCGCGGGCGGCGAGGGCGTTGTAGACCTCGACGGCGTGCGCGGCATCAAGGCTTTCGGCGTCCGCGATGCTCAGGAGAGAGGCAGATGGGTGGGCCATGCCCACGTAGGCGCCCGCGGCTCGGGCTCTGCGCGCCAGCTCGGGCCCGGTCTCTTCCGGCGCGGGCGGTGCGAAGTCGAGCGGGAGCCCGACCGCGACGATGTGCCAGGCCGGGCCGGCCTCTGTGCGGGGAGCGTGCAGCTCGGCGCCGAGCAGCGTGGTGAATCCGTCGGTGCGCAGCGGGGCGGTATCCGTCAGGGGGAAGCCGTACTCGGGCCGGAAGTGGTCGGTGATGGCCAGGAAGTCATACCCGGCATCCCGGTAGTACTGGGCCGTGTCCTCGGGGGATAACGCGCCGTCGGACTGGTCAGAATGCGTGTGTAGGTTCCCTCGCCAGAAGCGGCCTGGTTGGTCGAAGGGCAAGTGGTGCATGTGGTCTCCTGGTGATTGGTCGGGAGACGATGTCTTGTCGAGGCCGACTCCCGGCGCCTCACTGGCCGTCTGCGTGGGGCTTCTTCTTGTGGTTGCGCATGCTGCTCGGCGCGCCGATGTATCCGCAGCGGTCGCAGCGCTCCCAGCCAGCGTCTTCGACGGCCTTGTGGGTCACGGAGTGGCTGGGGCCGAAGCCCTTGGCATGCAGCATCTGCGCTACGGAGCCGCCGTACTCGACGGCTATGAGCGCGGCTTCCGCGACCTTGTCGTGGCCACGCGCGAAGAAGCTACCGATGGCGATGTCTGTCCCACAGCCGCAGAAGCATTTGCCCGTGGGAATGAGGCGGGGAAGACTCTTCTTGATCATGTCACCAAGGTAGTCGTTCTTGGTTTCTCTCCAAGATGGCTTTTCGGTCAAATGCGCTGGTTCATCAGCAGGTTGAGGCCATCATGCGATGCTCGAGTGTCGGCGGGGTCGGGTGCCTACGCCGCCGCTCGAACATCTGGTGAGGTCGTCCGCAGGACGCGCCAGGCCCCTGCCTCTGACTGAGGAGGGGCCGGTTTCCTCTGGTCAGCGAGACGGCGAGGGGTGTTCCGTGGCGGTCGGTGGTCAGATCGTGCTTGCTGCCTGGGCGGCCGCGGTCGACCGGCGAAGGTCCGGTGTGAGCCCCCCTTTGACGGCTCTGACGTGCGAGCCGCCGATCGCGGCGTCGTCTATGTCCAGCAGACCTGCCCTACGGAGTTCTGCGAGGAGGATGGCGTGCAGGCGGGGCCAGACGCCGGCCTCGGTCCAGTCCCGCAGCCGCCGCCAGCACGTCACCCCGCTGCAGCCGATCGTTTCGGTCGGCACGTCTGCCCAGGCCACGCCCGTGCACAGGACGTAAACGATCCCGCACAGAGCCGCACGGTCGTCCGCCGGCAGCCGGCCCGGATACCGCCGAGGCCGCGGCGGACGGGGTGGGAGCAGCGGGACGACACGATCCCACATGCCATCAGGCACAAGATCATCCGGCACCTGCAGAACTCTGCCGCCCACCAGCCCAACTGCCAAGACCTCGAGCCAAACTCATTCTGAAATGATCAGTTAGGCGAGGGCGGGAACGGCACGGGTCGGCTCTGAAACCGGCGGAGCATCCGGGCAGTCTGCCCTGGGCCTGCGCCGCGTCAAGGTTGAAGCCTTCAGGAAATCGAACGGAGTGGCTCCAATTTGAGCCACTCCGTCTTCGTGTGCCTGGCCCGGAGCCCGTGAGAGCACGGCTACAGCTCGAAGGCGATCTGCTCGATGTCGGTGAGCTCGACGAGGAGGTCGTGGGCGCGGTGGCCGCCGTCGCGGAAGTAGACCTCGCCGAGGGCGTCGGCGGTGGCCTGCTGCAGCTCGCGGTCGCTGGCGCCGGCGGCCCGGGCGTCGAGGAGGCGGGCGGCGTGGTGGGGCGGGAGAGCGAGGGTGAGGTGGCGCATGCGGGCGTCATCGGTCGTGCCCGGCGCGGCGGTGAATCCGAACCGGGCGCGGACGTCGACCATGAGGCCGGCCGTCGTGGCCGCCGTCTTGCGGGCCTTGGCGCGGATCTGGGGCTGCCACCGTCGGCGGACCTCGGCAGCCATCCTCTCGGCCAACTCGGTCCGCGGACGCTTGATCTGGTCCTTCACATACCGCTCGACGGTCCGCTGGGAGACACCGAGGAGGACCGCGACTGCCTTGGTGCTGCCCTTGTGCTGCTTGACGAGGTAGCGCACCTGCGCACCGGCAGACTTCGGGACCGGCCGGGTGAACGCGCCCGCGAGAGCAATGGTCAGAGCGGCGTCGATAGTCATGTCCGGCCCTTCAGTGGATGGTCGGTGACGGAGGGGCACACGGCGAGGGTGCTCATGCACGTGTGCACCAGGGAGCACCGCGCTCGACCCGGACAGAGCCCAGCCCGCGAGCCCGGAGCGCTATACAGCGATCCACGACCCGCTCAGGACCAGCACCCGGCAGATTGTCACAGGCAGGACGGCAGACCGTCAGGACGCGGAGAACAGGTGACGCGGGAGCGGACGGCTGCAGATACTCCATGCGCTCCATGATGCGGGGTGCCCGGACCGGTGATCCACTGGTGCTGAGCCTGAGCAGGAGAGGCGGTGCCAGATGACGACACGCGACGGTCCCGGCTGGTGGTCGCGACGCTCCCGATGGGGGAAGGCTGGCCTGGTCGTCAGCCTCGCGGTGGTCGCCATCCTCGCAGTCGGAGCCATTCTGTCTGCAGTGCAAGGGGGCCCTGACAGGGGGCCGGCAGAGCCTGTTCCGTCGGCACCAGCATCTGAGAGCACAGCGTCGTTCTCCCCCGCGCCTCCCTCGTCGATCCCGAAGGCGCCGATCCCGCCGCTGCCTGAGCCATCGGAGAGCAGCTCCGAACCGGAGCCCGAGACCACCGAGCCGGAGCCGTCTCCACCAGCCTCGTCAACTGAGGTCTACTACGAGAACTGCGACGCTGTGCGCGCCGCCCACGCGGCCCCGCTGCTCCGCGGGCAACCGGGCTACAGGGCCGCTCTCGACAGAGACGGCGACGGTATGGCCTGCGACCCCTACGTCGGCCCGTAGCGCGCCGCCGGGCCTGGTCTCAGGCCTGTTCACGCCTGGGATGAGCATCCTGGGCCTGACCAGCGTCTACAGGCTCGGGAAGGGCTACCGGGGGGGAAGGCGGTGACGTCGGCGGGTCACGACAGCGGCGCCGCTCCGGTGAGTCTACCTCCGCACCATTCGCGTCCCCTTGCAGTTCGTAGCACAGGGGGTGCCCGAGGTCTGCGTGGGATGCGATCTACGTGGTCTGGTGTTGCAGCCGTTTGCAGGCGATGAGGCCCGTTGTCCTGTCGCCTGATCCTCTGCCTCCGCGAGCACGCCAGGTGATCATGTGTCAGGCAGGCTCGGGTCCCGTTAGTCCGTGTTCGGCAGGCGGCCGGAGCGTGGAGCGGGGCCTTCTGAGGCGGTCCGTCGGCCAAATGCGTCGGACCGTGATCTGTGCCGGTGGCAGGAGCGTGGGCGCAGGGCGTTTTGGCGGATGTCGATGCTGGGGCTGTCGTTGAGGGACCAGGCCTTGCGTATGTGGGTGATGAGGGTGCGTGCGCTGTGGGGGAGATGCTCAGTTCGAGGCGGGCCTCGGGGAGTCGTTCGTTGGCTCCGTAGGGGCCCGGTGCGAGGGCGTTCTCACTGCGCCGGTCGAGTCCGGGGGCGGTGAAGATTCCAGCAGGGTGAGAGAGAAGTAGCTCCAGGCGGCGGTTTCGTCGATGAGCTGGCGGGTGGTTTCGGTGATGTCGCCGGGGTCGGCGTCGGTGGAACAAGGGGATGCTCTCGAGGAACTCGCTGGGGGTGAGGCGGGTGAAGTGCTGCCAGATGAAGATGCGGGAGGAGAGCATAGGTTCGCGCGCAGCACGGTGTCGCCGGAGAAGGCCCTTGCTCCTGTCGCAGGCAACCGGCCGCCTTACGATCTTGATCGTGCCGAACACATTCTCCATACCTGTACTGCGGGGACGCGACGCCACCGTCCTGCGCTCGGAGCAGGACGGGCTGCTCCTGGAACGCCCCGGCGAGAAGTTGATAATCCACGCCAGGGCGATCGCCCGTGTCCATGCCGAGGCGCGGAGCGTCACGGTCGAGCTGAGGGCGCTCGCCGGGACGGTACCGTCTGTCCACCGGATCGAGGATGTGAGCGCGGCCGCGGCTGTCACCTTCGCCGACGCCGTGAACGCATTGCTACCTCAACCAGTCGAGGACATCGACGGCGGCGCCCTCGTCGACCTCCGCGCGATGACCAAGACCTGGCTCGAAACGTACCGGCGCAGACTTGGTCGGGTCATGCTCGGATATCTGGGCGGGGTCCTCGCCTTGGCCCTGACCACTGCCGTCGTAGGCGACGAGCGCACCGGCGTTGCCGGCGCGGTGTTCATCGTGATGTTCGGTGTCTTGGCTGCCCTGCCCTTGTGGCTCGGCGCGGTGTCTGTCGTGCCGTGGTTCCACGAGGCTCGCCTGCGCAGGCACGGCGTAACCGTTGACGCGGTGCAGGCGGACGCCCCGGAGACGTACCAGTACACGGACGGCACCGGCACCACGCGCGTCTTCTCCCACCCGGGCACCGCCCCATCCGTCCAGGCCAGCTACAACCCGCGGGACCCATCGGACGTGGTCGTACTCCAGGACCCGTCCTCGCGCTTTTTCGAAATCACCCTGGGGCCCTGCTTCTTCCTCCTCGGGCTCGGCGGGATCGCGTTCGTGATCCATCTGGCCGTGAAAGCGATCCAAGGCGGAACACTCTCCTAGCCAGCTCGACACGCCCGACGGCTCCCCGATCTCGCCGACACTTCAGGCATCCACGACAGGCCGGACTGCTTTCCGGCCTTCCCCTCTGCTTGCCGCACCCCTGCCCCTCCGCTGCCGCCTGCCGGGCGGCAGGATGGGCAGATGGCAATGAGCGAGACGGAACTACTAGCCCTCCTGCGCGAACTCGACGACCCCGAACGGCTGGAACAACCGCAGCACTACGACCGCGCCGCGACCGGCCTCTCGTTCAGCAGGCTGGTCCGCCGGCTCGAGGTGGACTTCGGAGCCCCGTGCGAGTCCGAGCGGGACACCCAGGACTCCAGTGAGTACGGGCGCATCCACGTGCCCGCGGACGCGACGATCTGCGGAACGCGGATCGTGATCTGCGTGAGCAAGTTCGGCTCCCTCGCCGAGGTCTGCGCCGACAATCCGGGGGCCTTCCTCGGCACGGACGAAGCCCGTGAGGAGGGCGCGCTGGATCCCGCCGACCTCGCCACAGTGGAGCAGGCCCTGACTGAGCTCGGCTACGTGAGCGTCCCCGAAGAACTGCTGGAGAGCGAATACGAGGGCCCCAGCGCGCTGGGGCTCTTCGCGGCGCGGCCCACGTGGTGGACGCGGTTCTTCGGCCTCTGGTGATCCGCCCACCGAGCCGAGCGAACAGCCTGTCATCTCGCTGAGCACGTTCATCCGTACTTCACTGAGCACGTGAACGTGCACCACCGCGTACGGATGAAAGTGCACCGTTCTTGATGCTGCGTGGTCGCCATCGCGCGAGTCTTCTGTCGTCCTGTTCGGGGTCTTCGGAGGGCCGCGAGAGTGGTCTTGGATCCGCATCGCTGGTTGGAGCTGAGGCGGTTTCGCGGTCTGTATGAGTCCGGTGCGATGAGCCTGCGGGAGATCGCGAAGGAGACCGGGCTGAACCGGCGCACGGTCGCCAAGTACCTGTCGGGTGAGACGCCGGTCGCGCCGCCGCGAAGGGCTCCCCACGGGCAGCCGTCCCGGCGGATGGTGGATGAGGTCGCGCCGCTGATCGACGCGATGCTGCGGGCGGAGATCCTGCTCAAGGGGGCCGTGATCCACGAGCGCCTCGTGGCCGAGCACGGGTTCGCCGGGAGCCGTAAGCGGCTGACACGCCAGTCCTACCGAACCGGAGGGCATCGTGGGACCCAAGCCGGGACGAGGCCCGTCCGGGCTGGGTCCTGCTCCCCGAGCGGCAGCCGGCAGGATAGGGGCCGAACCCGTAGAGGCAGGGACCCCCGAAGCCGCCACATGCTTCGGCGGCTGAGCGTCGAAGCAGACACGCCCAGCATGCAGGTGGGACACGGTTACGGCCCGCCCTCGCCCTGGGAAAGCCCCGCCGTCCTGCCGCCTGCCACTCGTGCGGGCTGCCGCTTCGACGGGGACCCTCTGGGCAACGGTGCGGGCCAGGCGCCCGAGGGATCAGAGCCGGCTGGGCGAGTTCTGCAGACGCGGTGAAGCTGGCACGCCTGCTGGTGACGGTGGTCGACAACGAGATTCTTGCCGACTTTCTCCACGATTCGGGCGCCTTATCGCCCGGCGCAACCTCGAACCTGATGCTGTCCACCAAGGCGCGCAACACTACTTTCAGCCCAGTTCGAGAGCGTGCCGATAGCTTCACAACACGACCAGCACCAACGAACATCCAGAGTGATGTCGTACCAGTGTTCGACCAGAATGTCGGCAGCCGTACGGAACGCGAACGCAAGCTTCGCATCGGTCTCCAGCTCCGGCACAGCAGCCCCGGAGGGCGAGACAGCAGGCCCCCGGGGACTGCGTAGTCCTCTGTCCAAAGGCTCGGGCACGACCGGGAGAATACGGCAGGATGGGGTATGAGGGACATCTTGAAGGCCCAGGCGACGGGGTGGACGCGATTTCAGTCCGTCTCGCAGGCCGCCCCGCTGCATGACAGCCCTACTGGGATTCCTCGGGATCGCCCTCGCTCGCTCCACCAATTTTGCCGCCGACAAACACCACTCCCAGCCCGAGGGCGGCTACGCCGGCCGCTGCCACCACCTTCATCCCCGCCCCCAGGAACTGCTTGCTCTCGCTGTCCTTCTCGTTTACCTGCCGCACGTTTTGGTCGAGGCGGTCGTGGAGGGCTTCCCGCTGCTCCCAGCTGAGGTCGTCCCGATCGAGGTCGGCCCGCAAGGCATCCCGCTGGTCCTGCGCAGCCTGATAGAAGTGCCTCTGACTGTTCTCATTGGCTGCGAGGGTGGCCTTGTGGGCCTCTGTGACCGCATCAATGTCGGCCTTGCCCAGGTCCTTGAAGGCGGGGAACTGCTCGATGAGCTTGAGCCGCACCTTAGTGGCCATCTCAGGCATCGCTGCCGCGAACCTGAGCACCTTGTCCTTGGAGAGGTTCCGCCAGTTCGGGATGCCCAACTTCCTTTTGAGCGCTGCTTCGTTGACGTCGCTCATTCCGTGACTCCGTTCGTTGGTCCCGTGAGGCATTTCCGGATAGTAGCGGTGCCCACCGACTTGAGGCGCCGGCAGCTGAGCACTCTCGAAGTAGGGCTGGCCGCTGCGCGCAGTGCTGCTTCGGGACCGGCAACGGCAGGGCAGGGCGATGCGGTCCTCTACCTTGATCTCGGCCGCGACAATCCAGACGTGCGCGAGCGAGGATTCTGTGGCAGGGGTGGCGGCTGGCACGGGCAAGGCCGTGATCGACATCGGGACAGGCTTGGGTGAGTGGGCCTACCGTATGTCCCGGCTCGGGCTGACGGCGCAGGTAGTACGCGTACCACCACGGGCCCGTACGCGTGGGCACCGTCACCGCCGACGCCGTGCTGATCGGCAGTCCGATCTGGATTGCCAAGACTGAGTTCCACAGACAGCCAGCACCAGTGAGGACCGCGGCCGGGCGAAGCGGGGAATCCCCGGCCCGACTCCGCCCTCGAACGCGGAGACCAGGCCCTGGTGCCGTCCGGCGCGAACGGCAGGTGCCCCCAACGATCTGACTGCGCCGGGCAGTACCGGGGGGAGCGGGGGTCGACGGACTGCAGATCCGAAGGCAGTCGTCGAGCCGGCCTGGCCGCTCAGTCCCAGGATGCGATGACCCCGCGGGTCAGTCCTCTCCGGGGGCGAGAGCCTGGAGGCGGGAGAGGGTGATCCGACGCCGTGGAAGGTCGACGTCCACAATCTTCACGGTGAGGGTGTCTCCGACCTGTACTACGTCCTCGGGCCGGTTCACGCCTCCTTCTGCCAGCTCGGAAAGGTGCACCAGGCCTTCGAGGCCGTCCTCTCTGTCTTCAACACAGACGAAGGCTCCGAACGGGACGAGTTTCGTCACGACGCCGCTCGTGATCTGGCCGACCTGCTGAATGAACTGCGGCATCGGGTCCTCTTTCAATGCCTTGAGGGACAGCGGCACGCGCTCCCTCACGAGGTCGACGTCGAGGATCTCGGCCGAGATCTCCTGGCCGACACTGACGACGTCGGAGGGGTGATCGAAACGGCGCCAGGACAGCTCGGGAATGTTGATCATTGCGGTGAAGCCGCCGATGTCCACAAAGGTCACACCGAAGTTGGCAATATCCGTGACCACGCCGGTGCAGATCTGCCCGCGGTGGAGAGTCTTCAGAAAGGCCCAGTTCCGGTCACTCGGCGTCGGCTCGGTCCTCCACCGGGCTCGCAAGACGCCGTCGCTGTCGGGCAGGACCGCTGTGAACAGTGGGTGGCGTTCGTCGAGGGACACAGACAGGGCCGTGGCAGCACGGGCGCCAGCCACGCGGGCGGCCAGCTCCTTGTAGTCGGACTCGTCGACCATCGTGCTGGAGAGAGACCCGTTCTCGTCCTCCCATACGAACTCCACCGGACCTTCGTCGGGAAGCGAGGCGAGGACCGCCTCGACATCGGTGGACAGGTCAGGCCAGACGGTCAACTGGGCACGCGGGGTGAGTCGGGCGCGTACCGCATCGAGTGTGTCTTCGGTCAGGCGGTGCCAGCGGGAGGCATTGTGGAGATACCCCTCCTCCAATATCGCTGCGCGCCGCATGGCGATGGACCAGCGCAGACGGGCCCAGAAGTCCTCGTCGGCGGGCCGCTGCACGCCGGGCTCGTCGGAGTCCGCGTCGTAAGGCGAGGCCTCCAGCCGCTCCGGGAAGAGACCGAGAGCCCGGGTGCGGGCAACGGCACGCTCGCAAGGCTTGTCGCTGCTGACGTAGACGTACTGGTCCCAGCCGACCTGCACGTCGAACTTATCCTCCACTGCCAGACGGCACCAGGCACCCTTTTCGCGGAGCATGACACGGACCAGCTCCAGACCGACGGAGAGGGGCACCTCCGCACCGTCGTGGAACCCGCTGAGGTCTGGTGGGAACAGCCCGGAAAGGCCATGGCCGTCGATCGTCGGCTCCAGGCCGAAGTGGGCAAGACCGGAGATCCCCGGCTCGCGAATGGCCAGGTGGTCGATGCCGGTGTCCTCGGCGAAGCCGGCAACCGCTTGCAGATATGCAGCCTCGACCGGCCCGTGGTCGCTGGTTGTGTCCTCAGCGCCGATGTAGCTGCCGTGCTCGTCGCGGTCGGCAGGGTCGTACTTCGTGATCCGGTAGACGAAAGGCGGCACGTTACTCCCCGTGGTTGTAGGCGATGCTTGCCCAACGGCCAATCTCGTGATCGGGAGCGTGGGGCGGGGCCGGCGCATCGCCGCCTTCGAGGATGGCCGTCGAGATCACCTTCTGCAAGCGGGATACCGTGCTGCATCAGACCGCATCGATCAGCCGCGATCGATGCGAGTGACGCGATCGTCGTTTCGGTCGGCTGCCATGGAGAGACGATGGTTCTCCAGTTGATGCGGCTTCGTGAATTTGGCTCTGACCGCTATTTCGTGAATCCCCAGGTCGGCAAGGCGCGTGCGGGAACGTTTCGTCAGGGGATCTCTGGATTGTGGGGGTCTGCTCGCTGGAAGATGTGCTGTTCCCGGAAATCGATGTGCGGTTGGAGCAGGTGGACTTCACCGCGGAGACTGTGGTTGTGGTGGCGGTGGCATGCGGCCCCGGCACCGCGGTGTCCCGGCAAGCCCGTGCCCGCCGTGTGCACTCCTCGTATGAACGCGGTCTGGCTGAGCGCCCGCTGACAGGGAGGAAGTTGCAGGTCAGGTTGCAGGTCCGTCGCTTCTTCTGTGACCGCTCCTCCTGCCACAGGAAGACGTTCGTCGAGCAGGTCAGAGGGCTGAGCGAACGCTATCGACGCTCCAGCCTCGGGTCTGAAGAGGTGGCTTCACGCGGTCGCGGTCGAACTCGGCGGCCGTCCCGGTGAACGGCTGTGCCGCCAGTTGTCTCTCTCTGCGGGCCGCAGCCGGCTCCTTGAGCTGCTGGATTCGCCACCGGTGCCGGAGCGGGCCCCGCGAGTCCTCGGCGTCGACGAGTTCGCATTCCGCAAAGGCCGCACCTACGGAACGCTCCTCGTCGACGTGGAAGCCGGGCAGGTCGTTGACGTCCTGCCCGTCCGCACCTCGGAGACCTTCGCCAACTGGCTTCGCGACCATCCCGGCGCCGAGATCATCTGCCGCGACCGGGCCTCGGCCTACACTCGAGCGGTCAAAGAAGCCGCACCACACGCCCTGGAAGTCGCGGACCGCTGGCACCTGCTCCAGAACCTGACCGCAGCAGTCGAGAAGACCTGCCACCAGCACCGCGCCTGCCTGCGCAAACGCGCCGACGAGGAGACCGGAAACATCTCGGCGGCACCACCGCTGGTGGACCTGCCCCTCCATGAGCTGCCCCGGACGCAGATCATCGAACGGACCCGTCACCGCCACGCGGACATCCACCGCCTGGTGGCCGCCGGCTGGACTATCAGCGCCATCGCCCGCCGCCTGAACCTCGACCGCAAAACAGTACGACGCTTCCGCGACACCGACCTCGACCAACTTCTCGCTTCCGCCTACGAGCGACGCCCGGCAGGCGTACTGGAGCCGTTCAAGCCGTATCTCAACACCCGGTTCACCGAGTCGCTCGGCCAGGTCAGCGGCAGACGCCTCTTCCTCGAAATGCGAGAACGCGGCTACCGCGGCAGCCGCCAGGTAGTCCGCAAACACCTCGCCGCCCTCCGCGCCGGCAACGCCGAACCCGTGCAAGCCGATATCCCCAGCCCCGGAAGATCACCGCCTGGATCATGCGCCCTCGCGAGACCCTCACCGACCAGCAGGAGGAACGACTGCTGGAAGTCCGGCTCGCCTGCCCCGACATCACGCGGAGCTGTGACCTGGCGCGAACCTTCTCCGACCTGGTCCGCAACCGCCGCGGCTTCTTGCTGAACGACTGGATCCGCCAAGCCGAACAGGACGCCCCGAAACCGATGAGCGGCTTCGCAGGCTTCCTCCGCAAGGACCTCGACGCCGTCATAGCCGGCCTCACCCTCGAATGGAGCTCCGGCGTCGTCGAAGGCCACGTCAACAGGGTCAAGACCTTGAAGAGGGCGATGTACGGCCGGGCCTCGTTCGAACTCCTGCGGACCCGCATCCTCACTCAGCCATGACGCGGAATGCCCGAAACTTACGCGGGTGGGCACACCTACCAGCGACAACAGCGACCGGCCGCTCGATGCCGCCTTCGCCGACATGGCCAACAACGTCTGCGGCGTCCTCGAAAGTGGCGTCGACCCCGCCCTGGTGGCATCCCGCTTGGGCTCACTTGGCTGGAAGACATGGTCCGCCTCCTGGTACTCCTACGAAGCCGAGACCGCTTGGTGCCGCATCGAAGTCGATCAGACCGACGACGGGGTAACGCTGATCAATGACGTGATCGCCCCTCATCGGATCGGCGACCTGTCCACCCTCTTCGCCAGACTCGGCTGGCACCACAGCGTCGAACTCTCTGACGAGAACGACAACGTCGTCGAAGAGCGCCGCCACTGACCGGTGGCATCACGAAACTGCGGTCAGAGCCGTGAAATCGGCCAGTGCTGCTCTTCGTTCCCCAGCCGGTTGCTGCCGGCAACGATGGCCGGGGCCGCCCGTGCTGTGTCCCGGTTCCTCGGGAGTCGTGTGGCGGCCGACCTCGTGAACGATGCCTGCGCTGTCTCGGGTGCGCGTATCGGCCTTCGCTCGGAACCGGCGTCATGAAATCATCAGGCGATGACCGAACCGAGCAGCGACGACAGCCGCACCTTCCGGCGCGAGACCGAGCTGGTCGTCAACGAGATCGCCCAGGGGCTGCGCCCGTTGGACGCTGGTGTGAGCTGGTTCTCCCGCCTCGCCCCGACACGCCAGCAGATGGTTCTGCGGGAAGTCGCTGGCTATGCGATGCAGACGCACATAACAGCTGCGGACGGTCGTGTGGGGGTGGCGCGATCCGGTGTGAAGCCCACCGCTAACCCCTCGGTGATGATCTGCATGGACCCGCCCCGCTACGGGTTCGCGGACCTGCCCTCCGCCGAACACGTCAACGCGTTCCGCGTCCTCGTTTCGGTGTTCGCCGTTGCTGACAATCGCCGCCGCGAGACGTACTGCAAAGGCGCCTGCGGACATGCATGGCACAACCTGCCGGCGGCAACCGAGCAGCCCTAGCATCGGCCATTCCGGCTCTGGCTGGGCTGGCTATCGGATGGCACTCCCCGGGTGACACCCGTCCGCGGGTTAGCGCGCTGCGGGCGGGGAGAAATGTGAGCAGGTCTGGAGGACCCCTGAGCACCGGGTGGGGAAATTCAACGAGCCTCATCAACGGAACGGCGCGGCGTCAGCGCACGTACGCCCTACGGCGCCCCTGGCGCTCAGAGCCTGTGTTTGAACCCAACCGACTCATAGCCCGGTGCGTGAGCACGTCGTTGGCCGTCGTTCCGGTCAAGGTGGGAACGTGAGCATTGGTAGGGAGCACGCAGTGTGTGCGTATCGGGCCTTAGTGGCTCTGGGAGCTGAGCCGGTGACCGGTCCCTTCCTGCGCCCCGCGGGGCCGCAGGAAGAGGGCCGGCTTCACCTGCTGGGCAGCCTGTTGGCCATCACGGAGCGGGAGATCACCGCCGGGACACGGTTGGCCGAAGCGGACGAGAACGAGGATGTCCTTGATACCTTGCTCGGCTGGTCGGCGCAGGTAGCTGACCCGAGCCTCGCGGCCGACGTGCTGGTGAACCGGCTCCAGCGCACTGCGATCCAGGTCTCGAGATCCGGCGAAGACCAGCCGGCGCCCGGCCGGGATGCCGCCTTCGCCGCCGTGACGATCGCGGTGTACGCACTCAGCGCCCAACTGGCCGCGGAAGACGGGGATGCGGCGGCCACCCGGCGCTTCCTCGACGCAGCACAGGCGGCCCTCATCGACATCAGCCAGGGCATCAATCACCTGCGCGTCGCCATCGGCCCCGCGCAGGAGGAACCGGGCGATTGACCGGTCAGGCGGCTTGTGGCAATCGGCTGGGAGACCGTTCGTCTGCCGGGCACCAGATCGCGGCCCACGGCACCCTCCCTTCGTACGAGGTCGACAAGAGGGGCTCCTCAACGCCGGGCTCTTTGTCCCGATCGGGCTTCTCGGCGCTCTGGCAACCCGAAAGATCGTCGGCACCATCGCCTTCGGATTCCTGCTGACCTTCGCCATCGAAACCCTCCAGGGGGCGCTTACCTTCCTCGGGCGGGGCTGCGACACGAGCGACCTGCAGATGAACTCCCTGGGTGTAGCTGCCGGCGCGCTCGCCGGGTGGCTCATCACCACCTTCGAGAAGCCCCGCGCGTGCTTCCTGCACGCCTGGCGGACTCGAAGCACCTACGCCGCTGTGACCGCTGTCGCCGCCCTGGGGGTTGTCTGGGGCCTGGCGATCGAGCCGCAGCCTGTCGACCAGACGCTCGGCATCGGGCGGGCAAATAGCGCGCAGGAAGAAGCCATCCAGGCCGCCGTGAACGACGCTTTCGACGGCCACTACAAGGTGAGTCGTATCGACTTCGCGTCGGGCCCCGACGGCACCGGCACGGTCATGGCCCAACTTGTCGGAGGCGGGTCCGCCGAACTCCGCTGGCCCGACCGCGACACGTTCCACGCCTACCTCGACATGTCCAGCACTGGCGAACCCAGTGGATATCCCCTGCCGGGCGGCACTGTCACTCCCGGGAACGGCCAGCAGGCGCAGGCCGTCGCCCAGACATACGCCGCGCGTCACGCCGCCTGGGGACTCGAGAACGCCCAACCCAAAACCACCAAGGTTGGCGAGAACGCGGAACTCGGCTGGATGACCAGCTGGCGCAGGTTCGACCGGAACGGCGTTCTCATGCCTATGAGGCTCGACATCCAGGTCGACCGCGTCGGCCGCGTGTCTCAGCTCATCATGACGAGCACCCCGGACCCTCACATTTCTGCGCCTCGCGTTTCGAAGGAAGGCGCGGTCACGGCCCTGGCGGCCGCACACAAGCTGAATCAGGCAACGATCTCACGGCAGGACGTCGCCGCGGCACTGCTGGCCATGAAGAGCAACGGGGAATGGATCCCGGCCTGGCGCGTCGAGGTGGTAGGCAAGCAGCCCATAACCGGCTCGGTGAATGCCGTGACAGGAACCCTTATCAACGAGGGTCCGTAGAGTGTCGACGGCGCCTCTGAAGAGCCAACCCTCAGCCGGTTAACCCGCTCAGCCGTCACAGAAATCCCCCCGATCCCTGAGTGGTCGGGGGATTTCATGCGGGCGGTCGCCGGCATCTCGTGGTCGGAGTCCGAAGTCGACGGCTGCCTCGCCGACACGGGCCTCGGCTTCGGCATGGACGACCTGGAGAACCACGGGCAGCGGCCGCCCCGCCGTCCCCCTGGAGAGCGCGCCACTGGTAGCGATCAGGTTACTGCGCTTGTATAGGCGCCATGAGCCCAGAACCCGCCTTCGAAGATGTAGCCAATCCAACGCCTGAGGAGATGACCGCCTGGGCCTACGCGCCCGGAGCGCAGCCCCCGGTCTCCCAGGACTGGGACATCCTCGCAACACGCCCAGCATTCGGCTCGCTATTCGTGGCCCTGGCCGCCGACGGGCAGTGCCCCCACCGCCAATTCTTCCTCGGCTGTCTGTACCTCCTAGCTGGCGACGCCATGCGCACGCGCTTCCGGACGATGTCTGAAGTAAGCCTGCGCGCGCTGACCGACGAGGCCATGTCGATGAGAGAAGCCTGGGTCAGCACCTGGGCGGCACGCACCCGAGCCCTGGTTCGGACCCCTGAGTCCTTCGACTACGAGGACTGGTGCGACTCGCGCGGCCTGGCCAGCACGCCAACGTGATCAACTCGGCGCCGATATCACCAGTCAACCTCAGTAGCTGCCCGACGCCGCCCGCCGCGACCTCACCGCATGCCTCGTCGGCTCGCAGAAGACACCCTCGCCACTCAGAACCGTACGGCGAGGACGACGGCATCATCCGCACCCGCACCCGCGGCCCGTCACCACCGTCATCATGCGTGGCCACGCCACCTCTACGCTCACCGTCCTCGCCGTCACCTGACATCGGACGGCCCCCTCGAGCGCCGCTCACACTTCCTAGATTCGTGACTCCTTGCCCTCCACCGCGTCGGCGCAGCCTGTGATCCAGTCCTGGCGGACGAGATCAAAGTCTGGGTCAGCAAGGTCGCGGCTTCGGAGTAGCTCGTCGCACCGGCCTTCCACGGTCTCGCGGTCTTCGTCGCTCGGCGGCAGGCGGGCCCCGCCGAACGCGTCGTATCCCTTGCGATAGCTCTGCTCATCTACGACCGGAGTGCTGTCGCACCCCGCGAGCAGGAGCATGGCCAGCAATGCCGCCGCGGCGATCCGTCTCATGGTCCCCCTCCCATTACGGGTCCAGAGAGGCAGGTTATAGCGATCCGAGAGCCCGAGCGACGGGACGAAAGGCTCTTGCTGCTGACGAGGCAAGACCGACATACCCGCCGCCTCGGCGTCGGCCGGGACTCACCCAGCGCGGTCGGCGTCGACCGGCACTACGGACTCGTCGAGCGTCAGGCAGGGTCAATCGCTACGGGCGCGAGGCCGGCGCCGGTAGAGCTGTCGCTTCGCTCAGCGAGCGGTGACGAGAAGATTCTCGGCTCGCAAGGCGTGGGGCGCGATGAAGTAGCGGATCGTGCTCGGGAGGCGTCCGGTGGCTTCGGCGATGGCGTCAGGGCTGTGCCCGAGGTTGGTGAGTACGAGCGCGTCGTAGCGGAGCGGGTGCTTTGCGGGGATGCCGGGCAGGGGGTGGCGCCGGCTGCCGGTGCGGGTGACGAGTTCGTCCCATGCGAGGGCGGTGGGGTTGGGTTCGCCGAGGAGGTAAGACCAGTCGGCGGCGAGGATGCCGAAGGTAGTGCGCACGGTCGCCTCGGCGGTGGGCGGGTCGAGGTGGGCGCGTGCGTAGGCGTCGTACACGCTGCGGTGCAGGGTGTAGAAGGCGTCGAGGGCCGGTGGCAGGAGGAGCTCGACCGGTAGCGCGCCGGTAGCCCTTCGCCCGGTGGGGCGGGTGCGGGGTCGGGCGGCGGGTGGTGGCGTCCTGGGTCCGGCGGGGCGGGGTGCGCGCGGTTGTGTCATCCGAAGCTCCCGGCGGAGATCGAAGTCGTCTGGCCGCTTGTGTTCTTCGGGGGCCAGGTGTTCTGGGTGGCCTGCCAGAGGGGCCGGATGGTGTCGGGTTCGCCGCTCAGTGCGGTGACGAGCGTGCTGACAGTGTGCCAGTCAGCCGTCTGTGTGCCGTGAAGGAGTCCGACGACCTGGTGTTCGGTGAGGGTGTGGCTGGTGCGGGCGGACAGCTCGCGGGGGCACCTTCGGGTCAGAGCAGGACTGGGAGGCCCACATGGACGAGGTCGCCGCAAGCGCCGTACCCCTGCCGGAAGACGTGGCCCACCTGTTGAAGACGTTGCGCGGCCGGCTGGACGAGATCCTCGACGACGACCCGCTCACCGTGCTGAAGGCTGCCAACGAGCTGGGGGCGACCATCGCGTTTCTCGCCCCCATCGCCGCTAAGCTCGTCACCCGCGGAGACGAGATCCCACTGCCCCGGGTCGCCGAAGCGCTCGGCATGACGGAGAAGGCCACACGCTCCCGGCTGAACCACTACGAGTACCTGCAGCAGTGAACCGCATCCCGGCGCCCTACCGGAGGGCACGGGGGACAGGACGCGTGGACTTCCACGACACTGGCTGCGATCAGCCCCCGCGCTACGGGGCCAGGGTGTAGTGGACGACGGTGTCGTCGCACGGGCCGTCGGCGTACAGCGCCAGCGCGTCGGCCTCGCCCTGGTCGGCGGACAGGCCCCAGCGCAGCTTCGTCCCCACCCACTCCGACACATACCGACACGTCGCCTCGGGGGGGGCGGGCGGCATCCACTCCCGCGGGTCCTGGTCGGCCTTCTGACGGTTCGACCGAGCGGAGACCGCCACCAGCGACGTCGCGGCGTCCTGGTCGTAGGCGTAGGCCTCGCGCCGCTTCCCATCCCAGGCGCTGGCGCCGGAGTCCCAGGCTTCGCCGAGCGGGACCATGTGGTCGATGTCGAGCTTGCCGGGGTCGGTGACCTCCTGGCCGTCGTAGTGTACGAGATCCACCGGCCGCCGGACAGCTTGCCGCCGGCCGCGACGGCCGGGGACTCGACCTCCTCGGCGAGCAGCACCTCCTTGCGGGTGTAGCAGCCGTCTCCGAGGTCGAGGCCAGCGTTCCATTGCTTGAACTGCGTCCGCTCGTACCCCTCTCGGGACTCATCCGCGACCGGGATCTGCCCGACAGGGTCAGCACCTCGGCGGCAGCCGGCGACGGCGGCGCAGCCAAGGCGGTCTGGGGCACGGCGAGCGGGGTGAGAGCGAGGGAGAGCGCGGCCAGGCCGCGGCCCATGTTCTTGATCATGAACGCATGGATAGCGGCCCGACCTGCGCCTTGTCCGGCAATCTCAAGAAGTCTCGGCCAGGCGGCCGGGCCGGTTCACCGGAGAAACGTCCCGTTCAGCGTTACGAGGCCAGGACCCGTCGGGGTCCTGCGAGACACCGTCGGCATGGGGTATGTCCGCCATCAACTCCCAGGGCTTGTGCCCCTCCGCCTCGCACGCCACCCACAACCGGAAGGGCTTCGGCAGGAACTCCGCCCTCAACTGGGCAGTGTTCCCGTCTCCCCCGTAGTACTGGTGCGGGAAAGTGGGGGTGACCGCGAACCGCATCTCGTGACCTGGTCCGGCCCGGGAGGTCGTCAGCGGCCGCCAGTACGTCATCACCCACCAATTCGCCTGGTAGGGAGAGAGCAGTGTTTGAGCACGATCGCGCCACTACCGCAGTGGAGAGACTTACGACCATTGGCCGTGGCCAGTTGGCGACACTTTGCTTGCTTCGGATGTCAGGTTTGGTGACTGACGCGCGAATCGAGAGGGAATATCCCGCTATCCCTCGACTCGTTGAGCAAATTCGGCAGCATTCAGTCGCCTGCGCCCAGCAGCTCCCATCTGACATCGATCCTGAAGACCTAGATCGAAATCTGCGCGACTTCCTCGGATCAGACGAATATCCGCAAGAAGAGCTGCCAGGCTGGGGATCTTGGGTCATGGATGTTTCCTCTCTAGCGGACTACGTGCTGCGCACCTGGCGGAATCCGGACAGCAGTGCCACGAATGCCTTCCAAGTTCTGCTCGCTGCATACTCCATCGCAGGCTTCCTGGAGAGCGAGTCCAACAGTCCTGGTGTTCCAGACCTGGCCGAGACGGAATTCCAGCGGCAGATGTTGGATGCTGCTGAGATTGCAGATGGGAGAATGTGGGGGGAGCTTGTGCGCAGCTCAATCAATCTCGAGCAGGTGTACGCAGGCTGGATTGAGCACGTGACAGCCTAAGAGGACGCTTCTTATGGGTCTGGTTGCGTGCGCAGGATTTCCTGGCGTCAAAACGAGCCCTGGTAAGCCCGCCCATCGAGGACCTCAGATGGGTGTGGCACGCTGCGGCTCATGAAGGATGAACTGATCAGCACGCAGACGCTGCGGCGCCGCATAACCGATCCGGAGGAAGCTCTCGCGCTTAGGCCATTTCCTCGGATCTGTTCAGATGTCGCAATCCACACCGAACCCGGAAGCCTCACCCATTCAAGAACCCAGCACGCGTGTCACCAACGTCCCCGGACAGCACACCTAGACGGTGTCTCACGTGGCGATCTTGGCGAGCTTCTTGTAGCAGGTCATGACTGTGGCGAGCCCGAGGAAGGCGAGGAAGTGACTGCCCTTGCGTTCATAGCGGACGGTCAGGCGGCGGTCTCCGAAGAGCCAGGAGATCGATCTCTCGACCTTCCACCGGTGTCTTCCGAGTCGTTCGGAAGATTCCACGCCTGGCCGGGCGATCCGTGGAGTGATGTTGCGTTCGCGTAGCCACGCCAGGTTGCCGGCCGAGTGATACGCCTTGTCGGCCCGGACCTTGTTGGGGTGTCGCCGACAGGGGCCGCGGCGTGAGCGGACGGCCGGGATCCCGAGGATGAGCGGGCGAGTGCTTGGACATCGTTGACGTTCCCGGCGGATACCCCGACGACCAGGGGCAGTCCCTGCGCGTCGGTCAGAACATGCAGTTTGCTGCCTGCTCTGCTCGGTCGACCGGATTCGGCCCCGTCAGCGAACCGCCTCTTCGCGCGCACCGAGGCGGCATCGACGATCACGGAGCTCCAGTCGAGTCCGCCTCGGGCTCAGATCTCGTCCAGAACGACGCGATGCAGCCGACGCCACACTCCGGATGCGGTCCAGACAGAAAACCTCCGGTGAGCCGTCGCCGGTGATACTCCGAACGTCGGTGGCAGATACCGCCACGCGCACCCGCTGGTCAGCACGTACACGACGGCCGTGAACACGGCACGTTGGTCAATCGGCGCGGTGCCAGCGCCCTGCGGGTGCGAGCGGAAGGACGGCAGTAACGGCTTGACCAGGGCCCAAAGATCATCCTCTACAAGCCGCTGCGACAGTTCCCCACCCATGAACGATCATGATGCCGATGCCGGAAGACCCGTCGACGGTCGGTGTAGGCGTTGGGCTGATTGCCCCCGCGCTTCAGAATGGGCGCATGGCTCCTCTTTCCATCGACCCGCGCCCGTTGAACGCCGACGAGCGCGCAGTGCTTGAACACCTCCTGTCAGCGGAGTTCGTTGGCGCGTCGCAACTGCGGAGTCAGCTGGATCGCACCGAGGTGATCGCCGTTTGGGGGTCCGACTCCGTCAGCGTCGACCTGGAGGTCCGGGAGCCTTGTGAGCATGCAGCACTGCTCAAAGAGCTCGTGCCCGTAGACGCGCACGTCCATGACCCGTCCGGCGCCTACGTCGGCGAGATCCTCGTCTGGACGGACCGAGGAGCCACGCTCGCAGCCCTGGAGTTCGCCTGGGTCACCGACGAGATGCCCACGTCTCTCCCGGCCATCGTAGACGGCCGCCTCAACTGGCCGGCCTGACAAGCTATCCCCCTGAGCGCCCATGGCCCTGCAGCGGGCAGACCGCCACGTGTGACACCGCCTTAAAGAGCGTTTTGTCCCGCCAGGGGTGCTTCATTGCAGTTCAGCTGGCGGAGTGCTTCGGTCGGCTGAGGCAGTGAAAGTCTGTTGTGACAGGTGGGGCGGGTTACACCTTTCGAGGGTCCGTTTCGGTCCCTTCGCTCCTGTCTGATCCCAACACGCCCCCGGTCAAGCTGGTTTGCGCCCTGTGGCGGGACGGCCGTCATCGGTACTACGGAAACATGCCTTGTAAGCAGCGGCCGTATCCGAGTGAGCTGTCCGATGCCCGTTGGGAACTGCTGGAACCGACTCTGACGGCCTGGCGAGCCGAGCGAAGAGGGAAGGGCCTGGACATCGGGCGGCCTCCCGAGCACGATCTGCGCCGGATCATGGACGCCATCCTCTGTGTCGACCGGACCGGGATTCCCTGGCGGTACCTGCCTCACGACTTTGCTCCATGGGAGACGGTTTACGGTTACTTCGCCGCCTGGCAGAAGGACGAGGTCTTCGACCAGCTCAACGGTCTCCTGCGGCGCCTGGTCCGGGAGGCCGAAGGCCGCGACGCCGAGCCGAGCGCCTGCGTCCTGGACGCCCAGAGCATCAAGACCTCAGCCAACGTACCCTCGGCCGGCCAGGGCATCGACGCGGGCAAGAAGATCGCAGGCCGCAAACGACACATCGGCGTCGACACACTCGGCCTTCTCCTGGCCGTACTGGTCACCGCCGCCAGCGTCTCCGACAATGCCGGCGGCATCCGCTTGCTCTCGGACATCGCCGAAGGCCACCCCCGCATCACCAAAGCCTGGGCCGACACCGGCTACCGCACCAAGGTCATCGAGCACGGCGCCCGCCTCGGCATCGACGTCGAAGTCACCCCCCGCGACCCCGCCCAGAAGGGCTTCAAGGTGATCCCGCGACGCTGGGTCGTCGAGCGGACCTTCGGCTGGCTCATGCACCACCGCCACCTCGCCCGCGACTACGAAGCCCTGCCTACCCGATCCGAAGCCATGATGAACCTCGCGATGATCGACCTGATGAGCCGTCGTCTCACCCGCGAAGCCACGCTGAACTGGCGCGGCACATAGCCCTCCTCAGCGGGCCGCAACGAGAAGGCGTCAGCCCTCATCGCCGCCACGATGCCGATCGCGAGCGCGGTCTCCCTGCTTGTCCCGGCCGGCGCCCTCCAATGGCGCCGGCCCACCGTCCCGTCCTTCTTCGTGTACCCCACGATGAACGGCAACCGAAGTCCCTCCCCTGGTCCGAATGGGCGCTCTCCCGCGGAATCGACCAATGTAGAGCGCGTCACTGACACCAGGTCACCTTGCGGTCAGTTATCGCGATCTTGGGGCGGACTGTCGGGGCCGCCCCTTCGTGTGGCTGATCAGAACCTGCGAATCCCCTCAGTGGCTCATAGGGTCCTACTGGGAGCCCCGACAGACTTGTTCGACGCCGGTGTCGAGCCGCAGCGGGTGCTGTCCGCGAGCGGTTACGCCGCTGCTTCAACGGTCACGGTGATAGCGCGTCTGCGCAGGTGAGTCGCCAGGATCTCCATCTCGACGAGCGTGCCGGTGAGACCGGTCGTGCCGAGTTCCGCGGCTTGTGCTTTTGCTTCGACCAGGGTCAGTTCCTGTGCAGTGCGGAGGGCCTGGAGCAGGGGAACGAGGCGCAGCACGTCTCCAGATAGGCGAAGCCGCGCGGGCCCGTGCTCTTGCAGCAGCAGTTGTCGAATGTGTTCGGGCGTGACGGGGCCGCTGTCTTGTTCGCACCACCCGTTCGGGCAGTCCGCGCATTGCCCTTCAGCGCCCCAGCGGAGCATGCCGCGGTCGAAGAACTGGCCGACATCACAGGTCGTTGTGCCTCCGCAAGCACTGCACCGGCCCGTGACCAGTACTCCTTGCGTAATCACAGGGGTCTCCTCAGCGTCATGAGTCGATACAGATGGGATCCTTCCTGAGAAGTCAGCTTTGGTCGATCCGGTTTGCGCTCGGCGACAGTGGGCGGGTACTTCACCTGCACCTCGGTGGGCGGCTCGTCTTCGCCTGCTCCCGCCGCCCCTGCACGGGGGTGTAGATCTGCTTGCAGTACTCCTTGCGGGCGGCCTCCGCCTCCGAGCTGCGGAGGCGAGGCGATGTGCACGGGCGCGTACCAGGTATGGGCGCCGGGCTTGCCGGTCACCCGGGCGAGGGCGCGCTGCATGTCCGCTCGTTCACGGGGTCGCTCATGTCCACGGCGCACCCGTACCGCGCGTCATGCGGTTTCGCCGCGCGACGCCGGGCCGGTGGGGCTCACATGCCCGGCGGTGCTCCGAGTCCCCCTCAGGTCTCGCGGGTGAACGCCTTCATCCCCGCACATGATCTTGCTCCTGGCCGACCTGCCTGGCGGCTTGCGCCCACTGCGCATCTGAGCGCCACGTGATCGAGGGCGAGCAATCATCCTCTGTCCCCCAGGCCAGGCGGGTCCGTATCTTAGGCTCGAAGGTTGCTCAGATGTTCGGGGGTTGGGTGCGCACCGCAGATCACGCCACGTGGAACCGGGGTTTTCGGGTGAAGTACCTCCTGGTTCAGGAAGACGAAGACGGTGTGGAACAGCTCTGGGGAAAGTGCGCAGGTGTCGAAGGATTTTTCGTCGACCCGGTCCCGCCGCCACGGGAGGTGCTCACCCTCCGCGGATGCCGCCCCGAGGGTCTCCTGAGCGAGGTACTTGCTGAGCCCGACGCTTCGCTACGAGGGCTGGGCGACGTGTGCGTCGAGGGCTGGGACGACGAGGAGCCCGTGCAGTGGTGGACTCTCGTCGATGCAGTCGTGCTGGCCCACCAGCCCCACTCGGCCGATCCTCAACGGTACGACATCGTGCTCGGCGCCGGCGTCAGGAACGAGGAGAGCTTCTTCGAAGTACCTGCGACGCCGCGCTTCGAGCTCTTCGCGGGAACGACGGCTGCCGGGGCACGTGCAGGCCGGTGCTCCGGCGTGGACGGCCTGTTCAAGGCGCGAGTGGACCCGGCCCCCGCTCCGATGGAGCTGGTCGGCTGCGAGCCTGCGGAGCCCCTGCTCGCGGCGCTGCGGCGACCCCGTCGGTCGGAGCGGGACTGGGCAAACTTCCTGGTTCTGGATCGTCATGGTGCCGTGATGGCCTCCCGCTCCGTGGGCCTGGCCGTCACCGAAGCGCAACCGTCCGTGCTCGGCGGCACTCTCGTCGACATCACTCTTACCAATGGTGGTCATGATCGGCCATCGCCGGCAGTCCGCCCGATCTGGGCGGAGTGGTATCAGGGCCCGCCTGCCGAACCCAATCTTTGGGCGCCGTACGACTCGCAGGGCAGGGCCGCGTGGCTGGACCTCACCACTCGTGCCTGGCGGGTGCCCGCGCCCCGGCCGGATCGGTCCGGCGGTGAGCACCATCTCGACGGCCGATTCGTCACGGACGTTGCCGGACTGCACTGCGCGATCGCCGAGGCCCTGCTCGGGCCCGGCCGCTACTTCGGCCGGGAGTGGAACGCGTTCAAAGACTGCCTGGGCGGTGGATTCGGAGTGGCCCCTCCCTTCACCTTGACCTGGCACAACTCCGAGATCGCGCGCCGCGCGCTGGCGGACGTAGTGGAGGATCCGGAGGCCGGGCTCTCCTACTTCGAGGACATCGTGCGGCTCCTCGAATGGTGCGGCGTCACGGTCGTGCTCCGGTGAGCCGCAGGCGCCCGAGCGAATACGACTCCTGGACAGGCTGAGCGGCTTCAGCGCCTGTTGTTGCGGTGACCGTCGCTCCCTTCGGCCGCGGCCTCCGCCCAGGTGATCGCGCGAGAACCCGTACCGCGCGCGAGAGGAACCCGCGGGTTTTCTTCCCGTACTCGTCCACAGGGGCGTGAACGGCGTCGGCGGTCACGGCCCGCACACGGCATTCGGCCGGTCATTCCACCAGCGCCGACACGGGGACCCCGAACGGGTCGGCGAAGCGGACCAGGGTGGCGAAGTTCGGGGCTCTGCGCCTTCTCCGGGGCGCCCGACGCGCCCCCTGGTACGGGCCGAGGGGAGGTTGTGCGCCGGACGGGCGGCTGTCGCGGAGGACGGGTCCCTGGTGTCAGTTTCCGTACTGCTGCTGAGCCTGCGCCTCAGCAGCCGCCTGGGCCGCGGCCGCTGCTTCACGGTCCCTGCGCTGACGGTCCTGCTCTTGCTGGAACTCCCAGTCCCGTCGACGCCTGCTGTCCTCTTCGCGCCGGCGCCGTTCCTCATCGCTCTGGGTCTGCCGCGGGTCGGTCATCTGGTTCTCCTTGCTCGGTGTCGAAGGAGTCGTCGGGCTCGGTGTCGAAGGAGCGTCGTTCCCTCACCGTGGAGGAGAGCAGGTACGGAAGCAAGACCCCGGCATGCGCGCGCCGCTCAGCGGCACGTGCCGGTTCGGCGGGGGCCCGCGGCAGGTGCAGTCGCCGACCGCAACCGTTCTCACGTGCCCGTGGTCCTGCCCCCGCCCCGCCTCGTACGCCGTGGACGGGCATGCGGCCGCTGGCCTAACTTCCCTCTGCACACGCATCCGCGGGCACGTTCTCAGGTCATGCCCGTGGGGGCCTTACTGTCATGTCGTCTTCGTCCGGCCTTCTGCGCCGTGCCCTGTCGGCCCGGGCACCCGGCCCCACGCGCGCCTGCGCCCTGAGACAGAGCACTTCTACTCGGCGGACTCCGGCACGGTGAACTTCTGCATGCAGTCGCCGCACATGATCTTCCGACGCCAGCAGCGAGGGGTCCGCGGCCCGAGAGGGACGATTCTCCGGTGAACCGGCTCGCCCGCCCGGCCCGGGACCTCTTGAGATTGCCGGACAAGGCGCAGGTCGGGCCGCTGTCCATGCGTTCGTGATCAAGAACATGGCGCGCGGCTTCGCCGCGCTCTCCCTCGTCCTCGCCCCGCTCGTTGTCCCCCAGGCCGCTTGGGCCGCACCGACAGCGCCGGCCGCCGCCGAGGTGCTGACCCTCACCGCAGCGGTCGGACAGATCCCGGTCGCGGACGAGTCCCGAGAGCGGTACGAGCGGACGAAGTTCACGCAATGGAACGCCGGCCTCGACCTCGGAGACGGCTGCAACACCCGCAACGAGGTGCTGCTCGCCGAGGAGGTCGAGTCCCCGGCCGTCGCGGCCGGCTGCAACCTGTCCGGCGGCCGGTGGATCTCCTACTACGACGGCCAAGAAGTCACCGACCCCGGCAAGCTCGACATCGACCACATGGTCCGCTTCGCCGAAGCCTGGGACTCCGGCGCCAGCGCCTGGGATGCGAAGCGGCGCGAGGCATACGCCAACGCCGGATCGCCGCCGACCCCGAGGCGTACCTCGCCTGCGACGGCGAGTTCGACCTCACGCGGACCGACCCCATCGAGTCGATCGCCCTGCCGGTCGGTCTCCCAGTGGAGCCCGTGGCCGGCTGCAACGCGGGAGGCACCCACTACCTCTGCGACCCGGCCGGCTCCGATCGCGTCCGCCCCGTCCTCTACACCGACTCCGAGGGCCAGGCTTCCCTCATCGCGGAGTCCCTCGCAGAGGCCTTGACCCTGGCCATCGTCCTCCCCTCCTGGCATGACGCCTTGGCCGGCTTCCGTCCCCCCCGCACTCAATGCCGACTACCTCGAGGACAACCCGGACTACCCCGAGGTCCGCGACCGCCTCCTTGCCGCCCTCCCTCTCCCCCCCCCGTTACCTTGTTCGTGGCTCCGCAATGGAGCCTCCGGCCTTCGGGTCCGGCATGACTTCCCCCTCCTGTTGTTGATGCGCGAGGCCCCGCGTCCTGCGGCGCGTGGATGGCTGAGGACAGCTTGTCTGTTCCGTAAAGTTCAACCCCGGGGCTGAAAGATCACGGAGATAGAGTGCCGCCAACCGTCGCCCCGCCTCCGAGGTGCGCGCCGCATCGGCTCGGCCACAGAGAGAGGTCCCCTTGACCAACACCCTCGTCGACGCACCCCTCACCGCCGGCCAGCGCACCCTGCTCTCCGTCATAGCCGACTCCTGGCTCCAGATCGGAGAGTGGCCCCAGTGGTACACCTTCCACCGCGACTTCGCCGAGCGCGGCCTCGATGCCGAAACCCTGCTGCGTTCCCTGCCCCGTGTCGGTACCAACATCCACCAAAGCACCAGCTACGGCTTCACCACCGCTCTCCCCAGCACCTTCGCCGAAACCGACACCATCCGGCTCACCGTCGCCGCCGGCCTCGTCCTTCCTGACCTTCGGGAGGCACTCAGCACGCCTTTCCTCCGCGTACTCCGCCAGATGGTCCGCCGCCAGACCAACCCCGAGAGAAAGACGAGGCAGGACGGCACCCCCATCCCACCCCGGATGGACTCCACCCTCGTGACCCGTCTGGCGGGCAACACGTTCGCGAAAGCCCTGCCTGACCTCCTGGACCACGAACCCGTACTCCCCACCGACAGAAACCCCTTCTCGCCCGAGGGGACCTGGCAACTGGAGATCAGCCGCCACGTCCTTCAGTACCGGGACACGAGCACCCTTGAGGCATACGTCGACACGACATGCCAGATCGTCACCGCCAACGTCGCCCTCTACGACGAAGCACCCGCCATCACACCCAAGAAACAACGCGCCAAGGCCGGCGGCCGACGCGTGAGTATCGAGACATTCGCCCCCACACTGCAGCGCGGGCTGCAAACGACCACCCACTGGCAGACCCCGGGGAGCACCCCCGCTCTCTCCTCAGCCCGAGCCCCCTACCTCGACGACGACCTCTTCACCGCAATCAAGGACGCCGCCCAGACCACCACCTGGAAGGTCGACAAGCTCCTCGCCCTGTGCACCGAGCTCAACGACAGCTACGCCTCCGGTAACGCCTACGCCTGCGCAGCCCTCTTGCGCGCTGTCCTCGACCACATCCCGCCCGTCTTCGGACACAAGGACTTCAAACAGGTCGCCGCCCAGCACACCTTCACCGTCCAACGCACCGACAAAGCCCACGCCCAGAAACTCGCCAGCTTCAAAGACATCGCCGACGACGCCCTCCACCGCCCCATCAGCGCCAACATCCCCCTCATCACCATGAACGACATCCCCGAACCCACCCGCCTACGCGCCGTGCTCCACGAACTCGTCACCGTCCTGAACAAGGACGGCACCACCATCATCATCTGAGGCTCTGCACGCCCCTGCGGGTGGTGTCTGATGCGCTGGCCAACGCACTCTGGCTGCACCTCGTCACGGCGCAGGCAATACCACGATGCATGAGTCAAATCAGGAGGGAAGCAGCGTGGAGAACACACGCAGTCAGGAGCTCCTGGCCATGGCCGACTGGTCGGACTGGGTACCTCTGGGCGGCTCCGAGGCACCACGACTTCCCGGCGTCTACCTCGCGAGGCGGGGCGCCGCCGGCCCTGTGGTGTATTTGGGCATGGCCGGAGAACGGTCGGGCCAGGGACTGCACGGCAGGCTGCGCCGCTACACCAGCGGCAAAGCCTTGGCCCCCGGACTCGGCGTAGCGGTCTTCGACCGGGCACTGGCCGACGCCGGATGGCTGCGCGAGCGGCTACTGGAAGTCGAAACCGGTCAACCCATGCGCGCGACCGACTGGGGCAAGGCCGCGCTGGCGTGGGCCGAGCCTCACGTCTGCTGGGCCGTCACGCAGAACGGCAACGCGGCCGTAGTACTGGAGAAAAAGGTCCTGGCGCTGGAGACGATCGACTGGTGGAACCGCGACCGTTGATCTCCAGGCCGGCCTCGAGGCCGCAGACCCAAAGGCCGGAGCTCGCTTTCCGCTGAGTCCGCAATGTGTCGCTGAACGTCTCCACCTGGACCGCGATGTCCTCAGCCTCGGGAGAGCCCGCCTCGATGTCCTCCGCCCACAGACCGATCACGTGGACCGCATCTCCGTGAGCGCCTGCCCGGTGTCGTTGTCGAAGTCCAACGTGTCATCCGGGGCGGACACCGTACCGGCTCGTGGGCTCGCGCGAAGGGTGGCCATCGAGCGCAAGCGCGCTGTGAGCGACTGGCCTGCACCCGGCACCCCCAGAAGAGAAGCCACCCCGCGGCACCGCAGAGAGGCCACCTTAAACCCGCTCGACGACGCACCCCTCAGCCTCGACCAGCGCAATCTCATCCCCGACCATGGCCGGCTGTCCTCCCTCGCGGTCGCCGAGACGGCGAGAAGCCGACCGCGCCGGCTGTGCACGCTGCCACGTATTCCGGGCGGCCGGTGCGCGCGAAGTACTGGAGCAGGGCGCCGGCACAAGGGCGCGCCATCCGGCGAGTTCAAGCGCGCTTCTCCATAATCGCCCACTGTGACCACCAAAGCGTGCGGAACCTTGCGCCAGCGTCGGGCGGTCAATCCGCCGCGCTGGGCTGTCCATGAACGTCTCATGACCTCGTTGGGTGGAGTGGGTGTGGCAGGCACATGAGCTGGGCTATGAGTGGCGACTACGCCGCGATCGTCACCACGATCGTTCTGGCCGTCCTCGTTGTTGGGTCGGTGCAGCTGTACGTGCTTGCGCAGCCTGAGCTGATTCCGCATCCGAGCTACGAATCAAGCAGTGCTGCAGAGCTCCGGATTGTGGGATCCATTCGTGAAGGAAATCCACCACGAGCCGAGGACTTGGCCACCCTGGATGCGACGACCCGGTCCGGTGTTCCCCTCAAAGTCATCCCCACGCGCGCATCCGCAGTCCTGTGGGTCATCGTCTGTTTCGCGTTGATCGTCGTGGAGATCAAAGTGTTGAAGTGGGCCGCAAGTGCCAAGCCCGGCCCGGCCCCGGAGCTGGCGGCGTGGTCCTTCTACGCATGTGCGGGCTCCGTGATGCTTCTGGCCGTGGAAGGGCTCGCCCGGGCGATGACCCCAGCCCTCACTGTGCTCCTCAAAAGCGCCAAGGACATGTGGTCGATGTCCCGGGAAGAACGCGATCAGGTCAAGATCGCCCTCGCCGATTACCGCGCCGCTCAGAATCCATCGCCGCCTGCGGCCGATGAGGAGCAGCCTTCGGCTGACGATCCACCAAGGCCCTGATCACCACACACTATCCACAAGGGCGCCAGGGCCGCCCACCCGCAGGGCAACCACGCCGAATCCCTCGCCGCCGGCCACGCCGCGAAAGCGACCACCGTCACCCGCCGCGACCCGCTGTACGCGAGCCTCGCGCACGCCCGCACCGCCATCGCCCACGCCCACCTCGGCGAAGACCGCCACGCACTTCGCGCCCTCGACCTCGCCACCGCCTCGCTCGGCAAGGCGGACCTGGACCTGCCCCGTCCCAGCTGGATCGCCTTCTACGGGGCCGCCGAACTGTTCGCCCTCACCGCCATCGTCCCCGACCGGATCGGCGACCCGGCCGACGCCGAAGCCGCCTCCTACCAGGCCCTCGCCGTCCTGCCCGACGCCTTCCGCCGCAACCGGGCCCTGGCCACCGCCCGCCTGGCACTCGCACAGCTCCACCAGGGCGACATCGAGCAGGCCACCACCACCACCGGACGAGTCTTCGACGAAATGCGCGGCGCTCCGCTGCCCGGCCGCATGCGCTCACTGCTGGGCGACTTCCACCGCGACCTGATCACCCTTGCCCCAGGCTCGCCGACCGCGCTGGACTGGGCCGACCGCTACCGCGCCGAATGGAGCCGCACATGACCCCCACCTACACCCTGCGCCGCTACGGACACCCTGATGCAGCCCAGATCCGGCAGATACTCCTCGACGTCCACACCGACGCCTACGCCACCGAGGTGGACGACTTCCACGACGAAGACCGCTTCGCCTGGTTCGTCGACCACTGGAGCGGCCTGCCCGGCTTCGACTGCGTCATTGCCTACGACGGCGACGAACCCGCCGGCTACGCCTACGGCGCTCGCGCCGTAGAAGGACGCGAATGGTGGCGCGAGTACCTCTCCCCCGCCCCCACCAACCCCGCAACGTTCTCGCTGTCGGAGCTGATTGGTCCGACCGAAGTGGCGCGCAACCGGCCTGTCCGCCCAACTCCACACCGAACTCGTCGAACGCCGCCCCGAACCCCTCTCGGCGCTCCTGGTCGACACCACCCACCCCCGCGTCCAGGCCCTCTACGAGACCTGGGGCTACACCAAGATCGGCGAACGACAGCCGTTCGCCGACTCCCCCCTCTACGCCGTCATGCTCCGCGGACTACCCGACGCTACAAGTCACTGACTTCGTGGCTCGGGCTCAGCGCTTCGTCCATCTAGAAGGCGACGGCGGTCCACAACCCTCGGATGCCGGGGGCCTGGCTACGCCTGAAAATCCTATTGATCGTCAAGCCTTTGCGGCTTTGGGTGCGCCGTATTGTGGCCGGATGCGGTACTTGGTGGAGTCGTTCAGTCTTGGGGCCTTGCGGCGGGGCCGTTCGGTCGAGCAGTTCCTTGGGCCGTGCGGCTCGGCAGGGCGTCCTGGTGTGCGCTATGTCGAGGTTCGTGCGACGAAGGGGTCGTTTGAGGTCTATCTCCACATGGTCGAGGACGTCGGCAGCGAGAGCTTCTTGGACCTGGGCACGTTCCCGCCGTTCGATCCAGACGACGAGGCCAGCGAGTTCGGGCTGCTCTTGGGCGTGGCTGAGGACCCGCTGGCCGCACTGCAGGTTGCCGAGCAGCGTACTGGAGCCGAGCGGGGGCGTTGGGTCAACGAGGGCGTCGTCCAGGACGAGTACGGCGACTTCGTTCGTGCCGGTCGGCCGGCGGGCATCTCCGCCGATGGCCGGCGGTGGCCGAACGTGCCGGATGCGGTGTGACCTCGCGTGTAATCAAGCGGCGTTGAGCCAGTCCCGGTAGGCCCTGACGAACTAGTCGTCGCGGCGAAGGCCGCGTTCGAGGTTGGAGATGGCGGCCGGCCAGAGTCTTGTCAGGCTACGCCCTTCTGCGGCCAGGCGGGTACGGAGACACGCGCCCACTTTCCGTATCCCTCCGGTCTCGTACATCCTGGTCAGTGCTGCGGAGAGGGTTGAATGCGCAGGGGAGCAGCGGCCTGTCATAGGGTCCCGGCAAGAGTCCCCCAGTCCTTTCGGAGCGCCAGTGCCCAGCCTTGCTCGCCTTGTGACTACGCTCGCGGCCCCGCTGCCGTTCTCCGGGGCGGACGCAGCGCCTCATCTGGAGTCCTGGCCCACATCGCGGCTCCTCGTACAGCGAGGGGACACAGAGCTCATCGTCCAGGAAGTCCAGCCGCTGGCCACGGCCTCGACTGTTTCCTTTCCGGCGCCTTGGCCTCGCCGGTTCGGCACGAGTGCAGTGTCGCCTGGCGCTGACCTGGGGGTCTTCGCCGGACCGCATGCACTGCGAGCCGTTGACCAGTCGGGAAGCCCACGGTGGGAACTGCGGCACCGCTGCTGGGCAGGCTGCGCGGGGCACACCGACTTCTCCGAGGACGCGGACGACAGACACCACCGCTACGCCAACCGTGGCTCGGCCGCCTTCTCCTCGGACGGAAAGACCGTGTGGGCCCACGTCCACGGTCCTCTGGAGCACGACGCCCCGGACCACGGCCGCGGGGAAGAGTGGCTGGTCATCGACGCCGCTGACGGCACGGTGCTGGCCCGCACCCAGACTCAGACGGCCGCGGCGGGCTCCGCCCACGTTCCGCATCCGGACCCCGGCCAGATGGGTTTGACCATCGGAGAAGGCCAGGACGGATCCCCCCTGCGCTGGGGGAAGTGGGACGGAGGCGCCCTCATTGTCCACAGCTTCGGCGACGAGAACCGTGTCCTGCTGGGGGTGAGCCTGAGCGGAGATCGCCTGCTCACAGTGACCCATGACCAGGACGTTCTCGCTCTTCATCTGGTCGCCGACGGCTCGGTGGTGGCCGAACTGAACGCGGACGTGTTTCCCTCGCATCCCGCGGTCGAGGAGGAGACCACAGATGACGAGGCGCAGGCGTTCTTCGACTACGAGGGCGGCTTTGTCGACGAAAACACCCTCGTCGTCGGGACCGTCGAGAGCGACGAGGAGTTCGGCACAGGCCGGCACTGGCTCATCGACGCGGTCCACATGCAGCTGATCGACCAGATCGCCTATCCCTTCCCGGTGCCCGGCCTGCCCAAGGCTCTCGGAGACGGCACCTGGTACACCGTGTCCAACCTCGACCAGGCCATCCACATCTGGGCTCTGTAGCGGTGCTGCCCACGCAGAATGCGAGTACTGCTCTACAGGTGACCGACGCATGAAAACGGCTGTCCCGCTGGCTCCTACCCCTCAGCGATTCGGCGAGGAGCCACGCCAAGAACCAAGTTCTCCATGGCGTGAGGCATCGGTCCGAAGCTGGCAACCCACGTCTCGACGAGATAGATCACGCCCACTTCATCGATGCCCAGGAAGAACCGGCCGTGGTCCAGCTCGCCGAGCGGGTAGAGATGGCGCCCGATCGCTTCCCCCCACTCCGTGAATCGGTCATCCTCTCCCGAGGCCAGCGCGGGGTCCAGCTCGAACGGCGTGCGTGCACAGCTGATCCCTGGTCCGCTGACGTTCACGGTCAAACCGCCGAACTCCTGCAGGAAGGCTTCAGCAGCATCGTGCATAGCAAGGCCGGCTGCTTCGAACATGGATCGCCAGCGGGTCGTGTCTACCTTCCGTCCAGGCGTCCATCCCGACGCCTCCAACACCTCATCTACCTCTGGTGACCAGCTACTCATCTGGGGCCCCGACTCCTCTGCTAAGACGGTGTCTCATGTGGCGATCTTTGAGAGCTTCTTGTAACAGGTCATGACTGCGGCGAGCCCGAGGAAGGCGAGGAAGTGACCTCCCTTGCCTTCATATCGGACGGTCAGGCGGCGGTGTCCGAAGAGCCAGGAGATCGATCTCTCGATCTTCCAGCGGTGCCTTCCAAGGCGTTCGGCGGACTCCACGCCCGGCCGGGCGATCCGTGGAGCGATGTGGCGTTCGCGCAGCCACGCCAGGTTGCCGGCCGCGTGGTACGCCTTGTCGGCACGAACCTTGTCGGGACGTCGCCGACGAGGGCCGCGGCGTGAGCGGACGGCCGGGATTCCGAGGATGAGTGGGCGAAGCGCGGCCACACTCTGGAGGCGGTCCAGACGGAGAACCTCCGGTGAGCCGTAGCCGGTGACACTCCTAACGTGGGTGGCAGATACCGCCATGCGCACCCACTGGTCAGCACGTACACGATGGCCGTGAACACAGCGCGTTGGTCGATCGGCGCGGTGCCACCGCCCTGCGGGCGTGAGCGGAAAGGCGGCAAGACCGGCTCAACCATGGCCCATAGACCATCCGGCACGAGCCGCTGGACAGATCCCCACCCATGAACGATCATGATGCCGCTGCTGGCCTCGACGACAGCCGGTGGAGGCGATGGCCTGATCATTCTGCCACCCCAGAATGGGCGCATGGCTCCGATTTCCATCGACCCGCGCCCGCTGAACACCGACGAACGCACAGTACTCGAACACATCCTGTCGGCGGAGTTCGTCGGCGCCTCACAGCTGCGGAATCAGTTGGACCGCACCGAGGTGACCGCCGTCTGGTGGCCCGATTCCGTGAGCGTTGACCTGCGGGTCCGGGAACCGTACGAGCATGCGGCACTGCGGGCGGAGCTCGTGCCCGTCGAAGCGCACGTCCATGACCCGTCCGGCACCTACGTCGGCGAGATCCTTGTATGGACGGACTGCGGAGCTACGCTTGCGGCCCTGGAGATCGCCTGGGTCACCGACGAGATGCCCACTTCCCTCCCGGCCATCGTGGACGGCCGGCTCAGCTGGTCGTCCTGACAGCTGGTCCCGCCCTCAGTGCCTATGGTCCTGCAGCGGCCGAGATCGCCACGTGAGACACCGTCTAAGGGTGTGCGGTGATCATCTCAACGGCCGACGTCACTGAACAGTGTGTGGCCGCTTCACGGAAAGCGGGCCAGAACCGAAACTCGTGAACAAGCCACTCGGACCCAGTGAGAGATGGGGCTCACCTGGTGTTTAGGGTGCGGACATGGCTGTCCCTGAGATCATCCCTATTGCTCATGAGCCGGACTATCGGACGAGCACCATCGGCCGGTTTGACGGCGGCCAGTTTCTGGCGTCGGTCACCTCTGCATTCCCAGATGGGTTCGCGATGGGGGAAGGCTGGGAGGAGCAGAAGCGGCTCTTCGTCGTGCTGCACAAGTTCGACCATGACGGGCACCACCAGGAGTCCGACATCTGGTGCGCCGGTACTTGGGCAGAACAGATGAAGCGTCCGCATGACGAGCGCTCCGTAGTTGCCCGCGCGGAAGCCCGGCTGGCCGACGTCCTCGCCGGCCTCGCAGAGCGTGAGTACTGCGACATCGCGATCAAGCCGTTCCAGCTCACCGTTGATGGCGTGGTCTTCGGCCTCATCACGGAGCGCCATGCCGAGGACGAGGACGGCGAGCACGACTGGGCTGAGCTCTACCCGGATCGGTTGGGTTTCTCAGCCCCGTGGAACGGCGAGTACGACACCTGACAGACCGAGCCGTCAGCTGAGTCAGGAGATCAGGCGCCTCGTCATCAAGGTGATGAGGGTTTCGCTGTGCTGGACCAGCCACTGCGCCACCAGTACTCCCCCGTCACGAGGCCCGATGGTGCCCCGTGATTACCCGGTAATCTCGGGGCACCACTCCTCTGCTCAGACATCGGCTGACACAAGGTGCTGCGCCAAAGGCCGACCTGCCTGATGCGCCTCGTGATTACCGGGTAATCACGAGGCGCAGGGGGATCCGGCCCTCCCCTCAGCTGCCGCTCAGCGGAAATGCCCAAGCCGGGTCGTGTCGGGAGCTCCTCGCTAAGGGCTGTCCCGTAACTGGGTGGCCCCCCTTGCCCATCCCGAATCGGACCCGTGTCAGAGGCTGGTGACAGGATCGAGGGGTGCTGATTAAGGGATATGACGTCGGCCCGTTGATGCCGGGCGAGTCACTGCTGGCCCGCCCGGGCTTCTGGTCGAACTACCTCTTGGCGATGTGCAGCGACGATGGGTGTGCTGAGCGGCCGGTTCCGGAGTGGTTCGGTGAGGACGGCGCCGATGCCGAGGTCCTGTCTGAGGTCCTCTTCGATCCTGAACACTGGCCGGTGTTCAGGGTGCCGGCAGAAGACGGCCCCGGAGTCGTGGTGATCTACCGCAACCTGGATGGCGACTACGGCACCGACTACCTCCGCACGCATCCAGGCAGAAGCTACGTCGAGCAAATCGCCAGCTGGGACGGAGACTTTTCGGGCACCGGGCTGACATGGCACGAGTTGATCCGGATCGCTGCCAGTCCGCTGCTTGGGGCCGAAGGCGTTCAGGACACGCCCCCCTTCCTGCTGCCGCTTCCCCTACTCACCGATCGGACGTGCCGGATACAGCATCGGCAAGGCTTATCGCCGCCCTGGCCGCAGTCGGCGGCGGACCGGATCATTGACCACCTCGGGCCGATGCTGGCGCTCCAGCCCCGCAAGCGTTCGCGAAGGACACCGTGCTCATCGTGGACGGCACTCTCGTCCCCACCGCGATCACAAATCGCCGAGCAGTCCAAGAACTACCGGTACTCCACCAAACACCAGGTCGTCATCGACGCCGACACCCGCCTGGTCGTCGTGGTCGGCCGGCCGCTCGCCGGGAACCGCAACGACTCCAAGGCGTGGGAGGAATCTGGCGCCAAGGCCCGCGTCGGCAACACGCTGACGATCGCCGACGGCGGCTATCCGGGCAACGGGATCGTCATGCCCCACCGTCGGCGGAAGGGCGAAGACCTGCCCGAGTAGAAGCAGGCGCACAACAAGTCCCACATGCAAGTCCGGGCCCGCGTCGAGCACGTCTTCGCCCGCATGAAGACCTGGAAGGTCCTCCGCGACTGCCGCCTCAAAGGCGACGGCGTCCACCACGCCATGCTCAGTATCGCCCGGATGCACAACATCGCCCTCGCCGGATAGGCCAGCGGGCCGTACCGCGGCCATGCGCACCTGACGCGACCCAGAGAGCATTTACGGGACAGCCCTTAGGTGACTCAGTAGGTGTTCTGCCGCGATAGAAGCTGTGTCGTGTGCTGCGCCAACTGCGGTCAGGACGGCGACAGGCCTTGCCGATGCTGCTCTCGGCATGTCTGGGCCGGCAGGAGGGGAAGCAAGCGCAGGAGACTGGTGGCCGTGTCCAGGGCGCCTTTCAGCGAGAAGGTACCGTCCGGGCCCGATGAGGCCGGCCTGGCAACCCAGGGCCAGACGAGTCGATCTTTCCCGCAAGCAAACCGGTGGTCGGCGCCCCACCGGCACCACATACAGTGACCACGTCCTATGGGGAGGGAAACCGCACGTGAAGCGCCATATCAGTACCGCAGCCGTCATAGCTGTGGCCGTCGCCGCAGCCGTCACAGGCTGCAGCCCAAGGGAGAGGGATCCGTTCGCCGGCCTGTCCGCCGAGCAGATCGACCGCAAGGCTAGCAACGCGACTGCTCTCGCCACCTCCATGCGCCTGAACGGGACCGTCGTTACGGAGGCGGGAAGCGTGGATCTCAACCTCGCTGTGGACAACAAGGGTTCGTGCAGCGGCGAGATCTCTCCGAACGGTGTCGGTACCGTCGACATCGCGAAGAAGGGCGCCCTCGCATACATCAAGGGCGATGAGCAGTTCTGGCGCACCAACCTGTCCACGTACGAAAGCAGCGAGGCTCCGCCCGGGAAGGCAGATGATCTGATCGCCAGCTTGCAGGGGCAGTGGATCAAGGCCACCAAGGAGATGCGCGAAGGCATGGGCTTCGACCTGTGTGAGCTGGACAAGCTCTCCGGGATTGTCAGTCTCGGCATGGGCTCCGGCCTCGCCCGCGGCGTAGACGCGACCGAGAACGGACAACCCATTGCGGTCGTCTACCAGCGCAAGGGCGTCAGGGTCACCACCATGCACGTCGCCAAGACGGGCAAGCCATTCCCCGTGCGCTTCCTCGACGCCGGCGACGGCATGCCCACCGACGTCTACTTGAGTGACTTCAACCAGCCCGTCGACGTCGCCTTTCCGACCGCCGACCAGGTCCTCGACCTCAGCAAGGTCCGCTGACCCGGACCTAACCGGGTAACCGCGGAGCCGTCTGGCTCTGCACCTGATCACCGGGTGATCAAGGGCGGGTGTCCTGTCTCATCTGACCTTGAGCCGCTTCACCGAAGTTTGACGACCATCCTGTTCGGCTCATCGAAGATTGATCACCACTAAGGGTTGTCCCGTAAACCCGAGGAGTTACGCCACGGCCCTCTGGCCACGGGGGTCTCAGGCTTGGTCGGGGCTCGCTGAGGCTCTGTGATCACGCTGCTGGGTGCTGGACGACTTCCGCCACTGGTCCACCACGTCGTCCACTCCATCCAGGGCAGGATCGCGGCTTCCGCTGGGCGCGTAGGCCGGTGACCGGTCAGCGCGTAGTGGCAGATGTGCGGCCGTGCCCGTGCGGAGGTAGCCGAGCAATGCTGTCATGACCCTGCGGCGCCCGAATGCGTAGAGCGCCGGCTCGACAAACCAGCGGCAGAAGCTTGGGTCCGGGTCGTAGACAGCAGCGGCCATCAGCGGATCGAAGAACTTCTCGGGCAGGGTGGCGCGTTCCAGCAGTGTCCTTCGTGCGGCTCCGGCCAGGTGCCGCGCACGTCGGTCTTCAGGCACGTCGGCCGCAGCCTCAAGGTCTAGCGGGCGGGCCACTTCGGCTGCGCATGCGAGAAATGTACGTGTGGATGCCTCGTGGCGGTCACCTTCGCTCATGGCAGGATTCTCGACCACCGGCCTGAGCAGAAGTGGTCGCATGGGGCGAGATGATCTCGATGTGGCTGGTGTGATTACGGCGTCGGAGCCGTCCTGGATAGCCCCGTTCTCCGGGCTGAGTCCGCGTGCCTTCGGGAAGCTGGTGACGGTGCTGCGTCGCGCAGGTGCAGACACGGCCCGCAGGGGCTGGCCATGGAGCCTTCCGCTGGAAGACCGGACCCTGCTGGTCAGCGCCTACTGGCGAACCAACCTGACCATGCGGCAGCTCGCCCCGCTGTTCGGGGTCTCGAAGTCGGCGGTGGACCGGATCATCGACGACCTCGGGCCGATGCTCGCGCTCCAGCCCCGCAAGCGGTTCGCGAAGGACACCGTGCTCATCGTCGACGGCACCCTGGTCCCCACCCGGGATCACAGCGTCGCCGAGCAGTCGAAAAACTACCGGTACTCCACCAACCACCAGGTCGTCATAGACGCCGACACCCGTCTGGTCGTCGTGGTCGGCCGGCCCCTCGCCGGGAACCGCAACGACTACAAGGCATGGGGAGAATTCGGCGCCAAAACCGCCGCCGGCAAGACCCTCACGATCGCCGACGGCGGCTACCCGGGCACCAGCCTGGTCATCCCGCACCGCCGCAAACGCGACCAGAGCGAACTCCCCGACTGGAAAGAGGAGCACAACAAGTCCCAAAGCAGGTTCGGGCCCCCGTCGAGCACGTCTTCGCCCGCATGAAGACCTGGAAGATCCTCCGCGACTGCCGCCTCAAAGGCGACGGAGTACACCACGCCATGCTCGGCATCGCCCGGATGCACAACCTTGCCCTCGCCGGGTAGGCCGGCGGACCACGGCGACCGAGCATGCCCGAGGTGACTCGAAGATCATTTACGGGACAGCCCTTTAGGGGGGTGTCCTGTGGATCAGGCTGCGTACCCTCGGTTGCGTGCCTCGCCATTCGAAGAAGCCCCGCCGACTGGTCACCGACGAGCGCGTGTACATGTGGACGCTGCGCCACAGCCACCGAAGGGACCACGATGGCCGGTCCATGGAATGCCGCCAAATCCTCACTCTGTCCCCGCAGCCGGCCGGCGTCGGCGGCCCGCTGCAAGTTATCTTTGCCGACGGGCCCGGCCGGTACATCCCGGGCGGGGCCCCCTTCGGCTCCGGGGATGTGGGCTTCACCCAGAGGGCAGGGGCAGACCTGAACCTGCACGAGCCGGGCGCCGTTCGCGCTCTGCTCGACGTGGCGCTGGCACGTGGGTGGCAGCCCGGGGAGCGGCGGGCAGTGGAGGTCGACGGCTGGCTGCTGCTGGAGGCGGTGGCCGCCGCGCGAGCTGGGGACGCCGACCCCGAGAGCCCGTAGGGGGCGACTCCACTTCACCCGGCTCCATGAATCCTTCGACCAGCCCGTCGTACGTCGAGCAAGCATCGGTGAGACTGGTCAAACTTCGGTGAGTCGGAACAGCGGGGGAATGCTGCATCCGGGCAGCTCGCTGTCCGTAGGCAGCTGGCGCAGCTCGGGAAGCTGGACATCTGGTGTGTCCTTCAGCGTGGACAACACTGCGTCAGCCGCCCGTTCAGCACCGCCGTGCCTGCCGGAGACGGCCTACCTCGTCGCTGCTGCACCAGCCCGTGACCTTCTCCTCGGACGCCTTGATTACCAGGTAATCAAGGAGCGGGCAGGCTCTGCACCTGATTACGGGGTAATCAAGGGCCGGGGAGTTGGGTCGATGCGGGCTGCCTCGCTGCCTGCGGGTGTCTCGCTCTGTAGGCAGCCGGCTCAACTCGGGAACCCGGACACGGACGCTGCCGGAAAGCCCTACCTACCTGGCCAGCGGGCATGGCGGAATTACAGGGTCCGTCCGAGGTGGTGGTCGGCGCGGTCACCGGCCCCCGGCAGGGGCCGACCACAGTGCTGCGGGGCCGCAAAGACGCGACCGGGCGCCTGCGCTTCGGCGGCCGCACCCCCGCCTGCGTCCGGAGACGGCCCGGGCCCTGACGGGCGGCTGGCACCGCCGGGGCGTCCGCACCCGTGGGAAGGCTGGACGTTATCCGCCGGCTGGAGCAGCCGCCAGACGCCTGACGTCGTCCTGGTCGAGCCCGACGCCGTCATAGAGGTACCCGCCGACATCGCCCGGGACAGCGCCCGCCGCTGGCGCCACCCCCGTGCGTGCATCGCCTGCGCGGTTCGTCTCGGCCATGCCGCGCGGCGGCGTGGCGCTTGGACGGGCTGCGCGGCCACAGGCTTCGCCGACGGGCTTGAGGCGGTCCGTGGAGAAGCGCGCGCCCCGCACCACCGGCCGTGGACGCTCCAGCAGGGGCCGGCCAGCTGTCCGGTGCTAGTTGAGCATGTGGGCGGCCTGGACCTGCTGGAGGTGGATCAGGACGTCGTGGGTCTGGGTGAGGCGGATCCGGGGGGCGTCGGCGACGGGGTAGGTGGCACCGATGTTCTTGATCGTGTGGGGTTCGGCGAGCCACGTGCAGGCCGCGGTGGGAGCGTTGCGCAAGTCGACGACGTAGGCGCGGTAGCGGACCTTGTCCAGGGTGTGCTCGGCGGTGCCCGGGGCGGCGGGGACGGCGGTGAACCGCTCCGGGACGCCGTCGTGGTTGAAGGCGTTGAACGAGCCCTGCTTGAAGGTGAGGCCGGCGCCCAGTCGCTCGCGCAGGAACGCCCTGGACGCGGGGGTGGCTGGCAGGGGCGTAGGTCTTGAGGGCGATGTGGGTGTTGTGGGCGGAGAGCATGATCTTGCCACTGGTGCGCTGCTGCCACCAGACGACGTTGTCCGCCATCACGCGGTCGCGGTAGAGCATGGCGGCGGGGACGTTCTGCGGGTTGTCCCAGTCGAAGGCGTACAGGGTGGTCACATCTGGTGGATCGCGGTGGCGTGCTGGAGGGCCCAGGCGTCGGCGTCGGCGCCAGGGTGCTGCTTGAGCAGGTCCACAGCCCGCCCGGTCCGCTCGGCGAGCTCCTTGCGCTCGGCGAGCGGCTTCGCGAAGTAATCGTTGACGTAGGTTTCGGCGCAGGTGGTGGGTCGCAGTCCTCGGTACGGCTCGGCGATCTGCGCGGCGAGTCCGGGGCTGGACGCGGCCGCGAAGGCGTTCACCTTGTCGTACAGTCCGGGGCCGGCGAAGCCGTTGTCGTCGCCGACGAAGCGCAACGGGTCGCCGGGGTGCTTGACGTTGTCGGCGCGCGTCCACTGGAGCAGGTCGCGGCTCTCCGCGTTGTTCCACCACCGGTAAGTGCCCTGAAACTCCTCGTCCATGATCTGCTTCAGGTCGCCCTCACCGTGCGTGAGGTAGGCGTCCGGCCCGCACCTGTGGGGGGCGGGGGTCACGTGCGCGACGGCGGGCACGTCACTGGCCTATCCGGCGGTGGCGCCGCGCTTCCGACGACCCCAGCCCATCCCCCGAGTCGGGGACTCACCGCTGCCCTCGGTCACGACTTCCACGACGTCCCGTCCTTCAGGTGATCAGCTCACGGTGATGCGCGGACCGCAGGGTGGACCGTGCTGATGGCCTCGGACTGCTCGACAAGGCCGGGGGCAGTGAAGCCGAGGAACGCGGCGGCGACGGCTGCCGCGTCGGTCCCTAGGGGAGGTCCGCTTCACCAAAGCGGAGCGCCTCGGGAAGCGCTTGGGTGTGGCCAGTGCCGTGACGCCGCCGGGCTGTCACGGAGTGGCAATGCTGCCTCGGCCGAGATCCTTGAGGAACCGTCGTTGATCTTCCAGGAATCCGTCCGCGAAGAGCGAGCGGGGAGAGAAGAGCGCCGTGAGCGTGACCTTGAGGTCCGACTGCTCGATGGATTGTTTGAGAAACGAATGGGTCGCGTCCGGGTAGCGCTTGGTCGTCAATGCACCGCCTGTGTCCAGTACGGCGCGGTAGAGGCGCTCCGTGTCGGCGGTGTCCACGTTGATGTCATGACCCGCGAGGGCGAGCAGCACCGGTATGCCGCGCAGGGCGCGAAGGTCTCGCGTAGCGTCCGCGGTGTAGTTCTTGGAGATGAAGCGCCAGCGATCGGCGGTCATGCCGTCCAGGTCGCCTCTCATGGCCTTGACATACTCCTCGAAGGTCGCGTGGCGTTCCAGCAGCCGTCGGGTGCTGTCGCTCTTGGCGATTACCGCGCTGGTACGACTCGCTGACGCGCCGTCGGCTCGTAGTTCGGCGAGGAGGTTGTAGCGGCCTTGTCGGAGCCAGTTGATCGCGGGCGAAACGGCGATGACAAAGCTCACGGGCGTCTTGGCTGCGACCTTCGGCAGGACCCAGCCAGCCTGGCTGGCGCCCCAGAGCCCGATTCGGTCGCCATCGATGTCCGGCCGGGCGCGTGCCCAGGCGATGGCGGCGGTTGTCTCTTCGGCTCGGTCGTCCATGGACTGGTCGAGCCAGTTCCCGGGCGCGCCCGCGACACCGGGCTTGTCCCAGGACAGGGAGGCGTAGCCAGCCTTGGCGTTCGCCTCCCACAGGGGCTTGTACCCGTCGTCATGGGTGGCGTTGACGGGGCCGTCGCCGTGGACGTACACGACGAGGCCGTGGCGCTTGCGGCCGTCCTTGGGGATGGTCAGCACTCCGTTGAGGGTGTGGCCGCCGTGGCGGATCGATACCCGCTGCTCGTCCATGGCGTAGGAGTGCTGCCACAGCACCACGCTGACGAGGCCGGCGGCCACGGACAGAGCCGTGACGAGGGACCACAGGGCGATGCTGAGCCTGCGCCGTAGGGGTTGGATCTTTGGATGCATGGGATCTGACCGCCTCTGTTCGGATGAGCGGACCAGAAACTATCAAATGAAGGACGATCGTGGAACGAGTGATAGTTTTGGCTCTCGGGTCGCAGTGCGAAAAGAGGTCACGGTATGGAACTGGACACGATGGTCACCGGTCCCGGACCGGTGACCGTCCGGCGGGGGCTTCCTGGCGGTGCCGAGCGGCGGGCGGCGGAGATGTACTGGAACGCCTTCGGTCGTAAACTCGGGCCCGCACTGAACCCGCCGGACAAGGCGGTGTCCTTCATCGCCGCCCACCTGAACGCTGACCGCGCGGTGTGCGCGCTCCTCGACGGGCAGCTCGTCGGCCTTGCCGGCTACCAGCTCGGCGGCCGTGCACTCACGGGGGGATCGGCCTCCGCCGTGCTGCGCGAGTACGGACACCTGGGGGGGTTGCCCAGACTCCTGCTCCTCGCCCTGTTCGAACGTCACCCGGCCCCCGGACAGCTCGTCATGGACGGCATCGCCGTGGACCCGGGCGTACGCGGGCGTGGCGTCGGAAGCCTGCTCATCGAGGAAGTGACCGCCGTGGCGGCGGAGCAGCACTGCCGGGAGGTCAGACTGGATGTGATCGACACCAACCCGCGGGCCAGGGCCCTGTATGAGCGGCGCGGCTTCACGGCCGTGCGGACCGAACGCACGCCCTACCTGCGCGGGTTGCTGGGGTTCGGCGCGGTGACCACCATGCGTCGCGCCGTCGGAACGAGAGGGGCGGAGGAGCTGTGAGCGCCGAGGCGGACCACGTCGAGGTCCCCACCCGCATGCTCGTCCACGCACTGATCCGCGAGGACGGCACCGTCGGCGCGGACGAGCTCTATACCGTCGCCAACACCCTGGGCATGAGCGACCAGCAGGTGCGGCTGTGCGTCAAACGCCTCGTGGCCGAGGGCCGGTTCACCCACGAGGGCCGTGGCCGCAGGGCGCAGTTGCACGCGACCGCGGACACCACGCGTGCCTTGGCTCCCAACGCGGACTTTCTCCGGCACGCGTTCCGGCAGGACGCCGGGCTCGCGCCCTGGGACAGGGTCTGGCATCTGGCCGCCTTCGCCATGCCCGAATCGGCGCGCACGGCCCGTGACGCCCTGCGCGAGACGCTCGTCCACCTCGGCGGAGCCCCGCTTCAGGGCGGACTGTACGTCTGCGCCAACGGCTGGGAACCGTACGTCGAAGAAGCGGCCCACCGCCTCGGCGCCCACAGTGCGCTCACACTTCTCACCACGACCGATCTGCGCAAGGGCGATACCCAAGAGCCTGTCGAACTCGCCCGTCACCTGTGGCCCCTGCAGGAGATCGCGGATCGCTACCACCGCCTCAGCCGCATCGCCCGGCCCCGCCTGGCTCGGCTCACCGACCCCGCCGAACTCTCCCCGTCCGCACTCCTCACCATCGCGGTCGAGCTTGCCGCCGAACTCACCCGCGCCATGGAGCCCGACCCACTGCTGCCGCCCCAGCTCTTGCCCCAGCCCTGGCCCGGTACCCAGGCCCGGGAGCTCATCGCGCGCTGCTGGGCGGTCCTGCACGAACGAGGAGCCGACGAAACCCGCCCCATCCTCTTCCGCCTCTACGCCGACATCGCCCGAGAGGCCGCGGGCCGGGCCACGCGCTGAAGTCGGCACGGAGGGAATGCACTTCGAACCGTACCGACCGGTGCGTGTTCGGGGCTCTGGCAAGAACGTCGGAGCCGGAGATCACTCGATGACACGGTGATCGCCTGGCCTGGGTCGGGGAACTCATGTCGCCTCCGCCCGCTGCCGCTGCCTGACGAACAAGGGTGGCAGCCACGCCAACGGCACCTACCTCACCCTGTGGCGCTGCGCCAGCGACTACCCCACCGAGCAGCAGTGGGTCTTCAACTACGCGTAGTAGCCACCCGGGGGCTGATGGGCCCAGATGGTAGTGACGACGTCCGCCCTGTGCGGATCCGCGCGGAGATGATGAACGTGGCTCCGCACGCGACGACGCGTGCGGAGCCACGCCACGTTCGACAGCCACCAAAGGCGAGTTCGCCGCCCTGCGCCCCGAGGCCGGCGCCCGCCCCATCACCGGCCTTCGCGCGCGACGCGAAGACATCAGCGGGGACTGGGGCGTGGTTGTCGGCACTCGCGTCTGGTCGGGTACAGCGGCATCCATTCTGCCGAACGGACTCAGGGGCCGCCCTGCGCGTGCGGGTGGTATGGCTCCGTATGGCGAGGGAGGGTCCCGTAGGCTCCGCGCCATCCCATGATCAGCGCCGCTTGATCCGCGCCGGGCAGGGTAGCGGAGAGCCATGGCACCCGACCACGCTTCCCTTGCAGCGAGCGACTCTACGCATCCCGTGATTGACGTCGAAGCCCTGGCGGGCCTTCTCGACGGCAAGTACGCCGGGATCCGCAACCTTGTCCGGTCCAATCTCACGGTTCATTCCTCTGTGTTGGAGGACGCCGAGCGACTCGGCATGGACGCGTTCCGCGAGCGAGTGCGTGACATCGTGGGCGAGATGGCCGGCACCGGTCAGACCGGTATGGGCTTCCCCGCAGCGTACGGCGGCGGTGACGACGTCGGCGCCTCTGTCGCCGCCTTCGAAACCCTCGCTTTCGGTGACCTGTCGGTGCTGATCAAGGTCGGAGTGCAGTTCGGCCTGTTCGGCGGCGCGATCTTGCACCTGGGCACCGGACGTCACCACGACGCCTACTTGCCGGACATCGTCGCCGGACGGCTCATGGGCTGCTTCGCGATGACCGAGACCGGGCACGGCTCCAACGTCCAGGCGCTCGGCACCGTGGCCCGGTACGACTCCGAGACCCATGAGTTCGTCGTCACCACCGAAGGAGACGCTGCCCGCAAGGACTACATCGGGAACGCGGCCCGCCACGCCGAGCTGGCGGTCGTCTTCGCGCAGCTGGAGGTGGGCGGCGAGTCCCGCGGCGTGCACGCGCTGGTGGTGCCGATCCGGTCCGGGGGAATGATCCTGCCGGGGGTCGAGATCGAGGACGACGGCCGCAAGATGGGTCTCAACGGCGTCGACAACGGCCGGATCCGCTTCGAGGGGGTCCGGGTGCCGCGTGAGGCACTGCTCAACCGTTTTGCCGATGTCACGCCCGAGGGCGCGTACGTCAGTTCCATCGACAATCCCAACCGCCGGTTCTTCACCATGCTCGGAACGCTCGTCCAGGGCCGGGTCTGCATCGGCGGCGCCGGGGTGAGCGTTGCCAAGGTGGCCCTCACGCTCGCCGTCAAGTACGGCGTGCGTCGGCGGCAGTTCCCGGCCCCCTCGGGCTCCGGGGAACAGCTCCTCCTGGACTACGGACTGCACCAGCGCCGGTTGCTGCCGCTGCTCGCCCGCACGTACGCGCTGCATTTCGCGCAGGACGTCGTCCGGGAACAACTGCACGACGTCTTCTCCGGCCACGAGGACGAACCGCAGTCACGGCGGCGCCTGGAGTCGCGGGCCGCCGGCATCAAGGCACTCGGCACCTGGCATGCCACCCGTACGGTGCAGGAGTGCCGCGAGGCGTGCGGGGGCGCCGGCTATCTGGCGGTGAACCGTTTCGCCGCGCTCAAGGCCGACAGCGACGTCTTCACCACCTTCGAGGGTGACAACCACGTGCTGCTCCAGCTCGTGGCGAAGGGCCTGCTCACCGATCACGCCAGTGAGTTCGAGGACCTGGACCAGCTTGGCGTGGTCCGATACGTCACTGGCCTTGCTGTCGAGACCGTCATCGAGAAGGCGTCCGTCCACAACCTCCTGGAACGGGTCCGCGACCTGCTGCCGGGCGGTGACGAAGGGAACCGGGAGGCCGGGCTGCTCGACTCGGAGTACCACCTGGCCATGCTGCGCTATCGCGAGGAGCACATGCTCGCCGGGCTGGCCCGCCGGCTCAAGCGGGGCATCGACCGTGACCGGGACCCCGGCGCCGTCTTCTCGCACGTGCAGGACCATGTGATCGCGCTCGCCCACGCGCACGTCGAGCGACTGGTACTGGAAGCGTTCGTCGACGCCCTGCGACCCCTGCCCGACGGCGACAACAAGGGCGCGCTGGAGCTGCTCTGCGACCTGTTCGCGCTGTCGACGATCGAGGCGGACCGGGCCTGGTTCATGGAGCACGGCCAGCTGACCGTCCAGCGTTCCAAGGCGATCACCCGTGAAGTGAACGACCTCTGCCGCAAGGCCCGACCTCTGGCCGTCGACTTGGTCGACGCCTGGGGCATCCCGCCCGAGATGCTGCGGGCGCCGGACCTGCTGGGCTAAGACGTCGTTTCCTTTGGCCTTGTCCTGTGCAGGTGAACCTTGCGAGTTCCGAGTCAAGGTTGCGAAGGACGTTACGTAGTCCGCCGGAACCTTGCGAAACGTCTGATCCTGAACGACTTCAGCCGAAGATGCCGTCGGCTCGGGCGATGAAGCGTTCGCAGCCGTCGTGCTCGAAACGCACCTGTCCGTCGAACGGCGAGCCGGCGCGGACGCACGCTCCCCAGTCCAGTCCCAGCTCACCGCTCAGCGCGATCCAGAACTTGCATCCGCCGCACTGCTCGTCGAACCACTCATCCTGGTAGCCAGGGTCCCCGGTGGAACGGTTGAGCAGCCGCAACCAGCGCTCGTGAGCATCGTCGCCGTCTCCACCCTTGCCGTCTGTCCGCAGCCCGCCTGGTTCCATCCGCTCCCCGCCCTCCGGTCGAATTCGCAAGGTCAATCTGCACGGAGTCCGTACCGAGCCGCCAGCTGATTCCTGCGAGCCGCAGGCCACCGGCTGAGCGTGTCGCAGGCATCACCCGCGCAGGACAGGCCTGATCGTTCGTTGGTCCGTGCATGGCGGATCTCGTGGAGCGACTGGTGCCGGACGATTGGTGGGTGCTGTTCCGGCGGGTGGTGCCACCGACTGAGGTGATACGTCCGCAGGGCGGTGGCCGCCGGAGAGCAGGTGACCGTGAGGCCCTGGCCGCGATCATCTTCGTGGCGACCTCGGGCTGCACCTGGCGGCAGCTGCCGCCGGTGTTCGGGCCGGCCTGGCCCACGGTCTACCGCCGGTTCGCCCAGTGGAGCCGGGACCGGGTCTGGGCGAGGCTCTACCGCGTGATCCTTGACGAACTCGGAGCACGGGGCGAGCTGGACTGGTCGCGGTGCGCGATCGACTCGGTCAGTCTGCGGGCTGCAAAAGGGGGCCGCTGACGGGCCCGAATCCGACCGACCGCGGCAAGTTGGGATCGAAGATCCATCTGATCTGCGACCGGAACGGGCTGCCGCTGTCCCTGGGCATCTCCGGCGCGAACATGCACGACAGCCAGGGCCTGGAGCCGCTCGTGCGTGGCATCCCACCGATCCGGTCCCGCCGTGGTCCCCGGCGCCGGAAGCCGGCGAAGCTGCACGCGGACAAGGGCTACGACTACGACCACCTGCGGCGATGGCTGCGCCAGCAGGGGATCCGCCCTCGCATTGCCCGCAAGGGTGTCGAGTCCTCGCAGCGGCTGGGCCGGCATCGGTGGGTGGTCGAGAGAACCGTATCCTGGCTGGCCGGTTGCCGACGCCTCCACCGCCGCTATGAACGGAAGGCCGAGCACTTCCTCGCCTTCGTCGGCATCGCCGCGACTCTCATCGGCTACCGCTGCTTAGCCAGCCTTCTCACGGCCTGAGCCGGTTCTGCTGTACGTCGAAGCAGACCAGCCCCATGGACTCCGCGACGGCCGCCGCGTAGGCCGACGCCTCCTCGGCCATGCTCCACCGCATGGGGAAGTAGATCAGCGGACCGCTGGCCTCGCCGATCAGCGGCCCGGTTGACCAAGGCGAGGTGTCCTCCTCGTCCTCGGTGAGGTCACACCACCGCTAAAGCAGCGCGGCCACGTAGGCCGCGATGCGCTCGGACGGAGACTCTTCCACCTCGCTGTCGATGTAGCGGTCGTACAGGTCGTCGAAGACCCGGCCGGCGGGCTTGTCGTCCGCCGGCCTATCGCCTTCCCAGACAGCAAGGTCGTAGCTCATGCCAGGAGGCTCTCATGCCACTCTGACAGCCATAAGAAACGACGTCTAAGAATTCCTCGTAGCCGTCGTGAAGCCGGGACTGGTGGTCCTGGACAGCACTGTCGACGACGAAGATAGCGTCGCCGCCGCCCTCGGTTCAGCTGGTGCTCTCCTCAATGGCGTCGTCACCGGTCGCCGGGGTGTTTGCAAGTTGCCGGGCCAGCAGGGCCGCGAGAACGGCTGCTTCCCCCGGGGTCAGCTGCAGGTTCAGCCCCACGTGGTCTCCCGGGCGCAAGCGCAGCGGCTTGGGCTGGACGCCCGGGTAGCCGGCCCGCATGGTCGCGACGGGTGACCGGGGCGCGTCGGCCGGCACGCGAGCGGCTTTGGGGCTGTTCAGCGCCACCCGAACGAGTTCTCCCACGGGTACTCCACCCGGACGTGCCCGTACCGCAGCTTCACCCCACAGTCGTTCACCGTGGCCTGCACGGTGACCTTGCGCAGCCGGTGCAACATTTTCATCACCCACACCGGCGGGATCACGCCCAAGACCAGGGCCAAGGGGATCAGCAGAGGGTAGCCGTGGCGGAGGGCCGCGAGCACGAGGACGGCGCAGACATAGCAGGTCAGCACGAGGGCGAGGATGAGGTACGCGGTACCCGTCCGCAGATGGGGCCGACGGGTCTGTGTGAACTCCCCCGTGGCCGAGAGGAGGTTGAGTATGTCTTCGGGTGAAGAGCGATTCTCCGGGATCTTGTCCAGGCACGCTTGGATGATGGGACGCAGACTGCAGGGGGCGCCGTCCGGATTCGGACGGTCGTAGGCCACCGCCAGCATCGCGGTGGCGCCGTCGCGGGCGAAGGCGAGATGCCCGGTCGACGCGTAGACGAGGATCGACCCCAGCGAGAACACGTCACTGGCGTAGGTGGTGCATCAGCCAGCGGAAGGTCCGCTCGACGACCCAGCGCGCGGGATCACCTTGAAGCCCCCGCCCCCTCCCCCGCGGACGAGGCGAACGCCCAGGCGGAGAAAGCGGCCGCGACCGCCGTCTAACGCCGCCGCAGACATCCCCGGCCGAGACAGCTAGCGGCCCTCGACGCCATCCCCGGGCACCGGGGACTTTGTCGGGACGGGACCGCTCTGACCCTGGGGATCTGCCCGGGGTCAGGCGCGCACTCTGCCCCCGGAAACGGTCGGGGTTCGGCTTTTGCCATGTTCGTGCTCGTGACCCGCCCGCGATCCGCGCAGCGCGGGCCGTCCCACATGCGTGCCACCAGCCCTGGGAGGGCAGCCGTGCGCTATGCGGCCTCCACGTCGACGCTGCCGCACCTGCCCTGAACAGCGACGTCGATGAAAGCTGTTCGGCCAGGATGCATCCTGGCCGCGATGATCGGCGAGCGACGTCGACCCAAGCAGCAGCAGTCGCGCATCGACGGCCACCCAGCTCCAGGCCGGCGGGTACGGCGCCTGCTGCCTCATGACCACCCCCAGCAGCGTCCTGACTCCCTTCGCGCAGTAGCCGCCCGTAGGGCTCGCAGTGCCGGGGCACCACATTCCCGCGCCCGCTCGCCCCCAGCGGCCTCACCTTCTCGGACCCGGACCGTCCTATCTGCGCGCTGCCATCATGGGTTGCGCCACCTCCAGGACCAGCTCACCACCTGGCCCCACCGCCCGGTGCCGGTGCCTCCATCTGGACAGTGGTCGCAGCCGGCGCGGCTCCCGCCCGGATACGGTGTGCCTCTACGGGGTGCCATAACGGATGTGACGCCCCTGACCGGAGGTAGTCAGCGTATGAGTTCAAAGCGCAGCAAGAATCCAGCCCTGCCCGTGCTTGACGACGCATTCCGACTCGCGTCGGTCAAGGACACCGAAGAGTCCGCCCGTGACTTGGCCGCGCGGCTGGCCACCACCGAGCTGCGCCGCGTTTCCCACCCGGGCCGGGTCACCTGGGAGCCCACCGATCAGGCCGAGCCCGTACCGGCCCCGCCGACCGTGGTCGACGGTGACGGGGACCTGTGGCTGCGGGACCGGGGCACTGGCACCTGGACCATGCCCGAGTTCAACCCGAAGGAGTTCCCCGCCCGCTGTGGCGAGGTTCTGACGTGGAACCAGCTTGCCCGCGAGTTCGGCCCGCTGACCGGACTGGCCGACGACCGCCGCATCGGCGGCGGCCGGCGTCGCTGACCGCGCAGCCTTCGCGCGGATCATCAAGTCGAACAGGCCTCCGGATCGCCGTCGGGTCCGGCATTCGCAGCCGGCAGCGAGGCGGCTTGGCCGGCGAGGGCAGTGACCACGTCGGCCGTCCCTACCGGGACGCGGACCTCGATCGGTTCGCGCACGGCGTCGTCGCTGCGGTCCATGGCCTGCTCGTCCTGGAGGAACAACCCGAGCAGGTCGGCAAGGAACGTCCGGACGACCGCCACACCCTCGGCCTTCTCGTGGGCCTGGTCGAGGGTGAGGGGCTTGCCGGTGGTGTGCCGGATGGAGGCGCCGCTGGAGACGCGGGTGAGGGGGCAGCGTCGTCGAGCACCAGGGCGCGGCGCGCAGGCCACCATGCGGTGGTCGGCTCCTTCGCGTGGGGCGGTCGGCGGGGCCGGGGGGCGAGGCATGCGGTGGTGGTGTTCTTCGAACTGGGGGAACGGCCACGGCCACCGGCCGCGCAGGCTGTGATGGTGTTCTTGGCCATGACTGCCCGCTTCTTCAGCCGGTCGAGGCCGTCGTCGTAGGTGACGGGGCGGTGGCCGGTCCAGCACCAGAGCAGGGGGGCGCCCAGGCTCCAGATGTCAGCGGCGCGGCGACATCGACGGCGACGGCGCGGGCGGTGGCGGTGGCGGTGAGCAGCGGGGCAATCTGGTCGACGTACGTGTCAGCTGAGCCGAAGACCGACCGCCATCGTCAGTTCAAGGACCCGGTGTGGCGATGCGAGATCCGGAAACAGCTCCCGCAGCTGCTGCATCCGGTACCGGACCGTCTGGGGATGGACGAACAACGACGCCGCCACCTCGTCCCGCCTGCCTTGGTGCAGCAGCCACGCCCGCAGCGTCTCCTCCAGCCGCCGTGCGGTCGCGACAGGCAAGGCACGCAACGGTGCGAGGGCTCGGGCACGCAGGTCTGCGAACGCGTCCATGTCGGCGCTCAGCACCAGCTCGGGCAGGTGGTCCTCGACGTCGCGAATATCGCTGGAGAGGGAGCGTGCGCGTACGGCTCGTGCGTACGAGGCGGACGCACGAGTCCATGGCCGGGCCGGGCCGACCACGGCGGTGCGGTCGGTGAGCTGCCGCAGGAGATGTGATCGGTCGGCATCGGGGACGAGCAGTACACCGGTGGCGTCCGGCAGATCGTCGAGGACGAGGGTGCTCGGGTCGAGCGCGCGGTAGGCCGGCCGGGTCTGGGCGGCGGGCAGCAGGACCGCGGTCAGAGAAACCGGAGGCTGCCACCCGGCCTGTTGAGCAGAGGCCAGCAGCACGTCCGGGCTCGCGCCGGCGAGGAGGTCGCGGGCCAGGTGTTCCAGGTGGCGCTCGTGGGCTCTGCCCCGGGCGGCCAGTTCGTCGGCGTGGCCCGCGGCGCTCGCGGCGGAGAGCTCGTCGATGTAGGCGAAGGTCAGCTCGGCGAACTTGGCGACCTGGGCGGCGGGCAGACCTGCGGGTACGGCACCGGCTGCCAGGCATCGCCAGGCCACGCGGGCGCCGACGCGGTAGGCGCTGAGCAGGGCGTCCATCGAACGGCCGTCGCGGACCTCGCCGCGGCCCAGCTCGTAGGCTGCGTCACCGGCGTCGCCGCCTGTGGCGTTCCCGCTGGCGAGGTCCAGGTAGTGCCCCAGGGCGGTGCGGACGGCTCGGCGGATGGTGGCGCCCATGTGGCCCGAGAGGGCGTTGGCGTAGGGAGGGACCTCGTCGATGATCGCCTGGACGACCTCGTCGGCGGTGGTCTTCAGCGCGGCCCGAAGCGCGGTGACCGTCGTCTCGTCCAGGGCCAGTTCGCCGGCCCTTCGAATTGCATGGCTCACGATTTTGTTTCCTGCGAACAATTCTGCCGATCAGTTTTACGTCTTGCGGTCAGGACTTTACGCCTTGAGGCGCATCAAGCTGGAGTCATGACGAGTGCAGCCCTCCGCAGCAGGGCGTGGAAACTGTTGGAGATGGTGACGACGCCGCTGCTGCCGTCGGACTATCTCGACCTGGTCAGCCCGCTGCGCGCGGGTGCTGACCTGCGTGGGCGCATCGAGGCCGTGCAGCCCGAGACGGGTGACGCCGCGACTGTCGTGATCAGGCCGGGGCGGGGCTGGCGCGGCCACAGAGCCGGTCAGTACGTGCGGATCGGGGTCGACGTCGACGGGGTGCGCCTGTGGCGTACCTACTCCCTCACCTCGCCGACGAACCGCCAGGACGGCCGCGTCACGATCACCGTGAAGGCGATCCCGGGCGGCAAGGTCAGCAACCACCTGGTCCGCAGGGCAAGACCGGGCACGCTGATCCAGCTCGACCAGCCGACCGGTGACTTCGTGCTGCCGCAGGCCAAGCCCGCCAAGGTGCTCTACCTGACGGCCGGCAGCGGCATCACTCCCGTGATGGGCATGCTGCGCGACACCGAGTTCGACGACGTCGTCATGGTCCACTGCGCGCCACGGCCGCACGATGTGATCTTCCGCAAGGAACTGCACGACCTGGTCGCGGCCGGGAAGCTGCGGCTCACCGAGGTGCACACCGACACGGACGGCATGCTCGACATCGCCCGGCTCGACGAACTCGTGCCCGACTGGGCCGAGCGCGAGACCTGGGCCTGCGGGCCCGCGGGCCTGCTCGACGCCGCCGAAGAGCACTGGAACGAGCACGGCGTACCGGAGCGCCTGCACACCGAACGCTTCCGCCCCGGCGTCGTCGTCGCGGGCGACGGCGGCGAGGTCACGTTCAGCGCCAGCGGCAAGACCGTCGACGCGGATGGCGCCACGCCGTTGCTGGACATCGGCGAGGAGGCCGGCGTGCTCATGCCCTCCGGGTGCCGCATGGGCATCTGCTTCGGCTGCGTCACGCCGCTCAAGGCCGGCGCCGTCCGCGACCTGCGCACCGGCGAGATCACCGAGGCCGAGCCGGGCGTCCTCATCCAGACCTGCGTGTCCGCCGCGGCGGGCCCCTGCGACATCGAACGGTAGGAGCACCTTGACCGCTATCGACCCCACCGCCCACCTGACCACGGAGCAGATCGAGGAGCTCGGCCGCGAGCTGGACGCGATCCGCGACGAGGTGATCGCCGGCCGCGGTGAGAAGGACGCCGCCTACATCCGCAAGGTCATCTCGGCGCAGCGCAAGCTCGAGCTGGCCAGCAGGGCCGTACTGCTGTTCTCGATCTTCCCGCCCGCGTGGCTGCTCGGCACCGCCGGTCTGTCCGTGGCGAAGATCATGGACAACATGGAGATCGGCCACAACATCCTGCACGGCCAGTGGGACTGGATGCGGGACCCGAAGATCCACTCCACCACCTGGGAATGGGATCACGTCTCGCCGGCCGACCAGTGGAAGCACTCGCACAACGAGCTGCACCACACGTACACCAACGTCATCGGCAAGGACAACGACCTCGGCTACGGCATCATGCGCGTCGACGAGGACCAGAAGTGGCACCCGTTCCACCTCGGCCAACCGCTGTGGAACTTCATCAACGCCTGCTTCTTCGAGTACGGCATCGCCGCGTACGACCTGGAGCTGGGTAAGAACCTGCACAAGCGCCGCCGCAGGAACCCCGAGTTCCGCATGCGGGCCAAGGCCGTGGGCCGCAAGATCCGCAAGCAGGTACTCAAGGACTACGTGATCCACCCGCTGCTGTCGGGCCCCTCGTTCCTCCCCACGCTCGCCGCCACGTTCACCGCGAACCTGGTCCGCAATCTCTGGACCCACTCGGTGATCATGTGCGGGCACTTCCCCGAGGGCGTACAGGTCTTCGAGCGCCGGTCGATCAAGGGCGAGACGCGCGGCCAGTGGTACCTGCGCCAGATGATGGGCTCGGCGAACATCAGCGGCAGCAGGGCCATGCACTTCATGACCGGCAACCTGTCGCACCAGATCGAGCACCACCTGTTCCCCGACCTGCCGAGCAACCGGTACGCCGAGGTCGCGGTGAAGGTGCGCGCGCTGTTCGAGAAGTACGAGCTGGAGTACGTCACCGGGCCGCTGCCCAAGCAGGTGTTCTCCGCGTGGCGCAAAGTCTTCCGGCTCTCGCTGCCGAACAAGAAGCGCAAGGTCGACACGTCGGACCGCCGCAAGCAGGAACTCGTCGCGGCCTGATTCCCGGTATGGGTTCAGCTTCTTCGGCCGGACCGGCGGCACCGCCGGTCCGGTCAGCTGCGATGGAACAGGTCTGCGCCTGCCGACCGGTGCCTTCCTGTTGGCGCGGGGCGGGCGGGCCTGCCTTGGGCGCCGGCGGTTCGGGGGGCAGGATTCGAGGACGAGCAGCACGCGTGGTGCGTTGGGCAGATCTTCTCGAGAGAGTCTGCCTGGGCGAGCACCCCGGCGTAGCCGGCACCGTGAAGCGGACTGCAGTCAGACGCACACGAGAGCGTCGTGTCCGGGCGTGGGCCCGTTGTTTCGCACGGTGTGGTGTGCAGGTGGGTGCGCAGGTGTACGGGGGCGTAGAAGCCCGCGAGGTGCGGGAGGCTGCGATGCACCACCGCGGACGAGGGCCACGCGCAATCGCGCAGCCCTCGCCCGGTGCGTGTCCATTGCCTCCGGGACGCCGGACTGGCTTCCGTCGTTTGCCTCCGGGACGCCGGCCCGGCTTCCGTCGTTCGGGTCGCCCGCTACCGGGCAGTCGGGAAGCAGAACCGATCCGGTGTCCGCAGGCGGAGACGGGAAGGGTTAGGCCGGGGTGATGTTCTCCGCCTGGGGGCCCTTCTGGCCCTGGGTGACGTCGAACGTCACGACCTGGCCCTCCTGGAGCTCACGGAAGCCCGAGGCGTTGATCGCCGAGTAGTGGGCGAAGACGTCCGGGCCGCCGCCGTCCTGGGCGATGAAGCCGAAGCCCTTCTCCGCGTTGAACCACTTCACAGTTCCCGTAGCCATGTCTCATGCCTTCCAGTCGATGAACGCCGCCCACACGGTGTGGGAGGCGGAGGTGATCGCCCTGGTTCCTGCGGCACAGCACAGCAAAAAAGCCCACGCCGGAGGCATGGGCAAAGGGAAGATCCGAACCACGACAGCTAACGGAGACGTTACACGGTCACACCCACTGTCACCACAGGAAACGCCTCACATCTCACGCCTCACGCCCCCCTGCGTGCGGGTTGACCTGTGTCTGGGGTTGCATGGTCTCAGGCCGCGGCCGGTGGCTTTGCCGATTCGGCGGCGCGGCGATACTCGGCGTTGATGCGCTGGGCTTCCTCGAGCTGGTCCTCGAGGACGATGATGCGGCAGGCGGCCTCGATCGGGGTGCCCTGGTCGACGAGTTCCCGGGCACGGGCGGCGATGCGCAGCTGGTAGCGGGAGTAGCTGCGGTGACCGCCCTCGGAGCGCAACGGGGTGATCAGGCGGTGTTCGCCCAAGGCGCGCAGAAAGGCGGGGGTGGTGCCGATCATGTCGGCGGCCCGGCCCATCGTGTAGGCAGGATAGTCGTCGTCGTCGAGACGCCCGTATGGGTCGCCTGCTGTCATTGGCACCTCTCTCCGGAACGTGTGGAGGGGCCCTGGTGCCGTACGGCACCAGGGCCCCGAAGGAACTACTACAGCACCTGCCGGCCCTGATACTGCGCCGGCTCTCTGTGTCCGCGTACCCGACCTGACTGCTGCCGGGGCTGCGGGGATCGCGGTTGCCTGACCGGAGACCACCTCACTAACGATGTCCTGCGGTACCCGGACTCGAGACTTCCGTCCGGGCGATCCTGAAGGTGCTTCGTTCCTCCGTTCTTCCTCGGTGATCAACTACCTACCATCGGGGTACTGCGTACTACGGGTACGGCTCTACTGCGGGTACTACTGGTGATGCGAACCGCTCGGTGACCTGTGACAGCGCCACTCTCCAACAGCCGGCCCCGTCGCCCGTCCTGCGTCTGCTCTGGCTTGGAACCCCACTGCCACCTTCCCGGTGCGCGCGCCCGCAGCCGACGCCTTCACCAGGGGTACTGCTCACTGACTTCGCTGCTGGGTACTGCCACTGCGGTACTGGCGGCCCCTGATCACTGCGGGCCACCCGGTCCGGTCGCCAGTCCCGTCGCCGTCCTGCAACCACCCTGGCTTCGAAACTCCACCACCGCACCGTCATACGAACTGCAACCACGGGTAGTGCTGCCCGGCAGTTCGTCTCTGCCGGGGCCTGCGTTCTCTCTGCCTACGAGAGAAACCATAACCACAACACTGATGAATGTCTACTCCGGCCGTGACAGATTTCCGTTTGTTCAGCAACGAGATAATCGCCATCGCACAGTGGAGGCCACCGACAGCGTGATCCTCGTCGTTTCGGAGCTCGTCCACCGCGCGGCCGGCGACCGTGGACGGCGACGGCAAGCTGCGCGGCGGCCGGGGTCGGGGCGGGGCCGGGGTCGGGGTCGGGGTCGGGGTCCCCTGCGACCGGGAGGAGCGGGCCGCCTGGTCGTCGAGCACGGGCGAGGGGGGCACCACTGTCGGCGATTCGGCCAACCGCACTGCTTCACAGACCTGTTGCGGGGATTGGGTCCGTGCATCCTCCATGCGGCCCCGGCCGCTCTATCTCGGGAAGTCCGAAGCGACTCAAATACACCAGTTCGATATCTCGGCGCGGTCGTTGAGTCTCACGACGCCACCGGACGACCGTTTAGGGGGACCCGCCTTGACCTCGGCCGCAACGAACGAACAGCAGAACACCATGCCTGCGCCGCCCTTGCCAGCGGAGATCACGTACAGCGGGCAGTACTCCGTCAATCCGCTCGCCGAGGTCTCCTTCCGTCGGATGAGCGCCCAGATCCCGGCCGTCCTGGGCCGGATCGCGCGGCTGTCGTGGGGGACCGACCGGCGGGCGGTGCAGCTCCTGGTCGGCTGCCAGGTGGTCACGGGCGTCTCTGCCGCCGTACTGCTGGCCGCCACGGCCCACGCCATGGCACCGGTCCTCGGGGACGGCACCGCCGGCGAGCGGCTGCGCGGCGCCCTGCCGGCGCTGCTGGTCGTGGCGTTCGCCGCCGCGCTGGCACGCGCGGCGGGGGCGGTCGCCGCGTACGCCGAGCGGCGGATCACTCCTCGGCTGACCACGGAGACGGACACCGCGCTGGTCGAGGCGGTGTGCCGGGTGGAGGCCTCGGCCTACGCGGAGGACGGCTTCTCGGACCGGCATGAGGCGGCCGAGATGGGTGTGATCCGTACGCACGTCATGGTCACCGACGCTCAGCGGTTCCTGTCCGCGCTGATTCGCATGGTCACCGCCGGCGGCGTGCTGTCGGTGCTGAACCCGTGGATGCTGCCGCCGCTGCTGCTCGCGGTGCTGCCGGCCGGCGTCGGTGCGGTGCTGACCGCCCGGGTCGACTACGAGATCCACTACGCCAACATCGCCGACCGCAACGTGCGCGGCATGATGCGCTGGTGGGCGACCGAGTCGAAGTACGGCGACGAGGTCCGCGCCAACTCGATGACGGACTACCTCATCTTCTGGTACCGGGCTCTGTCCGACCGGTGCGACCGGCGCACCCTGGCCGCCGCGCCGCGGACCCTGCGGATCGCCCTGCTGTCCGCGCTGGCCGGCGGTGTCTTCCTCGTCGCGACCTGGGGCGCGTTGGCGTGGCTTGCGGTCTCAGGTCGGGTCGAGCTCGCGGTCGCGGCGACGGCCGTCATCGCCGTGCAGACGACGCTCGCCGCGCTGTCCCAGGTGGTCATCAACGGCGCCGCGGTCTTCCACACCAGCCTGTACCTCAGTGACATGCAGGCCTTCCTCGACGATGCCGCCGCCCGCGCCCCCAAGCGCGGGCCCCGCGCGCACGCCGCGCCGACCGAGGAGATCCGGCTCGAGGAGGTCGTCTACCAGTACCCGGGCAAGGACAAGCCCGCCGTGGACGGTGTCTCGCTCGCTCTGCAGCGCGGGCAGATCCTCGCGATCGTCGGCGCGAACGGGTCGGGGAAGTCCACGCTCACCCGGTTGCTGACCGGTATCTACCTGCCCGACAAGGGCAAGGTCACATGGAACGGCACCGACCTCGCCGAGATGGACCCCGCCACGGTGTGGGAAACCACCGGCCTGGTGCCGCAGATCTTCGCCCAGTGGCCGCTACGGGTCCGCGAGAACGTCACCCTCGGCCAGCCCCGCACCCACGACGACGCCCCCGTGTGGGAGGCCGTCGACGCGGTCGGCCTGCGCGAGTCCGTCGAGGACCTGCCCGCTGGTCTCGACACCCTCCTGGCCCGCGACGTCTTCGGCGGCTCGGAACTCTCCGGCGGACAGTGGCAGCGCATCGCCTGCTCAAGGGCCCTGTACAGGCGCCCGGGGCTGCTGATCCTCGACGAGCCCACCTCCCAGATGGACCCCCGCGGCGAGCACCAGATCTTCGAGCAGATCAAGGCCATCGCCGCGGACCGCATCACGATCATGGTCACCCACCGCCTGGAGAACACCAAGATCGCCGACCACATCATCGTGATGGAGCACGGCCGGATCACCGAACAGGGCCCGTACGACGACCTCGTCCACGCCGGTGGAACTTTCGCGGAACTGCTGGAACTCTCCCAGGACCGCTGATCGATCACGCCCCATCACGTCCGCCCCTCGCCGACAGTCAAGCCGCCCCTGCCCCCGTGCCCGGATCAACAAGAGCCCGAGCCGGCTCCGTGTGACACACGCCGAGCCGGCTCCGTGTGCCGCCCCCGTCCCCTCAGCGCCGAGGTTCTGATGCCACCCTCCCTCTCTCACATCCGTACCGTGGTCACCGCGTACCTCGACCGGCACCCCGGCGAACGAGGCGCCCTGGCCGGCCTGCTGGCGGCTCGGGACGCCGGCGCCGAGCCGGCCAACCGCACCACCCTTCCTGCCCACATCACGTGCAGCGCCGTAGTGATCGACCGGCACCGGCGGGTCCTGCACATCGACCACAAGGCGAGCGGAGGACTGCTGCTCGCGCCCGGCGGGTCCGTCGAGGCGGACGACGAGACTCTCCTGGCCGCGGCCCTGCGCGAGGTCAAGGAGGAGGCCGGAATCCCCGCCTCGGCTCTCGTCCTGACGCCCGAGCTCCGGGACGCACCGATCGACATCGACGTCCACGCCATCGACCCCGACCCGGCACGAGGCGAAGCGGCCCACTGGCACTACGACGTGCGCTTCGTCTTCTACCTCGCCGACGGTGCGCCCGAGCTCGCGCTGCAAGCCGAGAGGGTCACGGGATCGGCTTGGCTGCCGTTCGACGAAGTGTCCTCCCCGACGCTGCGCGAGAAACTCGCCGGCTCAGCTCTGGACGGGGTGATCGTTGCGGTGAACGCCTCCGCGATCATCCACGACGGCCACGGCCGCTATTTGCTACATCTGCGGGACGCCGACAAGCCGTGGATCTGGGAGCCCGGGTGCTGGTCGCTGCTCGGCGGCGGCCGGGAGCCGCAGGACCGTACCCTGCTCGACACGGTCCGGCGGGAGTTGCGCGAGGAGGCCGGCCTGACGGTCGCGGACCTGGAGCCGTACGCGGTCGAGCACGTCACCGGCACCGATGGCACGAGGGTGCCGATCCAGCTGTTCACCGGCCTCTGGGACGGCGACCCGGCCCGTCTGTCCCTCACCGAGGGCGTGATGCTCGCCTGGGTGCGGCCCGAGAAGTTCCCGCACATGACGATGCTGCCCTCGACCCGGGAACTGCTGGAGCAGCACGCCGCCGATCATCCCCTGCCCGCCGACGGTCCGACCACACTGGCAGGGATCGCGCGGGCGGAAGGGCCGCTCGGGACCGTGCTGAACGTGGTCGGTGTCCACCTCTACCTGGAACGCGATGGGCAGGTGCTGCTGGGCCTGCGGCATCCCGACTCGGCGTACGCGGGCGGGTCCTGGCACGTGCTGGCGGGCCACTGCGAAGCCGAGGCAGCAAGTGCCGGCCTCGTGCGGGAGGCGTACGAGGAGGCAGAACTGGTCATCGACCCGGCCGACGTCGAGCTTGTCCACACCGTGCACATGAGGGAACTGCCCACGGGCCCGCCCCGGGTCCAGCTCTTCTTCCGCGCCCGCCGCTGGGAGGGTGAGCCGAAGCGGCGGGAGCCCGACAAGTGCGTGTCCTGGCAGTGGTGGAACGTCAAGGACCTGCCCGAGCCGGTCGTCCCGTACACCCGAGCGGCCATCGAGGGCATCCAGGCCGGCCGGACCTACACGGAGCTGGGGTGGGGGCGGTGACCGGATTCGACTCGGTGGGTGCCGCCTACGCCGCCCACTCCGGCAGCGCGCGGGGCCGCCTGCGTCACGACCTGGTGGAACGCCGGCTTCTCGCCGAGCTGCCGACCGCGCCCGCTCGGATTCTGGACGTCGGCTGCGGGAACGGCGAGATGACGCTGCGCCTCGCCGCGGCCGGCCACCGGGTGACCGGTGCCGATCCGGCCGCCACCATGCTGGCGGTCGCGGCCGACCGTCTCGCAGCCCGGCCCGAGCTCGCGGCCCGCGTCCGGCTCGTCAACGTCGGCTTCGAGTCCCTCTCCTTGGACGGGGAGCCGTTCGACGGCGTGTGCTGCCATGGCGTGCTGATGTACCTGGACGATCCCGGTGAGGCGGTCGCCCGTCTGGCCGGGCTCGTCGCGCCGGGCGGCCTGCTGAGCATCCTCGCCAAGAACCGCCGGGCCATCGGCGTACGCGAGGCTCTCGTCGGCGACTACGAGACCGCGCGCCGGCTCATCGTGTCCGGAGCGGACCGGAGCGTCGGCAATCTCGGCCGGGAAACCCGCGGTGATGACCCCGAGGCCCTCGACCGGCTCGCCGCCGAGCACGGGCTGAGTCCGCAGCCGTGGCAGGGCGTTCGGATCTTCCACGACCACTTCGACGACACCTGGGCTCCGGATCCCGCTGCGTACGAGACGGCGCTAGAGCTGGAGTGGGCCGCGTCCTGGCAGAGCCCCTACCGGGACATGGGTCACCTCGTGCACACCCTGGCTCGCCGACCGGAGCGGAGCCGATCGTGACGCCCACCAGCACAGTCCATGACGCGGCCGCAGAGGGCGCTGCCGCCCTTCCTCTGCGCACCAACAAGTCCTTTCGCGCGTACTGGGTCGGCGAGGCGGTGACCCTCGCGGGGTCATCGGTCCACGGCGTGGCGCTGCCGGTGATCGCGGTGCTGGAGCTGGACGCATCCCCCGGCCAGGTGTCGCTGCTGGCCGCCGCCGCGACGGTGCCCGCGTTCGTTCTCGCGCTGCCTGCCGGGGTGGCCGGCGACCGGTACCCGAAGAAGAGGATCATGATCGGTACGGATCTCGCCGCAGCCGTGGTGGTGTCCGTGGTGCCGGTCTGCTGGGCCGTGGAAGTCCTGTCCGTGCCCGTGCTCTACGCGGTCGCCCTGCTGCTGGGCGCGCTGACCGTGCTGCACCAGGCCGCGTCGATCGCCATCGTGCCTGAGATCGTCGACCGCGCCCACATGCATCCGGCGAACGCGCGGATCGCCGGCGCCTTCTCCCTGGCGGACACGGCTGGTAGCTACGGCGGCACCCTCGTCGTGGGTGTTCTCGGTGCGGGCCGCGCCCTGTGGCTGGACTCCCTCTCGTACCTGTTCAGCGCCTGGTTCACCTCCCGGATCCGGCCCAGCGCGGTACACCGGGTGGCGGCTGCCCGGCCCGCGCTGATGGGCGCGGCGATCCGCGAGGGGGTCCACTACGTGATGCGCGATCCCATACAGCGTTCCCTGGTGCTCTCGCTCGCCGGTCTCGCCTTCGCCGACGGGATCGTGACGACGTATTTCGCGTACACGCTGCTGACCCGGCTGGACTCCGGCAGCACCGGTCTCGGCCTGGTCATGGGCGTCACCGCTGCCGGCGGCCTCGCGGGGGCGGTGGTCGCCACCCGCCTCGTGGACCGGTTCGGGCCGGCACACGTGCTGATGACCGGGTTCCTCGCCTACGCCGTGTGCGGGGTGCCTCTCCTCGTCGCCCGGCCGGGACCGGTGTGGCTGGGCGGGATCGCGGCCGCCGGCGCGCTGAGGACGGCGGCCGCGGTCGCCGCGGGCACGACACAACGGTCCCTGCGGCAGCAACTGTGCCCTCCCGATGGATCGCCATCGATCCCGAGCCACTCGCCGGCGACCCAGGATTCGATTTGTGGCCCGCCCTGGACAGCAGGTGGGACGACATCGTGGCGAAGGGCGACACCCTGCGCATCGTGCGACGCCGCTTCGACCTGCTCACCGATATCCTCGACCTGGACCGCGCACGCGCGACCGGCTGGACCCTGGGACGGCTGCTGCAGAACTCGCTCTGGGACATCGACGACGGTGGGACCCGGCTCGCTCCGTCCTCCGTCGCGATCGCGGACTCGCTGCTCCACCGGTGACCTCCGGCCAACGGAGGGCCGGACCAGCCGAATGCGAGACCACTCGGCAATCCGAGCGCTAGAGTCCACCCGTGCGTTGATCTTCCGGGCGGTGGCCAAGCACCGCTGCAGACGATGCGGGCGCCTCAGGTAAGCCAGGGCGCCCGCCTGTCAGGCCCGTCACCACATCACCGGAGACCACGCAATGGCCGCCCAGGAACACCTCCCCTACGACGCGTTCGTCGAACTCGCCGCTGCTGATCTTGCGGTAGTCGGCCTTGTCCTCAAAGGTTCCCAGGCCCACGAGGGCATGATCACCGAGCACTCCGACCACGACCTGTACGTCATCCTCGCCGACGGGGCGACGACGGAACTCACCCGCTTCACGGGACACCGCACCCCAGAACTCGACCTCGTCATCCTCTCCCTCGACAGGTTCCGTGCCGCCGGAATGCCCGGCTTCGAGCGAAACGCCCTCGCCCGGGCCCAGATCGTGCTCGACCGCCTCGGCGGCGTCATCGCCGAGATCCTGGCCGAGAAGACGCGACTCGCCGCCGACGCAGCCTTCCACGAGGCAGACGCATGGCTCGACGCCTACGCCAACTCCCTCTACCGCTCCGTGAAGAACGACCGCGACGGACATGCCCTCGCGGCACGACTCGACGCCGCCGACAGCATCAGGTTCCTGCTGGAGTTGCTTTTCGCTCTGGACCGACGCCCCCGCCCTTACAACAAGTACCTGGAGTGGGAACTTGCCCGATTCCCACTGCCCGGCTGGGATACCGAGCTGCTGCTCGGCGCTGTGAACCACATCTCGGCAACGGGCGACGTATCCACACAGCGTCGCCTCTTTGCCCAGGTCGAAGGAGCGGCCCGGCGAGCCGGACACGATGCGGTGCTCGACGCATGGGGTGAGGACCTGCACCTCATGCGCCCTCAGTAGGAACGCCTCGGGGCCGCCTGGGCACCACAGCCCTTCCCGCCTGGGGCTTTCACAACAGGGCCTAAAGCGTGTTGCAGAAGGTCTTGTCCGAGTCACCGCGTCCTCGTGCGCAGAAACGTACCGCAGGGCGAGGAAGACGTCGGCCGCGAGATAGTGGGCGTTCGGGTTCTGGTCCCCGATCCCGTGGCGAAGGCCGACGAACCGGCGCCGCCCGAGGAGGAGACGGACTCGCCATGGCGGAGCGAGCGGTTCGCCAACCGCGTCCGGGCCGGCATGCCACGGTCCACGCGCTGCTGGAAGCCGGCCACAGCCGCCGCTCCATCGGGCGTCAGCTCCAGATGACCCACCGCACCGTCAAGAGCCTCGCCGACGCTGCCAAGCCGGAAGACCTCTTCCGCGGCCAGTGGCAGCACAACAGGACCTCCGTCCTCGACGAGTACAAGCCCTTCCTGGACCAACGCTGGGACGAGGGCTGCACCAACGCCTGGAAGCTCTGGGAGGAGATCGTTCCTTTGGGCTATCGCGGCAGCTACGGCCGGGTCAGCGCCTACCTGCGAGAGAAGCACCTCGCCACGGCCGGTCACCGCGCAACCGCCGGCACCCCGCGTGGTGACGCAATGGATCCTTAGCCGACCCGAGACGCTGACCGAGATCGAACACCTCCGGCTCAAGGCCGTCCTGACCAACTGCCCCGAACTCGATGCCCTGACCGGTCACGTCCGGTCCTTCGCCCACATGCTCGCCGAGCGCCAGGGTGAACGACTCCCTCAGTGGCTCGACGCCGTCCGCCAGGAAGACCTGCTCAGTCTCACTCTCGCGGCCGGCATCGACCGGGACCGCGACGCCGTCATCGCCGGCCTGACGCTGCCCTGGAACCCCGGAGTCGTCGAAGGACACGTCAACCGGATCAAGATGCTCAAGCGCCAGATGTTCGGCCGCGCAGGCTTCGGCCTTCTTCGCAAACGGGTCCTGCTCGCCCCGTAGTCGTGTTGTCAGTGCCTGATGCGAGGATCCGGGCGACCATACGCAAGGAGATCAACATGGGCACCTGGGATACCGGTCCCTTCGACAACGACACAGCCGCGGACTTCGCCAACGCGCTCGACGAAGCCGAGCCCGAAACACGTGAAGCCCTGATCCGAGGCGTCCTCATACGGACTATCGACGCCACCGGCTACCTCGCGGAAGCGGAAGAGGCGGTGGCCGCCGCCGCCTTGATCGCGGCGCAATGCCCGGGAGGCGAACCCGTCGACATGTCCTACGGCCCGGAAACACCGCTGCCCGTGTTCCCTTCCGACCTTCGGGTACTCGCCGACGAAGCCCTCGCCCGCATCGTCGGCGACGACGATGGGCCGGCCTCAAACTGGGTCCACCCGGAGGACTGGAAGCAGTGGCGAGCCATACTGACGCGCCTTCGCGCAGTGCTTGCCCCGCCACCCCCGTCCATTGCTCTCTTCGACGTCCAGCCGTAACGGAGCGTCACCCAGCACGGAAGCTGAGCCAGAACCCCCTAGAAGTGAACGAAGCCAGCGCGGCGGCCGCCGACGCGGAAGTAGACCTCGCCGAGGGCGTCGGCGGTGGCCTGCTGGAGCTCGCGGTCGGTGGCGCCGGCGGCCTGGGCGTTGAGGAGGCGGGCGGCACCCGCTCGCGGTGGTGTGAGCGGGTGCCCGTCACTCCTACGAGCAGTGGCGGCTTCCTCGTACGTGTCCACGGCGGGAGGGGTTCCGGCCACTTCACCGATGGACGTAACGTACGATACATTCGTCCATCGGGTAGGCCTTGTCTGTACCGATGGGGCGGCCGGGGTCGCCCGAGACCACGGACAGCTCGCCGGAGCCGGCGCAGCCTGTAGGAAAGGACCGACATGGGCGGCACACTGGCCGACGAGATCCGCAGTCGACTCGGGGAGCTCAGCCCTGCCGAGCGCAAGGTCGCGCGGGTCCTGCTGGCCGGCTATCCCGCAGCGATCTTCGAAACAGTCGCCACGATCGCGGATCGCGCCTCCGTGTCCGCTCCCACCGTGCTCCGCTGCGCCTCCCGGCTCGGCTACCGCGGCTTCCCCGACCTGCAGGCGGCGTTGCGTGCCGAGCTCGAGGCGCGTCACGCCTCACCGATCACCTTGTACGAGAGCACGGGTTCGGCAAAGGCGCAGGAGCCGTCCGCCGGGCAGCGGGGCGAGGAGGACGCGCCGCTCGCGGGGCGGTCGCTCGCTCTCGTACAGCAGGCCTTGGCCCAGACTTTCAGCGAGATCTCTCCTCATGAATTCGGCCTCGCGGTCAAGCTCCTGAGCGACCCACGTCGCCGGATCCACCTCGCCGGCGGCCGCTTCACCCACCTGCTCGCCGAGTACCTGGGACTCCACCTGATGCAGTTCCGCGACCAGGTCGCCTTCGTCCCGGACCGGGACGTGGAGCGGGCGGCGTTCCTGACGCAGCTGGCGCGTCGCGATGTGACGGTCATCTTCGACTACCGGCGCTACGAGGACGACAAGGCGGTCATCGCGGAGCTGGCGCGAGAGCGCGGCGGTAAGGTCATCGTCTTCACCGATCCATGGCTGTCGCCGAGCGCCAGCCATGCCGACGTCGTCCTCACCAGCCAAGTGCACTCCGACTCCCCCTACGACAGCCTCACGCCCACGCTTGCCCTCATCGAGTCCGTCGTCGCCGCCACCCTGGGCGAACTGGGCGCCGAGGCGCACCAGCGGATGAAGGACGCCGAGGACGTCGCGAGGCGCACCGGACTCCTGTGAAGGGTGTCTGCGGACTCAGTCGAGCGCTCCGTTGACCGTCGCCTTCGGGATCGCGATGTTCGGGACCTTGTACTTGCCGAGGATCTTCCGGTAGGAGCCGTCGTCCATCAGCGACTGCAGGGCTGCCCGCACCGCCTCCTTGAGGCCCGCGTGATCCTTGGTGATGCCGATCCCCATGGGTGAGGCGCTGTATTCGCCGACCGCGGCGCGGCCCGTCACCGTGGAGAACGCATTACCTCCGTCCGCTGTCGACGCGACGTACGCGGCCGTGACCTCGTCCAGGTAGTCAGCGACGACCTTGCCGCTACGCAGGGCGAGTTGGGCCTCCGAGTCCTTGGCGAAGGTGAGAATCCGGATGGGCGGGAGACCCTTCGCCTTGCAGAGCTGCTGGCGCTGCTGCAGGAGCTTCTGGTGGTTGGTTCCGGTCTGCACGCCGACCGGCTTGCCGCACACGTCGGTGACCACGGTGATTCCGGCCGGGTTGCCCTTGCCGACGAGCCAGCCGGGCCCCGCGTTGAGGTAGTCGACGAAGTCGACCGACTTCTGTCGTGCCTTCTTGTCGGTCATCGCGGACATGACGACGTCGAACTTGCCGGCCTGCACGGCGGGGAGGATGCCGTCGAACTTCTGGGCCTTGAAGTCGAACCGCACTCCGAGGCGGGCGCCGATGGCCTGACCGAGATCGTAGTCGATGCCGGTGATCTGCTTGCTGCCCTCGTTCTCGTACATCTCGAAGGGCGGGTAGGGGAGGTCCGTGGCCACGCGTACCGTGTTCGTGGCCCGGATGCTCTCGGGAAGCAGGGCGTGGAGCTTCGGGTCGGGCTTGATCGTGAGGCCCGGCAGTACCGCGACGGGGCCGGCCTCCGGCCGGGCGTCGGCGGCCGTGGTGCCCGTGTCGGTGGTGCATGCGGACACGGCAAGGGCGGCGACGGCGGTCAGGACCACGGCAGATGTGACGTGCGAGCGCATGACGGATCTTCCTTCGGTGGGCGTGTCGGGTGACAGCAGGTATTTCGGTCTGCGGCCGGGTGGGACGGGATCAGACCAGATCGACGCGGCGCGCGGTCCCTTCTCCCCGTTTCATGTGCTGGTGCGCGCCGTCGCCGAGCGACGTGACGGGAGCGGCCACCAGGGTCTCGATGACGGCGGGGGTGGGCACGAGACTGTCGTAGGGCAGGGTGAGGGCGCCGGCGAAGTCGTGCCGCGTGACGTCGGTGAGGGTCTGCGTGAGGGCCTGGGTGAGGAGCGTGCTGCTGTGCGCCACGAGGCCGGCGGTCGAGTGTCCGTAGGCTCCGGCTCCGGCGGTCTCGTAGAGCGAGAGCGGCGAGGCGCTGCGCTCGTCGATTTCCTTGCGCAGCGCGGCCTGGAGGTCGGGGAAGCTCGTGTAGCCGAGGCGGGACAGGAATACCCCTGGGAGACTGTCTCCGGTCCTGCGCACGCCGGTGTCGCGCTGGTGGTACCAGGCAGGGCCCCGGGGCGGGCTGCGGATCCACCCAGGTGATCTGCTCGGGGGCGGATCGGCTGGGTCACCTGGGCGCGATGCTGACCCTCATCCCGATCAGGGTCTGGGCGTTCGCGCCGTCGCCGGTCCAGGCGGAGAAGCCCCTGGCCTTGCTGAAGGTGACGGTGAAGCGCGGGCCGGACTCGAACGTGGTGGCGGTCGCGGCGTCCTGCGCACGAGTCGAGGCGAGCGCGCGGGCGGTGGTGCGGAAGGCGTAGGGGGCGCCGTCCGGGTTGGCGGAAGAGAAGAAGACGTCGGTGTTGGCGGGCACCGGGGCCGTGCTCGTGGGGGTCAGGGGCCGCTTGCCCGGTGCGGGCCGCGGGGCCCAGGTGCGGGCGTCGTACTGGTCCTGGTCGGTGAGGTAGGTGTAGCGGGCGCCGCGCAGGTTCCACCCGGCGGTGGACGTGTGGGCGCGGGCGTCGCGTAGGTCGAGGACGGCGACGCCGTTGGGCCCGAGCACGGTGAGGTGTTCGTGCCGGGTGCCGGGATCCTCGACGACGAGGGCGGTGTTCTCCTCCAGGGCGTAGACGCGGTCGTGTCCGGTGTCCGCGGCGAGGCGGAGGGCCCGTCCTTCGCGGCCGTAGGCTCCGGTGTGGGTGTCGATGAGCCCGGAGCGCAGGAAGCCGAAGCCGCCCTCGGGGATGTAGGCGAGCCGGGCCGGGTCCTCGAAGTAGCCCTTGGCGCTGCCGTCGCGGAGGCCTTCGTAGGATTCGCCGCCGCTGACCATGTCGGCGCCGGAGGCGATCTGGGCGCCGGCGGAGGAGCCTGCCACGACGGCGCCGTGGGCGAGCTTGGCCCGGATGGCGGCGAGGACCTTGGAGTCGGTGTGCCGGTCGCCGTGCAGGAGGGTGGTGAGGTAGCGGTACTGGTCGCCGCCGCCGAAGAAGAAGCCGCTCATGGAGTTGATCTGGGCGACGACGGCGTCGGAGTCGGCGTTCGCGACGTGGTCGACGTCGAGGGGGATCCACTGCGCGTCGGCTGCCCCGTGGCGCTCGAAGAGGGTCGCGTAGTAGGCACCGTTGCAAGCGGAGTTGCTGCACAGGTCGGGGTCGTCGGCGTGGGGGTCCTGGCTCTCGGGGACGGACGCGGCGGTGATGACGCCGATGCGGGCGGAGGCGCCGCCGGCGCGCTTGATGATCTCTCCGTAGACCTGCCGGTTGTCGTCCTTCAAACCGCCTCCGACGAGGACCAGGGAGCCGCGAGGCGTCTGTGAGCGCTCGCTCGAGGCGTGCGCCGCCGTGGGGGCGGTGGCGAGGAGGGCTAGGGCAATGCTGCCCGCGAGGACGGTGCGGCGGGCCGTGCCGGGATGTGCGCGCATGGGGCTCTCCATGGGTGAGGTGGTGGGGTGACGGGGCCCGCTGGGCTGTCGTCGGGCCCCGTCGCCTCCGGCATGGCGCGGGGGCGATGCCGGAGGGGACTGCGTGGTCAGGCGCTGTTCCGCGCGTCGCCGAGCGAGGCGACCAGGTCGGCGAGCAGGGCGATGCGGTGCGGGACGCTGGAGACGTCGAGCCATTCCTGCGGGGTGTGGTCGGCGCCCCCGATGGGTCCCAGACCGTCCAGGATCGGCACACCCATGCCGGCGATCAGATTGGCGTCGCCCACTCCCCCGGTGGCCGCGGCGCCGAGCGAGACGCCGACGGCGGAGGCGGCGCGGCAGGCGCTTTCGAGCATGCGGCGCGAGGCGGGGGTGTCCTCCATCGGCGGGCACAGGTCGAGCTGTTCGACCTCGACCGTGGTGCCGGGCACTGCGGGGTGGTCGGCGATGTCCTGGATGGCCCGGGTGACGCGCTGGACGTCGGCCGTCGTGGCGGCCCTGACCTCGATGCGCAGTTCCGCCTCGGGGCAGACGATGTTCGCCCTGGTTCCGGCGCGCACCACCCCGACGTTGACGGTGACGTCGTCCCAGTGCCCGTTGAGGGCCTGGATCCGCACCACGAGGTGCGCCGCGGTCAGGGCGGCGTTCGCTCCGCGTTCGGGCTCGATTCCGGCGTGGGCGGCGCGCCCCGTGACCGTGAGGCGGAAGTCGGCCACGCCCTTGCGGGCGATGACCAGGTCCCCGTTCTCCCGGGCGCATTCCAGGCCGAGCCCGTAATGCATGCCGCGGGCGGTCTCCTCGATGAGCTCCCGGCTGGCGGGCGAGCCGATCTCCTCGTCCGGGGTGGCGAGGAGGACGAGCTCGTCGTAGGCGTCCACGCCGTGGTCGTGGAGGAGTTCCAGGGCCGCGAGGCCGGCGAGCAGGCCTCCCTTGTCGTCGCTGACGCCGGGACCGCCGGCGATGCTTCCGGTCAGGCTGAAGGGACGTGCGGCCGCGGTCCCCTCCTCGAAGACGGTGTCCATGTGGCCGGCGAGAAGGATCCGGCGGCCGCCCTCGGACTCGGGGAGTGTGCCCTTCTTGCGGGCGACCAGGGCGTCCCCCGCCTGGAAACCCTGCCGCCCTGGGGGGAAGGTGACGCGCTCGACGGTGAAGCCGATGCCGGTGAGCCGGTTCTGGACCCGGTCGGCGACCTTGTTGACTCCGTGGGGTGTGTACGAGCCGGAGTCGATGGAGACGAGCTGTTCGAGGTCGTGCAGGTAACGGGTCTGGAGGGAGCGGGCGGCGTCGAGGAGTTCCGCGGCGAGCCGCCGGCGCGGGGGCGCGCTCACAGGACCTTGGACAGGAACGCGCGGGTGCGGTCCTGTTCCGGCTCGACGAGGACCTGGCGCGGGTCGCCGGCCTCGACCACGATCCCCTCGTCCATGAAGACGGCGGTGTCGCCGACCTCGCGGGCGAAGCCGATCTCGTGGGTGACGACGACCATGGTCATGCCGTCGTCGGCGAGCTGCCGCATGACGTCGAGGACGTCTCCGACGAGTTCGGGGTCGAGCGCGGAGGTCGGCTCGTCGAAGAGCATCAGCTTGGGCTTCATGGCCAGGGCCCGGGCGATGGCGACCCGCTGTTGCTGGCCGCCCGAGAGCTGGGCCGGGTAGTGGTGTGCCCGGTCGCCGAGGCCCACCCGGTCCAGGAGGGCGTGGGCCTGCTCGCGGGCATCCGCCTTGGGGACGGCGCCGACCTTCACCGGGGCCTCGGTGATGTTCTCCAGTGCCGTCAGGTGCGGGAAGAGGTTGAACCGCTGGAAGACCATGCCGATGTCCCGGCGGCGTTCGGCGACCTCCCGTTCGCGCAGTTCGTGGAGCTTGTTGCCGTGCTGCCGGTAGCCGACGAGCTGCCCGTCGACGGTGAGCTTGCCACCGTCGACCTTCTCCAGGTGGTTGATGCAGCGCAGGAAGGTGGACTTGCCCGAGCCGGAGGGCCCCAGGAGGCAGCAGACCTGCCCCCGTTCGACCGTGAGGTCGATGCCCTTGAGGACTTCGAGCTTTCCGAAGTGCTTGCGTACGCCTTCGGCCCGCACCATGGACGTGCTCATCGGACGTGCTCCTTGTTCTTCTTGCCCATCGCTGCCAGGTCGCCGAACAGGCGCTGCATCGGGGAGGCGTGCCCCGCTCGCGCGGTGCCGCGGCCGTAGCGCCGCTCGAGCCAGGCCTGCGGGATGCTGAGCAGGGTGACGAGCGCCAGGTACCACAGGCTCGCGACGACGAGCATCGGGATGACCTGGTAGTTCTGGGCGTAGACGTCCTGGATGTTCGACATCAGGTCGTGCGCTGAGATGACGGAGACGAGCGCGGTCATCTTCAGCATGTTGATCGTCTCGTTGCCCATGGGCGGGATGATCACGCGCATGGCCTGGGGCAGGACGATCCTGCGCATGGTGAGGGCGGGGCGCATTCCCAGCGAGTGGGCGGCCTCGGCCTGGCCGGGGTCGACGGACTGGATGCCGGCGCGCACGATCTCCGAGGCGTACGCGGCTTCGTTGAGGCCGAGTGCGAGGAGGGCGGCGACGGCCGGGGTGAGCAGGGCGTTCGTCTCCGCCTGGAGGAAGGTGACGTCGGTGAAGGGGATGCCGATCTTCACGTACTTGTAGAGCGCCGCCGCGTATCCCCAGAAGATGATCTGCACGAGCAGCGGGGTCCCGCGGAAGATCCAGACGAAGCCGGTCGCGAGGCCGTAGAGGACGGGGCTGGACGACAGCCGCATCACGGCGACGAGGGTACCGAGGCCCAGGCCGAGGGCCATCGCCGCGGCGGTGAGCCAGAGGGTGGTGCCGAGGCCGTCGAAGATGAGATCGGCGAAGAGGTAGTGGCCGACGACAGCCCAGTGGAGGTTGTCGTTCTTCGCCAGCGAGCCGATCAGCCCGACAAGGGCCAGCAGGGAGACCGCTGCGGCGATCCACCGGCCGTAGTTGCGTACGGGCACGACTTCGAGCTCGTGAGTGTCCGGGGCGTGGACGGCGGCGGATCCGGCAGCGGATCCGGCGGGAACCTTGGTGGCGGTCATCTCTAGTCCACCGCCGCGTTCTTGGTGGCTTCGCGCACCGCGATGGAGGCCACACCGTACTTGCTGTAGATGGCCGTGAGAGTGCCGTCGTCGATGAGCGCCTGGAGCGCCTTCTGGATCGCGTCGGTCAGCTCGGGCTGCTGCTTGCTGATCGCGATGCCGTTGGGCGAGGCGTTGTAGCCCCCGGGTGCGGCCGGGTCGTCGACGAGGTCGAAGGCCTTGCCGGCGTCGGCGGACTTGGCGACCCAGCCGGCTGCGGGCTTGGTGAGGACCTGGGCGACGACCTTGCCCGACCGGAGGGCGAGCTGGGCGTCGGAGTCCTTGGGGAAGGTCTGGATCTCGATCTGTCCCTTGCCGGCGGTGGTACACGCCGTTTGGTGCTTCTTCAGCAGGTCGAGCTGGTTGGTCGCTGCCTGGACCGCGACGTTCTTGCCGCACAGGTCGTCCAGCGTGGTGATCTTGCCGGGGTTGCCGTCGGCGACCAGGATGCCGGAGCCGGACTGCGAGTAGTCGACGAAGTCGACGACCTGCTGGCGCTCCTTGTTGTCGGTGATGGCCGACATCGCGGCGTCGAACTTGCCGGCCTGGATGGCCGGGACGATGCCGTCGAACTTCTGCGGCGTGAACGCGAAGGTCACGCCGAGCTTCCCACCGAGCGCCTGTCCGAGGTCGTAGTCCAGGCCGGTGAGAGTGCTCTCGCCTTCCTTCATGAACATCTCGAACGGCGGGTAGGGCACGTCCGTGGCCACGCGGACCGTGCCTGCCTCCTTGATCCGGTCCGGCAGCATGTCGTGGAGGGCCTGGTCCTTCTTCACCTCCTCACCCGCGACGATGACCTTTCCGCCGGCTGCCGCCGGGGTGTCGTCACCGCCTCCGCAGGCAGAAAGCGTGGCGAGGGCCGCGGCCGCCAGAGCGGTGGCTACGACGCGGTGGGTAGGGCGAGCGTTCATCGCGGTGGAACCTCTCAAGGGGGAACTCTGCCGACGGATTCCAGCCGTCAGCCGCACACCAAGGAAATTACAGATCAATCCATCGATTGACTAGATGTACCTCACGTTACGTTCGCGTAACGCGGCCACGCCGCCCTCAGGACAGGGCCTTGTACTGCGCAATCAGTGCTCGTCGAGCGTCGTCGCACGGCAAAGTCGTCGTACATCTTCCCGTCGGACACGATGACTTGTAAGTTCCGCTACCAACCTCATGAGCTTTCGGCCATGCGTCATCCAGCCGATCGACGAGGCACTCCCCTTCTCTCCTCAGGAGCCCTCATGGCCTCAAGACTTCCCCTCGGTTCCACCGCCGCAGCGATTGCGCTGCTGTCGGTCGCCATCACGCTCACCGCCCAGCAGCCCGCCCACGCCGGCGCGAACAGGATCCGCCTCGGCAGCGCCTCGGACGTCAGCCGCACGTCCTGGAACGGGCCGGCCTTCACCATGAACGGCGCCGGAGCCGTCATCCCGGCCTCCATGAGCCGGGCCGTCAACGACATCACCGGCGGCACGGGAGCGATGGACGTGGTCGTCCTCGCGGGCTCGGCGCCGACCTCCGGAAGCGCGACGCCCGAGTGCGACACGGTCATGACCCTGACGGGTGTGAACTCGTGTACGACCTGGACGCTCACCGCAGCCAACGACGGCAACAACAGCCAGGTCAACGCCGACGTGCGCAACGCGGAGTTCGTCTACTTCGCCGGCGGCGACCAGTGCCGGTACGCCGCATGGAAGGGCACCGCCCTGGAGGCGTCCGTCGAATCCGTCGTCGCGAAGGGCGGAGGCTCGGGCGGCGGCAGCGCGGGCCACCACATCAACAGCCCGATCGTCTACGACGCCTGCAACGGCAGTGTCACCAGCGCCGAGGCACTCGCCAATCCCTACGACCGCTACATCAGCTTCACCACGGGCATGTTCCAGTGGCCCAACTACGCGGGCGTCATCAATGACTCCCACTTCGTCACGCGCGACCGGATGGGCCGCACGATGTCCTTCCTCGCCCGCGCCGTGAAGGACGGTCTCGCCCCGGGCGGCGCCGCCTGGGGTGTCGGCGTCGAGGAGGGCGGGGGCTCGCTGTACCTCGACCGCAACGGCATGGCGACCCAGTACGGCAAGGACGCCTACGTCGTCCTCGCCGACCACCAGCCCGAGCAGGCGGTGGACCGCAAGCCGCTGACCTACTCCGGGTTCAAGATCTGGCGCCTGACACCGGGCTCGACTTTCGACTTCAAGAACCGACCCACCTGCGGCTACTACCTGCGCAGCGTGAACAACGGCGTCGCCGACGCCAACCTCTACAACGGCACGCCTCAGACGAACTGCGGGAGCCAGGGCGGCAGCACACAGGCGGAGAGCGAACCGAACGACACCCGGGACACCGCCAACGACGCCACCGCCCTGGCATCGCCCGGCTCCATCACGGGCAGCATGAAGTCCACGACCGACCGCGACTACTTCAAAGTCAGCCTCGACTCCGGCCGGACCGCCACGGTGAACTGCGACGTCCCCAGCGCCTACGACGCCGACCTGTACTGGCTCGACTCCACCGGCAGCACCATCGCCCGCTCCGCCAACAACGGAGCGGGCGCCGACGAATCACTCAGCTTCACCCGAACGGCAACGGGCGCCGGCACCTACTACCTCGACCTCGAGGCTTACTCGGGTTCCGGCACCGCTTCCTACACCTGCACCCTGACCAGGAGCTGACCCGCCCCCGCGGCACCTGGTCACACAGCCCCGCACCCTTCGAGGATCCGACGTGGCCCCGGACAGCAACCGGCCGTCCGGGGCCACGCCGGGTCCGGCGGTCAGCGGGGATGGGCCAGGGTCCACAGGTCAAGGCGTGCGTCCAACTCATCTTCCGTGAGCAGCCCGCTGCGCCTGGCGAGATCCCTCACCGACAGGCCCGTCTCGAGGCTCTCCTGGGCAAGCTCGGTAGCACGCTGGTAGCCAACGACGGGGTTGAGTGCGGTCGCGAGACCGGCCGACCCTTCGACCAACTCGCGAAGGTGCCGTTCGTTGGCCTCGATGCCTTGCACGCAACGCTCGGCCAGCAATCGACTGGCAGCGTCGAGGCGGTTCATGGAGTTGAGCAACAGGTGCACGATCAGCGGCTCGAAGGCGTTGAGCTGGAGCTGGCCTGCCTGGGCGGCCGCGCAGACGGATGCGTCAGTGCCGATGACCTCGAAACACACCTGGTTCACGGCCTCGGGGATGACGGGATTGACCTTGCCGGGCATGATGCTCGAACCGGCCTGAAGGGCCGGCAGCCGGATCTCGCCCAGACCCGCTCGGGGGCCTGAGCACAGCAGCCGGAGATCGTTACAGATCTTCGCCAGCCGGACCGCGTACTGCTTCAGTGCACTGGAAACCTGAATGAAGCCGCCCATACCCTGCGTACTCTCGACCAGGTCACGGGCCGGGCGCACGGGAAGCCCCGTGATCGCCGCCAGGTGGGGCATCACTGCCTGAGCGAATCCCGCTTCCGCGTTGAGACCTGTCCCGATGGCCGTCCCGCCCAGGTTGACTTCGAGCAGTGCGGCCGAGGCCAGCGTGAGCAGCTCGGCATCGTCCCGGACGGTGAGGGCGAAGGTGTCGAACTCCTGCCCCAGCGTCATGGGTACGGCGTCCTGGAGCTGCGTCCTGCCGAGCTTCACCGTCTTCGCAAACGTGCCACCGCGCTCAGTGAAGGCGCCGGCGAGCACGCTCATGCCATCGAGCAGCCGTCCGGCAGCCGTGTACAGGGCCAGCTTGACGGCAGTCGGGAAGGCGTCGTTGGTGCTCTGCGAACGGTTGACGACATCATTCGGGTGCAGGTGGCCGTAGGCGCCGCGCTCGTGACCGAGCAGCTCCAGCGCACGATTCGCGATGACTTCGTTGGCGTTCATGTTCGACGACGTGCCGGCACCGCCCTGGAACACGTCGACGACGAATTGATCGTGGAGGCGTCCGTCGCGAACCTCCTGACATGCCCTGATGACGGCGTCCGCCTGCTCGTGGGTGAGGACTCCCAGATCCCGATGCGCCGACGCGGAGGCAGCCTTGACGGCCGCAAGTGCAGAGACCAGCTCGGGATGCACAGACAGGGGAAGGCCTGTCAGAGAGAAGTTCTCGCGAGCGCGCAGTGTGTGGATGCCGTAGTAGACGTCCTCCGGAATCACACGGTCGCCGATCAGGTCATGCTCTGTGCGTTGCGAACTCACTCTCGCGGCCCTCCGGTCTCCTGGGGGCAGCACCTCCGCCCTCACGTACCAATGATTACATCTGAGCACAGCTAGTCGCTATAGAAATGTGCATTACATCCCTGGGAGCTGGCCAAACCACCTATGCGTGCGTGCCTGCGTGCGTGCGTGTGTGGGAGGACATGCCGGCCAAAGACCAGGCAAGCGGCAGGATGACCTCGTGAACCCAGATCTTGTGACATGCCTCAAAGCCCGGCTGGACGAGGAGGCCGACTTGGCCCGACGCTGCGACGGTGACGGATGCGGTCAGTGGACCGCTCAAGAGGGCACCGTCGACTTCAGTCGAGGAGAACTCGCCGGATTCCCTCCCCCGATCGCCCTGCATGTGGCGCTGCACGATCCGGCTCGCGTACTGCGGGAGATCGAGGCCAGGCGACGCGTGCTGGCCCGCCACGAGTTCAGTCCGGCCATAGGCGACCCGGAACTACCGTGGGACAACCGCGATGACCGCCAGTACGACGGCGAGCCCTGGCCATGCGAGGACATCCTCGACCTCGCCCTCCCGTATGCCGATCATCCTGACTATCCCGGACACCTCTGAGCAGAGATCGTTTACGGGACACAGCCTCTAGGTGTATTGATCACGAACGTTGTTGACACGGCTGGGTCTTGAACCTGGCGAAGGCCCCCGTGTGTGGTGGAGGTTCACAGGGTGGGGGTCGGCGGGCCGCGGCGTCTCGATGCCGCCGTGCTCGTCGACGGCCGCGTAGTCCTCGGCCCGCACCACCCGGTAGCGGATGTCCAGCACGGTGAGCTCGTCGACCTTTTCCTTCTCCAGGCGAGCGGCCGCCGCCAGCAACGCGCGCCGTTACTGCCTGCTCTTCGTCTCGCCCTTCGCCCGGAACCGCAGCAGGGAGTTCAAGGCGTCGCGAGCCCGCTGCGGACAGCCGTGGGTGACCTCGACGACCACCCGCCACCGCCGCCCGCCGCCCTGGTCTTACGCGGCGACGCCGAACAGCAAGCCCCGGACCGCCAGGCCGCTTTAGCGGGCCACCGCGTCGGCGGCATCAGCCTCCATGGCGCCCTCCACCGGCCCCACAGGAACCTGCACCACCACCGGCCACTACCCCAGCGTCGCGTCGTCTTCACTCGCACCACCATCGTGGCGGCCCCCGTGCACCCGCATCGCGGGTGCACCAGAACTCTGCCTCGCGCGCCCTTTGTCCCATCACATGAGCCCCCAGGCCGTCCTCAAGGAACACCGCGGCACGGAGTCGCGGGCCAACGACGCGGGGCCGAGCGATTTTGTTACGGGTCAGGGCGGTGACCGCCGACGGCTGGCGGCCGTTAGCCCGGCATGTTCCTCTCTCACCTGCCCTCACCGTCTGCTGTCAAGCCAGAGCCGCGCGTGCCGTGGAGCGGCGAGCAGGAGGCCCTGGCCCAGGCCGCGGCCGCCGGTCGACGCGCGGCGGCCTGGGTCCGCAACCTTCCGCTGCCGGCGAGCGAGACCTGGATCGTCGGCCCGCTCGCCGACGCGATTGAGGACGCGATGACGAGCCTCGACCCGGGGGACGAGACCTGGGTCGACGGGACCGGCCGGGGAGGACTGTCCCAGCCGACGGAGGAGACGCTCAACAGCCTCATCTACGCCATGCCGGAGGCCGCGACTTGGCTGACTTGCGAGCAACAGCTCGCCCTCCTGGGCATCGCGCACTGCGTGAGCGGGATCCCGAAGCTGCTGGCCAACGATCCCGGAACAGTGATCGAAAGCGGCGGGTTGGCCGCACTGTGCAGGGCGCTCGACATCGGCTGCCGAACGGCGCGGGCGTCGGTGCTGTGAGACGGTGCTGTAACCGGCTCGCCTCCCTGTATCCCCAACGCAAGAGCGGGCGCCACAACGGCTGACGGTCTCGGCTTACCCAGACGGGCGGGTGAGGCCCGGCAGCCGGGGCACACGAACCTCATGCAGGGACGCCACGCGCGCTTCAAGAGCACTCCGTCCATCCTGGCCGCCCGTACGGCATCCGCTTCGACGGGCGCCAAGCACGCCCGCCCAGGCGGATTCACCACCCGGCTGCGCCGGCGGCTCCGTGCCTACACAGCGGTCGAGTTCTGCTCCACCCACATCCCCGGCACATCAGGACCCGGCGAGGAGTGCCTGCTCCTCGTGAACGGGCGCCAGGTCGTCGGCCAGGTCCGCTACCAGTTCTGCCCCACCTGCGCCTACGGCGTCATCACCGCCCTCTCGATCCACAAGCCGTTTCGCGACACCGGCCTGGACACCCGGGCGCTGTCCCACCTCCGTTCACGCCACCCGGGAACCACCTGGCGGAGCACCGTACGTACCGGCACCGAGGACGACCTCATGCTGAGCATGCGCATCCCCGTCCTCCCCTCGCCGCCGCCCTGCCCCCACGCTCCGGCCCTCGCGTGAACGGACACCCATCCTCGGAACGTCCTGTAACGGGAGATCTACGTCGGCGTGTCGCCACTCCGATCCCGAGGTTAGGCAGGCGAGGTGGGGTTCAGCTGCTGCCCGCGATCCTCCGGGTCAGCAGGCAGGAGAATTGCATCGGCGCCGGTCAGGGTCAGTAGCCGCATCGGTGCTTCACGCAGGCCGGTGAGCACGAGTCGGCTGCCGCCCTCCGCGAGCCGGCGTCGCAGTACCAGCAAGAATTTCAGGCCGGAGGAGTCCATGAAGGTCACCCCGGACATGTCCAGACGCAGCGGTGCACCATCGGAAAGCGCCTGACGCGTGACTTCTTCCAGGGTGGGGCAGGACGTGAGGTCCAGCTCCCCGGCCACCGTAACGACGGTGTCGTCGGCGTTTTCGCGGGTGGTGCGGATGAGTTCGTTCATGGTTCGCCCCTTTCTTCAGGGGTCGAGCCCAACGCACCCCGGCTGCGGGGTGCCAAGAGCGTGACGTGGAGTCACGCACAGACCAGCAAGACCACCCGAACCGCGTCCCGGCCCTCCAAGAGAGCCTGCGCGGGCGGCTCGGGGTCTCCTACCAGACCAGGCTGGTGTCCTACGACCCTCCCACACCGCGCACCCAACGGACAGCCCCCGGCCCCGGCTACGGACCGCAACCGGCACCGGCAGACCCACCCGCCCCACGCGCCACAACTTCGCGAGCGGGAGCTGCCGCTCCCGGCCTCGAAGCCTCGGCGCGGAGGGGCAAACCGGGAGGGCGGACGCGCCGACATCGCCGCACCCGCGAACATGATCGACACCGAAACCCGCCGCCCCTGGGCAGCGGCCTGGCCCAGGCTGCGGGGTTGGGCTCACACAGTTCGCGGCGGTGGGGGTCGGCCGTCACGGAGAAGACCGGCAGTCAGGCCGCCCGCCTGCGCCAAGGCTTGCGCAGGCGGGATGGCCTCCCGGCTTCGACGCAGAGCGACGCGGTACGACAGGCGCAGCAAGCTGAGCGACCCAGCGGCCGCGCTCACCAACACGCACCAACACGTGACGCAATCCGTAGCAACGCTGCCTGGTGCACCCTTCGCTCATACCAGAGCCCTGTCCCGGGGGCATCGCAGCGAAGCGGCTCGAGACCGTCCTGTAGCGGCTCTGAGCTTCTGGCAGGCCGGACCGTAGCAGCCCCTTTCGTCTGCAGCGCAGGATGGTGAAGGAGGGCTGGATGGTTGTCAGGCTGCTGCCCTGCCGATGCTTCGTGGCTCCAGGTCGTCAGCGATCTGGTCGATCTCTGCTTCGCTGCGGCTGAGGAATTGCTGGGCTTTGGACAGCGCGAGGTCGATGTCGCCAGGCTCGGATGCTGTGGGCTTCCGGCGGGGTGCCGGTAGCGATTCCAGAGACTCATGGGGCCCTGGTGGTTGGCTGAGAGGACCGGCGAGCTGGAAGCGGAGGCCTGTGATCTGCTGCTGGAGTCTCAGGGCGAGATCCTCTGCCCTGTCCCTTGCTCGCTTTGCACGCTCGAGTTCCTCCAGGGCGCGTTCGGTCTGCTCCTGGGCCCGGTGCAGGCGTTCCGCAAGGTCCGTAAAGGACGGGGCCATGTCGTGCACCCGGAGTCGTTCTCGTTCGATGGTCGCGATGTCCACTTGGAGTTTGCCGATCATCGTCATGAGGATGAAGATCAGCTTCTGTGAGTTCTCCATCGATTCTCGCAGAGCCTCCTGTCGTTCCAGTGATGCGGTGAGCCGCTCGAAGACTTCGACCTCGCCTGAGGCATATCGCGTGATCGCTCCATGCACACCTGGACCGCTTCTCAGGGCCGGGTTCATGGCCCGGTCCCACAGGGACAGGGCGTTGGCCAGTTGCCGCTCGGCGACTGCGGGAGGGACTACCGCCCGCACCAGGGCAACGACGAAGTCGTGGGGAGGGATGCTGCCGGCCAGGTATACGGAGGTCCGGCTCGCAGACACGCGCAGGCGTTGGCTCAGCTCGCGCGTTCCGATCCCTGCGGTGTCTACCAAGCGGCGCAGGAAGGCGGCGAGATCGTACGCCTCGCGGGTGGCTGCCCGGATGGGGCCTCGTGGTCGGCCTCTACGGCCGGCGGCTTTCCGTTCGAACGGGGTGCTGCTCGAGGTGGGCCGTTCCGTAGCGGGGCGGACGCGCTGAAGGGCTTGGACCCATTCCTCGTGGCGGTGCCGGGGGACGTCGCATGCGGTCAGGTAGCTGCGCATTTGGCGTGCGGAGTTCGGCAGCGCTTTCCCCAGGCTGATGCGGTGCGTGGTTGATCGCGGGAGGATGCCGAGGCCGCCGGCTCCTCCTTCCATGGCGCGCATGGTCGGTCGGCCTGCCCACACGTGCAGGTCGCGCAGACTGCTGCGTAGATCGTCCGCTGTAGCGCAGAGATTCGGATCGGGTGCGCGGTAGCTGTAGCGGGGCAGGACGGAGGCATAGCGGGCCTTCTTCCACAGCAGTCGCGCCTGGTCGATGTCCGACTCGCGGACTGCTAGCCCGGATGGCGTGCAGGCGGTGAGGTAGGCGAGAACGGTGCCGAGTTTGGGTACGCCCGCTCCTGAGGCGGCCCGTTTGAGGGTGGCGGGTGACAGCTGGGCAGCGGTGGCGAGCTGCCCGTAGGTCATCCGCGAGCCGGCTCTGGATGCGCGCAGGAAGTCGGCTAGGGCGGCGTGCTCGGGGACGCTGCGGTCCACGGGCCTCTCGGGGCGCGCCACTGCTTCACTTCTCCGGTCCGAGCAGTGCGCGCAGTGCCGCGCCGAGGCGTCCGACGCTGCCGCTGACGGTGAGCAGGACGACGCTCGAGCCGATGCCTCCGGCTCCGCCGATCAGCCACAGCACGTCGGCGACGGGCATGTGGAGGACGGCCAGCAGGGCAGCGGTCGCGAGGAAGGCGATGATGACGGCCGCGTGAGCGGGCCCGAACCCTGCTCCGTTCCGGGGCTGGTGGGTCGGGCTGGAGCTCGCTGAAGATGAGGGTGTACGAGGCATGGTGCAATCTCCTGATCGTGCGTCCTGCCGGCAGAGATCGCATGCCGGCAGGACGGGGCTACTGGCTCCAAGGGCGTTGCCTCACACGGCGGTTGGCGCCGCCGGATGTGATGCCTTGGACCGAGCATCCCAGCTACCGGGGCGTTCGTGGATAGCCCCGCGGCATCGGGCAGACCGTTGGTTCACCGGTGTCCTGGCCCAGGATTTTCTCCCCACCGTCCTGTTCCGGCATGCCACCGCCTGCCACCAGGTCGGACACACCCGATACTGCTCCGCTCGTGCCCTGCGGAGCCGCGGTTTGGCTCGGGTGTGTCCCAGTTGCACTTGCCTGTTCCCAGGCCCGGTGAGACGGTCTTCCGTGTGGCAGGCGCTTCACGCGGCAGCCTGCCTCCTCGTCCCTGATTGCTACTGGCTCCAACCTTCGGTGAACAGGGAATCGCAGGACTCATGTTGGCGCATGACCTGCTGCACGCCGAGACAGGCACCCCTGCCAAGGCAGTGGGTGCCTCCTCTCTTCCCACACCCGTACTGCTGTGCCGAGCAGCGGACACGTCTCGCTCCGGCCGGAGCCCCGAAGCCGCCGGAAACGGATGGCCGAAGGCCTCCTGCCTGGTCATCATGACCCCATGGGGGACAGGCCAGGGTCATCGTGGTCCGCGAGAACGGCACGCACGAGCTGTACCGGACCGGCTGGGCGGTCGGAATCGACCTCGACCTGCTGGAAGGGCCCACGCCGGTTCTCGCCATGCTTCCCGGACTCCACCAAGACGACTGGTGGCTGGACGACACCTTGGCCCAGGGCGGGATACGGCTCGACCTCGGCCGGAAGGTGCTCCTGTTCTTCGCCTGGGAGGGGCCCAGCACGGAGCTCCGCCACCGCGCGGCCATGTTTCAGCTGATCCGAGGCGCGTGGCCGGGCTGGGAGGTCCGCTGGCTGTACGACGGCTCGGCCGAACTGCGTGAGTACGTCGGGCTGGATCCGGAGTACGTCCGCTGCCGCCAGTCGGCCCTCTCTGTTGCCCCGTTCCTCGCCCCGGACGACGAGGAACTGGCCGGGCCCGACCCAGGCGGAGTGGTGATCACGGTCAGCACCGGCCGCTGCCACGTCGCCTCTGACGCCTTCGACCACCCCGTCCGCGAGGGCACCGCCCTGCTCAACCGCCTGGCGGACGCCCCCCGGCACAGAGACTGCCACCTGCACGTCAGCTCCGGCATCCACCTCGACCCCGAACGCCGCCACCTGGGCTGGTGGTCCCTCTACTCCTCACCACAGGCTTACCAAGTGACAGAGCTGTGGCCGGGCTGGACGGTGGAGTTCTGGCAGGACGACTGGGAACAGCACGTCAGAGCCAGCGACCGCTTCTCTCCAGCGGCGTTCGACGGCGACGAGGAAGCCAGAGCCGCGGTACTCGCCGAGGCCGGGAAGCGCACGGCCATCCGAGCCCGCAACCGCCACCAGGCCACCCGTCCACGGACCACACCCGCTCGATCCCAGGCGGGATAAGCGCAGCCGGCCCGACCTTGGACAGCGACGCCACGACCTTTGGCGCGCCGTAGCAGTCTGTCTGCACGCCAGGGGTTCGGGTATGTCGCGCGTGAGGGACGCCGTAGGTGGGCAACTCTTCCCCGGGGCCAGGGCTTGGTACGGGGAGTGAGGCGGGGCTTCCGTGGTGGGCGTGGTCGATGCGTGGGTCAGCATGGTGGCCGGGATTTATGTGGTGGTGGTGTCGGCGACGGTGATGGTCTGTTTCTGGTTGGCCGAGGAACGTGAGTGGCGTGCCTTGGCCGAGAGCGCGGGGCTGGGCCGGACGTCGACACAGGGGCTGTCCTTGTACGAACTGGCCTTCATCGAGAACCGTTTCGGCCCCGGCAACATCCTTGGGGTAGCCGTGGTACGGATGCACGCCGAACACCGGCTGACGCTCTTGGGCAGGGAATTCGACGGGTTCCGCTTCAGGGTGGACGACCCCGATCCCCGTGACGAGGTGGAAGCTGCGCTCCTCGACCTGCTGGCCAGGAAACGCGGATGGCTCTCCCTGTCCCTCGGCCCCTACGACCTGTCCCTCCCGCCGTGGCAGGCACTGCACCAGCACCTCGTCGCGGACGGCCTGCTGCGCGAACGGGGCCTGCCCCGGGGCGTCTCCGCCGACTCGCAACAGGTCTCCGCCTGGAAAAGCGCACGCGCAAGGGCCTACCGCATCAGATTCCACCTGCTGGCCTGGTCCCTGACCGCAGGAGCAGGGACGGCACTGCTGTCCGGAGCCTGGCTGCTTCTCGCCCTCTACGTCGCCGCCCTCTCGATCCTGCCCGTACTGAGCAGGTCCGCCGTCCGCCCGCAAGCCACGACCGTCACCGAGGAGGGAAAGGCCGCAGCACGCGCCGCCCGCACACAGACACCTGACTCCAAGCAAGCCCAAGCGCTCCTGGCCGTCGCGTTGGGAGGCCTGACCGCCATTCCCCCCTGGCACCCGTTCGCCAAGCCCCTGCCCAGCCCGCAACCCCCTCCCCCGACCGAACATGCCGGCCGGAACGAAGAACCTCCGCGCATCATGAACCTCGATCCACCAGGACTCGGCGGCCTGTAACCCCGGTACCACCGCCCAGCGCCCGGCGCCCGTCCAGCTCAAGAACAGTTCCCCGGCCTCGCAGGCCGCCGGTCCGGTCATGGTCCGCGTGGTCGGCGTGGTTGGGGTGGACGTCAGCGGTATAGCCAAGTTCGACCCGATGACCTGCAGATCGGGCTCGAGTTCACACACCACGTCGCACAGTTGCCAACGCATTGGCATAACTCGGCCGTAGCAGGCGGTGATCCCGGTAAAAACAAGGCTACGAGTGCGTAGAAGGGGGACGCAGCGCGTCATGGTTCTCGGGTTGATCATTTGTGCTGGTGTGCTGGTAGGGGTGGCATGGCAGCGGTATCGCTATCCGGGTAGGTGGGAGCACGCCTTCAGCCCGAGGCATTCAGGCGCTCGGAAGCTGTTGGCGGATGCTCGCGGTGCAGTCCGCGCCTGGAAACGCTCGAAGGATCAGGCCGAGGCGAAGGCACGTCAGGATGCCGATGCAGTCGAGAAGGCTCGGGACGAGCGTCTGCGCCGACTGGATCAGCGCATGGCGTCGCTGAACAGCCCTGGCCGCGGAGAGCGGGTCCAGGCACTCGGCGAGCTGGTTCTGTTTCAGCACGTTCTCGTCGTGCAGTCCCCCTCGAGGACGCGCTCCATCGCCTTGGCCGGCATGAAGGTCCGCTTCGAGCCCGGGCAGAGAAACTACTCCGTCTACTGCACCGACGCTGACGGGCACGTGCATCGTGCCAAGTACCCGCACGTTCCGTCCTCCCCGGGGAGCGACGAGCAGCTTTTCGATGAGGACCAGGTGCGCGACTTCGCCGTGACGATCGAGAACACCGTCGCGCAGGAGAACATCTTCCGTTCCCGTCTCCCGGGTCAGCTGAAGGAGGCGCAGAGCAAGTGGGAGGAGGCTCAGGCCGACACGAGCGAACTGGACGCCGCTCAAGAGCGTCTGCGGAAGCTTCGCCAGCGTAACGGCAGCGACCAACGGGGGGAGAAAATGGAAGCCCGGCTGGCAGAGGCCTCCCGAGACTGGGAAAGGCTCACCGGGCGGATTCCCCCAAGGTAACGCCCGGCTGGAAACACGGCTCCGTCAGCCTCGGTCCCGCAGTGGTCAGGAGCCGTCGCCGAGCGGCCTGGGCCCAGCGGCCTTGAGGGCTAGCGTCGGCCCCGATTGAACCAGAGCGAGAGAGCATCAAGTCGGCCGCCGCCCAGGCGCCCGCGCAGATGCTGCTGGCGGCCTGGCATCCAGAGCAAAGATCGTACGTCGAGGACCACCCTCGTGAGTGCAGGGAGCAGGGCCGGAAGGAAGCCCGGAGTCTCCCGCCACGGGACCTTCCCGGTGGGTGCCGGGGGCAGGCGATCGAGCCTTCCCACAGTTGATCGCTTCGGGACCAACCCCCGGGGGTGTGGGGAGCAGGAAGCCAGAAGGGTAACGTCCGGCCCCGCGGGCGACGCGGAACGGATGTGAGCCCCGGCGGAGGACCATCTCCGTGACATCAGGGTTCGGAAACAGCTACTGAGCGCGCCCGCAGAAGTGGCACACGTCGGGACCATCCCCGCGGGTGCGGGAAGCAGAGGCTCTCTGCGAGGACGTCTGCGCGAGTTGCAAGGAGCCACCGCCCTGAGATTTCCCACCACACGACCGGCACTCTGACGACTACCAAGCTGAGCACGTTCACCCGTTTCTGGCTGAGCACTGCAACGAGTACGCAGACACGCAGCAGCAGGCGACCCGTACCGGCGTGCCCTGTGCCTCTCGCAGCGGGTCAGGACGGGTGGAGTGCGGTGTGGAGGGTGTCGGTGGCCAGAGTGATGGCGGTCTCGGCGCCGAGGGTGGGGCGTAGGGCATTGAGCATCACGAAGTCGTGGATGACGCCCTGGACGCGGACGGCGGTCACGGCTACGCCTGCGGTGCGGAGGTTGGCGGCATACGCCTCGCCCTCGTCGCGCAGGACGTCGGCCTCTCCGGTGATGATCAGGGCCGGGGGCAGGCCGATGAGCTGGTCGGTGGTGGCCCGCAGCGGGGAGGCGGTGATCTGCGCGCGGTCCTCCTCGCTGGGGGTGTACTGGTCCCAGAACCACTGCATGCCGTCGCGGCGCAGGAAATAGCCGGTGGCGAACTGGTGGTACGAGTCGGTGTCGAAGCTCGCGTCGGTGACCGGGTAGAACAGGACCTGCTGGAGCAGAACCACGTCGCCGCGCTCCTTGGCCATCAGGGTCAGCGCCGCGCTCATGTTGCCGCCGACGGAGTCGCCGACCACGGCCAGTCGCCCGCCGTCCAGGTCCTTGTCGGCCCCCTGGGCAGCGATCCACCGGGCGACGGCGTAGTTCTGCTCGATGGCCACCGGGTAGCGGACCTCGGGCGATAGGTCGTACTCGGGGAAGACCACCGCGGCGTGGGCCCCGACGGCCAGTTCGCGGACCAGGCGGTCGTGGGTGTGGGCGTTACCGAAGACCCATCCGGCGCCGTGGATGTAGAGGACCACCGGCAGCGTGCCGGTGGATCCGGCCGGCCGCACAATCCTCGCCCGGACACTGCCGGTGGGGCCACCCGTTACGGTGATCCATTCCTCGTCGATCAGCGGCAGTTCGACCTCACCCGACTGGACCTCATCCACGACCTTGCGGCCCTCGACCGGGTCCAGGTCGAACAGGTACGGCGGGTTCGCCGTCGCCTGGGCGAACGCCAGGGCCTCGGGTTCGAGGACGGGCTCGACAGGAGTCGTCGCATCAGACATCTGCAGCTCCTTGTGGGGTGGGAATGCTTTCCTGATCACCACGCTATGGGCTGCCGGCGTCGGTCACTTTCCCGTCGGTGCACCGTCGGTGTCGCCGCAGTGTGCTCCGGGACGACCCTGGAGTTGCCATTCACGGGGCGTCGTACCGTAGGCCGCGCGAAAGACCCGGCTGAAATGACTGGGACTCACAAAACCCCAGCGCTGGGCGATTGCCCCCACCCCCACCTCCCTGGCCATGGGCCGGAGGAGTTCCCGGCGGCAGCGTTCCAGGCGCTGCGTCCGGATCCAGCCGCCCACGGTCGTGCCTTCCAGCTGAAACAGCTTGTGCAGGTAGCGGACCGATATGAAGTGCGCTTCGGCGATCCTGGACGGCGACAGGTCCGGATCACCGAGGTTGCGCATGATGTGGTCCTTCACGCGCTCAAGAGAGGCGGCGGCGACATGCGGGCCCGCGGAAGTAGAGCGTCCGCGGCGCTCGTCGATGAGCAGCGCCATCAGATCGAGCGCGGTGGCGGCGACCCGGCGGCCGACACCATCGTCGAACCCCTCAGCTTCGCGGGCCATGCGCGCAAGAAAGGTCGCCACGAGCGCGGCGCTGCCCTGCTCGCTGGTGAAGGTGGTGGCGGTCAATGCCTGCAGATCCTCGTCCCGCACGTGAAGTTCTTCGCGCGGGAAATGGAACGAGGTGAAAGCGAATTCTCCTTCGAGTTTGATCCTGAACAGGCGGGACGAGTCACTGATGGAGAATTGTCCCGGCCCTATCACGGTTTCCCGCCCGTCCTGCTCCTTTGTCGCGGTGCCCTGCTGCTGGAGGCTGACGATGAGTGACTTGCGGTCGTCTCGTGAGATGTGGCGCTTGTTGCGCTTCACTACCTGTGGTCCTGCCTGAACACGGGAGATGTGCAGGGGGCCGAGCCGGCTGCTGACGATCGTTCCTGGCGACGGCTCCCTCTCCAGCAGATTCACATCCATCGGCATAAAGGTGCCGGAAACCGCTTCATGCCACCGCTCCGCCCGGTCAGCAGCTGACAGCGGCTCGGTGGAGAGAACAACGGGCACGGGCATACTCCTTGGACGTCGTGGACGCTCGGCTGAAGATCCGTACGGGACTCGCTGCCTCCGCTGCCGGGGTGATTCCCGCTGGTCGGGGGCCGGGCTGCAGATCGGATCTGTCTGTGCCCCAGCCTGCCGGGCGACCCGGGGCAGGCGCATCAGTCGGTCGACTGGTCCGTACGTCAATGCCCCGCGGCGGTCGCGCTGCACCCAGGCGAGCAGCCTTCGCAGGGAGGCGCCGCCCTTTCTCGATGCCACCCGTGTCTGCGGGCCCTCGCGCGAGGACGACCGCGACACGAAGTCGTACGCCGCCCGCTTCACCACCCGCCAGCCCCAGCCCCAGCCCCAGCCCCAGGCTCCGGCAGAGCATCGAACTGCCGGCTTGGTCCGGTTCGGCGCGCGGCCGGGTTGATGCCGGGGTGGCCAGGGCCCCCGGAGTTTCAAACAGCGATCGAGCGTCCGACCTGCCCCGTTCGGGCCTTTCCTGTTGCCGTCTACGCGGGTCTCGACAGAAAGGGTCGCCATTCGCTGCGCCGAATGTGTCAATAGTATGCTTTATCTTCTGCCTGGCAGGGCCGGGAGCGCAACGCATTCCGGACGCTGACGGAACGAGGAATCCACACCATGAACGAGCTGACCGGTCCTGCCCACATGCCCTTTCCCCGACTGCTTTCCGCTGGGGCACAGCATGGGCACTAGGCGCAGCACGATGGGCCGACCGGGGCCCGGCACTGGGCTGGCGGGCCGGGAAGCAGAGGTCGGCCGGATCCTGGACGCGATCGAGCTCGGTCGAAGCGCCCCGCAAGCGCTCCTCATCACCGGCGAGGCGGGTAGCGGCAAGACCTCGCTGCTGGAGGTCGCCGCCGAGCACGCGCGGGTGACCGGAGCGTACCTGCTGAGATCCCAGGGCTTTGACGGGGAGTCGGAGCAGTCGTTCGCAGCCCTGCACCAGTTGCTGCTTCCGCTCATTCCCCGCGCCGCTGATCTCCCCTGCCATCTGCGGGAGGTTCTGGAGACCTCGTTCGGCCTCGTCCCGATCACCAGACCCGTCGATCCGATGCTGCTGCGCGTGGCCGTCCTCACCCTGCTGGTCGAGGCCTCGCGTCATCGACCTGTCGTGGTGCTCGGCGATGACGTCCAGCTCTTCGACCGAGACTCCCTCGACGTCCTTGGGTTCGTGCTGCGCCGGTTCGCGGCCGAGCCGGTGACGGTGCTCCTTGCAGCCAGGGGGCTGACGCCTCCGGACCCTGCTGTCGCACACCTGCCGGTCCTGTCGCTGGGGCCACTGACGGTCCAAGCGGCGGCCCGCCTGCTGGACGCGCAACCCGAATCTCCTACCGGCAGGGCCCGGAGTGAGGTTCTGGACCAGGCTGCCGGCAATCCTCTGGCCATCATCGAACTGTGCCGTTCCGTGCGATCGGGCAGCCCTCTTGGGCAGGCCGACGGCGCACTCCCCCAGACCCAGCGGATCCAGGAGATGTTCTCCGCCCAGTTGCGCGCGCTGCCGGCCATCACCCAACGGATGGTGCTCTACGCAGCGGCTTCCTCGGACCAAGAGGACCTGCAAACCATCATGTCCGCAGCGGGAGTGGGCACGGACCTGTCGGTATGGGCGTCGGCGGAGGACGCTGGGCTGATCACGATCGCGGGCCGCCAGGTGGGTTTCCGGCACCCGCTCGTGCGCGCGGGGGCCTACCAGGGCGCCCCGGCGCATCTGCGCCAGCGAGCGCATATCGACCTCGCGGCCGTGCATCAGGACGATCCGGCGCGCCAGGCCTGGCACTTGGCCGCGGCCTGCATCGGCCAGGATGAATCCGTGGCGGCGACCCTGGAGGACACCGCAGAACTCGTCGAGCAGCGTGGCGGATTCCACGCGGCCGCACGGGCCCTGGAACGATCCGCGGAGTGCAGTCCCGCTCTGGAGGATCGGGCACGCCGATACGCCAAAGCACTGAGAGCCGCCAACAACGCGGGCGACACATTCTGGGTACGCGAGCTTTACGCCAAGATCACCGCACTGACGAATGACCGCGACCTGCTCGGCGTCGCGGCGAACGGAGCCGGTCTGGCCCTTTCCATGTCCGGCCATCAGCGGGAAGCGTTCCAGCTGCTGATGGGCGCCCTGGAACCCGACCTGCCACAGGACGCCAGGACAACACTCGCTGTGACCGCCGTGATCGGTGCGGTCGCCTTCCAGTCGGGCCTGTCCGAGGTCAGGCGCCCGCTGGTTCCCCTCCTCGAAGCAATCGAGACCAGCGCCGTCAGTACGACATACTCCGAGCTGGTTGCGGACGAGGCCGTCAACGCGTTGCGGGCGGTCATCCTCTGCGAAGCGGATCCGATCAGGAACGCCCCTGCCCTGTTGAGCCGAACCCGGCGGCCGAGCTTGCTGGAGCCGCTGACCGGCATCGCAGAGCTGATCCGATTGCAGACGTTGGGCGCGGTTGCCTGGTGGGCCGACGAGTCCGACCTGTGCGTGGACACCTTCCGGCGGGCGTTCGCCATGCTCCGCTCCTACGGAGCCATCGGAACGGGCGCAATCGCCATGTCGGCCATGGGCTCGGCCCTGATCGACGTCGGGCGGTGGGCAGAGGCCGACGAACTGCTGGACGAGGCGGCAACACTGGCGGCCGTCCAGAAGTTGAAGCACATCGAAGTCGACATCGAGGCCCTGCGAGTGACGCTGCAAGCCCTGCGCGGCCGGTCCACCGATGCCGGGATCCTGACGGACCCCGCCTGGACAGCTGTCAACCTGGAGGAGAACACTGCAACCCACGCACGGCTGCTGCGCGCGGCAGGCACCGCCGCGGCAGCTGCGGGCGACTACGACGGGGCACTGCGCCACTTCCGGCAGCTGTTCCATCAGGACGGCACCCCCCTGCACTACTTCCTCTCCCACGGCTCCATCGCCGACCTCGCCGCCGTCGCGCAGCGGACCGGACACCAGGAGGAGGTCGAGCCTGTCGTCGCGGCGGCACGCGAAGCGCTGGGACCGCATCCGACGACCCGAATGACGCTGCTCCTGCACCACGCCTCCGCGCTGGTCGGCGACCCGACGCAGGCAGAGCACCACTTCCGCCTGGCCCTGGTCAACCCGGCCGGTGACCAGTGGCCGCTCGCCCGTGCGCAGGCCCGGCTTCACTACGCCCAGTGGCTGCGCAGACGACGGCGCCCGCTGGAGGCCCGCCCGCTCCTGGCCTCGGCGATGGAGGCTTTCTCCCGGCTCGGTGCCACCGCCCTGGCCGACGAGGCGCGGGCCGAGCTTCGGGCGAGCGGCGTCGCCGCGCCGTCCGACCGGCCCGATCCGCTGTCGGAACTGACCGCACAGCAGCAGCAGATCGTACGGCTGGCGGCGCAGGGCCTGGGCAACAAGGAGATCGGGGAAAAGCTCAAGTTGTCGCCCCGCACGATCGGTTCGCATCTCTACCAGGTGTATCCGAAGCTCGGCGTCAGCAGCCGCCACCAACTCCGCGATGTCGTCGGTGTCCTGTGAACGACGCAAGCCGGCCGACGGACGAAGTTCCGATCGCCACGAGGAATCAGAGGTGAGGCGTGTGGAGTACGAGCCCGTCACCGGCGGATGCGGTTCCGATCGCCCCGCCGTGGTCCTCGACCCCGTCGTTCAACGCTTGGTCGACGCGTCGGCGGACCCGCCATACCTGCATCAGCTCGGCCCGCTCGACGGCCGGGAGGCACTTCTGGAAGCCCAGGGGCACCTGTTCGACGACTTCGCGGTGGACGCCGAGTTCTGGGCGGCGCCTGTGGGCCCCTCCGGACTGGTCGGCTTCTGGACCTTCCGCCCCGCAGCGCGCAGCGGCCCGCTCCCCGTGGTCCTTTACGTCCACGGGGGCAGGTGGATGCTCGGTGACGCGCAGACCCACACCCGGATGATCTGTGAACTCGTGACCGCCAGCGAAGCCGTGTTCGTGGTTCCCGAGTACACGCGCACTCCCGAGGCCCGTTACCCCATAGCGCTCGAAGAGTTGTACGCCGTACTGACCTGGCTGACCGACAACGCCCCGGACCTCGCACTGGACAGTCGGAGGCTGGCGGTGGCCGGCGACTGCGCGGGCGCCACCATGGCCACAGCGCTCACCATCATGGCCAAGCAACGCGGCGGCCCTCGCATGCGCGCACAACTGCTCTACTACCCGATGACCTCCCCACATTGCGACACCGCGTCGCGGAAACACTTCGGGTCCGGCTACCTCCTCACCACCAAGGCCCTGAAGTGGTACTGGCAGCAGTACACGGACGACGATCGAGAACTCGCCGAAGCCACGGCCTCCCCGCTGAGGGCGACAACCGCCGAACTCGCGGGCCTGCCCCCCGCACTGGTCGTCACGGCCGAGGCCGACGTCGTTCGGGACGAGGGGGAACAGTACGCGCGTCAGCTACAGCAAGCAGGTGTGGCCGTGACGGCCGTCCGCTACCTCGGAACGGTCCACGACTTCGCGTCTCTGAACGCTCTACGCGACAGTCCGCCCACCAAGACCGCCATCCGCCAAGGCGGTGCCTTCCTCAAGGCCGCTCTCGAGACTGGGCACTGAGAGCGGGGACGTAAACCGCCCCGGAAGCGCTCGAGCCGGCCGAAGAACGACGGCGGCCAGGCGGCCGCAATCGCGCCTGTCTCACCAGGACGTCGGCTCCCCGCGTGGGGCCGGGGTGTAGGTTGATCACTTGCGTCACTTCGGTGTGGCGGCCGCTCGATGGCAGCGCGAAAAAAGATTCGAGGAAAGTTGTCGTCGGATGTCGAGGAGCCGTTCCCCGCTCCGACTGATGGGTGACAGCACGCCAACGGGGCGTGCGACATGGGGAGGACACCCGAAATGAAGTACGTCGCGATGATCTACGGCAACCAGGCCAAGTGGGACTCCTTCCCCGCCGAGGCCTGGCCGGAGGCGATCGCCAAGCAGGAGGCGTTCAACAAGAAGTACCGCGAGAGCGGTGAACTCCTCGGCGCCTACGGCCTGGCGGATGCGGCCGAGGCCCGGCTCGTGCGCCGTGAGGACGGTCTCCCGGCGGTCACCGACGGCCCGTACCTGGAGACGAAGGAGTACATCGCCAGCTTCTACATGCTCGACTGCGACAGCCTGGAGCGCGCGCAGCAGATCGCCGCGGACATGCCGTTCGCCGATGTGGAGCCGGTCGAGCTGTGGCCGGTCATGCACGAGTCCGCGGCGGACGTGTGACCGCCGTGCGTCACGTCGCCGAGGACCTGTTGCGCGAGCTGGCGCCGCAGGTCCTCGGCGCGCTCGTACGCCGCTACGGCGTCTTCGACGCGTGCGAGGACGCCGTCCAGGAAGCCCTGCTGGCCGCGGCCCTGCAATGGCCGGAGGCCGGCGTCCCGGACAATCCCCGGAGCTGGCTGGTCACGGTCGCTTCTCGCAGGCTGGTCGACGAGATCCGGAGCGACAGTGCCCGCCGGCGCCGCGAGGACGGCCTCGCCCTGGCCACTCCGCAGGCCGAGCTCCTCGGCCACGCCGCGGACACCGTGCCTGACGCGGACCGGGACGACTCGCTGGCCTTGCTCTTCCTGTGTTGTCATCCCGCGCTGTCGCCGGCTGGCCGGATCGCACTGACTCTGCGCGCTGTCGGCGGCCTGAGCACCGCGCAGATCGCGGCCGCATTCCTGGTGCCCGAGTCGACCATGGCTCAGCGAGTCAGCCGGGCCAAACAGACCGTCAAGTCGTCCGCCATCCCCCTGGGCATGCCTGAGGGCGGCGACCTCACCGGGCGGCTGGCCGAGGTGCGGCACGTGCTCTACCTGGTCTTCAACGAGGGGTACACCACGAGCGGCGGAACTGACGCCATCGGCCTGACCGCGCCGGAGCTGTCCACCGAGGCGATCCGGCTCACCCGGATGCTGCACCGCCTGGTGCCCGACGACACCGAGACCGCGGGCCTCCTCGCGCTGATGCTGCTCACCGACGCGCGCCGCCCCGCCCGCACCGGCCCTTCCGGTGAGGTGGTGCCGCTGGCTCAACAGAACCGCGCCCGCTGGGACCGCCGTGCCATCGCCGAGGGAGTCGACCTGATCAGCCGGACCCTGCCACGCGGCCGAGTCGGCCCGTACCAACTACAGGCCGCCATCGCGGCCGTACACGACGAGGCCGAGGACACCGACACCACCGACTGGCCCCAGATCCTCGCCCTGTACGAACTCCTGGAACAGTTCGAACCGAACCCGATGGTCACCCTCAACCGAGCGGTCGCCGTCGCCATGGTCCACGGCCCCGCCGCAGGACTCGACCTCATCGCAGCACTGGAGACCGACAAGCGCATGGCCCGCCACCACCGCCTGCACGCCACCCGCGCTCACCTCCTCGAACTCGTCGGCGACCACGCGGCCGCAGCGGCCTCCTACCGCGAAGCCGCCCGCCGCACCACCAGCACCCCCGAACGCCGCCACCTCACCGCCCAAGCCCACCGCCTGGACGGCCCCGCGTAACGCGACGTAGGGGTGCGCAGTGATCGCACGGCTGCGCTGGGCAGCGCTCCCCGGGAGTATCGTGCGCTGTTTGCGCCAGACCTGGCTGATGCAGGGTAAACGCGCCGCCCACCGTCGGGGCAGCGAAGGCGTAAGCCGCCTCGACCACTTCCAGGGGCGCGCTGCAGAACAGGCACTTGACGTTGTCAGTGTCGTCGAGGCTGCCGTTGCCCGCGGTGTGGGTTCGGGGGCTCCCCCCAGCGGTGATGTCGTCCTCCGCCTCTATGCTCCTGCGATGACGTCTTACGAAGGAACGCATCCCACCGTTCTCGTCCGGGTGGGCAACCTCCACGCCCAGATCGACGAGCAGCTCGCTCCAGCCATCCAGGCGATCTGGGAGTGTGGCATCGATACGTTCACCTGTTGCCAGGACCTGGCCGAGAGCAACGCGGATTGGCCGGCGAAACTGCCGCACATGAGGGAGTGGGTGGAGTCCCGCCGTGGCTGGATGCTCATCGACTTCCCGGTCGACGACGGACTCGCCTTCCTCTCTGCCGTAGCAAATGCCGGACCGCGGGATGCCTTCTACGTGCGGATGACCCACTGGGCCGCCCCCGACGCCTGGGACGTGAAGATCAAGCCGATGGACGGGGCGATGTTTCAGGAGCACCAACCGTCGAACTTCGGCCTGCGCCTTCTGCAGGTCAGCTTTCCCGCCTATGACCTGCCGGAACTGACCAGGCGCCTCCGCGAGCACCTCGCGGGTCGTACCGTGCCGCCGGCCCCGGCTGACTGGAGCACCGTGGGTCGCTAGCCTCTGGCCGGGTGCGCCAAGGCCCGGTAGTCGTCACTGACGGCAGCGAACGGCCGCGCAAGCAGCCGGAGCGAAGCACCCTGGCTGTCAGCAGGGAGGCACGGTACTTGTCGCCCACAGCCGCTCGGTGTCCTTCCTCTCACTGGGACAGAGCGTCTCGCGACGAACTCATGGCCATGCTTAGCCCACAGACCCCGGCATGCGGACCCGCTCGCGAAGCCTTGATTGCCGGCGGCGGTGCCTTCGTCGTCCTTGAGAACAACGGTGGAGGTTGGGGCCTGTCACCGTGGCACGGCGAACGGCGATGGTCCGCCCGCCGAGCGCCGGGATTCAGACATGCTTAGTTGTTCAGCGGCGGAGAGGGAACGTCACCAGAACACTGGTGGGACTGTCCGTCTGCCGCGATGGGGGATGTCGAACTGTGGCGCAGCAACGCAAGGGGTACTACCGGGCACGGCACTACGTGCAGCCGTCGTCGGCTTCTGCCGGCCGGTGGAAGAAGCCGTCCACCGGCGTCATCCTGGTAGCCGGTGTTCTGGCGATCGCGGGGTGGAACACGCTGTTCGGAAGCGACTCGGGCGACGCGGGTAAGAGCCCTCAGCCCCGTCCCTCCGGGGCTTCCGCCCCGGCTGATCCCGGCCGGTGACCGCGGCCACGCCATAGCGCGGAGAACCTCCGCCGTGCCCTCCCGTGCTCTGCGGTGCCACCCCGGGGCGTGGCGACGCGGGTCTCTCGTGCCTCGGTGGCGTTGTGGCGCAGCTCCTGCCAGGTTTCGTGCCATTGCTGGATCTGGTCGTCGGGGACACCGCATGCGGCCAGGTAGACGGCCGTGGTGTTCCAGGTGGCGGGAAGTGTGTCGCGGGTGGTCAGTTTGCTGATGGTGCCCGTGGAGATGCGCCCGGCGGAGCGGCGGCTGACCTCCTGCTGGGTCAGCCCGCTGACCTCCCGGACCGCCGCGAGATTCGTCAGGAAGCCGGTGACCGTGCGGATCGAGGTCGGGTCGGGCCACAGTCGGTGCTCCGGTTCTACGCCGGCTTCGGCGGTGACGGGTGTGGCGGGAAGGTCTGCATGGTTGCGTCCCAGCGCCACTCGGGCTCCGGTGTTGCGGTTCCTGGCCTGGGGAACGGGATGCGCCCTGGCTTCCAGGGTCAGGCGCAGATGCCGGTAGATGGTCTCCAGGTCGAGCAGGGGTGGCCCGCCGGGGATGCCGTGGCGCAGCGTTTCCAGTAGGGCTCCAGTGAACGCCGTGTGGGCGTCGCCGACCGGAGCCAGGGCAGTGCGTGTCTCGGCGGAGGCGGCGAGGAGGAAGGTACCTTCTACTGCGGCCTGGTCGGCGAGCCCCTGGGATGCGCTCATCCGGCCGAGGGCGAGGCCGCTGTAGCAGCAGTCGAGCAGGACGATGTGCCGTTGCGCTCGGGAGTCCAGGAGGATCTGGCGCAGCCAGTCGTAGGTGAGGCTGGTCTCGACCCGGCCGGGCTGTGTGTGCGGCAGGGCCAGGGCGAGGGCGTCGTGGGGGTCGATGAGGCCGTGGCCGGCGTAGTAGACGATCAGCGTGTCGGTGGCCTCTGCCGCTGCCTGGCGCAGTGGATCCATCACGGTGGCCGGGTCGGACGGGTTCTCGAGGACGGTCACGTGCGGTGTGGGCATGCGCAGGGACAGCGGGCCGCTCAAGAGGGCGGCGAGGGCGGTCAGGTTGTTCGAGACGGCAGGCAGCTGCTCCAGGTGGTCGTAGCGGCTCGTACCGATCAGTACCGCGCGTGAGGCTCCCGGGTCGGGCAGGACACTCACGTGTCCCGGTCCTCCTCCGCGGCGGCGTCCAGTGCTCTGGTCGCTCGTTCGATCTCCTCGGGTGAGCAGTCGGTGAGGACGATGACCGTGTCGCCGCGGTGGATCTCCACCCGCGGTCGCTGCGGCCGGGTCTGCCGCCACGCCACCAGCGCCAGCACGAACGACGCCGCACTCCACCCGTTTCCTGTCACCAACTGCAGCATGTCGAGCGTGGTGCCCATTTCTCCCGGCCGAGGAGCACTCCCCCGCACGTCGGCCATAGCAGTTCTGCGCACGTCCGGGTCCGAACGAAGCCAGCTCTGCAACGAGCGCAGTTCCCCCGCGCCCGACTCCAGGTGCACCTCTAACCGCACGCATGCCTCCAGCAATCGCTTCTGGGCGCCGCGCCTCTGACGGCGTTCTGTCGGTCCCATCGTCGTACACCGGGCCGGTGCATTGCCTCGTACTCCGAAAAATCGCCCTCCCTACCGAGGGCCTCCCGGCTCTCTGTGCGGGAGTGCTCCGTTGGACGGCGGGTGCGGCAGGGATGCGGAGGAAGGACAGGGGGCTGGGATACGGGCCCGCTCCGGCGGAAGTCCTGGGGCTGCCAGCCTGGTGGCGACGCACGGTTGGTGTTAGAGGTCGAATTCCAGGTGTTCGATGTCGGTGAACCGGACCTCTTCCAGGGAGCCGGCGCGGCGGCCGCCGTCTTGGAAGTAGACCTCTTTGAGTGCTTCGGCGGCGATCTGCTGGAGGCGGGCGTCGCCGGCGCCGGCCTCCTGGGCCTCGAAGAGGCGGGCGGCGTAGACGGGTGGCAGGGCGACGGTCAGGTGCCGGATGCGGTCCTGGTCCGTCGACCCGATGGGGGCGGTGTAGCCCATGCGTGCGCGGGTGTCGATGACGATGCCGCCGGTGGTGGCCGCCTTCGCCTTGGCCTTGGCCCGGATCTGGGGCTGCCACCGGGCCTTCACCTCGCGCTCCAGCCGTGCGGCGAGGGCCGGGCGGGGGGTTTTGATCTGATCTTTCACGTACCGCTCGACGGTGCGCTGGGAGATCCGCAGCAGCTGGGCGACCGCCATGGTGCCGCCCAGCTTCTTGACCAGGTAACGCATCTGCGCGCCCGCGCTCTTGGGTGCCGGACGGGTGAACGCCTTGTGCACCGCGGCGTCCAGGCCGTCCCCGAAGATGGTCATCGTCTACTCCTCCCCCTATTCACCGTTGTCGGCTTCGGTGACGGTGCCGTCCTTGATGTACCGGGCGAGGTTGAGCTCCGGCGCGTCGAAGCGGTCGCGGACCTCCTCGCCCCACAGCACGGTCTGGGTGCCTTCGTGCTTCACCAGGCCCGGGTTGACGCCCAGTTTGAAGCCGCCCGGCAGCGGCTTGCCCTCCCGGTAGGGCAGGAAGTCCAGCGGACCCGGTCCGTTCGCGGCGTAGACCACGCAGTCGGAGAGGATCGCGACCGGGTACTGGCCGGTGAACGAGGCGTGCTTGACGATCTTGCGGTGCAGGTTGATCCGGGTGCGGGAGATCACCGCCGCGCGGATGTCGGGCCGCCACGTCGGCCGCGCGAGGGCGCGCCACGGCTCGCCGGGCCGCCAGCCCTCCCCGCGCGGGCGCTCGCGCAGTTTGCCCAGGCCTCCCTTGACCGTCGCCTTGATCGCGGAGAGGACGAGTCCCAGGTGCGGGTCGCGGTCCTTGTAGCCCTCCATCGCGGCGAGGAAGTCCTCGGGTGACAGCTCGGCGCCCACGCCGAGGTCGGCCATGGTGGCGAGGTAGGCGTCGCGCAGCCGCTGGTACCAGCCGTCCAGGTAGCGGCCGTTGTCGTAGCGGACGTACGCCTCGGTCGGACGCACTTCGTAGCCCAGCTCCACCGCGTAGGCGACCGTCGGGGTGGCGTACCAGGCCGGTCCGGTGGGGGTCTCGCCCTTCGGCGTGAACGGCGAGGGCAGCAGCGAGCCGTCGAGCTCCACCCACTCCTTGCCGGCCTTCACCTTCGACAGGTCGACATGGGACAGGTCGACCAGCCAGCTGCCGGGGAGCTTCGGGTCGAACACCGGGTTGTTCACGTGGGTGGGCGCGCCAAGGCCGACGGTCAGGCCGTTGGCACCGGCGGCGAAGGCCATGTTGACGTCGATGCCGACCAGGTGCCGCACGGTGCACTCTGCATCCGTCATCGGCCGCGCCCAGTCGTACGCCTCCTCGAACAGCTTCTCCTCCGGTCCGCGGACGTGGAAGCGTGGCAGGCCCGCCAGCAGCGGGTGCCCGTCCGGGGCCTCGCACGGCGCCGGGTCGACCGGGTCGCGGCCCAGGGAGCCGGGGTTGTGTTCGGAGTGCCGCTTGCCGGCCGTGTCGGGCGCGGAGGCACGGGTCGGCGGGTGCAGGGCGGTCATCAGCTCCAGGCCGGTCACGGCCGTGGAGCCGCGCGGCGTCATCACACGCGAGGCGTACACGCCCAGGACCCGGGCGAGGTCCGCCGGCGGCAACTGCCCCGCCTCGCCCCAGTGCCGGGTGTCCAGCGCGTTCCACGAGGGGATGCACAACTGCACGCAGGCACGCTCCGAACCGGTGGCGGGGCGGTAGATCCGCGCCCACGGCCCCAGCCCGCGCTTCGTCAGCTTCCAGTCGGCACGGACCAACTGCTTGACGACCTTGTGGTCCTCGCGGATTCGCCCGGCGAGCCGCTCCTCGTCGGTGAGCGTGGCCGGCAGGCCGTAGCGCTCCAGCGCGGCCTGGGTGAGCACGAGCAACGGGTCGGCGTCCTTGCCCGGCCCGGAAAGCCTCGGCTGACCGAGCCTCGCCTCGCCGAGCGTCCAGTCCACCAGAGCCGGAACGCTCCTGGCGGGCACATCAAGGACCAGGCCACCCGTGCAGTACGCCAGAACCTGTCCCTCGGCATCGACGTCCACAACCGCCAGCGGACCCTGGGCGAACCGCACGTCGACACCGTCCGCAGGGCTACCGGCCGGGGAGGCCTTCTGGGACGCCTTCTTCACGCCCGGACGCCGCGACACGGACGCCGGCCCGGTGGGGCGCGCGGGACGGATGTCGGGGGCGGGACGGGCGTCGGGGGCGGGACGGGTGTCGGGGGCGGGACGGATGGCGGACGCGGGACGGATGGCGGGGGCGGAAGCAGCCGCAACGGTTGCGGGGGGCTGGGTGCTCTCGGGTGCAGCCGCAACGGCTGCGGGGGCCCGGGGGCTTTCGGGAGCAGCCGCAACGGTTGCGGGGGCCTGGGGGCTTTCGGGAGCAGCCGCCCCCGCAGTAAGAGCCTGGCTGGCGGAAGGAGCTCCAGTCACCGGCTCCAGCGACTGCGATGCCGGAGTGAGGGAGGGAACTGGTGCCGATGCTGCGGGCCGAGGGGGGGTGGGGTCGGGGTAGCGCTGGGCGAGGCCCTCGAGGAGGCGCCGGTACGCCTGGAGACGTTCGGCCTTCGGCTCCGCGCGGCCCTCCTCCCACGCCTCGATACTCGGCACCCGGACACCGAGCGCCTGAGCGACAGCGGCCCGGGTCAGCCCCGCGGCTTCCCGCAGGCGGACGCGTTCCGCCGGAACGGGCAGGACCTGGCCCTCGTCGACAGCGGCCAGGAGCGCCTCGACGGCATCGAGCGGATCGGAAGAGGGGTGGCTCACGAACACTCTCCTGCACTCACCGGATGCCCTGACGGATCTCTTCCAGCCGGGTCACCAGCCGCTGATAACGCTGGGACGCGGCCTGGGAGGACTTCATGCCCTGATGCAGGGCGATCTGCCGCCACTCCATACCCCGACGGCGGGCTTCGATGACGACCTGCGTCTCCAGCCGGTCCAACGCCATCCGCATGTCCTCGAACAACGCCAGGGCCGCGGCCACGTCCTCGTCCGACACGCCCTGGTCCCCCGCGTCACCGCTCCGGGCGACGCCGGCCAGCAGTCTGCCGACAAGCGCGGCATCCTGCTGAAGAACATGCGCAGGCACACCGTCGTCCAGCGGAAGATCAGCCAGGCCCGCCAAGCGGCCTCGCGGTACGGTCCAGGACTCCTCCGACATGCCACCCACCTTACCGCCCGAAGCAATGGAACAACGAAACGTTGACTCATTGAAGGCGCGAATGTCGCGGGACGAAGGGAGCAACAGCGCCACAGCAGGGAGGTGACCCGACATCGAGAGGGCGACCCCGGCAGATGACGCCGAAGCATCTCGGCATAGCCGCCGATGAGTGACCCCGCAGCAACGCAGCACGTGCGCCCTCATGGCGTCGGGGAGTTCGGCGGTCGGCACCTGCGCTGCTTCAGGCGGGCTTCGCCCCGCTACCCCGATTGGCTGCAGCCTCCCGGGTTTTCTCGGTATTCCATCGCGCGGCCGATGAGTTTATGTCTCGCTGCCGGTCCAAGCTCGTGACACCCCTAGGAAGGACGCGCCATGTCGGAGCTTCTCGTCGACTTCATCACCTCCCTCGACGGATACGCGTCGGGAGAGGGATGGCCCGGGTTCTGGGGCCTCGAGGGCCCCGAGTACCTCGCATGGCTCAGCAAGCAGCCCAAGGCCACCTACCTGATGGGAGCGAACACCTACCGCCTGATGTCGGGCTTCGCCGCAGGAGAGGTCCCCGGTGGCCAAGACGAGTTCAGGCCCGAGGAAGAGGCGTCCGTCGACGAGCTTACGCAGGCCTCCAAGGTGGTGTTCTCCTCCTCACTCGAGGAGCCCCTGACGTGGGCCAACTCCACGCTCGTCCGAGGCGATGCCGTCGAGGCGGTCCGCGCCATGAAGTCGAGTGGCTCGGGGCTCCTCAGCACGATCGGCAGCCTCACCCTGTCCCGGTCCCTGCTACGGGCCGGGCTCGTCGACCGCTTCCGGGTCGTGATGTTCCCGGTGATCACCGGGGCCACGGGCGAAGAACGCATCTACGACGGATATCCGGATGTCGCCCTCGAGATGATCGAGCACCGCACCTTCGACGGCCGCATCCAGCTGGTCGAGTACAAGCCCCGCGTGCTCGAGCACCCGCCGCTCGGCGCCCCCGCGTGACGTCACCCTCGACTTCTGCGGGCCGGCACAGGATTTGCGCTGGAGTCACAGCGCAAGCTCATGACCGATGACGGATGGAGGCCCGTGGACAGCCCACCCCCTCGCGGCACCTCGCTCGCCACCGCCCCGGCCGCCGACGTACACCCTGATCCGGTCGGGCATCGCGTCGCCGCGTACGACGCGGACGAGTCTGCGCAGCTGGTCTGAGCGTCGCTCCCGGGGACTGGTCTGCCTGCCAGGAGGGAAGGCTGTCCATCCGCGTGAACGGGAGGGCGCCGGGCAGGTGCCCGGCGCCCGTCCATGACTCAGGCGTCCGTGATGGACAAGTACGGGTTGGGCTGATACGTGTACGTATAGGTCCTTTTCACCTCCGCCGAGCGCGAGGTGGTCCACGGGCGCAGGCAGCTCAGGTGACGACGAGGTGATCTGCCATGGGGACTTCGGTCCCTGGAACGTCGTCTGGCAGGGGCTCCAGCCAGTGGGAATCATCGACGGGGACTACGCCCGCCCGGCACCACGTATGCACGACGCGGCCCACGCGCTGGAGTCCGTCGCCCCGTTCCGGGACGATGCCGAATGCCTGCGCTGGCTGCACTACCCGGCGCCACCCGACCGCCATGCGCGGCTGGAGGACTTCTGCAGCGCGTACGGTCTCGACTCAACCGCGGGGATCGTCGACGCCGTCATCGCCAAACAGCAAGACAATGCCAACCTCGTGCGCCGGCTGGCCGAGCAGGGGCACGAGCCGCAGGCCACCTGGGCTGCCAATGGGCTCCTGACCGAACGCGACGACAGGATCGCCTGGCGCAAGGCACACCGGCATCTGGTCGAGTAGCCAATTCGGCCTGTCGCCCGGACTGCCGGCTGCCGGCTGCCGGCTGCCAGCGAGATGGAACCTGACCGCCCACACGGCGTCACATCTTCCCCTCCATGGGGGTAGTCCCCGTCCGCTGTCATGGCGTGCGGGATCCCGGATGGACGTGGAAGCCACTCGCCTGGCAGGCCGTCGCCGCCCTGCCGTCGGCAACGGCCTGCCCCGGGCACGCGGGACCGCGTACGCTGGCCCGTACCGCAACAAGGGCTGGGGGAGGCAGACGTGACGGCATGTGACACGTTGAGGGCGGATCGGGCCGGCCGCGACCTCGCGGTCCGCCTCGTCGGCTCACAGGAAGACCCCCCGGACTCCGAGCCGTACGGCGAGGACGATGGCATCATCCGCAGCGTCGGCCGCGGCGACGTTACCGCCGTCACCCCCTGCCCCCACCCCGCCCCCACGCTCACCGTCCTCACCACCGCGTACGCGGCCGTCTGAGAGCGTCACTACGGTCAAATGCCCCCTACGTATCCTCACAGCGGGCGCCCGCGCATTTTGTTCGTCGAGCCGGCCGAGACTCAGGTCCGTGCCCTGTCGACTGTGCAGGTTGCCCAGCTCGACGCGGCGCTCAGCGAGATTGCGGTCGACCCTGCGGGCGTCACGCCGCACGCCAGCGCTTCTGCACTGCGGGACTATCAGCATTCCGGCGTCCGGATCGTCTTCTACGCGACCGCGCTGGGAAGCATCCTGATCGTCACATATGTCGAGCTTGACTGAGCAGACTTGGCGGCATGGCGTCGCGGTCTCACAAGTACAGCCGCCCGGGGGTGATTCGGAGGCTGTTTCAAGCTTTCCCTACTCCGGGGCAGGTGAAGCGGGCGTGGGCCAGCTCCGGGAAGGGGCGGAGAGCCGTCGCTGCTCTTGCGGAATCGCTTGCGGGGCTTGTGCGCGAGCAAGAGTCACTTGCTGGACAGGGTCACTTGCCGGACAGGCGAAGGTCCCCGGACCAGGATTCCCATCGGACACTGCCAGAGTCGAAGGTGATCTTCAGTGCGAACCGCCCGCGCTCCGGGACCCTCTCCTCGTTGACTGCAGTACCTTCTCGCCGAGCTGATCCGCGAACGGGGGCTCGCCGCTGATCGGCACCGCGCCGACGCGGCCTGACTCTGCCGTGCCATATCCCGCGAAGGGTCCAACGTCTCCAAGATGAGGCACCAGTCGGAACCGGTCGTGACAGGGGTGGCCACCGCTTCGCTGTCGAAACAGCCACACGTCCAGCGGGCAGGACGGAGCCTCTGAGCCGTACAGGTGCCACGAGGCGAACACGTGCTCAGCCGGCGCCCGACCAGGTAGTCAGGACGCACACCGCCCTCGTGCAACGGGTACTCACTCACTGAGCGTTTTCAGCTTCGCCGCCCCAGGGTGACGCCATGGCCCTCGCTTAAGTCCTGGAAACTATTCGGCCGAGCCCGCCGGGCACAGTGGGTTGTCTGTGAAAAGCCGGGGGCGGGTGGGCACTTCGCTGAAGGGCCGACCCTGCGCTTCGGGGTGGAAGGCGATCGCGGAGAGGGATGGAACACACACTCGAAGTACCATCTCTGCAAGGTTCTCCGGCCGGTACTTCCCGAACTCCGCAGTGGTGTAGTCGGACGAAGTCACCCCTGTAGAGAGGGCAGAGGGCGATGAGTGTGGCTGAGAGTTGGTCGCGTGTGACGAGTCTTCTGCGGGAGCACGCGCCTGCCGATCACGCGGATCTGCCAGGGCCCGCTACGGAGCAGATGCTCGCGGCAGCCGAAGAGCGGATGGGGATCTCCCTGCATGGGCATCTGCGGACGTGGCTGCTGCAGAACAATCTGGATCTACCGGAGGAAGACTTCGACGACGACGTGATGTGCTGCGGCTTCGACGGGTTCCCCGACGAGGGAAGCTTCTTTCTGGGTATCCGGGCGATGGAGAGGCTTTACGCCAACCGCTCCACGTCCTGTGGATTCGATCCTCCGGACCAGCCGGACCACCCGTTCTGGCGTAATGAGTGGATCCCCTTCCTGTCGGACCAGGACGGCTGGACGGGAAAGTTCATCGATGTGAGGGACGGGCGCGTCGGCAGCTGGTTCGTGGGTGACCCCACGGTTACGGGCGAGTACGAGTCGATGGCCCAGTACTTCGACTCCGTGGCGGAGACGCTGACGAGGATCGCCGATGGAAGCTCCCCGGTCTGTCGGTTCACCGAAGGTCGACTTGTCTGGTCGTGAGACGGTTCTCAACTGGATGACGGCCATTGCCAAGCCGCCCTCACCCTGGAACGGCAATGAGCTTCGTCAGCGTTGCCGTTCCAGGGTGAGGATGGCTGCGTCGATGACGGTCATCCGGTTGGGACTGCAGCGGGCCCCGGCGGAAGATCTGCCACGAGGTTTCGGTGTCCGAGCTGCTCCAGGTGTCAGGCAGCCCGAAGACGAACTCGCCGCCGTGCCGAGGCGGCCGGCCCCGGTATGCGATCGCCGAGGCGGGGCGGGCCTGCGCAGGACGCGGCCCGAGCGCATCCGAGGGCACATGTTCAGACGAAGTCCGCTTCGATGTACGGCGGAAACCGAACCGAGTGATCAAGTACGACGCGCCGTTCGACGGCGCGCGTCAAAGATCAAGTGGGAAGCCATCTCTTTTGGTGAGGTGTCGCCAGATAAACGGTGCCGTTCCTAGGACGAGTGCGGCGAAGGCGGTCAGTCGTTGAAGGCCAGGCTCGGCGGCGAAGCTGCTGTGTTGGATGCCGTAGACCGCGTACCAGTTGGCGGCGAGGTCGGTTCCTAGGCGTTCGCCCCTGATCAGGAACACAGCGGCCACCAGCTTGTGATTGCAGAGGAGAGCGGCTGCGATGCCGGCGAAGGCTCGAAAGTGCTGGGCCTTGCGCTCGTGGCGGCGGTGCAGGCGGCGGTGCAGGCGCACATCACGGTTGCGGCAAGCCCTGCAACACTTCTCAGCATGGGAGAGCCAGTCGAGATCATGCCTTACGACCCGGCGTGGCCAGTCATGTTCGCCAAGTGGGGCACGTGCCTGCGTGTCGCCCTCGGTGATCCTGTGGCTCGTATCGACCACATCGGGTCCACCTCGGTGCCAGGACTGGCGGCCAAGCCGGTGATTGACATCCAGATCTCAGTGGCATCGCTAGAAGCGACGGATGCATTCCTGCGCCCGCTGACAGAGATGGGGCTCGTGTACCGGGCGGACAATCCCGAACGGACCAAACGATACTTCCGGGAACCTCCAGGTCAACGCCGGACCCACGTGCACGTGCGGCAAACGGGCAGCTTCTCACAGCAGTTCCCCCTACTGTTTCGCGACTACCTCCGATGCCACACGGCTGCCGCGAACGAGTACGCGGCAGCCAAGAAGCACTGCGCAGCCAGATTCCGCAACGACCGTCCCGGCTACGTCCAGGCAAAAGATGCCTTCGTGTGGGACATCATCCGACGCGCTGACGCCTGGGCCCAGAACACCGGCTGGGCTCCCGGTCCCAGTGACGCCTGACCAAGCTCTCCGGTCCCAGTCGAAACCAAGCTCGCCTATATCGAAAGTGGATCTTGGCTTGTGAATGATCACAGTTCATGGGTCGGGGAGATCTCACGGACGAGCACTGGGCGTTGCTGGAGCCGCTGTTGCCGAAGGGCGCCAGGCCGGGGCGGCCGCCCGTCTGGCCTCGCCGGCAGCTGATCGACGGCATACGGTTCCGGGTTCGGACCGGCGTTCCGTGGCGGGACGTGCCCGTCGAGCACGGGCCGTGAGGCCGGGTCTCCAACTTGTTCCGCCGGTGGCAGCGGAACGGCACCTGGCACCGGGTCCTTACCCGGCTCCAGTCCCTGGCCGACGCGAAGGGCGCGATTGCCTGGGACCCGAGCGTCGACTCCACGGTGTGCCGCACCCATCAGCACGCTGCCGGGGCCCGTGACCTGCAGAAGGAACCACCGGGCGGCATCTTCACCGAGCGCCATGATCATGGGCTGGGGCGGTTGCGCGGCGGGTTCACCACCAAGCTCCACCTGGCCGTCGAGCAGGGTCAGAAACCCATGTCGATCGTGGTCACGGCCGGGCAGCGCGGGGACGCGCCGCAGTTCGAACCTGTGCTGGAGAAGGTCCGCGTGCCCCGCATCGGGCCGGGCCGACCGCGCGTCCGCCCCGACCGCGTGCGGGCCGAGAAGGCATACGCCTCCCGCAGAAACCGGGCCTACCTGCGCCGACGCCACTCGACCGCATGGCGCTCGCGGTAGTCGACCGGGTCGAAGTGCGACGGCCGGCCTCCGCGGGAACCGCGCTTTCGGCGGTCGCGTGCCGGGCCGGCCTTGTCCGGGATGGTGCAGCGGATCCCGTGGGATCAACCGCCTCAAGAGGAACCGTGCTGTCGCCACGCCGTACGACAAGCTCGCCGTCCGTTTCGAGGCGGCCGTGCTGGTCGCAGCGCTCGACGAATGGCTATGACTCTGTCTCGCGCGTCATCACGTACATGTTCCCGATGTCTGGATCGCCGTACATGAAGAACAGCACCAGCCCCTCGCGCTGGTCGCGGTCCACGTAGAAGAACCACGAGTAGGTCGACGGGGGCTCCGGAGTCGAGGGGTCAGCCACAGGTGCAGGAAAGCGCCTCTCGACTCGGGTCCGGGCCGTCAGCGCGAGTCGGACGGCCTGTCCGCCGTCGCCGTCGGTCAGCTGCCAGGTTCCCGTACCGGAGAGACGCCAGCCGTCCTCGAAGTCGAAGTCCTGCCCGGCGAGATTCTCGAGAAGGGCTGTTCCGTCTCTACGAAGTACTACGCGGGTTCCCTCGACGCTTTTCCAGCCCCCGACGACTTCGGCCGCCGTGACGTCGTGGAGCCCCGTTCCCTCGTAGTACTGATAGGGACCCGCGCACGCAGTCAGAACGGTCAACATGACCATCAAGCTGCCAAGGGCTGCTACCCACGCACGCAGCCTGCTTCCACCCGCCATCAGGCCCTCCCGCCCCCAGCCCACGTCGGTCAACCGACAGAAAGGGGCTGCGGTCAGTCACCTTGCCAGATTCTTTGAACGTGTTCAACTATGCACCTGGAGAGGTGGCCCGCGCACTCCCGGCTCGCGTATCCAGCCACCGATGAGCATGGCGAAAGGCGCTTCCAATACACGACCTAAGGGCTGTCCCGCAAAGGGCCGGTGGGACGAGGGCCACTTGAAGGCGCCGATGCGGGCTGCGGATAGCGTGTAGAGGTGCATGGAGTCAGCGGTCTTGGGGGACAAGTGGGACGCAGCAGGTTGCCTGTGGAGAATGTGGGCGACGGCGACCTCTGGCTCTTCGTCGAGCCGTACGGTGAGGACTACTGGCTGAAACCCGGGGAGGTCTTCACGGTCGCTCCGGAGGTTGAGGGGATCGATGTCTGGTTCTCTACCGCTGTCTGCCAGGAGGGCATCACGGTGTGGCTCTATGAGGACGGTGACCCGGCCAAGGTCGTCCTGGAGTACACGGTGACTGACGCGGACGGCAAACGGCTGGAGTGCGGGCACCAGAGGCCCCCGAAGCCGGCGGGCTTCAGCGCGGCTGAGCCGGGCTGAACTCCTCGCTCATCGGGTAAGCGCAAGATTGTGCAGCTGGGCAATGCCCAACATGCCGTGGTGGACGCCGTCGCCCTTCAGGCGGCAGTCGCGGAGGATCTTCCAGGTCTTCATGCGGGCGAAGGTGTGCTCGACTCGGGCGCGGACTTTGCGGTGGGAGGTGTTGTGGGCTTCCTTCCAGGCCGGTAGCTCGGTCTGGCCGGGTTCTCGGCGGTGCGGGATGATCAGGCCGGTGCCGCGGTAGCCGCCGTCAGCGATCACGGTGGTGTTGCCGACCGAGTTCTTGGCTCCGGACAGTTCCCATGCCTTGCAGTCGTTGCGGTTGCCTGGGACGGGCCGGCCGACGGTGACGACAAGGCGTGAGTCGGCATCGATGACGACCTGGTGATTGGTCGAGTAGCGATAGTTCTTGGACTGCTCCGCCACGTTGTGGTCCCGTGTCGGCACCAGGGTGCCGTCCACGATCAGCACCGTGTCTCCGCGGAAGCGGCTCCGCTGCCGCAGCGCGAGCAAGGGCCCGAGCTGGCTCACGATCCTGCCTGCGGTGGACTTCGAGATCCCGAACAAGGGAGCGAGCTGCCGCAAGGTCAGGTTCGTCCGCCAATACGCGGCGACCAGCAGAACCCGGTCTTCCAGCGGCAGACTCCACGGACGGCCACGGCAGACCAGGTGCGGACCTCCGCGCCGCAGCATGGTGATCAGTTTCCCGAACTGCTTCGGACTCAGCCCGGAGTACGGCGCTATCCATGACGGCTCCGACGCCGTGATCACAGCCCCCACATGAAGATCATCTCAGGCGTGGGCCTGACATCCCTGCATGGTCCAGACCCACCGGGCCCTGGATCTGTCGGCCGAGGTCAGTAGAGCCAGCGGTCCAGGAATCCTGGCCAGAGAAACCCCTCGTATCCGTTGAAGACCGCCGGGTCGATCTCCTTCAGATCCTCGGCCAGCCGGTTCAGCTCGGCGAAAGCCCGCTCTTCCTCGTCTTCAGAGAGGTACTCCTCGGTGCCGTCCGGCTCGTTGAGAAGCTCTGAGGCTTCGACGCGACTGCCGTAACGGTGAAGGGCGTTGAGCCATACGCCGACACCCGAGTTGGCGAACCATGCCTCCCCATCCGGCATGACGAAGAAGACCGCCCCGGTCTCCGGCTCGACGCCGAACGATGACCGCTCGGCCGGCTCATCGGGATCCGCCTGCTCGGTGAGACGGTAGAGCGGGCCCCGGGAGGTGAGCAGGGATGGCTCAGCCTCGCTCTGCATCACGACTCGTGCGATGAGGCGCGGAGCTACCGGGATGCCCACCTCGACGAGCTGTGCCTTCATGAAGCCCGGGATCCGCCAGCCGGCCACAGCGTCCCATCCAGCTCGCGTGACATGCCCCAGACCGGCCCACTCGGTCAGCTGGTCGTACGTCGCCATCGAACAATCCTCTTCCGTCGGCTGTGGTCCTGACCCTATCGAGCCGGTCTGAGGTCAAGGCACAGCCGCACTTGCGGGACAACCCTTAGTGCCCGAACAACCAAGCGAGATGACCTCTTAGTGCCGGACATGACCGACGGAGCCTCATTCGAGGCCTGATGAGCCGCGTTGTCAGTGCGGTGCACTTCACTGTTTGCCATGGAGCTCACACAAACGGCCGTCAACGACCTGCTGGCCCAACTCGGCCAGGGCGACGGTTACATGTACCTGTCCGGCGATCTGAGCCTGCAGGATCTGACCGACCTGCTCGAAGGCAGGTACGGCGCCCCGCGCACCCTCGTCCTCAAGGGCTTCACCGACCCGACGGTCGACGATTCCAGGGGCGCGGCTCTCCTCGTCCCCTTCAAGGACCGCGCCGTGACGCTACGGGCGTGGGCGTACGGGGATCAGTGGGTCGGCACGGGGACGGTGCGGGATGCCGAGGGGGCCGAGCGGTCGGTGCTGGTAGTCGCTCACAGAGAGGTGCCCGAACCCTTGGGTGTCGTTCCGGACGAGGACGAGGACGAGGACGTCGACTGGATGGAGCGGCTCAGACGAATCACCGGCTGGACGCAGTCCGACCAGCGGCCGGACATGGACTGGGCGGAGATGGAGTCGCGGCTCGGTACCGCGCTGCCGAGCGACTACAAGCGCATGGTCGAGACGTTCGGCGAGGGCGCCTTCGACGGATTCCTGGGCTTGAACCAGGAGCCGTGGACGAGTCTCCGGGAGGACGGCCTGCTCATCTGGGCAGGCACGGAGCACGAGAACCTGTTTTGCTGGAAGGTCGCCGGCGACGACCCTGACCGTTGGCCCGTCGTGGTCCGGTCCTTCGACGGTGAGGACGTCGTCTTCGGCTGCCAAGCCTCTGAATTCGTGTGCCGCATCCTCGTCGATCCGCACCATCCATTCACGATGGCCCACTATTTCGACACTCACTGGTTCATGAACTACGGGTAGAGGTTTATGGCTTGTCGGCCGTCATGGCTGCATGGGCTCGGGTCTGAGGGTGGTGCAGCGGCTGCACGTTGTCTCCGTCCGTCCTGCGGCGGCCAGCGCGTTCTGCTGGTACTCCTCGACGACACGCAGTCCTGCTGCGGCGTCAGGGCGTGCGCAGAGGAACGTCACGAGGTCTTGGCGCACGGGTCCGCCGGCATCGCGGGGCGCGCCGCCCGGCACTCATCAAGACCGGGCGGCGGGGAGGAACGGGCGTACCTCAAGCAAGAGGTGAAGGTCTTCCCGTGTGCTCGCAACCTGCTCGCAACGGCGACTCGGCCTCAGTCGTTTCGCATCGCGCGGTCCAAGAGAGACAGCAGCCGGTCCCAGTGGCGCTGCACCCCTGAGGGGCTGAACGCGTCGGTGTCGGACATGGTGAAGCCGTGGGTGGTGTCCGGGTAGATCTCGGATGTGTAGGAGACACCTGCGACGTCCAGGGCCTGGTCGAGCTCGCTGAGGCCCTCGGCTGTCACGTCGCCTGCGGCGTGACCGAGGTGGACCTGGGCGGTGAGCGTGGAGAAGAGGTCGGGGCCGTCGGCAAACACGGGGCCGTGGAATGCCGCAACGGCCGCGACCTGGTCGGGGTGGGCCGCAGCCGCGCGCATGGCGAGGAGGCCACCGATGCAGTAGCCGGTCACCGCGACCGGACCGCCGCTGACCTCGGGCTGGGCGACGAGGAAGCTGAGGTAGGCGTCGGCGTCGCGCGCGGCACGCTCGGCGGTGTGCGCCTCGATCAAGGGCATCACCTCGGCAAAGATAGCCGGCCGGGCCTCTTCTCCGATGTGCGCAGGAATCTCGACCACCGGTGCCGGACCGTGCCGGTAGAAGAAGTTGGGGACGAGGACGTAGTAGCCGTGCTCTGCCAATTCGCGGGCCATGTCCCGCAGCACGGGCCGGACGCCGAAGCCGTCCGCGTACATCAGGATCCCCGGGTGCTGCGCGCCGCGGTCGGGGAACGCGGCGAATGCATCGGCTGAGCCGTCTGGGGTGGGAATCCGCAATAACTTGCTGGGCATGAACTCTCCTGTCGTGGTGGGTGTTTTCCTGTGATCCACACGACGGAGGCGGAGCCCGCGCAAAAGCGCAAGATTCATGATCGAGCAGCGGGCCCGTGCCCGCGCCTACGGCGCTCAGAAGAGCACCGGGTCACCAATCCGTGAGTGGCGTGGCGCCGTCCCGGTAGTCATGGTCACAACATAGCCCACAACGTGAGCCCCGAGGGCGGTCGCTTTCGAGCCGGGCGGGCAGCCGCTTCGAGAGGAGCGGGCGGTCACTTTCGAGCGGGGAGCCGACCGGGGCCGCTCAGAACGAGCGCGACAAGGCACCGGCCGGGGAGACCTCTCGCCCTGTCCACCGCCTGGGCCGGTCCAGGTCTGGGCAGAGGGTCAACGGCGCGGAGTCAGGTGCAGCGCCCGCCCGCGGGGCTGCGGGTGGGTAGGCAGGAGTCGTGCGGTCGCGTCCACCCTGAGACAGGCGACCACCCGCCGCCCTGCGACGTCGCGGCCTGCGAGGAAGGAGAGAACCGTAGGCGCCACGCCAGCCGGTCGCCGCCACGCACGACGCGGGGAGACGTCCGCAGACGGCGGCGCTCCCCCGTCCGGCACCCGCCGGCACTGGTCCGAGTCGCTCTTCCCTGGCATCCCGGCCGCGGGGATGGCCCTTCGTTGATCGGGTATCCGCGGGGTTGCAGCAGCGGCGCAGCCGATCCTCAGGAGGAGTACCCGTCATGACGACCCGCACCCCACGAGACAGGGACCCGGCGCCCCCTACATGGGGAAGGCGTCCGATGAGGACTTTCGGCAGTCTCGATGCGCTGGCACGGGCCGTCGGGGACCGGAAGGACCTGTACGTGCGGTGGTCCATGGGGCCCGAGCACGACCTGCGCAAGGAGTCGAGCCAGGACGATCTGACCGGCGCCCCACTGCCCGGCCTTTCCGCCAGCCCGCTTCGGCGCGAAGCGTGGTGGGGAGGCCGTTCCGCGCGCCTCTGGGTTGCGCGACGCCTCTACGACTACTGCCATCTCCCCCGGGTCAAGAACCCGCGTACCCGTCCGTGGGTGCTGTCCGGCACCGAAGTCGCCCGCGGCCCCGACAACGAACCCCTCGTCACTGACATCGCACCCGTCGGCTGGATCGCGTGGACGGTCATCACCGAAGCGCGTGACGTCATCGAAGACCAGACCGGCCGGTGGGGGCCGATCAACCGCTTCACCTCCCCCTGACCGACGTACGCGAACCCGCCCATTTACCCCTATATACCCCTTGAGGACGGGCGGGCCTCAACGATGGTGCAGCGGCGCCGACGTCCCGCGTCGCGGATCCCGCACGAGAATGCCGCCGACCGGTCGGTGACAGCCTCAGCGATCAGCGACTCGACGGTGCACAGCCTCTCAGCCGCCTCTGTCCCCGCCACCCCGAGCGTCAGACGTAGACCGATATCCGCGCCCGTCCGCACTGCCGTGCGGGAAAGCCCGTATGCGCGCAGCGTCTCGGCGCTCTTGGTGCCGACACCGTAGAGGGCGCCGGAGCGGGGCGAGGACGCCGTACACCGCCCACTCGTCGCGCAACCACAGCAACCCAGACGGGCCGACGTGCGCCGACGCGGTCGCGGCGGTCGTGAGCGTGTCCGCGGCATCGATTCACAGACGGGCGCAGAGATGACGCCGCAGCATCGTGGCCGATGCTGGTCGCGGCTGCGAGCTTGGTGCAGGTCGTCGACCGGGCCTTTCGAGCCCGGACGAGACCGAGTCGACGGACGATGTAGTGCTCCACCTCCTAACCCCCTACTAAATGTGTGTTTGATTTTCGGGCCAGCCGGGGCGAGCCGCCGTCTGGGGGCAGGCTCGTCCGGGAGTCCGGGACGTACGGCGACGCCCGCGGCCGACCCCGTCGCCGCACTGCGACCAATCACCGGTCCGGACCGTAGGGTGATAGGCATGAGCATGCAGACGGTCATCGAGGACCTGGCAGAGGAAGCCGAACGGCTGATCCGTGAGCAGGTGTGGGTCCCGACCCCCGCAGACCACGCCGTCGCCGCAAAGGCAGCCGCCGACCTACACGCCGCCATCGGCACCACGCAGTCCCACGCGACGCAGCCCACGGTCGAACGGCTGGAACACCTCCGCGAAGTACTCGCGTCCCTGGCCATCGCCCTCGCCCACGTCCACGGACGCCTCGCCTGGTTCCTCGGCGCGGCCACCACCGCACTCACCCCCGTCCTGCACTGGCGGGCCCTGCCAGCCGAAGACGGCCCCACCTTCGGCGCCGTCCCGCCCACCCCCCAGGAGTACACAGAAGCCGAAGAAGCCGTCCGCCGGCTCCAGCACACCCTCACCCTGATCACAGCCGCTTGACCCCGGCGTACGCAGCAGCGCCCCCGCTTCATTCAGTGAGCAGGGGGCGCTGTACGGGGGCGGTCTACGGTCTGCGCCTCTTCTTGGCGAGCCAGTTGTCGAGTTCCTTCATCGTGCGGACGGAGTGTCCCGGCGCCGCCCGGCGCCGGGACCACCATTGATCCACTGCCATCCATCCACACGAGCGATGCAGCAAGCCGCCACGTCGGCCGGATCCAGCGGCAACCGCGTGCGCGGGCCGTCGTTGTACTCCGCATGATCACTTCCTCCCCCCGAGTACGCGCGGCCGTCGTGGGCGCCGCGACGGCCGCCGCGCTCGTCGCCGCGATCCCCGGCGCGACCGCCGCCCCCTACACCGACCTGCGCGAGACCAACTGCGTCAAGAGCCCCCAGGGCGGCGGGTGCAAGCGCGGCACCGTAGCCGAGTACTGGCACCAGGGCGGCGCCCGGGGCATCGGCTGGGTCTACGCGTCCAAGAGGCCCGTGACCGAGGGCAGCACCCTCTATGCCCGCTGGGGCTACCAGACCCCAGGCAAGGAGTGGAAGAGCGGCGGCGGCTGGAAGAAAGCCAAGATCACCAACGGCTCGACGAACCACTTCGCCGAGGTCTGGTGGGGCCGCGGCGGACACACCGGCCCCAAGGTCCCCAAGGGCACGAAGGTCTGCAGCCAATACAGGGGCGACCGGACCTGGCTCTGCCTGACCCTGAAATAGCGGACACTGCTGTCCACCTGTAAGAACGCGGTCCACCCGTAAGAACGTAGCAACGGCGGGCCGTCGTGCGGGCGGTCCCCGCACGGGTCACCGGGTGGGTCAACCGGCTCAAGCGCTTCCGCCCGTGACTACGCGCTATGCCACGCACACCCACGTTCTCCGCGGCAGTGTCACCGTGGCCTCCAGCTGCCTGTGCCTCGGCCCGTGATCGGGCTGGCAGACAGGGCGGTCGTCGTCTGATTGGCTTCCCTGCCACGATCTGGGTGTGACCACGGTGTTCCTGACGGTCGGCCTGCCAGGAGGGAGCGCAGCAGGCGCAACAGCTCGTCGAGCGCCGGGTCGAGCCGCGGTGGAACGGCTACTGGCCGAACGGTTCCGTTCCAACCAGCCATTGCTCGGTGACGGGCGGCACCGTCGGGCGCCGCCTCTCACCATTAACTGGGCCACGGCGTACCGGGCCGGCACCGTCCTGAGGGGGACTCATGGAAGAAGATCAGCGAGACGAAGCCCAGTCGCTCGAAGCAGCCCTTGAGGCAGCCTTCGACCGGGTCGAGGTAGCCAATGCCGCCGAGGGGACCGTCGTGGGCCTCTCCACGGGCTTCAGGGACCTCGACGAGCTGACCGGGGGCCTCCTGGGGGGAACCCTGACCGTCGTCGCGGCCCGACCCGCCATGGGTCGCAGCACGTTCGTTCGCGGCGTCTGCGAACGGGCCGCGCTGACGGCACGCATCCCTACGCTGCACATCAGCCTCGAGCACGCGATCACCGAGACCACACTCCGCCTCATCTCCAGCCGCGGCCGCATCCCGCTGCACCACATGCGCACCGGGGCGATGACCGACGACGACTGGAAGCGCCTCGAGCTGGTGACGCCCAAGATCGCCAACGCGCCACTGTACTTCTGGTCTCCGACTCGCGTCACCATGGCGCAGCTGGCCACGCGTGCTCGCGAAGACGTCGAACTCCGCGGCATCGGCCTCATCGCCGTCGACGGGATCCAGGACATCCGCCCGGAGAAGCGCAGCGACTTGAGGGAACGGGAAGTGGGCGACATCGTCCGCGATCTGAAAGCGCTCGCCAGGGAGCTGGACATCCCCGTGGTCGTCTCCTCGCACCTGAACCGCGGCGCCGAGACCCGCCCCGACCGCATGCCTACGCTCGACGACCTCCGTGAATCCGGTGCCATCACCTACGCCGCCGACACGATCATCCTGCTGCACCGACCGGACGCCTACGGGAGGGAGACCCCGCGCGCCGGCGAGGCAGACCTCATCGTGGCGAAGCACCGCGACGGACCCACTGCTCGGTTCACGTGCGCCTTCCAGGGGCACTTCAGCCGCTTCGTAGAGATGGCGTGTCCCTGACCGCCAGCGGGTAGGGTCTCGAATTTCATGTCGGAATCTCACCGCCGATGTCGGATGGAAGTCGGATCCGACGTTGCGGTAAGACAGCGAAGTTCAGCGGGTCCTCGGGGCTCAGATGAGGGCTTCCCGGGTTCAGCACCCGGGAGGGGGTGCCAGTACAGGCGAAAATGCCCAGGTCAGGGGTTGGTACGACGTGGGAGGATCCGGCTCGGCCTACGAAGGGATTGCCTGCATGGGGATCGACTACAGCTACGAGATCGTCGTTCCTCCTCGGAACGTCGCCCGCGCGCTGACCGAGCTTGCCGAGCTGGCGCCGAGGGCCGGTGGAGGGCCGCTGACCACGGTGACCCTGCCCGGGGGCGACCAGGTGCTCCTGCCGTTCACCTCGAACTTCAGGAACGAGCCGGTCGACTGCTCGGACGGCAGCACCCTCCACCTCGATACCGCGATCATGTTCGGCGTCGACGACGACGCCATGCGTGAGTTCTCCGAGACCAGTCGCAGGGAACCCGACGAGCGCGGGAGGCTGGCGGTCGGATACATCTACCTTGCGGTCCAGTTCACGTCCTGGTGGCACCCCGGCTACGTGTCACTGTGCTTCACCGCGGCCACGACGGGCATGAGTCTGGCGTTCGAGCGGTCCGCGAGCATCCGGGAGGTGTTCACCGGACTCACCGCAGCGAGCGGAGGGGTGTGTTGCCTGCTCGACACCGAGACGGTCACCTGGCAGATCTGTTGGCTGAACGGCGAACCGATGCATGACACGGTCCCAGGTTCGCGTTTCGCCGCCCACCACGATCTGGTGGCTACCTGGCCCGCCCCGGACGGGGTGCGCGGCGGGACCCCGGGCCGGATGGACTGGACGCGGACGGTCTCGGTGGCACCGGTGCCCACGCCAGTGCTCGACAGTCGCGCCGGCCGTTCGACACAGCAATCGACACCGAACACCCAACCCGCCGACTGAAGCGTTCGGCCGTAGGAGTTGGCCAAACTTCGCTGAGACGTCGTCAAAGCTCGATGAGAAGGGTCGAGCGGGTCGCGCCGCTGCCGTCGATCGGAAGGGCCGGCGATCACCGACGCGCAGCTGAGACGCCGAGCGCCCGACACGATGTCTCAAACCGAAGACAAGGGAGCAACACTGCTGCTGCTAAGCGATGTTGGGTACGGCGACGTCGACGCCTATATGTACGGGATGCGGTGCGACCGGGTCATGATGGCCGAGCTGGGCGGACGCTGCCTCGCGAGAGCGTGGAGGCAAGGGTCCAAGGTGATGTTCAGCGGGTGGCAGCGGACACCGACTGGACGATGATGATCGTCCCCGAAGCGTCCTCGCCGCTGACGGCCGACACCCCTACGCTCCAGGCACACCCCGCCTCTCGGGACGCCCACCTCCATCGGCACGCCCTCGCGACAGACAAATGCGTCATGCCCGCGTGGCCGCGCATCGCCAGCCCTGTCTGCCGCCGCTCCGTCGCTGTGAACCCAGACGCCGAAAAAAGCGCCGATCACGAGCACCCGGGCCCCCGCGAGCGCGCCCAGGCGAGGTGCAGAGCCCGCCGCGGCCGATCGTGCCGCGGTGTGTCAGTCGACGAGGCCGAGGCGGGGGCCGCCCCCGGCGCGCAGGCGGCGGAAGAAGGCCAGTACGCCCGCGGAGCCGCCGGCCCAGGTGGCCGCCGGGCGGGCGAGGCCGGGGTCAGGGAAGACCGGGCGGGACCAGGTGCCGCCGCTTCGGCTCAGGATGAGCAGGGCGATGGTCTCGGCCGCGTCCCGGAACTCCTCGGACGCGGATGCCTCCGCGACGTCCACCATCAGCTCCCCCACTCCCGCCAGGCCGCAGCACTGCGTGACCAGCGGCATCCGTGGTGCCAGGGCGACGCAGGCGCGCGCGGTCCGTTGGGCGAGGTCGAGGTAGCGGGGTTCGTCGAGGTGCTCGGCCGCTCGCACCAGTACGGTCCCGATGCCGGCCAGGCCCCGGCACCATGAGCCGTAGCGACGCGTCGCGCCCGGCGCGGCCGCCGCCGCGATGACGTCCGGTGTCAGGGCGGCCAGGTGTGCGGCCGCCCGTTCGGAGCGGGCGATCGCGTCCGGGTCCCCGGTCACGGCGCCGTAGGCGAGCAGGAAGCAGGCGACGCCCGCCTCGCCGTGCGCGATGCCCTCCCGGAGCGCGGCGCCGCCGGCGGTGTCCGCGCCGGCCGGGGTCAGTCGGGCGGTGCCCGACGCCAGCATCCGGTCGCAGGCCGCGGCGACGGCCAGGTGCCGGTCCGCGGTGCGGCGGTGGCCGGACGCGAGGGCATTCCGGGCGAGCAGCAGACGGCCGAGGCCGATGCCGGCGGCGCCCGCGATGAGGTCCGCCTCGGGGGGACCGCCGTCCGGTGCCCGCTCCGGCAGGGCGGGGTGTACGGGCTCCGCCTCCGGCTCCCGGCCCGCCTCCGCGAGGAAGAGTTCGACGCCGGTGCGTCCCGTGTAGAAGCCGGCCGGAAGGTTCCGGGACTGCTCGGCCGTCCACTGCGCAAGGGCGTCGACGGCGGAGCGCACCTGGGGCCGGTCCGCATGGTGGAGGAGTTCCAGGCCGAGGCCCGAGCTGCCGCCGTAGACGTCGATCGAACCGGGAACGTTACGCCGTGCGGCCCGTACCGGGTCCACGGTCGCGTGCGCCTCCTCGACGCAGAACGCGGTCGTGTGGGCGACGATCTCGTCCAGCAGGGCGCTGTCGATCCGGGGGCGCGCGGGCCGGCGGGCGGTTCCGGCCGAGCCGGTGCGCAGCCGGTCGGCGGCGGCTGTCCGTTCGGCCGGGTCGAAGCTCAGGAGGCCGGTGACCGACGCCCGGACCTCACGGTGGGCCCGCCCGGGCAGGGCCCATGCCAGACAGGCCAGCGTCCGGTCCCGGTTGACCCGGTGGTCCGTGTCGACGATCACCGGGTCCAGGCCGGTGGCGGCGAAGAACAGGGTCGCGCCGAGGGCGTAGTAGTCGTCGGCGGGGGCGGCCGGTCCGCCGGCGCGCAGTACCGGCTCGCTGTATCCGGGGGTGGCCCCTCCGGGGCCGGCGCCGTCCCGCTCGCTGATCCCGAAGTCGATCACGTGACAGTGACCAGGTCCGAGGTCGTCGAGGACGACGTTGTCGGGTTTGAGGTCGCGAACGACCACGTTGCGGGCGTGGGCCGCGTCCAGGACGCGTAGGAGGCGGGAGGCGAGGGCGGAGAGAGCGCCGGCCGGTGGGGTGCCGTCGTCTCGGATGGGACCGTTCCGCAGAACCTCCCTGCGCAGGTCGCGGTCGCCACAGCTGCTCGTCACCAGGTACTCGTCCGACCGGTGCGCGAAGTAGTCCAGCGCCCGGGGCACGCCCGTGACACCGTCGAGGGCGGTGAGGACCGCGCGTTCGTTGCGCAGCCGGTGGCGGGCGTCCGTACCGGACTCGTCCTCGCCCACGTAGGCGCGCGCCTGCTTGACGACCACCGGGCGCCCGAGCGTGCGGTCGACCGCACGGTAGACGTTGCCCCGGGGCGAGCGGGCGATGCCGGCCGTGATCGTGTAGCGGCCGCCGCTGAAGCCGGGCGCGGAGGGCAGCGCATCGCCGCGTGCGGATCCGGTCGCGAAGGGGTCCTCGGCCCAGGGCGGGCAGCGATAGCGGCCGACGGCGAGGCCGTCGAAGATGCGGCCGTCCGGTCCGGTCATGACGGATTCCAGTCGCCCGCTGTGCCCGGTCCGGTAGTCGCCCGTGAAGGGGCCGTAGCGGTAGTAGACCGGGGCGCTCGGGTCGACCCGCCGGTCGCTGACGATCCGTGGACCTTCCCGGTCCCGCAGGACGGCGGCGAGTTCACGGGCGAGCTCGACCACGGCGCCGGCCGTAGGGTAGACGGTGATCGCCTTGCCCACGGCTCCGGCGCTCACCGCCCCGGAGTTGAGGCGGCGCAGGGTCTCGGGGTCACGGGCGAACTTCGCGTGGCAGACGTGCCGGGAGAGCACCGGCAGGACGAGCCGGGTGACTGCTTCGAGGTCGTCGGGCCGCGCCGAGACGTGCAGCTTCCATCCGTGTTCCATCGCCGGCATGCGCGGATCGTTGAGATAGGCCCAGGTGTCGTCGGACCAGGCGCCGCGGCCGGCGATGGAAACGGCCACCGCTACGAGTTCAGGTCACAGGCGAAGCGGGTGGTGGCGGTCACCCAGGGGTCGGCGAGACACGCCGTGTGTTCGCGGTCGCTGCGGTCGTCGTCCTCGAACGGGATCGCCTCGTCGTCGATCTCCAGCGGACCCGCGTCGCGGAACCCGTCGGTCTCCAGAAGATCCGGCACGGCTAAGGGCATGTGACGCCTCCATCGTGTGTCGTGCACTGAGGAGCAATGAATGGCCGGCGCGGGCCGGTGGACCCACGGGGCCGGGACTCGCGGAACAAAGGTAAGGACGGGAGAAGTTGCTGGCAAGAGGCCCGGTGGCACGGTGCTCGGCGGGCTCTTAGAGGGAACCGGTCACTCCGCCTGGGGCCGCCCGGCCGGCGGCTTCCGGGCTGGCCGCGGACGGGCCGGGACGGGCCGGGAGGACGGGCAGTCTGGAGGGGGCAGGGCGGAGAGGCAGGGGGCAGGCAGCAAGGGGCAGGGGGCAGGACACAGGGGGGCAGGGAGCAAGCAGCAGGGGCAGGGCGCAGGGGGGCAGGGCGTGCACGGTGTCGACGTGGTCGGTCCCGGCCTCGTGGAAGGTGGCGGGTCCGCGGGATGCCGCTGCTCGCCGTGGGCTACGGCAACCAGGCCGAGTAATCGGCGGCGCTGACGTCTCCTACGCCCCTCCGCCCACTTCGAGGGCCGGGCCGTCAACCGTCTTCGCCCATGGCTTTCTGTACGGCGAGCTTGGTCCTGTCCACGAGCGCGAGCACCGCCCCCAGGGCTATGTTGGCCGTTGCCGATTCCACTCCTGGGTGCGGCCGCGTCGGAGCCAAGGCCTCGGCAGCCTTGAAGGCCTTGGCCATGGCTGCCAGACGGGAGCTGTCGACGCTGCGGCGAATGTGGATGAATTCGTAGCGTTCTTCGGCGCGGGCGTGCTCCTGGACGTCCTTGCGCAGCTTCATGAACCGGAGCATGAACGTCGGGTCGTCGGTATCGAGATCGTCCAGTGTCACGAGGGACTCCTTGGCCGCCTTCTCCTCGGCCAGGCGGTCCTCGACGACTCGGTCGCCGGCCGGAAGGGCACGGCGGGCGAAGGGGTGGACGACTTCCTCCTCAGCTGTCTCGTGAACGGCGAGCAGGCGCACAAGCCTGTGGAATGCCTCACGGCGCTGTTCTCCTGCTGCGGCCTCGACCTCGTCGAAGAGGTTGCGGATATCGCCGTGCTGGCGCATCAGCAGCGCCACCACATCGTCGTCGGCGGGGTGCTCGTCCCCGGCCTGGGGGGTTGGTGAGTCGGACATGCCGGGTCCTCACTTCTCGCGGAGGGCGGGGTCGGGGTGCTCACCTTCGGACTCGAGGCGGTACTCGCGTCCGAACATCGCGTCGTGTTCGGTCATGACGCGTTCGCTCGGGGGCTGTTCGCTGCCGTGGATCCGGTCCTGCATCTCTTCGAATCGCTCGTGTGCGTCCCGGACGTAGCCGGCACCCAGGGTGGTCAGGTCCATCTGGGTGTCCAGCAGCTTCCGTAGGTAGGGCTTGTTGGGTTCGAAGGTCAGCACGTCGGGGAGCTCGGGAGCCAGCACGGATCGCGGATCGCGGCCGTCGTGGCGGCGCATGAGGTCGCAGGCCGTGTGGAGGTGCTCCAGCTCCATGTTCAGGTGCAGCTCCCAGATCGCCTTCACCTTGGGGTCGGTCTCCTGCTCCATGAAGGAGTAGTAGAGGTAGCACTCGTTGTATTCGTGGTTCACGAGCTGCTCCCACCACGTCTCGCCAGGGTCGACGAGGGACTCGTAATGCGTGACGTGTTCTTCCTCGATCAGTCCGATCTCCTGATACAGCTGGCGGGCGATCGGCTCCATGTAGGTGGGACCGGTGTTCATGTAGAAGTTCATCGTCTGCTGCTCCGCCGACATGATCGTCAGGGCGTGCAGCTTCGAGAGCGGGCCGGCCTCGTCCTTGGCGTACGGGTCGCGGACGTTGTCCACCGGGTCGCGGTGGTGGAACTTGGTCGGCCGGCCCGGCATGACCTCGGTGAGCCCGTCGACGACCGCCTCCGCCTCGCGGTGCTCGATCATCTCGTACAGGTTCGCGTACCGGTACAAGTGGTCGAAGTCCTCCAGAACTCCGAACTCGTATGCCTGGCGGAGGTAGGGGTCCGGTTCCATCCGGGCGACCCACGCCGTCAGGTCCACGGCGACCTGCTCGTAGGCGATCGTCGTCTCCAGCACCGACGACACACCAGGCAGCAGCCAGTTCACCACCTTCTGCTGCTGCGCCTCGATGTACCGGAGGTACGCCAGCTGCCGCTTGACCTCCGGGTCGATCGTGTTGCGGGCCAGCATGTGACTGAACGTGATCGCTTCGACCTCGATGCCGTTCATCGTGACGATCCGGCAGCGCGTGTACGGGTCACAGCGGTCAGGATCGATCGGCTTCACGTTCAGCTCGCGCCAACTGCGCAGTTGGCGGTCCAGTGGGATTCCTCGCTGCTCGAGCGGATTAAAGGTCATGACCGTTCTCCTCGTTCGGAGCCCAGGCAGGTGGTCAGCGGCCCGGACAGCCAGGAGGGCGCTGGGCCTGGCATGCTCCTAACAGGCTCAAGGCAGGCAGGCCGGGCGCTCTGCCGTCGAGCCGGCCGGCCGTCGAGGGCGGCGGCTCCTTGGACGTGGCGGCTCCCTGGACGTCCAGGGGCTGCCTCCCGGCGGTCCTGATCCGCTGCACGGAGTCAGAGCCTTGGTCGTCCTGCCGTGGGCTGCGGCGCACCCCGCGTCTGCCCCGGGTCGGGCGATCGATGCCTGTGGGCGCCATCCAGCGCCGAATCGTTCCCGCCGATCCCCATGCGACCCGGCCTCCCAGTGCTGCGACACCGGTCAGCCCGGCGGCCCGCGCCGTTAGAGGCAGCGTGCGGTGGGTAGGCGCGCGGCGTGGACGAGCAGGAATCATCACAACAGGCAACCGAGGATCTGCTGACCGGGCTGAGCGTGGACGCTCGTCGGCCGGAGCAGCCTGTGCTGCTGGACTCTTCCGGCGCTCCGATCCAGACGTGGCGGGAAAACTATCCGTACGACCGCAAGATCCCTCGCGCGGAGTACGAACGGACCAAGCGAATCCTGCAGATCGAACTGCTCAAGCTGCAGCACTGGGTCAAGAAGACCGGCGCGCGGATGGTGGTGGTCTGCGAAGGCCGGGACGCGGCGGGCAAGGGCGGCACGATCCAGCGGTTCACCGAGCGGCTCAATCCCCGTGGTGCACGCATCGTGGCATTGGACAAGCCGACCGAGCGCGAGGCTGGGCAGTGGTACTTCCAGCGCTACGTCGCCCACCTGCCGGCTGCGGGTGAGATCGTTTTCTTCGACCGGTCCTGGTACAACCGCGCCGGCGTGGAGAAGGTCATGGGCTTCTGCTCCCCCGCCCAGTACGACCTGTTCCTGCGGCAGTGCCCCGCCTTCGAGGCCATGCTCGTGGAGGACGGGATCCTACTGGTCAAGTTCTGGTTCTCGGTCTCCCGCACCGAGCAACGCACTCGCTTCGCGATCCGCCAGGTCGATCCGGTGCGGCAGTGGAAGCTCTCACCCACCGATCTGGCCTCTTTGGACCTGTGGGACGCCTACACCACCGCGAAGGTCGAGATGTTCCGGGCGACCGACACCAGCCACGCTCCGTGGACGGTGGTCAAGAGCAACGACAAACGACGCGGCCGACTCGAAGCCATGCGCAGCCTGCTGTGGCGCATCGACTACGACCGCAAGGACGAGACAGCTGTCGGTCGCCCCGACCCTCTCATCGTCGGCGCCGCCGACACTCTCCTGGAATCCGGGGAAGAACCCACCGACCTCTCCCCCACCCCCCTGGCCGGTCCGCCCCTCGGCCCGGGACTCCATCCCCGTCCCCACCCCCAGGACCCATAGGGCCGGGTCCGCTCCCTGCCCCCAGCTGCCGCCGCGGGAGCCTACCGACCGACCACATGAGATGGCCTCTTAAACGGGGTCCACCTGCTGGTTACGACCTCGGTATGAGGGGTGGGTGCGGACGCTGCGGGGCCGTGGTGGGGATTGTTGAGCGGCTGGTGCCGGGCGAGTTGTGGGAGCTCCTCATCTGCTACCGCACACTCAAAACGACTCCAGGCGTGGTGAAAGCTGCGCCATGATGGTCCGCGTGAGCGAAGAGAGTGTGTTTGAGGCCGTATCACGCTTGTACCGAGAGTTCATGGAACTGCCGTTTCCCCCCAGGTTGGCTGGAGCGGACCGGGCCGGCTTCGACCTGGTGATGCTGGACTCGGATACCGCAGGCTGCGTTTTCACCTGGATCAGGAACGGCGGCGAGCTCGAAGCGCGGGGCCGAAGCACTCTGCTGCGCTGCATCGCCCGCCTGGACCGGGTCATATCCGTGCTCGGCGAAGCGGATGCCCCTGAGTACTGGCACCGCCTGCGCGAGATGGCTCAACTTGTCGCGGATTCCACGAACGTAGCCACCAAATGAGTACACCTAGGGCGTGTATCGAAAGTGCTGGTCACCGGCGTGGCACCGCCTAAAATGGCATGCACTCTTCGTCCGGTCGTGCTGGGATCAATCCCTATGAATGATTACTTTCTCAATGAAGCCGACTTGACGGACAGGATGGAGCGGAATCTGGCGGAACACGCCTGCCATCTGCACCGGAGCATGTCCGGTGCGACCGTCACGGAGACCGATGACCTCCTGGTCGCAGACAGCGGCCTGGACGACGACACGTTCAACATCGTCGCAGCGGCCCGCTTCACCGCCGGCGACGCCGCGGCCCGCATCTCCGAGACCGTCGGGTCGCTGGCCGGCACCGGCCGCGGCTTCTCCTGGTGGGTGGGACCTGCCTCGACACCGACAGACCTCACCACCCGCCTGACCGCGGCCGGTCTGCCGGTGTCCGAGCGGGAGACGGCGATGTGGGCCGAGCTGGACGACACCCTGCCAAGTCCCTCTGTCCCGGGTCTGGACATCCGAACGGTGACCACGCCCGAGCAGCTCGCCGACTACGCCACGGTCCTCGCCGCGAACTGGAATCCACCCGCCGAAACCGTCCGCGACTTCTTCGCCCGGGCTGCTTCCCAGGCGCTGGCCGCGACCTGCCCGGCCCGGTACCTGGTGGGCTACGTGGAGAACCGTCCGGTCTGCTCCGCCGAGGTGTTCCACCACGCGGGAGTCGCCGGCATCTACAACATCTCCACCCTGGCCGCCCAGCGTCGGCGCGGCTACGGCGGAGCCATCACGCTTGCGGCCCTTCACGCGGCCCGCGAGCGAGACCACCACATCGCGGTCCTGCAGGCGTCTGCCGACGGCGAGCCTGTGTACCGCCGCCTGGGGTTCCGCGCCTGCGGCCAGTTCGTCGAACACGCCATCAACACCTGAACCTCTACGACTCCACGGACATCCGTCCATCGCCCCTGATTGAGCTGGTCACAGCCATTCATTGATGGCCGCTACGAGGACAGTGGCCTCGTAGCGGCCCGCGAGCTTGTCGTATCTCGCGGCCACAGCCCGGTTCCTTTTGAGGCGGCTGATGCCGCACTCGACGGCATGCCGAGCCTTGTAGTCCTCGGCGTTGAACCCGGGCAGCCGGCCACCGAGAGAACCGAGCTTCTTGCGGCCTGGTCGGCCTTGTCCGGAATGGTGCAGCGGATGCCGCGACGGCGCAGGTAGTCGCGGTTCTTGCGGGAGGCGTACGCCTTGTCCGCACGGACCCGTTTGGGGCGGACACGCGGCCGACCCGGCCCAAGGCGGGGCACGCGGACCTTCTTCAGCACGGGCTCGAATTGCGGCTAGTCGCCGCGCTGCCCGGCGGTGATCACAATGGACATGGGCTTTTGGCCCTGCTCGACCGCCAGGTGCAGCTTGGTGGTGAACCCGCCCCGCGAGCGTCCCAGCCCATGATCAGCAGGCTCGGTGAACATGCCGCCCGGCGGTTCTTTCTGAAGTGCACCCTGCCGACGGGCTCCAGCCGCACGCTGATGGGCACGGCACACCGTGGAGTCGACGTTCAGGTCCCACGGGATCGCGCCCTTCGCATCAGCCAGGGACTGAAGCCGGGTGAGGACCTGGTGCCAGGTGCCGTTCCGCTGCCATCGGCGAAACAGATCGTAGACCCGGCTCCACGGTCCGTACTCGACGGGGACGTCCCGCCACTGAACACCGTGCGGACCCGGAACCGTATGCCGTCGATCAGCCGCCGCCGAGGCCAGATGGGTGGCCGCCCCGTCTTGACACCCTGAGGCGATAGCGGCTCCAGCACTGCCCACTGCTCGTCCGTGAGATCTCCCCGACCCATGAAACGTGATCATTCACAGTCCAAGATCCGCTTTCGATACACGGCCTAGTCGTCATGAGCCTGTCTGGCCGGTTTTCGCGACGAGCTGCGCTGCAGGTGCCACGTCAAACGGCCCGCTTTCGGCGTGGAATCCCGGGCCGGGGAGAGCGACAAGATATTGCCGCCCGCATCATGAACAGCGAGTGCCTTCATCTGCCTTCACTCCCTCACTGAAACGCTCTACGGATTTACGGTGCTTACCATCAGGCGAACAAACGGGCAGCGATTTGTGTTGTTGTTCCGTACCGTGATGTCGATGAACGGGTCCTGCCCGCCTCCGGCCCCCGGTGCGCGCGTCTTGAGGAGCTCCACCCCCAGGATCATGTCGCCCGAGACCGCTCCGGTCAGTCCGTGCGCCGTGACGGTGACGGTTCCGGAGCCCAGTTTCGGATGCGGCCCCACCCAGTAGCCCTGAGCACCGCCACCAGGGATAGGGTCCGTATTGAAAATGAATGCATTGACCATCGACACCGACGCCATGGATTTCCCTTCTCTGTTCGGGCGCATGCTCGCAAAACCCGGGCTCCAGACATCCGAGCCGAAAGCGGTAGAGAGATTTCGATGCAGGCCTCGGCAATACCGGTAGCCGTCGGACAGTCCGCAAGGAAAATGTTTTTGGCTACACCCAGGTTCTTCAATTCGGAGTCCCAGGTGAACAGAGCTTCGGGCCGAAACTCGCCCAGGCGACGGACACCGTTTCACCGCAAAAACGATGACCCCCGGCCCTGAGGGTGTTGCGGTGACGAGACGCTCGCAAGTGGCCCGCCCGACGACGCCGTCCGCGGCGCAGCGGTGCCCGCGGGCGGCCAGGAGGTGCTGGGCGTACACCGCTTCCACGCATGACGGCGGCGTGTGTCGCCGACGGCGCGCTGGGCGTTCCCGTCGACGGGACGGGGGCGTCGGCGGGCCCGGCTCAAAGCCCTGCTCCCCCGGCCTGGCCGGAGCCGGAGGCCGGCTTGACGCTCGGCTTCTGGGGCCTGGGGCGGGGGGCCCGCCATGGTCAATGCCTCGTCGCGGTGGATGACAGCCACGACCGGCAGCGCCGAGACCGGCCTTGCGCCCACCTCTCCACCGTCCCTCGCGGGGACGGGCGAGTCGACGGCACTCTCCGGCGCTGCAAGTCCGCCCAAGTGTCCCCGTCACGGCCGGTGCCGCCTGCGGGGTGAGGGAAGGGATCGCAGGCGGCACACGAGACCGTCGCCCCCGTCCACGACTCGGGGGGATGTCCGCAGACGGGCGACGCTGCCGCCCGCCTGCCCGAGAAACCACATCCGAAACGTTGCTGTTCGGTGCACTCGGAAGTGCATGGTGCCCGGGTACGGGGGCAGAGGGGCGGAGAGCGGATTGGGAGCCGCTCACCGGGCCCGCGGCCTCCCCGGCCGCCGAGGCCCGACCGGGTGGATAACCGGCCCACACCAGTGGGGGGTGTGGGCCGGCCACCTGTCACAGTGCGAGGCCGCCACGAGCGCGCCTTGTTCGGAACTCGGTACTCGAGGTGGACAGCTCCCCAATGAGTTCCGCAGTGCCTTGTCGTTCGGGTAACGGCCGGCCTCGGGCGCGCAGCAGGGCGGTGGCGATGGTGACGGCCTGGCCCCAGTCGGCGACGAAGTGCTGCGCGCCCGGGTCGAGGACGCGTCGAGGAACGGGCACCTGCCTCCTGACGGCTTCCCGGTGTGGTCTACGTGCTGGCGCTGGGGACGTTCCTGATGGGCACCACCGAGTTCGATGTGGCGGGTCTGCTGCCGGAGATCGCGAGCGACCTGCAGGTGAGCGTGGCTCGTGCCGGCCTGGCGATCACCGTGTTCGCGGTCGGAATGGTCGTCGGCGCGCCGCTGATGTCGATGTTGGCCCTGCGGCTGCCTGCCCGGTGGACGCTGGTACGGGCCCTGGGCGTCTTCGCCGCGGGACACGCGATCGCCGCTGTCGGGCACGGCTTCGGGCTGCTGCTTGCCGCGCGGTTCCTGACCGCGCAGGCGACAGGGGCGTTCTGGGCGGTGGCGAACGTCGTGGCCCCCGGGGCGGCCGGTCCGGCCGCGAGCTCGCGTGCCGTGGGCGTGGTCGGTTCAGGCGCCATGCTCGCCAATGTCGTCGGCGTGCCGCTCGGCGCCTTCGCCGGACAGCTGATGGGCTGGCGCGGACCCTTCTGGATACTGGCCGTCCTGGCGCCGGCCGCGATGGTGCTGATCGCGCGTTCGGTCCCGAAGGAGCGCCGAGGCGGGCAGACGGTGTCGATCCGCTCGGAGCTGTCCCCACTGCGCTCGGGCCGGCTCTGGCTGGTGCTGGCTGCCTGCGCGACCACGAGTGCCGGCGTGCTGGGCACGTACACCTACGTCGCGCCGCCGCTGACCGACCGCGCGGGAAGCGCGGCGGGTCTTTTGCCACTCGTCCTCGTCGGCTTCGGCGCCGGCGCCCCGGCCGGGTTCCTCGTCGGCGGCCGAGCCGGGGACGTCCGCCCGTACGCGACGACGATCAAGGCTGCGGCGTCGGCCGCTGTGGTCCTGCTGACGCGCGGCCTGCTGTCGGCCTTCGCGGTCCCGACGGTGGCGCTGATTGCCCTGCTGGGGCTGGTCGGCTTCCTGGGCACTCCGGTCCTGATCGCCCTCGGCGTCCGCTTCGCGGGCAAGGCCCAACCCTGGGTTCGGCCCTGACCGTGTCGGCGTTCAACCTCGGCACGGCGGCCGGGTCCTGGGTCACCGTGCTCGCCCTCGGCTCGCCCTTCCAGGCCGCCGGTCCGGCAATGGTCGGCGCGACCATGGCCGCTCTGGCCCTCGTCCCCACGATCACCATCGCGCTCATCCAGGGTCGCTGCAGCCGGCCCGCCCTCGGCTAGGAACCGACCGAGAGACCGCTGGACGGTGGCACCGCCTGCGAGACCGCTGGACGGTGGCACCGCGACGCCGCGCTGAAACATTTCCTCTCATTCCGTAGGAAGTCATGCCTGGGGGGTGTCACACGCAGCGCGCTCGCGGATCCACGTGCGCTACCCGCCTGCGGCGCGTCCAGGGATCGGTAGCGCTCGGCCGCGGCCCGGGCCGGCAAGCCCAGGCAGTGTCCCGGCGATCAACAGCGGAAACCTCTGGGCCGAACGATCACGCGGCCGTCGCCGAGCCAAGGTAAGGAGCGAAATGCTCGGCGACCTCTGCTGCCACAGCCACAGCGTCGAGCGTCCCGTCGACTTCGATGACGCGGATGCCGAGGCGGCGGGCGTTCTGTACTGCGTCCTCGGCAACCAGCCGATCACGGGCGAGCCGGTTGGCCTGGGATCGTGCCGGGTCAGTGACAGGGACGTTGAGAGTTCCCGCGCGCGGGAGGGTCCGGAGTTGGTGCTGCCGGAAGTCCTCGGTGGGGACGAGGACGACCATTCGCCGGAGGGAGTCGAGCAGCGGCGCAACCAGCTCCGGTCGCAGCCCCCATCCCTCAGCGATCGCCGGCCTGCCGGTGAACAGTGCGCGCAGGTCGTCCAACGCCCACTCGAAGCGGACCGGGAAGCCGGCCAACGTCTCGGTAGCCATCTCCTCCGGGCCCCGGTCCAGCCAGACATGGTCGGGGGTGGGATCTTCCACAGGCTCACCCAGGGCGACACGACGCGCGATCCGGCGATCCTGGTGTCCGCGGGCGTCGTGATAGTCGTAGTGGTACACCGTTAATCCGTACTTGCTGGCTATGAGTTCGGCAACGGTGGTCTTGCCGGACCACTGTGCGCCGCCGATCCACAACGCGCGCTGCAGGCTGCCGTGCGGATCCCAGACGTCTGACATGTGTGTCCTCCCGTTGGAGAGCGGCGCAGACCTCCGCTCGGGAATGATTTTCCTGGTTTGAGAGCAAAAATTGCAGTCTTGTCTTCGCTGTGCGGTTCGCAGAGAGTGGAAAGGAAGGGGCGGATCGTCCCCCTCACGCTCCTGGCCGTGGCTGCTGCCCAGTTGAATCGTTTATGCGACTGTGGGGAGTAGGGGTGGCCTGACGAATACCCTGTGACGGGCTTGATTCGCCAGTCGCCGCCAGGGTTCGCCAAGGGGGCTTTCCCCCGAGAGGCCGCGATGATTGGTAGGCGCCTCTCCAGTTCCGCCGGAGGCCGTACGCGAGTGCGGCCGGGGTCCTGGTTGCCCCCAGAACCCCGGCCAGGTGTGCGGGGCGTCGAGGTGGGTCCGGCCGATCATGTGCCGGTCGGGCCCGCTTCACCCAGGCCACGACGTGCCGTCCGGTACCTCACCTGCCCACGACGCTGCTAGCGCGCGAACTGCGCCACACACCCTGCGATCGATGTGACCGCGCCGAGCACAGCAATGATCACCTGCACCCGGGTGTCCGAGCCGATCCGCTTGCGCCGACCCGGACGCTTGGCCCGCTTCCGCATGTTCACCTCCCTTCCGAAGAATCCGGCTGACAGGAACGCCCCCGTCCGCGAACTGGGACGTGCCACCTCCACCTGACACCCGACCGCCGGTGGCACAACATCTCGCGCACCCTGGCGAACCCTGGCGAATTCCGCCCGCGCCTGCGGTAGTTGGCGACGCTGGACAGGACGAGACGAACGTGTGGCAGGGGCCGCACGTCGAGGGTGCGGCCCCGGGAAGCCGGCCGTAACGGAGGATCCGCACCCTCAAGGCCTGGGGCAACGTGCCTGACCGCGCCCGACAGTTACGTCCGCGGCATGGTGCCAGGCTGCTGCAGGGCTCCCCGTACCGCGCGCTGCTATGACAACCGCACCGACAACGGGGCGCTCGCATGTGTCATCGGAGCCCCTCCGTGCTCCGGCCGGCCGTGATGGCGGTGAGGAAGGGAAACGCGATGAGTAGCGCCACGGCGACGAGGAGTCCGCTCGCCCAGAGCGGCCCGAGGGTCCCGGCTTCGGTGCTGAGGGTGGCCGCGGCGATGACGGGGCCGATGGCGGCGCCTACGTTGAGTGCCGCAGTCGCGTACGAGCCTGCCATGGTGGGGGCTCCTGCGGCCTCGTAGAGGACCCGCGTGATCAGCGTGCTGCCCAGCGCGAACGACAGTGCGCCCTGCATGAACACGAGGATGAACAGGGTGACCGGCTCGTCGGCCAGCACCGCCAGGGCCGGCCAGCCGATGAGCAGCAATGGACCGCTGACTGCGATGACCGGACCGGGTCGCCGGTCGGAGAGCCGTCCGGCGACGGTGAGGCCTACGAAGGAACCCGCGCCGAAAAGCACCAGCGCGACAGGGATCCACAATTCACCCAGCCCGGCGCTGTCGGTCACCACGGGGGCGAGGAAGGTGAGGCTTCCGAACGTTGCCGCGTTCACCAGCGCACCGAGCAGCATCACCAGGATCAGCGGCGGCCGGGTGAGTTGGGCGAGTTCCGCTCGCAAGGCCGGCCTGCCGGTCGCCTCGTCCTCATCGCGTCCTGCCGGGATTCCCTTCAGGATGCCGAGAGCTGCGGGCAGGCAGAGAGCGGCGACGGCCCAGAATGTGGCCCGCCAGCCGAGCAACGTGCCGAGCACTGCCCCACCGGGGACACCGGCGATCGTGGCCACCGTGGTGCCCGACAGCAGTACGGCCAGCGCGCGTCCCTTCTTGTCGGGCGAGACCACCGTGGCGGCAGCCGTCAGAGCGACGGCAAGGAATCCCGCGTTCGCGAGCGCGGCGACGACCCGAGTGGCGAACAGGAGGGGGAAGCTCGTGGTGACGGCGCCCACGGCGTGAGCTGCCGCGAAGACGAGCACGAACCCGAGAAGACCGACGCGCCTGGGCCAGTCACGGGCAAGCGCGGCCACAAGAGGGGCGCCGACGATCATGCCGATCGCGAACGCCGAGGTGAGGACGCCCGCTGTCCCGACTGTGACGTCAAGATCCGAGGCGATGTCCGGCAAGAGGCCGGCGAGCATGAACTCCGAGGTCCCCATGGCGAAGACCGCCATGGCAAGCAGATACAGAGGAAGAGGCATCGAGTCGCTCCGAGGTGAGAGAAGCACGAGAAGGTCATCTCGTCACCGCGGCCAGCCCCATGCGCACACTCGCGGCACCGCGAGAGCGGTGCGACGACAGGGCTACGAGCTCAGTGGTTCAGGGGGGCTGACGGCGTGACCGAAAGCCCCCACCGTGTCTGACTCAGGACTCGACATGGTCCGCACGCTACCCGACCTATGCCCGTCGAAGCATCTTGGTTTCACGGGCATCGGCCTGTGTCACCAACGTCATGTCCCGCAAACAACTAGACCGTGTTCAGACGTCGTTTCGTAGGGCTGTCAGAGCGGCATGAGAGCCCCCGGGCATGAGCTACGACCTTGCTCTCTGGGAAGGCGAGAGGCCGGGGCCGACACCGGTTACCGCACCAAGGCCATCGACCACGGTGCCCGTCTCGGCATCGACGTCGAAGTCGTCCACCGCGATCCTGGCCAGAGAGGCTTCGAGGTCCTTCCGCGGCGCTGGGTCGTGGAGCGAACGTTCGGCTGGCTCATGCACCACCGCCGCCTCGCCCGCGACTACGAAACCCAACCGCACCGCTCCGAAGCCATGATCAAGCTGGCGATGGTTGACCCGATAAGCCGCCGGCTGACCAGGGAATCCACGCCGAACTGGCGCTATACCTGAACCCCCGAGTGCGTCAATGGAACGGGTAGAGGCGCTGGCTCGGACCGGGAGGGGCAAAGCTCACCCCGTTCTCGTCGAGTGCGTTGAAGACGGTCACGCGACCCGTCTCGAACGCGAAGCTGATGTCGACGTTTCCCTGAGCGACGTCCCCGCCCATCCATTCGAGGAGTTCGGCCCCCTTGAGCGGCAGCCCCCTCACAGCCTGCACCTCGGGAAGAGGTTCGGGACGCCACTGCAGGTCGAAGCCGGGCCACCGGACTGGACGGGTGGGGTCGATCATGTTCCACGTCAGGGAGAGATCGCCCAGCTTGTGATGGTTGATCTCGACCTGCTGGCCATCGAAGTCGAACAGCACCGGGCAGTCGCAGAACCACTCGTCGTCCTTGAGGTCCCAGACCATCCAGACTCTCGTGAGCGTCCGGCCGGCAAGGCCTCGCAGACGATGCCCATGTTCCTGAACGACGTCACCGCGGCTGTCCAACCATGCTGGCTGGTAGCCAGCGATGCCGAAATCGAACATGGCGTCATCTTGCCAGTGGCGCCTTCCTCTGCGGGGAAACGGTGCAGCTTTCCCAGAGCTGCACCATCCGACTCATCCTGCTGAAGGATGCCGGCTCTGCCGCTGCCCGGCAGAGCGTGCTGGAGGTCTTCCATCGCCTGGGCACGACGGGCGAAGGCATCGAGCGGTTCGGGATGGTGGCCTTGGACGTCCCGCCGCAGGCAGACCTGCTGAAGATCCGCGAGCTGTTGGAGCAGGGCGAGACGAAGGAGTGGTGGCATTGGGAAGAAGGGTGTGTCACTGCCGCCTGGGAAGCCACTGCGCGACCGTGAGGGCAGCAGTGCCCCGTCCCGGCCCGCAGGGAGCCAGGCGGCATGCTGCATCGTTCAGCGCGAGGCCGAGCGTGGCCGTGGCGACGGGAGCCGCGATCGTGTGGGCCGGCACTGTCCGCCATCGTGTGGCAATAACGCGGTAGGGGCCCGGCTGGTGCCGGGCCCCTACCTTTCGTAGCGGGGACAGGATTTGAACCTGCGACCTCTGGGTTATGAGCCCAGCGAGCTACCGAGCTGCTCCACCCCGCGTCGGTGATCCCACCTTACACAGCGGGCGACGCGAAGGGCGCGGCATTTTGTGGTGGGTCAGCCGCGAACGATGTTCTCGGCCTGCGGGCCCTTCTGGCCCTGGGTCACGTCGAAGGTGACCGTCTCACCCTCGACCAGCTCCCGGAAACCGTTGCCCGAGATGTTGGAGTAGTGGGCGAACACATCGGGGCCGCCGTCCTGGGCGATGAAACCGAAGCCCTTCTCGGCGTTGAACCACTTCACGGTACCGCTGGCCATGCTTGTGTCCTTCGATCCTGCCGGGCGCCCCGGCGACGTCATGACGGACCTCCGCCGGTGGGAGAAGGCCCGACGTCCGTTCTACCTCACGCAAGCCTCCGCCATTCGATCATTCATGCACAACTTGAACACGTCTGTCCTGCGAGGTGAGGGGCATTCAGGGGCTCGAGGTTTGAACCGCCGTCAATCGGTCACTCGATGGGACGAACGCCGGACAGTGCCGTAGACCTATGGCACTTGCCTACATAACCTGCCCGCCCAGTCGACGCTGCTCCTGACCGGGGCGGTGCGCTGAAACTTCGAGGGGACGCGTGGAGACCACCTGGATGTCGTCCGGCTTGTGCAGGGTGGCGCAAGCGGACGACCTGTTCGTCGAGGGGGCGGCTCAGAACGGCGCCAAGGCGCTGTGCACCGGCTGCCCGGTGAAAGCCGAATGCCTCGCGTACGCGCTCGATCAACGCGTCGAGCACGGCGTATGGGGCGGCATGACCGAGCGGGAGCGCCGAGCGCTGCTGAAGCGCCGCCCGACCGTACGCTCCTGGGCCCGGCTACTTGAGGCCGCCCGACGACAGCACCACACCGACGCCGCGCCCTCACAGCCCACGGTCAGGGCCCACTTTGGGTGATCGTCTCTCAGGTCTCCCAGTTCGGCGACATGGGCTCGATGATTCACTCGCTCCAGCAGTCCCAGGGCAGGTGCCCCGGTCTGCGCCAGTCGATCCTCCTGTCCTCGTCTCGGCCCCGCCCCGCGCTTCCGTGGTGGGGCCGACGTCATGTCGGCCGGGTGCCTGCCGGTAGGGCTGTCGGTGATCGATCGGTGATCTGTCGGTGGGCGCCGGCACCGTGCAACCCGAGTCGCCGAAGGCTTTCGTCGTAACCGTCTTCAGTAGCAAGGGAGCACCGTCGCCGTGCCGTCCGCCCTGTCATGGAATGTCCAACGGCTGCCGAGGGCTGAGGACCGTGTCTTCCTGGTCACCGGCGGCAACGCCGGGATCGGGTACTTCGTCGCCGAGCAGTTGTCGACGACCGGAGCCACCGTCGTACTCGGCTGCCGGAGTCCTGCCAGGGCCGAGCTCGCCATCGCGTCGATCAGGGCGCGTGTCCCCGGTGCGCGGGTGCGGGCCGTGCGGCTGGACCTCGCCGACCTCTCGTCGCTCGCGACAGCGGTGGACTCACTGGCGGTGGCGCGCCTTGACGCCGTGGTCAACAACGCCGGTGTCGCACTCGACGACCCGCCGCGCAGGGAGACCGGAGACGGTCACGAACTCATGTTCGGCACGAACCACCTGGGACACTTCGTCCTGACTCAGTTGCTGATGCCACTGCTGTCGGCTGCACCGGCGGCCCGCGTCGTGACCATGGGAAGCTTCGCGGCCAAGTCCGAGCGGCTCGATCCGGACGACCTGCAGTCCCGGAAGGACTACCGACCCAAGCGCACCTACGGGCGCTCGAAGTTGGCGCAGATGTACTTCGGCCTCGAACTCGATCGGCGCCTGCGCGCTGTCGGCAGCACGGTGGCGAGCGTAGTGGTCCACCCCGGCGGCGCACTGGACTCCCTCACCCCGTCACGGCCGCCGTTCCATGTGCCCACCACCGGCGCACGGCTGGTCTCGACTCCTGCGGCCCTGCTCGTCCAGGGCAAGCACGCCGGCGCCTGGCCAGCGGTACGGGCGGTCCTCGACCCGGCCGTACAGGGAGGCCAACTGTGGGGGCCACGCGTCTTCGGCCTGCGTGGCGAGCCTCGGCGGGAGGCCGTCTGGAACCACCTGGCCGACCGGTCCGCCGCCGCACGGTTGTGGGATGCGACCTGTGAACTGACCGGCGCCGACCCTCTATCGGGACAGCTCAGGTAGGCGGGCGGCGCCGGCAGGCTGTCGAGCCGGCCGTGGGCAGCCCCCTCCCCATCCGGTGCCCTCCACAGGCTGCGCAGTCGGTCGGTCCGCGACGACGTCATCCTCAGCCAGGACGGAACCGTGAGATGAGCGCGTGCGGGCCGGGGCACGGCAGGTGCGCCTGCTGCGCCACTCGCGAGGTGCAATGTCGATCTGTGGCCTAGGTCGGCAGCCCTGCCGCGGCGGGGGCTCGGCGCCCTGACGATGCGCGGCAAAAGGAGGGCGGTACAAGCATTTTAAGCATGTACATATCAAGTCTGGTTCTGACAGCCTTGCGTTCCTCGCGGCTCCTGACACGTGGTCACGGAGTCGGCCGATCAAAGGGGGAGACATGCTCAGACTTCGCAGAGCCCTGCTCGCCGTTCCCGCCGCCATCGGACTGACGCTCGCCCTTCCGAGCAGCGCCTGGGCAGCGACCGGCAGTGCGAGCAACTACATGTGGGCGGGTCACGCCAGCGCGACGTGGACGTGGTCGGGGCCCGGCAGCCTGACCAACATCGACCTCCACGTCGAGGACGACAACTGCAACAGCAACCCGGTCTACGCCCAGCTCCGGGTGACCCGGTCGAACGGCGGGGTCTGGTACACCAGCACCCACCGGTACGACTACAACGGCTGCAGCGGGTCGGGCACGAACCACAACGATCTCACCCTGTCAGACGGCTACAACATCAAGTACATCGCCCTGTACGTGTGCAACGACGGCACCTTCAACGACTGCATCGTGGGGCCGAACTCCAGCGCCAACCCGCTCGCCTGACGCGTTCCCCGCGCCCGCAGGAAGTGCCGGACGAGGCCTCGTTGCCGCCGGCTGGGTTCCGGCGCCTGGGCGTCTTCGTCGACCCGCTCGCGGACGGATTCGGGGACGTACACGGTTCCGGCGACAGCGCGTTCGCGAGGGGCGTGTCATCGCCACAGGCAACAGGCAGGGGTCATGAGTGCGCGCACTCATGACCCCTGCCTGGTCCTCGCGCCCGTGAGGGCTCCGTGTCGCGTCACGCCCTCCCCAGCGCCGCCCTGGGAGCCGCGCGGCGGCGGGAGGGGGTGAGGGTCAGCGTCTGCGGCCCCAGCCACTGCCGATGCCGGCGATGTGCAAAGCCAGCGCAGCCAGCCCCAGCAGCATCACGTTCGCCGAGGTGAACACGTGGTTGGTGCTGATCTCGGCGGCGTTGATCAGGAACGACACCAGGAACAACACCGCGGCGACTATCCCGAGCATGACAAGCTCCTTTCGACAGGAAGTGCAGTCCGTATGCCCGCTCGTCTCTCAGCCAGGCCTGCAAAGCGCCCCAGAAAAAGGGCCACGTGCCCGTCGGGAAAGCGCCTGCCCGTCGGGGAAGCGCCTGCCCGTCGGGGAAGCGCCTGCCCGTCGGGGAAGCGCCTGGGCCGTACGAGCAGCGAGGCTGACGGGCGCAGGCGTGAGCGGGACGCTGGCGTGATGTCCTGGGCGAAGCCGCGAGGCACCCTTGGGCGACCCTGCGCAGGGGCTTCATGCCCCGCAGGAACAGGCTCGCCCCCCCCACTCCAGGTCGACTCGCTGCGGGCATTGTCGGCCGCTCACCCGGGTCGCCGGGCATTATCGGCCGCTCCCCCAGGTCGCCGGGCAGTCGGCTGCTGCAGCGGGCGCGGGCATGGAGATGCACTGAGGCCGCGGCCCGGGGGCTGAGCAGGCCGAGGGAGCAGACGGGCACCCGTTCGCTCGCCCTTACCGGGAGGGCTGTGCCCAGCTCCGCGCGCATCACCCGCGGCTCCGGGGGCACTCGCCGGCTGAGGAGGCCAGCCGACGAGAGGCGCAGCCATGACAGGCGCCGACGCTTCGCAGGACGCCATGACCGCCATGCTCGACAGGCTCGGCTCGGGCGCCTACCTGGTGGACGAGCAAGGTGTGATCGTCGCGGTGAACCGGTACGGAGAGAGCCTGCTCGGGCGGCACGCGGTCGAGCTCCTCGGCCACGATGCCCATGACCTGCTGCACCGTACTCGGTCGGGGAACCTCGTACCGAGGCCTCAATGCCGGATGCGCCAGGGCGAGTGGCTCGAACGCGGCGACGGCACTCTGCTACCGGTGTCATGGCTGGCCACTCCCTGCCACATCGACCCCAGGACCTCCGCCACCCTCGTTCTCTTCCACTCGGACGGGCCCCCCGTCCGGCCCGGGCGCGAAGCCCTCGGCGGCGTGCCGCTCTCCGAAGTGGAACGGCTCACCCTGCTCGCCGAGACGACCACGCTGCTCACCTCGACCCTCGACATCCACGAAGCGCTGCGCCGTCTGATCGATCTTGTCGTGCCTCGCCTCGCGGACTGGGCGGTCATCGACCTGATCGGCGAGCGGGACGAGGTCTGGCGCTTCGCCGTCGCCCACGCCGACGACGGCGGGGTGGTGCGCTTCCGGGACGATCTCCAGGGTCCGATGCCTCCTGTGCCCGAGGAGTCTCAGATGCCTCTGTCACGCGCCCTGCGTGGCGTGGCGTCCTCCTTCGCCGGGCCCGAGACCTACCAGGGTCCGCCCGACTCCGGCGTCGCTGTGGAGCAGCGGCGCCTGTTCGAGGCGACCGGCATGCATTCGGCGATCATGGTCCCGCTGCGCAGCCTCCACGACGTGCTGGGAGCCCTCACCTTGGGCCGCGCCGACCAGCCCCGACGGTTCACCCGGTCCGACGCCCGTGTGCTGGAGGACATCGCCCGCCGCGCGAGCTTCGCCCTGGAGAACGCCCGCCTCTACCAGCGGCAGCGCAAGGTCGCCGAGACGATGCAGCGTCACCTGCTCCCGAAGTTGCCGTACACCCCGAGCCACACCATGACCGCCCGCTACCTCCCGGCGCCGGACGCCTCCCAGGTGGGCGGGGACTGGTACGACGCCTTCACCCTCACGGACGGCGCGACCGCCCTCGTCGTCGGCGACGTCGTCGGCCACGACCTGGACGCCGCCGCCGGAATGGCCCAGTTGCGCAACATGCTGCGCGCCTACGCCCTGTCCCAGCAGAAACCGCCGAGCAAGATCGTCGAATGGCTCGACCGGGCGGTCCTGGACGTCGCCGAGGTCTCGCTCGCCACCCTGGTCTTCGTACGCATGACGCAGCGGCACGGCCGCTGCGAGTTGTCCTGGACCAACGCCGGCCACCCGCCGCCGCTTCTGATCACGTACGAGGGCGTCGCCCGCTACCTGACCGAGGGGCACGGGATCCTCCTCGGCGCCGCTCCCGACCAGGACCGCCCCGACGCGAGGACCGAGCTCCCGGTGGGCGCGACCCTGGTGCTCTACACGGACGGTCTGATCGAGTCCCGGGGTCGCAGCCTCGACGAGGGACTGGCCGGCCTTCGCCGTCACGCCGCCTCCCTGGCGCACCGTCCGCTGGAGTCCTTCTCGGACGAGCTTCTCGCCCGTGCCCGCCCCCCGGACAACGACGACGATGTCGCTCTGCTGGCCATCAGGCACGCGGGACGTTCGTGACCGCCGCTACGGTTCCGCCCGGGGCGGCCCGCCCCGGGAAGCGCCATGGCTCTGCGCGCGCCTGACGGGATCACGGGATCTGGGCACGGGTCGGGTGGCGGCGGGCCTGGGGCCGACACCCACGTGGGGTCCGCCCCCGGGTGCCGTTACCGGTTGAGGATCGTCTCGATCTTCGCGGTCACCTGTTCCGCCTGGATGTCTCGGCCCTTGGTGTTGGGGTGGGCGTACCAGGGGATCTGGCCCTCGGCGAGCTGGGAGTTTTCCAGCAGGCCGCGGATGCCCCGGTCGGCGCCGTCGCACGCGGTGTTGCTACCGGTGTGGTCGTAGAGGTCCACGAAGTCGGCATCGACCTCGGCATTGGCGACGGCCTTCTTCATGACGTCGTCGAGCCGCTTTTGGACCCCGTCGAGGAACGGCAGGGCGTCCTGGGGAATGTCCGCGAACGGCAGTTCCGTCTGACCGGGGGCCGCCGTCCGGCACTTGGCCGTGTCGGCGGGTACCAGCCTGGGGTAGCCGACCAGGACGCGCTTCGCTTCCGGGGAGAAGTAGCCGATGCGGTCGAGCAGCTCCTCCAGCTCGTACTCGACCTGCTCGAACCGGCCGTCCAGCCATTCCTTGCCGTCGCCCGACGCGAAGAACTCCGCGCACTTGGCGGCCGGCTCGTCCGTGTCCACCGGTGTGCCGGGCAGCAGAGCGTGATCCCGGAGCGTGGCAGAGCATTGCTTGAGGATGCGGTTGAAGCCCAGCGAGTTGCCGCCCAGGCCGCCCACGACCAGCTGGGTGTCGGCCTTGAGTGCCTCCTGCTGCGCCGGGACCTTCAAGCCGGACCCGGCCAGCAGCTCCTGCTCGTTCCAGAAGTGATGGATGAGCGCGCCTCCGCACGAGACGCCGGCCTGGACGTCGAGCGTGATGCTCTTCTCCGCCAGGTGCCGGGTCGCGACGGCCGGGTAGTTCTCCTTGGCCCTGAAGCAGAAGGTCCTTTCGCCGTCCTCGTTGAAGGGGGCGATGCCGATGTTGGCGGTGTAGGAGTCGCCGAAGAAGACGGTGGGCACCGGGTCGGCGGGGGCCGCGCCGACGCCTGCAGCCGGGCCGGCGAGTGCCAGGCAACTGCCCAGCGCGACGGCTGCGGCAGCCAGCCGCCGCGCCCCGCGAGTGGTCGTCGTTTTACACATGGCCGACGGCATGGGTGTGCCCTTTCACGGTTCACGAGGAGAGGCGGGCAAAACAGCCACTACGTTTGGTATTCACCCAAAAACGGAGCGTAATCTTCCAGTAGGCGCGCCTCCCCATCACCCAGCCCGTGCGATCACCCAGCCGGTCTGCCTAGCCTGGGAAGCCACCCTGGGGGGCGTTCGGGAGGAGCGCGAAGCGATGCCCCGTCCTATGTGGAACGGCGCCATATCGTTCGGCCTGGTCACGGTGCCGGTCACCCTGGAGCCTGCGACCGAGTCCCATGACGTCCATTTCCGCCAGGTCCACCTGGAGGACGGCGGCCGGATCCGCTACCAGAAGCGGTGCGACATCGACGGCGAGATCCTCACCGAGGACCAGATCGGCAAGGCGTACGAGGTCACGAAGGACCACCTGATCCCGATCACGGACGAGGATCTCGCGGGCATGCCGCTGCCGACCGCGCGGGCCGTCGAAGTCGTCGCGTTCATCGACGCCGGGACCGTCGACCCCGTCTCGTACGGGGCCGGCGACTACTACGCCCGGCCCAAGGGCGACGTCTCCGTCAAGCCGTACACGCTGCTCCGCCAAGCCCTCACCCGGACCGCCAAGGTCGCCGTCGTGAAGTACGCCCTCCGCGGCCGCGAGCGGCTGGGACTGCTCCGTCCGGTCGGCGAGGCCCTGAGTATCCAGGGCCTGCACTGGGGCGATGAGATCCGCTCCCCCGCCGAGCTGGCCCCGCCCGAGACGGACGTGAGCGAGAAGGAGATCGAAGGCGCTCTCGCGCTCATGGAGACGATGTCCGTCGAGCACCTGGACGACCTGGGAAGCACGCTCACCGACCACTACACCGAGGCCCTGATCGAGGTCATCGCGGCGAAGGCCGAGCACCGCGCGCCGGCCCCCGTCGCGGGCGAGGAGACCGAGGCGGCGCCGGTCGTCGACCTCATGGCCGCCCTGAAGGCCTCGGTGGCCAAGGCGAAGGAGTCCCGCGGCGAGACCGGCGGCGGGTCGGCCACCGTGCACGAGATACCCAAGAAGAGCGCCGCCAAGAAGACCACCACGAAGAAGACGCCCGCCAAGAAGGCGGCGACGAAGAAGACGACGGAAGCGGCGAAGAAGACGGCAGCAAAGAAGACCACCTCGTCGCGGCGCCGGAAGTCCGCCTGACCCTGCTCGCTCCCTGCCTGCTCCTGCTCAGGTGGGACGAGCCACGAGCTTGCTCCCCCCTGCCTGCACCTGCTCAGGTGGGACGAGCCACGAGGATGAACCCGTCCGTGTGGGAGACGGCCTTGAGGCGGGCCTCTTGCAGGACCGCGGTCAGGGCGGTGTCCATGGCGGAGCGGATGCCGGAGATCTGCGCCCGGTCGGCGAGGTCGCCGTCCCCCAGGTGCGCGGTGACGGTGGTCCGGACGAGGCCGGGAGCGGGCCAGGTGATGATGACGCCGTAGGCGTGTTCGTGGAGGTGCACGCCGCTGTCGGGCCGTATCCCGCGTCGGTGAGCACGGTACGGACGTGTCGATCAGGTCCTGGGCCAGGGCGCGCGCCCCTCGCAGCGCCGGTCGGTTACGTCGGGGCTGGATGGGTGGCGCGCAGCGCCGCGTCGAGGGTCGGGTACACGGTGAACAGACTCCGGGTGCCGCTGACCTCGAGGAGCCGCGTGAACTGCGGACGCGGGTCGGACAGGACCAGGAGCACGTCAGCGGCCTCGGCGTCGAGACGCAGGCGTAGAAGGGCGTTCAGGCCGGTGGAGTCGCAGAAAGCCACCCCGGCGAAGTCGACCACGATCGTCGCGCGGGGCCGGGCGAGGTCGAGCGCGGACTGGAAGGTCGCGTGGAGGGTGGTGCGGGCGTCCATGTCGATCTGGCCGGCGACGCGGCACAGGACGGTGCCGTCGCTGCGGCGGTGGCAGGAGTAGGCCGCCAGGGGTGCATGGAGTCCGCGGGGCATGCGTCGCACCACCTCTCACGCGGAGGTCTCCCTTCCAGCGTCGCTCGCCTGTCGTTGTCGGGCAACCCGCGAAACGAACTTTGGTCGGCCCTGTAGACGAAACCCACGCCCGCCGGGTCGCGGTCGAGGGTGGCTGCGTGGGTCGGGGCTCGTCTGCGGGGACGAGAGGGGGCGCGGGCCGTGCTGACACCTCCGTCGGCAGGGGCAGGGCGTGGGTGATGACGCACGCAGTCATGATCCGTTCCTCCCGGCCGTGTACGGCAGCCGGGGCGGAATCCGCGCGTGCGAGGCTTCGCCCCGCGGGAAGCATCCCGTGCCCACGGGGAGCATTCGAAGAGCCCGGTCCCCCTGCCCGGACCGCCGGGCGCTGCGGTCTACTGCCGCGCCGTGCCGTTGCGGCGCGGCCCCGGTCAGGTCGCTCGCGCTCTGCCTGGCCCGCTTCAGGCCACGGCGGGCATCACGAGATCGCGGTGTACGGCCCCGGTTCCTCAGCTCGGGCAGGAGTCGCGGTGGGTGGCGTCGCGGACCACCTGGCGTTCCGCCACGACGTGCGCCCCGTCCGGGAGTTCGGCAAAGGCGAGCCGCCACAGACTGTCCCGCTGCCCGTCGACCGTCACACGACTCAGGGCAGCATCCGTGGCGGGGGCCAGGTCCAGGACCGTGAGGAGATACGTCCTGCCCGCCCCTTCCTCCGGACCCACCGTCACGGCGTCCGCGCTCCAGTGACCCGTTCCCTGCGCGCTGTCCTGCCGGACCCGGCCCACCAGGTAGTACGCACCCTCGATACGGACCGCGATCCACAGACGGTGCCCCTCGGCGGGCCTGCCCGTACCGGCGACCGTGATGCAGCGTGACACCACTCCCGTGGCCGCGGGCCGGTCGATACGCACCCTGTCGTCCGGCCCCTGCGGCAGAAGGGTCTTCACACCGACGACCGCGCCGCTCACCACCGTCAGCGCCGCGGCCACGGACACCACACCCCGCAACGTCGTACGGAACAGCACACGTAACAGCCGTCCCGCACGAAGCCAGAGCCGGCTGTTGCGGCGAGGTTGCCCTTCGTCGGCTTCCTCGCCAGGGCCGCCGTCCTCGTGCGCCCCGCCCGGACGCGCCCCCGCCTCGGCCATCGCTCCCCCATCTCCCCAGTCTCTCCGCCACCCCCGGCAGCCTCTCCACCCTCCGCCCCCTTCACTCCCCCACCGCCGCCTTTGCGGCGGACGACTCAAGCCGTGAGGTCCGGACGAGGAGCGGCGCGTGGACCGGCTCGGTTCACGGGCTCGGGACGGACTCGTCCCCGACCCGCAGGGTCGCCCGTTCCGGGAATCCGGTTGGCCCGACCGGCCCCACGAGCGGTGCCCGGCCCGGCAGGCCGTAGTGGAGTAGAGGGCCACGCACACCGGCCGGCCGGCGCGCGGCAACGACGACAGGGAGCAGACCTCCGTGACCCGACATCACGCTCCCCCGCACCCCGGCACCCCGGCCGACGGCACGGTCGTCGGCGAGCCTCGGTGGCCGATGGCGCTGGCCGTGATCCTCGCCATGACCCTGACCCTGCTCCTGCCCGAGGACCTGCGCCTCGCACCCCGCTGGGTCCTGCCCACGCTCGAAGGACTGCTCCTCCTCACCCTGATCGTGGGCGACCCCGGCCGGATCGACCGCCGCTCCACCGCCCTGCGTGCCGTGTCCATCGCCCTCGTCGGCGTCCTCGCACTCGGTGCCGTCTGGTCGACCGTCCAACTCATCGACGACATCGTCCACAGCGGGAAGGAGACAGCGTCCGCGACCAGCCTCCTCCAGACCGGAGCCACCGTCTGGGCCGGCACCGTCCTCGCCTTCTCCCTCCTCTACTTCGACCTCGACGGCGGCGGCGCGGCAGCCCGCGCCCATCGCTTGCCCGCCCACCCGGCCCTCGCCTTCCCCCAACAGCTCAACCCGGAACTCACCCCCACTCACTGGCGACCCCAGTACATCGACTACCTCTACCTCGCGCTCACCAACTCCACTGCCTTCAGCCCTACCGATGTCATGCCGCTCGCCCCCTGGGCCAAAATCACCATGGCCGTCCAGTCTCTCGTCTCCCTCGTCATCCTCGGACTCGTCATCGCCCGTGCCGTGAACGTCCTCACCTGAACCCGCGGCAAGAACCGAAATAGCCGGCGCCGGGACGGATCCGGCAGGCTGCGGCCGGTGACGCCGACCAGCACCCGTCCAGAGGGCCATCGTCCGGCAGGCGACCGGACACCTTGCCCGGTCTCCTCAGCCTCCTCGGTCTCCTCGGCCGTCACGTCCGGCGGCGCCCCCGGATTCGCGATCGGCTCGCCACAACGGCACACGGCCGGGCGGCCGCTGGGCCATAGTGGAGGCGAGGGGGTGGGGTCCGTGGACGTCTCTGTCGTGGTGATGGGCGTCGTCGCCGTCTCCGCCGTGCTCGTCCGGCTGTTCCTGCCCCGGCCGAGATTCGTCCGCGCCCTGGCCGAGTACGACCTGCCGGAACCGGGTACACCGCCGCACACGCCGCCGGGCCGGGTGCGCTTCTCGCTGCTCGTGGCCGCACGCCACGAGCCGGACCTCGCCGCGACCGTCGAGTCGCTCCTCGCCCTCCCCCGGCGGGACGTCGAGATCCTGCTGCTCCTGGCGCCGGGCGACTTCGTGAGCGAACCGGCCGCCCGGGACCTGGCCCGGCGGCATCCCGACCGGATTCGCGTCGTCCACTCACCGGCGGTCACCAAGTCCGTCGCGCTGAACGCCGCGCTGCCCCACTGCGCCGGTGAGATCATCGGCGTGATCGACGTGGAAGGCCCGGTGCGCGGCAATCTGCTCGACCGTGTGGACGGCGCCTTCCGCGCGTCCGGCGCCGACGTGGTCCGCGTCGCGATCGACATCCCTGACGGCACGAACGCGATCGAGCTCCAGAAGCGGCTCGACAGGCTGGTGTGCGTGCGCGGCAGCCGCCCGGTCCGCGTGGCGAAGCACTTCTACCTCGGGCCCAGCGACACGCACTTCGTCCGGACCGAACTGGTGCGCCTCCTCGGTGGCTGGGACGACGACTGCAAGGCCGAGGAACAGGAACTGATGCTGCGGCTGTTCAGCTACGGAGCCAGCGGCGTCGTGCTGTACGGGGAACCGGCGCGAGAGACCGGCACGCCCGTGACGCGGTGGGGTCAGCTCACGTCGTGGCGCGTCCGGCACTTCACGAGCGCGCTCCAGATCCATCGCACAGGCGAGTGGCGTCGTTCCGCGTCCTTGCGTGACCGGGCCACGGCCCGACAGGCGCTGGTGGTGCCCCTGATACGTGCCCTGGCCGCCGGCCCCGTCAGTGTCGTCGCCGTGGCAGTGGCCGGCGTCCTCGCGAACGGGTACGTCGCCGCGGCCATGGCCGTGTGGTGCCTCGCCTTGCTCCACGGGCCGGCTGTGGAGGCCACGTTGTGGTCGCGCGCCCACCCCTCGGGCCGCTGGCAACTGCGGTTGCTCCTCGCCAAGGACCGGCAGGACGTCCCGCTCGTCACGCGCGTGCTGGTGACCCGTCTGCCCGACCTCGCCCTCCTCACCTGGTCCGCGTGGACCGCACTGCGGCGCTACCTGCGCAGCGACACCAAGGTGTTGCGCTCGCACTTCGAGCGCAGCCTCGACAAGCCGCCGCGCCCGCCCGTCGCCCCGCCCCCGGACCGGCCCACCCCGCAGGCCTCGCCGGCCGACCTGCTGAACATGGCGGAGTCCACGGACACCCCGGCCGCCGTGACGGCGATGGCGAGCGGCCTCGACGCACTCTTCCGGGCCCTGGGCCCGCCCCCCTCGTCGCTGCGGCTCGCCGAGGCGGGCCCGGCGCCCCAAGGAGACGGAGGCGCCAGCGATGGCTGAGGAACTGGGCATGCAGGAGGCGCGTCAGCCCAGCGCACTGGACATCGCCACCCAGTGGGCAACGCTTCCGGCGGAGCACCTCGCGGTGGCCCTGGCCGCGCTCGACCCGCAGCTCGCTCGCGAGCACGAGGTGCGGATGCAGGCCGAACGGGACAGGGCCCTCGCCGAGCAGGAGCGCATCCGGGCCCGGTCGGCCGAGCGGCTGCGTGCGCACCGGCGGCACCTCCACGGCGTGTACGCGGGGCTGGTGGTGGCCCTGGCCACGCTCGGGGCGTCCGTCTACTTCGGGATCCATGACCACCCGGTACTGGCGGGCACCTTCTTCGGGCCGACTCTGCTGGCCCTGGTCAAGATCTTCACCCTCGGCCGCAGTGACGCCGCCGATCTGAAGCTCGCCGCGGCCGCGTCCCGTTCCGCCGCGAACCAACTGGCGCCCCAGGCACCGCCACCGCCGCCGCCCTGATCCCGGCTCGGGAGGCCGTGGTCGACTCGGAAGGTGCCGGGCCTGTAGCGATCAGGTGCGGCGGCTGCCCCGTACCGCCCGGATCACCTCGGCAACCGCCTTCAGCACCGTGGCCGGTCACGCGAGGCGGTGTCCTTCACCGCCACGACCACGACCAACACGGCTGCGACAGCGGCGACGAGTGTGACGGCCACCGGCACCACCAGGGCCCAGTCGCTGACGTTCATGTCACTCCCTCCCTGGTCCTGGGACCCACCCCGACACTCTCGCGAACCAGGAAAGAGTCGTCCACTGGAGGGCGCGGGCGGAACGGCACGGAGCCGGCGAGGGCTGACACACGCTTCCCGGACGCTTTTCGGGTTCAGGCGCCGCCGCGTACCCGGTGGGCCGTGTCGCGGAGCCAGTGGGCGCTGCGTTTGGGGGTGCGGGTCTGGGTGGGGTAGTCGACGTGGACGAGGCCGAAGCGCTGGGCGTAGCCGTAGGCCCATTCGAAGTTGTCGAGGAGCGACCAGGCGAGGTAGCCGCGGATGTCGGCGCCGGCCTCGTGGGCGCGGGCGACGGCGGCGAGGTGGGCGGAGAGGTAGGCGGTGCGTTCGTGGTCGTCGACGTGGCCGTCCTCGTCCGGGGTGTCGTCGTAGGCGGCGCCGTTCTCGGTGATCACCATCGGGGTGCCGGGGTAGTCGCGGGCGATGCGGAGGAGCAGGGCGGTGAGATCGTGGGGCATGACCTCCCAGCCGAGGCCGGTGACGGGCAGCCCGCCGTGCGGGAGGGCGCGGCTGACGGGGCGGCCGCGGGGGTCGGTGGTGGCGCCGTCGGGGCCTGTGCCGGAGGACTTCATGGAGCGGTAGTAGTTGACGCCGAGGGTGTCGATGGGGGTGGCGATGGTGTCCAGGTCCCCGTCGCGGACCGGGATCGCGATGCCCTGTGCGGCGAGGTCGGCGATCAGGTCGTCCGGGTAGGCGCCGCGCAGGACCGGGTCGAGGTAGAAGCGGAAGCCGAACGCGTCCGCGCGGCGGGCGGCTTCGCGGTCGGCGGGGCTGTCGGTGGCGGGGGTGCTGGTGCCGAGGAGGTGGGTGACGGCCAGGTCGAGGGGGCGCGTGGCGTCGGCCCGCAGGCGGCCGGCGGCGAGCCCGTGCGCGAGGTGCAGGTGGTGCACGGCGGCGACACCGTCGGCGAGGGAGCGGCCGCCGGGCGCGTGCACACCCTCCACGTGCCCGAGGACCGCCGAGCAGAACGGCTCGTTGAGGGTGGTCCAGTGGACGACGCGGTCGCCGAGCCGGTCGTGGACGAGCCCCGCGTAGTCGGCGAAGCGGTGGGCGGTGTCCCGGGCGGGCCAGCCGCCGGCGTCCTGGAGTTCCTGGGGCAGGTCCCAGTGGTAGAGGGTCAGCCAGGGCGTGATGCCCCGGCCGAGGAGTTCGTCGACCAGCCGGTCGTAGAAGGCGAGTCCGGCCGGGTTCGCGGGGCCGCGGCCGCCGGGTTGGACGCGCGGCCAGGAGACGGAGAAGCGGTAGGTGTCCAGGCCGAGGGCCGCCATCAGGGCGACGTCCTCGGGCATGCGGTGGTAGTGGTCGCAGGCGGTGTCCCCGGTGTCGCCGCCTGCGACCGCGCCCGGGACGCGGCAGAAGGTGTCCCAGATGGAGGCGGTCCGGCCGTCCTCGGTCGCGGCGCCCTCGATCTGGTACGCGGAGGTGGCGGCGCCGATCCGGAAGTCGCGCGGGAGTCGGTCGATGAGGGCGTCGTCGTCGGGGAAGCGGTCTGCTGCGGGCATACGGGGCGCTCCGGGTGCGAGGCGGGTGGGGGCGGCCCGGGCGCCGCGACGGGTGTCCGGGCCGCCCCGTACGGGGTGGTGACGGGTGGTCAGGGCAGGCGGTGGTCGGCGTTCAGCACCGCTCCGCGTTCGGGGTGGTTCTGGTCGTAGCCGCGTGTGTCGCACTGGAGGCCGCCCACGACGCAGTGGTCGACCAGGGCCTTGAGGGTGCGCTCCTCCCACGCGTTGAAGAAGTCGTAGTGGAAGGAGTAGCCGCGCCCGCTGGACAGGCGGACCTGGCTCATGTCGCCGTTGACCGGGAAGGCCATCTTGAATTCGATCATCGGCAGGGCGACCGGGTGGGAGGCCGGGCACATGTTGTCGTTGGTGCCGGGCTTGACGACCGGGTAGGCCATGTGGCTCTTGTGGTCGGGTGTGTCGAGGTAGAGACCGTTCCAGCAACTGGGTGCCTGGAAACGGATGTTGAGCTGCACGTCGGGCCGGCTCGGACAGCTTGCCGGGAAGTCGACGTTGAAGAAGCTGTCACCGCATTCCCAGCCCTCGACGAAGCCCTTGTGGCTGCGGAACTCCTGGGCGGTCTGCATCGGGCTGCCGACGACGAACCGCAGCCCTCTGGGGAAGGGACGGACGCTCCGGTAGTCGGTGACGCCCGACTTGTAGTAGATGACCTGGGGTCCGACGGGCAGGATCCTCTGGTCGCCCTTGTAGAGCGAGGGCATCCAGTACGCCGAGGAGTCGGCGGGCGCGTTGCAGGTGGTGGGCCCGCCTGTGAGCGACGCGGTGGTGGAGTGGGCGTTGGTGGAGGTGTTGCCCATGAACGTGTGGTCGTGGGAGGCGCCGGGCCGGCCGGGGTAGACGATCGGGTCGTCGGGCGCGGTGTGGGTGACGGAGCAGTTGGCCTGGAACTCGTGGAAGTAGGCCTGCGGGGGCACCTCCTGGGACGGGGTGACGCCGGTGACCTGCGGGTTCGCCGGGATGTAGCCGTCTCCGTCGGCATCGTCGCCGGACGGGAGGGCGGAGGCTCCCATGACGTGCCCCGTGTGGGACCGGGCCGCCGCCTGGACGGCCGGGGCGTCGCCCGGGGCGGAGGCGACGGCGGTGAAGGCGTCGACCGACAGGGCCGAGACGCCGAGGGCGGTGGCGAGCAGTAAGGCGGACAGGGTCCGGCCGCGGATTCTCATCGTGTCTCCTCGGTTTCTCCTCGGAAGGGGGACGACGGCGTCGGTCAGCTGTAGACGCCGAGCTCGTGGAGCGAGTAGCCCCAGCCGGTGCCGCGTGCGGTGAGCTGGAGCCTTACGTACCGGGCGGTGGCCCCGGTCTCGACGGTGTCGACGTCGCCGTTGCCGTCGCTCGTGGTGTGGATGGTGCGCCAGGCGTTCCCGTCGTCGGAGACCTGGACCTCGTAGGCGCGGGCGAAGGCCGGGTCCCAGATCAGCTGGAGGCGGTCGAAGGAGCGCACGGAGCCGAGGTCGACCCGGATCCACTGCGGGTCGCTCCAGTCGCTGGCCCAGCGGGTGCCGGGGTTGCCGTCGGTGGCGTTGGCCGCCGCGCAGGGGCAGTCGCCGTACGAGGCCTGGAAGGAGGACGCGGTGGTGGGCTTGCCGAGGGCGATGTTCGTGCCGGCGACGGGCGGGGCGACGACCTTCACGGACCGGGTCTCGATGCCGGCGTTGCCGTGGCCGTCCTCGGCCTGGATGTAGACCTTCCAGACGCCGAGCTTCTCGGGCGCGGTGACGGCGAAGGTGCCGTTGCCGGTGGCACGCCATTGCGCGTCGACGAGGCGCTTGTCGCCGTTGGCGTAGTTCCCGCTGAGGTAGATCTTGGGTGTGACGGGGTCGCCGTCGGGGTCGCGGATGTCGGCGCGGACGGTGAACTCACGGCCGGCCGTGGCCGCGGAGGCGGGGCTGACGCTCATGTTCGTGATGACCGGCGGGGTGTTGTCGCCCGAGGTGGAGCCGGTGTAGGCCTTCTTGACGGCGAAGTAGGACAGGCGCTTCAGCCCGTCGGGCACGAGGTTGAACCAGACGCCGCCGAAGTCGTGTTCGAGGCCGTAGTGGAAGAGGGTGGCGCCGAGGGCGACGCCCTGGTGGCCGGTGACGCAGCCCCACGCCTTGGTGTAGCCGTCGGCCTTCTGGACGTCGGTCGGTTCGCCGGGGACGCCGTTGGCGTCGTCGGGGACCTCCCACTCGCCGGCGGGACCGCCCTCCGTGATGATGTACGGCTTGGTGTACCCGCCGTCGGTCCAGGCCTGGCGCACACCGCAGATGTCGCCGTAGGAGTTCATCGCGTACAGGTCGAGGTCGGGGGCGTTGCGCTTGTAGTACGGCCAGGCTCCGGTCCACGCGTCCGTGGAGGTCACCGGGTGGTCGGGGTCGAGGGAGTGGATCTTCTTGGCGACGTCGTTGACGAAGGTCGTGTACGCGTTGCGCTGGGCTTCGAGTTGGGCTCCGCCGTAACAGTTCTGCAGACCGAGGACGGACTCGTTGCCGACGTTCCACATCAGCGTCGCCGGGTGGGACTTGTAGGTGTCGACCCACTTGGCGAACTCGGTGAGCATGGTGTTCTTGTACGTCGTGTCGGTGACGTAGTCGACGCAGCCGCCGGAGCCGGGGCCGCCGCCGGGCTGGAGCCAGAAGCCGTTGATCACCCGGACGCCTTGGGCGGCCGCGGCGTCGAGCAGGGGCTTGGAGGCGGCGTCGGTCCCCCAGGTGCGGACGGTGTTGACGCCCATGGACTTCACGTCGGGCATGTAGCGGGCGGCGTCAGCGAGGGCCGGGCCCCAGGTGAGGCCCTTGACGGTGTACGGCTGTCCGCCGACGGTCAGTCGCCAGTCGCCCTGCGAGCCGGTGACCCGGACGGCGCCCCCGGGGCCGGGCTGGGTGGTGCCGGCGTCGCCGTACACCCGGAACTCCCAGAGGGAGTAGCCGTATCCGGTGGCGCGGGTGACGCCCTGGAGGCGTACGTAGCGGCCCGTGCCGGACACCGTCAGCTCGTCGGTGCCGCCGTCCCCGGCGGTCACGGACCTGACGGTGCGCCAGTCGGTGCCGTTGTCGGAGAGCTGGATGTCGTACGCCTTGCCGTACGCGCCCTCCCAGTTCAGTACGACGCGGCTGATGTCGGCACGCGCGCCGAGGTCGACCTGCAACCACTGGGCGTCGCTCCACTGGCTGGCCCAGCGGGTGCCGGTGAGGTCTCCGTCGACGGCGGCGGACGCGGCGTAGCCGGCGCCCTCGACGGAGGAGGCCGTGGCGGTCTTCCCCTGGGAGAGGAGGGTCTCGGCGGCGCCGGCGGGGGCCGCGCCCAGCACGGTGGTGGAGGCGGCGAGCAGGGCACCGAGGGACACGAGTGAGGCCGTGGCGCGGGCCCGCCTTCGTGGGGTCGGGGCGGTGGTCATGGAGGCTCCTGGACGGGAGTGGAGGGAGGGGATCGCCTTCCGGGCGGCGCGGCGGGACGGAACGCCGCCCGGAAGGTGTCGGGGGCCGGGACGCGTCCGTGGGGGCGTCCCGGCGGGGCCGTCAGGGGAAGGAGACGACGGTGGAGGGCACGGTCGAGGTGCCGGCGGGGATGGTGGACGCGCCGGTGTCGTTGATGACGTGGTTGTAGTGGCCCATTCCGCCGAGGGACACGACCAGGAGGCTGTGGAACCTCACTCCCGGCTTGACGGGCGTCTTGAAGCCGTGGTCCTGGACGATGGTCGGGTCCACGTTGTAGTTGCAGTAGCTGCCGAGACCCCAGGCCTCGTGCGTGGTGACCGAGTCGTCGACGCGGTAGGCGGCGTAGCCCTTGGTGGCGCCGTTCTGGATGGCGGCCTGGTTGGGGGCGTCGTAGGCCTTCTCGTTCTGGTAGAAGATCGTCCGGCCGCGCTCGCCGTACCACTCGACGTCGTACTTGTTGAAGTGCTCGACGAAGAGGCCGGTGGCCAGCACGTCGTCGCCGTTGACGCGGACGCCGTAGTCGGCGCGGTTGGTCTCCCAGCCGACGCCGTCGCCGTGGTCGGCGCGCCAGACCCAGGTGTGGTCGACGATGACGTCGTCGCTGTTGACGACCATGCTGGTGGTGGCCTTGCCGGGACCGGCGCCGCCGACGCGGATGTAGACGTCCTGCACGGTGGTCGGGTTGGCGGCGTGGTCGGCGGAGGCGTTCTGGGGGCCGAGTTCCAGCAGGACCGGGGAGTTGACCGGGCCGGCGTCGACGAGGAAGCCGGCGAGGCGGACGCCGTCGACGTCGGCCACCTTCATCGCGGCGACGCCGTTGTCCGGGACGATCGTGGCGAGGCCGAGCCCGAGCACGACGGTGCCGGCGCGGGCGATCTCGATCGGCCGGTCGACGTGGTAGACGCCGGGTGTGAACAGCAGGTGCAGGCCCTGCTGCACGGCCTGGTTCATGGTCGCGGCGCTGGTGCCGGGCTTGACGACGTAGAACCGGGTGAGCGGGATCTTCTCGCCCTGTGGTGTGCCGCTCGCCCAGGTGGTTCCGCGGGCGTTGGTCCGCTTGGCCGGGGAGAAGACCTTGTACTGGTTGTCCTCCCAGATCAGGTACGGCTTCTCCCGGGAGACCGGGGTGGTGTCGAGGGTGGTGTAGCGCGGTTCGGGGAAGGTGGTCGCCGGCGCGCCCTCGGTGCCGGAGAAGACCTGGTTCCAGACGCTGTTGGACCAGCCGCCGATCGAGCTGTCGCGGGTGTACCACTGCTGCTGCGAGTAGTTGCCGACCTGGCCGTCGATCTTGGAGTCGGCGATGTAGCCGCCGGAGGCCCAGCCGTAGCCGTTGGGGGCGAGGTTGAGGCCGCCCTTGACGTGCATGCGGCGGAACGAGGAGGCCTGGGAGACGGCCCACCGGTCGGTGCCGTTCACGGGGTTGAGGGCGAGTCCTTCGGCTCCGCGCCAGAAGTTCTGGGTGGCGTTGCCGTTGAACCAGCCCGCGTCCACGGTGACGTCGCCGTTGATGGTGGTGTCGTCGGGGCGGACGCCGAGGCCGGCGATCTGGGTGTAGAAGCCGAGCTGGGCGTTGAGGCCGTTGTACGTGCCGGGCTTGAGGAGGAAGGCGTGGCGGCCGGCGCCGAACTGGGCCGACTCCTGCTGCTGGAAGACCGCGTCCAGCTTGGCCTGGAGGCCGGGGGTGGACGGGTCGAAGACGTGCACGTTCGGGCCGAGGTCGCCGCCGCCGGGCAGCTGGGGGCCGGTGCCGTCGGTGGAGCCGTACACCTGGAACTCCCAGAGGGAGTAGCCGTATCCGGTGCCCCGGGTGAGGCCGTTCACCCGGACGTAGCGGCCCGAGCCGGAGAGGGTGACCTCGTCGGTGCCGCCGTCGCCGGCGGTGACCGCGGTGACGGTGCGCCAGTCCGTGCCGTTGTCGGAGGCCTGGATCTCGTAGCTCTTGCCGTAGGCGGCCTCCCAGGTGAGGACGGCCCTGCTGAGCTGCCGGGCGGCGCCGAGGTCGACCTGGAGCCACTGGGGGTCCTGCCACTGGCTGGCCCAGCGGGTGCCGAGGTCGCCGTCGACGGCGGCGGAGGCGGGGAAGGCGGCGCCTTCGACGGTGGAGGCGGTCGCCGTCCTCCCCTGCGAGAGCAGGGTGTCGGCGGCCTGGGCCGTGGTGGTGGGGACGACCGCGAGCAGGGTGCCGGCCAGGGAGGCGACGAGGGCGGCGACCGTGGGGCGGCGGAGCGAGGATGCGGGGCGCCGGCGTGCCGGCGGGGACCCTAGGGAGGACATGGGTCTCCTCGGTGATACGTGACGGACACATGGGAGAGCGCTCTCCGAAACCATGCACGGGACCGGAGTAGACGGTCAAGCCATGCGACACGGCTTTTCTTTTGGCTTGCATTAAGCATCGATCGCCACGAGGTCGCCGTGAGGGTACGCGCGTTGCCGCGTGCTCACCCATCGGACACACCGCACCGATAAAGTGCGCGGATGGGGAATCGAGGTCCGACGCTGGAGGACGTCGCGCGCGAGGCGGGGGTGTCACGCGCGACGGTGTCCCGGGTGGTCAACGGCGTGCGCAACGTGGCGCCGGAGATCCAGGAGACGGTCCGCGCGGCCGTCGCCCGCACCGGTTACGCGCCCAACCAGGCCGCCCGTTCCCTGGTCACCCGGCGCACCGGCGCGGTGGCCCTGGTCCTTTCGGCGACCGGCGGCTCCTTCACCGCGCGGCTCTTCTCCGACCCCTTCTTCGGACGGGTGGTCGACGGCGTGCTCCCGGTGCTGCGCGAACGCGCGGTGCAGCCGGTGCTGCTGGTCGCCGAGTCCGAGCCGGCCCGGCTGCAGCTCGTCGACTACCTGCGGCGCGGCGGCGCCGACGGGGCCCTCGTGGTGCCGCTCGACGAGGACGACCCGCTGCCCGGGATGCTGGTCGCGGCCGGTCTGCCGACGGTGCTCTTCGGGCGCCCGGGCGCCGACGTCCGCTGCGGCTGGGTGGACCTGGACAACGCGGCGGGGGCGCGGCTCGCCGCCGAGCACCTGTGGGCGACCGGGCGGCGGCGGCCGGCGACCATCGCGGCGCCGGTGTCGGCACCGACCGCACGCGAGCGGCTCGACGGCTTTCTGGCCGCGCTCGCCGCGCGCGGGGCGGGCGCGGTGCCGGTCGAGCGGGGCCGGTTCACCGAGGAGAGCGGCCGGGACGCGATGGCCCGCCTGCTCGAACGACACCCGGACATCGACTCGGTGTTCGCCGCCAACGACCTGATGGCCCGCGGTGCCTGCCGCCTCCTGGCGGAACGGGGTGTCGCCGTGCCGGGGACCGTCGCGGTGGTCGGCTTCGACGACTCGGTGGCGGCCGGGGACGCCGCTCCCCCGCTCACCACGGTGCGGCAGCCGGTGGAGGAGATGGCGGCCGCGATGACGGGCCTGCTGCTCGGTCAGCTCGACGCGGGCACGCCGGAGGCCGGTTCGGCGGTCTTCGCACCGGCGTTGGTCGTCCGCGAGTCGGCCTGATCCCCGGCCGCGTCACGGCTCCAGGGCCTCCGGTACGGCGACCTGCCGCATGATGCGTGCGGCGGGCCAGGTGTCGAACCCGGACGCGAACTCCCCGTCACAGGCGCGCGGGACGGACTCCCCGCGCATCACCAGGACGAGAGGGGTGTGGCAGAGGGCGAGGCGGGTCCGGGCACCGGTGTCGAGGACGGCGGCCGGGGAAGGGACGGTGCCCGGGGGCGTGGCGCGGAGGGCCGTCCCCCGTCGTCGGCGGGACGGCCCCCCGGACGGGGCGCGGCGGTGGCGGTCAGCCGTGCAGCTCCCGGTGGGCGCGGATGAGTTCGGCGTACCGGCGCCCGCTGGTCTTCACCGTGCGCTCCTGTGTGGCGTAGTCGACGTGGACGAGGCCGAAGCGCTTGTCGTAGCCGTACGCCCACTCGAAGTTGTCCAGGAGCGACCAGGCGTAGTAGCCGGCGAGCGGGGCGCCCTTGCGGACGGCGCTCGCGCAGGCGGCGAGGTGCCCCTCCAGGTACCGGGTGCGGTCGGGGTCGTGGACGGCGCCGTCGGGGCCGACGGTGTCGGGGAAGGCCGAGCCGTTCTCGGTGACGTACAGCTCGCGGACGCCGTACTCCTCGGTGAGGCGCAGCAGCAGGCTTTCGAGGCCGGCCGCTTCGATCTGCCAGTCCATGCCGGTGCGCGGCACGTCGGGGAGGCGCACCTCGCGGGCGTACGGGACGGGGCCGGTCGGGTCGTCGGCGACGGTGACCGGGAAGTAGTAGTTGAGGCCGTGCCAGTCCAGCGGCGCGGCGATGGTGTCCAGGTCGCCGGGTCGCTCGGGAAGATCGACCCCGTACAGCTCGCGCATGTCGGCGGGGAAGCCCCGGCCGTACACCGGGTCGAGCCACCAGCGGTTGCTGTGCCCGTCCATGCGGCGGGCGGCGGCGAGATCCTCGGGGCGGCCGGATGCGGGCGCGACCGTGGAGTGGTTGGTGACCAGTCCGACCCGTGCGCCGGGGGCGGCGGCGCGGACGGCGGCCGTGGTGAGGCCGTGGCCGAGCAGCAGGTGGTACGAGGCGCGGACGGCGGCCGTGAGGTCGGTGAGGCCGGGGGCCATCCGTCCCTCCAGGTGTCCGATCCAGGCGGAGCAGAGCGGTTCGTTGAGGGTGGCCCAGCGGGTGACTCGGTCGCCGAGGCGGGCGGCGACGACGGAGGCGTAGGCGGCGAGGTGTTCGGCGGTCTCGCGGGAGGTCCAGCCGCCGCGGTCCTGGAGGGCCTGCGGGAGATCCCAGTGGTAGAGGGTGACGGAGGGGGTGATGCCGGCGTCCAGCAGGGCGTCGACGAGCCGGTCGTAGAAGTCGAGTCCGGCGGCGTTGACGGGCCCGTCTCCGCCGGGGACGACGCGGGGCCAGGCGATCGACATCCGGTAGGCGTCGGTGCCGAGCTCCTTCATGAGGGCGATGTCCTCGGGCCAGCGGTGGTAGTGGTCGCAGGCGGTGTCGCCGTGGTCGCCGTTGTCGATCGCGCCGGGGGTGTGGGCGAAGGTGTCCCAGATGGAGGGGGCGCGGCCGTCCTCGGCGACGGCGCCCTCGATCTGGTAGGCGGAGGTGGCCGTGCCCCAGGCGAAGGAGGGTGGGAAGGCCGCCAGGTCGGGCTGGACGACGCCGGCGGTGTCGGGGGTGGGGGCGGACACGGGGACGGACACGGGGGACCTCTTCGAGTTCGGTGGAGAGAAGGACGTCACTTGACCGCACCCGCGGTGAGGCCGGCGACGAGGTAGCGCTGGAGGAGCAGGAAGCCGACGACGACGGGGACGCTGACGACGAGGGAGGCGGCCATCACCTGGTTCCAGTACACGTCGTTCTGGGTGGCGTAGCCCTGGAGGCCGACGGCGAGGGTGCGGGTGGTGTCGTTGGTCATGACCGAGGCGAACAGGACCTCGCCCCAGGCGGTCATGAAGGCGTAGACGGCGACGGCGACGATGCCCGGACGGGCGGCGGGCACGATCACGCGGAAGAGCGCGCCGATCGGTCCGCAGCCGTCGACCTTCGCCGCCTCGTCGAGCTCGCGCGGGATCGAGTCGAGGTACCCGGTGAGCATCCAGATGGAGAACGGCAGCGAGAAGGTCAGGTAGGTGAGGATCAGGCCCTCGCGGGAACCGAAGAGGGCGAGGCCGGTGGCGTTGCCGATGTTGACGTAGATGAGGAAGAGCGGCAGCAGGAAGAGGATGCCGGGGAACATCTGCGTCGACAGGACGGTGACCGTGAACACCCGCTTGCCGCGGAAGGTGTAGCGGCTGACGGCGTACGCGGCGAAGATCGCGACGGCCACGGACAGGACCGTGGCGGCGCCCGCGACGACGATCGAGTTCACGAAGTAGTCGGCGAGCGGGACCGTCTGCCAGATGTCCGCGTAGGGGCGCAGGGTGAGCCCGGACGGGATCCATTCGAACGTGCCCGACACGTCCTCCAGCGGCTTCAGCGAGCTGGACACCATCACGTACACCGGCAGGAGGACGAAGCCGGTGAGGAGGGTGAGGACGATCCGGCGGGTCCAGGTGAAGGACCGGGGCGGGGCCATCGGGGAGCGCGGCCGGGCCGCGCGCCCGTGGGCGGCGTCAGACATCGGAGGTCTTCCTTCCGCGGGTGGTGAGCAGGAGGTAGACGCCCGTGACGAGGAGCAGGAAGAGCAGCAGGAGCACGGACATGGCCGAGCCGGTGCCGAAGTTCCACGTCTGGAAGGACGACTGGTAGATGTGCAGCGAGATGAGGTCCGCCGCTTCCGGGGCCGCCTCGCCGAAGAGCACGAACGGCGTGTTGAAGTCGTTGAAGGTCCACAGGAAGAGGACCAGCACGAGGACCTGGTTGACGGACCGGAGGGACGGCAGGGTGATGTGCCGGATCTGCCGCCAGATGCCGGCCCCGTCGAGGGCGGCGGCCTCGTACATCTCTCCGGGGATGTTCTGCAGTCCGGCCATCACGGTGAGGAAGGCGAACGGCCAGCCCTTCCAGACGGAGACGACGAGCAGGGCCCAGAAGCTGTTGTCGCCGATCAGCCAGAAGGCGGGGCTGTCACCGATGCCGAGCTGGTCGTGCAGGACGTGGTTGATGAGGCCGTTGTCGCGCTGGAACATGAACGCCCAGGTGATGACGGCGGCGTAGACGGGCAGGGCGTACGGGACGAGGAAGAGGGTCCGCAGGATGCCCCTGCCGCGGAAGTTCTCCTGGAGGAGGATCGCTGCGGCCGTGCCGAGGAGCCAGCACAGGCCGACGGAGAGCACGGTGAACTGGCAGGTGGTCAGGAAGGACTTCAGCAGCGACCGCCCGACGGCCCCGTCGAAGTCGAGCGAGACCGAGAAGTTGTCGAGTCCGGACCAGGGGGCGGCCGCCCAGTCGCGGATGAAGAACTGGGTGAGCTCCTTGAAGCTCATGGTGATGCCCATGAGCATCGGCACGAGGTGGACGAGGAGTTCGAGGATCAGGGCGGGCAGGAGGAGCACGTAGGGCAGTGCGGGACGGCCACGCCCGGAGCGGCGTGCGGTGCGCGCCCCTCCGGGTGTGGCCTCGCGCACCGCCGGCTCGGCTGCTGAGGTGACGGCGGTCTGGGTCATGGTGCCGCTGCCTACTTCTTCGGCATCTGCTGCTGGGCCTTGTCGAGCTTGGCGCGGACGGACTCGGTGGTGACGGGCCGGCCCGCGGCGGCGTCGGCGAACAGCTCCTTGACGGCGGTGCCGACGACCGTCTCGAACTGGGACTCCTCCGGGACCTGCGGGAGGGCCGCGGCGCTGGAGGCGAGGGTGTCGCGGATGACGGCGAGGGACGGGCCGGCGAAGGCCGGGTCGTTCTGCGCGGTCCTGACCGGCGGCACCGAGCCGTACGTCTTGTTGAGGAGGACCTGCTCGTTGTCGCTGGTCATGAACTTCACGAACTTCAGGGCGCCGTCGCGGTTCCTGGTGTTCTTGAACACCGCCAGGTTGATGCCGGCGACCATGGAGTTCGTGGCGGTGCCGGTGACCAGGTTGCCGGACGGGACGGGGGCGGGCACGACGCCCCACTCCTCCTCGGTCATGCCCTGCGACGCGAAGGTCTGGGACGGGGTCTGCCAGAGGACCATGCCCGTCTTGTCCTTGGCGAAGTCGCTCAGGGACTGGTTCTGGGCGTACTCGGCGTTGCCCGGGGCGACGATCTTGTCGGCGGCCATCAGGTCGACGTACTGCTTGACGGCGGCCACTGCGCCGTCGGACGTGAAGTCGGGCTTGCCGTCGGAGGTGAAGAAGTCCGCGCCGTGCTGCTTGCCGAGGACGAAGACCTGGTGGATGTTGTTGGACAGGTTGGAGCCCTCGACCCCGATGCCCCACTTGCCGTCCTTGCTCAGCTTCTTGCCGGCGGCGACGACCTCGTCCCAGGTCGTCGGCGGCTTCGCTATGCCGGCGTCCTTGAACATCTGCTTGTTGTAGTAGAGGGCGTAGGCCATCGAGTAGAGCGGGACGGCGGCCGGCTCCTGTCCGGGGGCTCCGGTGGAGCCGAGGGCGGAGTCGACGAAGCGGTCCTTGCCGCCGATGGCACCGAAGTTCTTCTCGTCCCAGGGCAGCAGGGCTCCGGTGGCCTGGAGGGAGGCGCTCCAGGTGTTGCCGATGTTGAGCACGTCCGGGCCCTGGCCCGAGGTGGTGGCGGTGAGGATCCGGTTGAGCAGGTCGGACCACGGGATCACCTCCAGCTTCACCTTGATGCCGGTCTCCTTCTCGAACTTGTCGAGTTCGGGCTGGAGGACCTTCTTGTCGACCTCCAGGCTCGAACCCTGGTTGGTGGCCCAGTAGGTGAGGGTCTTCGACGCCTGGCCGCCGCCGTCCTCTCCCCCGCCGCCACAGGCGGTCGCGGTGAGGACGAGGGAGAGGGTGACGGCACCCGTGACGGCGGCTCTGATTCTGCGCATGGCTCCTGGTCCCTTTCGGGGAAGGCGGGAGTACCGACAGGGGGAGCGCCCGGACCGCTCGCCGCCGCATCGGCTTAATTTAGGATGTGAGTTAAACCCCATGAGAAAGTCGCGTCAAGGCTTGCCGTGCGGGTATGTTGCAGCCGACGACTACGACGGACGGGGACGAGAGTGCACGCGAAGAGTGGCCGCACGGTGCGCGACCTGCGGCGCGAGAACCGGACGGCGGTGCTGCGGAGGCTCTACTTCGACGGTCCCACGAGCCGGCTGATGCTGGGTCCGGCGACCGGTCTCTCCTCGGGGTCGATCAGCAACGTGGTCGCCGAACTGGTCGCCGAAGGGCTCGTCGAGGAGGCCGGCAGCGTCGACTCCGCGGGCGGACGCCCGCGCACCCTCCTGCGGATCGCGCAGGACAGCGGCTGCATGATCGGCGTGGACATCGGCGAGACCCGCGTGCGGATCGAGTTGTTCGACCTCGCGCTCACCGAACTCGCCCGCACCGAACGCCCGCTGGCCACCTCGGGACCGCGGACCGCGCGCTACGAGGTCGCGGTGGTCGTGGGCCACCTGAGGGACGGTATCGCCGAGGTGCTGCGTACGGCCGGGGTGTCCGCGGAACGGCTGCTCGGCGTCGGGATCGGTGTACCCGGCATCGTCGAGCGGACGCCGGAGGCGGGGGCGGTGGTGCACGGGCAGACGATCGGCTGGGACGCCGTGCCGCTGGAGCGCCTGCTCCGCGAGTCTGTCGACCTGCCGGCCGAGGTCCCGTACCGGATCGAGAACGGCGCCAAGACACTGGGCCAGGCCGAGATGTGGTTCGGCGCGGGCCGCGGGGCCCGCAGCGCCGTGGTCGTGCTCTTCGGCTCCGGCGTCGGCGCGTGCGTGGTGCCCGACCCCCTCGGGCCCGGGCAGGCCCTGGAGTGGGGCCATCTGACGGTACGGGTGCGGGGGCGCCGCTGCCGCTGCGGCGCTCAGGGCTGCCTTGAGGCGTACGCCGGGGCGGAGGCGCTGCTCGAACGCTGGCGGGAGGCGGGCGGCGAACCCCCGGCCGGCGCGGACGAGGAAACGGCCCTGACCTCGATGCTCGCGGCGGCGTACCCGGACCCCGCGACGGCCGCGCCGGAGCCCTCCGCGGCCCGAGCGCTCGGGCCGGGGCTGCCCGAGGTCGACGCGTACGGGGCCGTGGGATCCGGGGTCGTCGGGTCCGGTGGCATGGCCGACGCGGACAGGGCCGAAGTGCCTGACGTGGGTGGGACCGAGGTGCGATCGGGTGGGCGCGGGGCGCTCGGGGCGGGTGCCTCCGGGGCGCTCGGGGCGGGTACGTCCGGGGCGCGATCGGACGGGCACGCGACGCTCGGGGCGGGTACGTCCGGGGCGCGATCGGACGGGCACGCGACGCTCGGGGCGGGTACGTCCGGGGCGCGATCGGGCGGGCACGCGACGCTCGGGGCGGGTGCCTCTGGAGAACGTCCGAAGGGGCCCGAGTCGCCCGGGACGGTGCCGGACACGGTCGCACTCGCCGTCCTCGACGAGACGGCCGAGTACCTGGGCGCCGGGCTGGCCGACCTCATCAACCTCTTCCAGCCGGAGCGGATCCTCGTCGGCGGATGGGCCGGGCTCCAGCTCGGCTCCCGGTTCCTCGCCACCGTGACGGCGTACGCCCGCGCGTACGCGCTCCGCCACCCCGGCGGCCGGACGGAGATCACGCTCGGCACGCTCGGACCCGAGGCGGTCACCGTCGGGGCCGGGCTGCTGCCGCTGGTCGACTTCTTCGCCCAGGGCGGCCGCCGCCCCGAGCGGGCCCCGAGCATCCCGGCACCCGCCTGGCAGACGGCCCTGCGGGACCGGGCCTCCACCTGATCCCGAGAGCCCGCCGTCACCGCGTGCCGCCCGGGCCGGCACGATGCCGGGGCGTGCGGCGGACCTGCGCGGCCTCCCCCTGGACCTGGGCGAGGCCGACCTCGTCGTAGGGACGTTCGCCGAGGCGATCACGGGCGCGGTCTTCGCCACCGGGCAGGACCCGAGCCGTCTCGGCACCCTTCCCTCCCTGCCTCCCGCGACGCCACGCCCGTGCCGCGCCGTCCCGGTCCGGCCATGACGGGCGCGGTCTTCGGCACCGTGGGCGACCCGGTCCCGCGCCGATGCCCGTCGCCAGGTAGGCCGCATCGCCCTTGAGCGCGTGACGGCGGTCGAGGCCCGCACGGGCACCGTCACCGCGACAGCTCGCAGACAGCTCTACGCGGCGCGCCTCAGCCCCGGAGCAAGCGGCTCTTCCGCGCTGCCCCTCACCGAGTTCGATCGCACACGCATACGTGTCAAGTGGCCGGGCAGGCGAACCGCAGTCGCCGATGACGGCTCGGGAGGTCTTCCCGCCATTCCCGGTGTGACAGGTGGAGAGCATGAGCTCAACAGACGATGACGACAACGGAAAGCACGACGGCGAAGCACCGGCGAAGCGACCGTCCTTGACCACAGTGATGCGCGAGGCCCGCCGACAACTCGGTGACCTCCTGCAACGACAGGCAGGGGCCGTGTCCGCCATCAAGGCCACCGACAGCGGGTGGACGGCGGACGTGGAGGTCGTCGAACTCGAAAGGGTTCCCGACACCATGAGCGTGATGGCCCTGTACCACGTGGAACTCGACTCGGGCGGCGAGATCGTCGCCTACGAGCGAGGCCGACGGTACGCCCGAGGCCAGATCGACCGCCGCTGAATCAGACGGGCGCAGACGCGGCACGCCGTCGTCTGGGCCGGATCCACGGAAGGAGATCGACATGACCATCGTTCAGCAGCAGGGCAGTACGGCCGCACGGGGAAGTGGCGGCGGTTCCGGAAATCTGTACGACGTTCTCGAACTCATCCTCGACCGCGGCCTCGTCATCGACGCCTTCGTCCGCGTCTCGCTGGTGGGCATCGAGATTCTGAAGATCGACGTCCGCGTCGTCGTGGCAAGCGTGGACACCTACTTGCGGTTCGCCGAGGCGTGTAACCGCCTCGACCTGGAAAGCGGTCGCAAGGCTCCCAGCCAGCTCACCGACCTGGTCGGCGAGGTGACCGAGAGCGGGGCGAAGGGGAAGTCGAAAGGAGCACTGAGCGGCGCCGTCGAGGCCTTCACCGACTCCCTGCAGGGCAAGCGCGACGACCCGGAAGAGGAGCAGCCGCGCAAGCGCACCGCCCGCAAGTCCACGTCCAGCCGTCAGTCCGCCCAGCGCCGCGAGGAGTAGTCCATGTCCACCTACGTCTACGGAATCACCGCCGCCGGTCACCCGCTGCGTCTCGACGGCGTCCTCGGGGTCGGGGAACCCGCGGCCCCGCTTCGGACCGTGCGCAGCGGCACCCTCACGGCGGTCGTCAGCGACGCTCCGCCGGGACTGCGGGCCAAGCGCCGTGACGTCCAGGCCCACCAGGGCGTGATCGAGGCGCTCATGATGGACGGCGCGACCCTGCCGATGCGCTTCGGTCTCCTGGCACCCGACGACTCGGAGGTCGCCTCGGCGCTGGACGCGGAGGGCGAGGGCTACCTGGCACGGTTGGAGGAACTGGAAGGCCACTTCGAGTACAACCTCAAGGTGTCACGCGAGGAGGAGGACCTGCTTCGGGAGATCGTCCAGGAGTCCGATCGCGTCCGTGAGTTGCGGGAGCGGACCCGCGACGGCGCCGGTACCCACGAAGAGCGCCTGGAGCTGGGCGAGATCATCTCCAACGAGGTCACCGCCCGCCGGGACGCCGAGGCCCAGCGCTTGGTGGAGGCGCTGTCCTCCAGGGCGAAGCGCGTGTCCGTCGGCGAGCCGACCGCGTCGTCGCTGCTCTCCGTCTCCTTCCTCGTGTCCTCGCAGGAGGTCGACTCGTTCGTGCAGGCCGTGCAGGAGCAGGCCGACCGCCGGGGTGACGCGTACACCTTCGCGTTCACCGGTCCGCTGCCGCCTTACAGCTTCGTCTGACGTACGGCCCGACGAACGAGCCCATCGGGGAGGTGTTCCATGGGACTCATCACCAGCCTGGTGACCCTTCCGCTGGCTCCCCTGCGCGGCACTCTCTGGGTCGTCGACCAGGTCCTCACGGCGGCGGAGCGCGAGTACTACGACCCGGAGCCGGTGATGCGGGAGCTGAAGGACCTCGAGCGCCGGTTGACCAGCGGGGAGCTCGACGAGGCCGAGTACGACCGCCGGGAGGACGAACTCCTCGACCGGCTGGAGGAGATCGAGAGCTTCCGCCAGGCCGGCCGCGCAGCGGCGCATGACGCATGACGCATGACGCATGACCATCTACGCGACCATGACGGGAGAGACAAAGGTGTACATATCATGACGAAGAACGCGAAGATCGCTGTCGCCGTGGTGGGCGGGTATCTGCTCGGCCGCACGAAGAAGGCCAAGTTGGCTGTGGGGCTGGGCATGTTCCTGGCGGGCAAGAAGCTCGATTTCGACCCGCGGCAGATCGGCAAGCTGGTCGCGAACACGCCTGCACTGAGCGGACTGAACGACCAGGTCCGCCGAGAACTGGTCGAGGCGACGAAGTCGGCCGCCACCAAGGCTCTGACTCAGCGGGCGACCGGTCTGGCCGAATCTCTCGCCGAGCGCACCCGGGCTCTGGAAGAGCCGCGCTCGGACGAGAAGGACGATGCCGCGGACGTCGTCGACGACGGAGAGGACGGCGTCGACGACGCCGAGGAGGCGCGGGACGCCGAGAACGACAAGCCGCGAAAGGCCGCGAGGCGTCCCGCAGCGCGTGAGGGCTCAGCCAGGGGACGCACGTCGGGAGGCGGAAGCCCGCGGGCCGCCACGGCCAAGAAGGCCGGCTCGACCACCAAGGGCGCCCGCGAGGGCTCACCCGCCCGCAAGCGGACGAGCGCAAGTGCCTCGAGCCCGGCCAAGTCAGCCGGCGGAAGGAACGGCTCCGCGAAGAAGCGGACCACATCGACCACCCGCAAGGGGGAGGACGGCAATGCCTGAGTCCACCTTCGGCAAGGTCAAGGCCGACGTGCTGGCGAGCCCGGCGGCCGAACGACTCAAGGACGAACTGCAGCAGTACCTGCGCGCCCGTGCGGAGCACACCGTCACGCAGTGGGGATCCCGGCTGGGCGAGGGCGTCGCGAAGCTCGCGCAGCCCGGATCGACGGCCGGCGGAGGTATGAAGGGGCTTGCCAAGAGCGGGCAGGCGCTCGCCGAGGGCAGGTCGCCCGCGCAGGCCGCGGTCACCGGGGCCGCCACGCATCTGAAGGAGTCGGTGAAGACCAAGGTCAAGGGTTTGTTCGGCAAGGGACGCAAGTCGGGCGGCGGCAAGTCGAAGAGCGTGACGATCGTCGAGGACATCGATGTCGGCGTCCCGGTGCGCGAGGCGTACGACCAGTGGACCCAGTTCCAGGAGTTCAGCACGTTCGCCAAGGGCGTGGTGAGCGTCGAGAAGGCGGACGAGACCACCAGCAACTGGAAGGTCAAGGTCGCCAAGTCCACCCGCAGCTGGAAGGCGAACGTCACCGAGCAGATCCCGGACGAGCGGATCACCTGGACCACCGAGGGCGCCAAGGGCACGGTGAAGGGCGTCGTGACCTTTCATGCAGTGACCGACGACCTGACCCGGGTACTGCTGGTCCTGGAGTACTTCCCCAAGGGACTCTTCGAGAAGACCGGCAACATCTGGCGTGCCCAAGGCCGGCGTGCTCGGCTCGACCTGAAGCTCTACCGCAAGTTCATCATGCTGCGCGGCGAAGCCACCGACGGCTGGCGCGGCGAGATCCGCGACGGCGACGTCGTCGTCGGCCACGACGAGGCCGTCGAGCAGGAGCAGGCCGAAGGCGAAGAGCAGCCCGGCGGAGAGGAAGAGCGGTACGACGACGAGGCCGAGAACGGCGAGGACCGACACGAGGAGGACGCCGCCCGTAGCGAGGCGGACGAGGACCGGGCGGCCGAGGAGCCCGACGGCGGGGAGTACCCCGACGAGGCCGAGGACGAAGAGGACCTCGATGACGACGATGACGAAGAGGACCTCGATGACGTCGAGGACGCCTACGACGAGGACCCGGCCGCCGAACAGGACGCCTACGACGAGACGGCTGACGACGAGGTCGGCGACGAGGGGCCCGTCGGCGACGACGGCACCGAAGAGGACGAGGACGTCGAAGAGGACGACGAGGAGGACGACGAGGAGGAGGAGAGCGTGCCGGAGCCGGACGAGAACCTCCACGAAGAGGATGACCCGGCTGACCTGCCCGAGGACGAGGAGCAGCACAAGCCCGCTCGCCGTTCCTCCCGCCGCCGCCGTACCGCGGGCGCGTGAGCGAGCGGCCAGCTGAAAGACAGGTGGAGACATGTCCGATCCCTTCGCCGGCCGACTGCCGCCCGCACGAAGCGCGCCGGCGCACACCGGGCAGGGTTCCAGCGCGAACCTGGCCGACATTCTGGAGCGGGTGCTCGACAAGGGCATCGTGATCGCAGGTGACATCCAAATCAACCTGCTGGACATCGAGCTGCTCACCATCAAGCTCCGTCTCCTGGTCGCCTCCGTCGACAAGGCGAAGGAGATGGGGATCGACTGGTGGGAGCACGATCCCTCGCTGTCGTCGACGGCGAGGGTGACGGACCCCGCCCCGCAGACATCGCTCAGCGAGGAGAACGAGCGGCTGCGAAGCGAGATCGCCCAACTGCGGGCCGCCGCCGGTCTGCCCGTCGGCTCGGAAGCTGCCGAGACCGACGCCCGATCGGCCCGGGCCGCGGGCGGCCGTGACCGAGGGGAGCCCTGATGACCGATCGAGTACTGCTCTACGTGTACGCGGTCGCAGCGGGCGGGGCCGAGCTCGACGACGTGGCCTCGCAGGTCACCGGCATCGACGGGGCGGCCGTGTGCCGCGTCGCGGGTCCGGGGGGCCTCACCGCGCTCGTCTCACCCGTCGACGCCCTCCGTTTCGCGGAGGACACCCTCCCGGCCCAGCTGGAAGACCTCGATCGGCTGGAGTCGATCGCCCGCGCGCACCACACCGTCGTCGACGCGGCCTTCTCCCGCGCGACCGTGCTGCCCCTGCGCCTGGCCACGGTCTATCGCGGCGAGGCAGGTGTCGTCGGGATGCTCAGCGACCGTCAGGTCTCCTTCGAGAGACTGCTGCACAGGCTCCACGCGCACGCGGAAATGGGTGTGAAGGTGTACGCCCTTGCCCCTGCGGAGTCCGGCCCCAAGTCCTTGGCCGCCGGAGAGGGAACGGACAGCCCCGGGCGTGCCTACCTCCAGCGCCGGCGAGCGCAACGCCGGGCAGCTGACGATGTGTACCGGGCGGCCTCCGAAGCGGCGGACGCCGCGGTCCGGCTGGCGGAAAGGCATTCCTCCGCCCGCGCGGTCCACCGCCCTCAGCAGAACGAATGGTCAGCGGGGCGCGGCGAGAACGTGGCGAACGACGCCTACCTCGTCCCGGTGGCGAGCCTGGACGTCTTCCGCGCCGACATCGCCGCCCTGTCCGATCCCGCATCGGGCGTCGTGGTCGAGGTCACCGGCCCCTGGGCTCCCTACTCGTTCGCCGGCCCGGCTGCCGTCGGCGCAGAGGAGCCGGCATGAGCGTTCCCCTGACCGGGCAGGAGCCCGGACACGGCCGGCAGGTCGCCCTCGTCGATCTCCTCGACCGGCTCCTCAACGGCGGCGCGGTCCTCACCGGCGACCTGGTTCTGACGATCGCGGACGTGGACCTGGTGCACATCAATCTGCGGGCCGTGATCCGCTCCATCACGGGCGACGCGCCGGCGCCGCTGTGTCAGCCGCGCCACTCCCCCGCCCAGAGCCGGAGGGTGGCGGGGCCGTCGCAGGAGGGGGTGACACACGATGGGCGGTGAGAGCGGCCACGAGAGGACGCCGCCGGGGCGCCAGCACCTCGACCAGCGCCTCCGGACCGACCCGGACACCGTCGAACGCGATCTCATCAAGCTGGTGCTCACCATCGTCGAGCTGCTGCGACAGCTGATGGAGCGCACCGCGCTCCATCGCGTGGACGAGGGCGATCTCGACGGTGACCAGGAGGAACGCATCGGGCTGACGCTGATGATCCTCGAGGAGCGCATGGAGGAGCTGTGTGACCGCTACGGGCTGACCATGGGCGATCTGAACCTCGACCTCGGGCCCCTGGGATCCCTCCTGCCGCCTCGCCCATGACCGCACTGACGGACCGTTTGACCTCGGCACGACCGGACACAAGGAGTCACATGAGTACGGAAGAGAACGACCGGAAGAACACCTCTGCGAGCAACTCCCGTGCCAAGAGCGGCACCGGTGGCGGATCGAGAAGTACCAAGGCGGCGGCGGGCACCGCGAAGAAGACGGTGACGTCGCGGACCTCTACGGGGCGCTCCCGGGCCGCCGACGCCGAGAACGGCGCGCAGCAGGCGAAGAAGTCGGCCGCCTCCGGCGCGGAGGCCGTCGGTGAGGCCGGGCAGCGCGTCACACGCATGGCCTCCGTAGGTCTGCAGAGCGGACAGCAGGCGATCACGGCCAACGCCGCCAAGTTCGCTTCGGCGGCGGGCACCGCATGGACGGCCATCAAGAACCGCAAGATGATCGCAGCCGGCGCCGCCGCCGGAGTCGTCGGTGTGGCGAGCGCTGCCTTCGCGGTCGGCCGGACGACGGCCAAGCCGCCGACGGGCCCCCTGACACGCCTGGCGCGCGGACGGATCTGAGGCCCTCGTACCGCAGGGCAAGGCCCCGCGTGGCCGACCGGGTCAAGTCCGGCGTGGCGCCGCAGCGGCCAGTCCGGGCGGGGGTACCGATAGTCGCTTCATCGGTGCCCCCGCCCGGACTTCGCGTCCTCGCTCCTGCCTGCCCGGCTGGCGGGCGGTTGAGCCCGAGGCATGGGTCAGCGGGCGTCCATGCTCTTCGCGAACCACTTGCAGAGGCCCGCGACGCCCAGCGCGGCGAGAACGACCTGAAGGCCGACTTCGAGCCAGTCACCGGCAGCTGCCTCGCCGACCCCGGTGAGGGCGGCGAGCAGCGACCCGGACAACGCGGCCGCCACGCCGACCACCAACGTCCAGAGGACGCCGATGTGTTGACGGCCGGGCAGTGCGAGACGGCCCAGCGTGCCGACCACCGCACCGATCAGCAGAGCACTGACAAGACCCGTGATATCCATGCCTACTTCCTTCGTCCAGCGCGTTCGTCGGATGTCGCGGCGTCCCCTCGGATCGGTCGGACGCCGAGCAGAGGACCGGCGAGCACCGAACACCTCCGAGGCGACGGGTCCTCCGCCTACCCCGCGCGCCCCGCGCCACTCGCTCCACGTCCCCCGCCCGCGCGGACGCCCGGGCGCCCGGTGCTCTCGCGGGCCAGGGGGTAGCTCTTTCGGGTCGGTTTGGACCGCTCCGGAACGGCCAAAAGACGATCATGACCCTGTATGCCGTCCCGGCCGTCGCCACGTCTCCCACGAAGACCCGCCCCGTCTCCCTTGCCGAGCTGCTCGAGCAGGTCCGCTACGACGGCGCGTTTCCCACTCGCGAACATGCCGAGGCGGTGGTGAGACCCGTTCTCGTCGCGCTCGGACAGCAGCTCGTCGGTGACGAGCGCGTCGAGCTCGCCGGGAGCCTGCCGGCCGAAGCAGCCGGCCTCTTCGCCGCGCAGGTCCCCGCTCTCGCCCCCCTCGAGCCCGCGGAATTCATCCAGACCCTTGCCGGGGAGTTCGACGGCAGCCTCGCCACGACGCGGTGGAACGCCGAAGCCGTCCTCGGCGCAGTCGCGCGCCTCGCCGGCCGCGAGCTCACCACGCGGATCCTCCACCAACTTCCTCCTGGCTACGCCGAGCTGTTCGGTCGGACCTGCGCTTACGGGTCGACGGGACAGCGGCCCGAACCGGGGGGCGCAAACGGTCGGCCGCCGGTCGTACACCGACGTGCATGGCAATAGGCGGAGGGGAAAGGCGTCGTCCATGAGGCCCGTGAAGACACCGAAGCAGGGCAACGAGCATCGGCCGCCGGCCCCGGAGCCCGGTGAGGCCGCCGGGCCGGTCCGGCGGACCGGGCAACCGGCACCGGACGGGCCGACGGAGCTGCCCGGACGCGCGTGGAAGGCGGTGCTGTGCGGGACGCTCAAGGAGTTCAAGGACGACGAGCTGGCAGACCGGGCCGCGGCGCTGACGTACTACGGAGTGCTGGCCCTCTTCCCCGGCCTGCTGGTCCTCGTGTCGCTGCTGGGGATCGCGGGCGAGTCGGCCACCAGGCAGGTCCTGGACGGCCTCCAGAAGCTCACGCCGGGCGCCGCGCGTGATGTGATCAGCAACGCGGTCCGGGAACTGCAGGGCAACGCGGGCATCGGCTCGCTGCTGGCGGTCGTGGGCCTGGTCGTCGCCGTCTGGTCGGCCTCCGGCTACGTCGCGGCGTTCATCCGTGCCGCGAACGCCGTCTACGACATGCCCGAGGGCCGCCCGTTGTGGAAGGTCCTGCCGCTGCGGCTCGGCCTCACCCTGGCACTCATGGTCATGGCCGTCGCGAGCGCGCTGACCGTGGTGTTCACCGGCGGTCTGGCGCGGCAGGCGGGCGCCGCCCTGGGGGTGGGAGACACGGCCATGACGGTGTGGTCGATCGCGAAGTGGCCGGCGCTGCTGGTGCTGGTCACGGTCATGGTGTCCCTGTTGTACTGGGCCGCGCCCAACGCGAAGGGCCACGGCTTCACATGGGTCACCCCGGGCAGCTTCCTGGCGCTGGCGATCTGGATGTGCGCCTCGGCGGGCTTCGCGTTCTACGTCGCCAACTTCGGCTCGTACAACAAGACCTACGGCACCCTGGCCGGCGTGATCATCTTCCTGGTCTGGCTGTGGATCACCAACCTCGCCGTGCTCCTGGGCCTGAAGTTCAACGCCGATCTCGTACAACAGCGCGCCATAGCCGCCGGACATCCCGAGGACGAGGAACCGTACGTCGAGCCCCGGGACACCCAGGCGTGGAGTGAAGAGGATCGCCGCCGCCTCGAGTGAGGGGGGTCCTGATGCGCCGGCGGCCGGCCGGCGTCAGGCAGGGCGCGGCCGCTACCGGCGGCCGGCCCGCGCACAGCGGACACAGGTGGTCGCCGCGGGCCGGATCTCCAGGCGTTCCGGCGGAATCGTCGTCCCGCATTCTTCGCACAGACCGTACGTGCCTTGTTCAAGCCGTTCCACGGCCCGGTCCAGTTCTTCCAGGTGTTCACGCGCTCGCGCCATCAGGGCGGCCACGTGGGCCCTCTCGAAGGCGGTGGTGCCCCCTTCGGGGTCGTGCTCGTCGTCGACCGCGATCAGGGCGTTCGCCGCGACGATCCCGTCGAAGTCGCGGCTCAGTGCGGTTGCCCGCGTGAGGGTGTCCGCGCGGTCGGCCTCGAGGCGGGCGCGGACGGTCTCGAGATCGGCGGAATCGGACTCTTCATGGCTTTTACCGGAGGAATCACCCATATTGGGGCAACGTCGATGGGCGGTTCGCGATTCCCCGGCGGCCCGTGTCCCGGTCGTCGGGTCCCCCCGCGCTCAGAGGTCGGACACCATACGCCCTTGGCACGGCCTGAGCACGGGTGTGAACATGCACACCCGACCGGGGCTGCTGCCGGACCGGACAGCGGCTCCTTACGAGACACGGCCTGGCCGCGCGGCGGCGGTGTGTGGGAAGCTCGGGAGACACCAGCCTGGTCTGGTAGGAGACCCCGAGCCGCCCGCGCAGGCTCTCTGCGGAGGGCCGGGACGCGGTTCGGGTGGTCTTGCTGGTCTGTGCGTGACCCCACGTCACGCTCCTGGCACCCCGCAGCCGGGGTGCGTTGGGCTCGACCCCTGAAGAGAGGGGCGAACCATGAACGATCTCGTCATCACCACCCGCGAAGGCCCCGCCGGCACGGTCGTCACCGTGTCGGGCGAGATGGACCTGGCGTCCTGCCCCGCCCTCGAGGAAGCCACCCGCCTGGCTCCGCCCCACGGCGCACCGTTGTGCCTGGACCTGGCCGAGGTGACCTTCATGGACTCCTCCGGCCTGAACTTTCTGCTGATACTGCAGCGCCGTCTCGCGAAGAGCGGCAGCCGCCTCGTGCTCAGCGGCCTTCAGGAAGGGCCGATGCGCGTTCTCACCCTGACCGGCGCCGACGCAGTGCTGCTTCCTGCCGACGAGCGCGCCCGCGGAGCAGCGCGCCACACTCCCGCCGTGTGAGCCGGCCCGGGCCCGTGCCGGCCGAGACTCGTCCGACGCTGCGCGCGGATTTCAGCGGGCGCGCCGGATGCGGATCGGCCCCCGGGCCTCCCCCGGTGGGACGGGTCGGCCGGACTGGGTGATCTCCACCTCACCGGCGTCCACGAGATGGCGGGCCGCCAGCCGGGCAGGATCCATGAGGGCGCGCCAGCCGTCGTCATCCCCGTCGTACGCCGCGCGCGCCGCGTCCGAGGGGCAGATCGACGCATCGGGAGCGCGGCGCTCCAGGAGTTCGAGGATCGTCCGCTCCAGGCGCCGGACCGTCGCCCGGCCGGTTTCCGTCACCCCTTCAGTCTGCACGACGGAGGACCATCCCACCCGGCCGGGGATTCCCGAGCCGATCCCCCGCCCCGCCACCGTGGCGAGCCGGACGATCACCCTGGTCTGCGGACGGGACGCAGCCGGACTTCGCTGATGACGCCGGCCTCGCCGTCGCCGACCGTGGCTTCGTCGCCGGTGACGGCCGGCCGTTCACGGAGCGCCGGGTCGGGAGCCGAGCCGGCTCTCACCGTCCACGCGGGCACGCCGCCCGCATGGGAGGGCCGGCCGGGTCCGTACGTCACCGCGCTGCGGGCGGTGGCCGCCCGGATCGACGCTTCTGGACCTCGACCGTCCGTCCGCGTCCGCCAGTCCCTCGGGCGGCCAGGTCTCGCGCCTCCCAAGGCCCGTGGCCTCCTCGTGCGCGAGGTCGCCCACCGGACGGGCGGGTCCGCCTGGCACGATGGCGCCATGATCACCGGCATGTCCCCCTCCCTCCCCGGTCCGACGAGCGCTGCCGCTCACGCCCGCGCCTTGTACGACCGCCCGGAAGCGCATCTGGACGCGCCTGCCGTGCTCGTCGCCCCGCCCGCGTCCGGCCGCGCCGCCCGGCGGGAGGCGCTGCGGCCGGTGTACGAGGCGGTGGCGGCCGAGCTCGGCGAGCCGACGCTGTACGGCGGTTCGGCCGCCGGCCCCAGCGTGCGCTGGCACACCGGGCGGCACGTGGTGCTGCTGGCCGGCGGCCCGCAAGGCGCCACGCTCTCGGTGCACACGGCGTCGAACCTGCACGGACGCGAGCACACCGCCCTGGAGTCGGGGTCGATCGGCTGGCGCCCGGAGCAGCCGCACGGCTTCGACGCCCTCCCCTACCTCTGGCTGCTGCACCGGGGCCCGGAGCACCGCTGGCCGGCCTTCCGCTGGGACGGGCACCACACGGCCGCGTCCTGGGAGCACCTGGAAGCCTCGCTCGAACTGCTCCTGGACTCGTGGATGGAGCAGCTGCCGGTACAGGTACCTGGTGACTGGGCGTCCTTCGTCGTGGGGTGCGCGCGGGACTGGCCCAGACACCTGCGGGTGGGATACAGCCAGGACCGCGGGCAGCTGTCACTGATGGTGGACCACCGGGACACGGCCGAACAGCCGGGCCTGGAGGAGACCATGCGGGAGCGCGGCTGGCAAGTGCGCGACGGAGGCTGGTGGCGGGCGGTGTTCGCCGACGAAGATCCCGCGGCGGCGCGGTCGGCGGCCCGGCTGCTGGTCGCCGACGTCAGGAGCCGTGGTTCGGTATGCCCGGACGAGCTGGTGGCCTGGGAGTTGACGGTCAACGACCACGGCCGCCTGTGGCTGCCGGGTATCGGCATGCCGGTGAACTGAGCCCGGCCGGCCCCGGCTGTGTCGCCCGTCCATGCGTCGTGGGCTCGTCTGGCTGATGAGCCCCGTCCGGCCCGTCCGAAACGCACTGGTGCTGTCATCTGCCATGACACCGCGTGCTCTCAGTTCTGCCGCAGAGAGCGCGGCGCCTTTCTTGCTGCAGGTCGATCGGCGGTCGCGACGGGCTGGGACGCCGCCGGCGAGTTCCCGGTGCTCGGTCGTTCACGATGCCCTCGTGTCAGGAACACTCCGGCCAGCACCACGACCATCCCCGTGACGGTCCGCAGGCCCAGGGGCTCGCCGAGGACCAGCGCGCCGAGAGCGGTCGAGACGACGGGCAGCAGGTACCCGACGGTGGCGGCGCTGGTGGCGCCCTCGGTGGCGATCAGGCGGTAGTTGAGGTGGAAGGTGAGCCCGGTGCAGAAGACGCCGAGGACGGTGACGGCGGCGAGTGCCTGGAGGTTGAGTCCGGCGGTCGTGCCGCTGTCCGCGGGCAGCGCCAGTGCGCTGAGGCCGGCGGCGGCGCTCAACTGGGCGGCGGAGAGGGCGAGCGCTTCGGTTCCGGTGTCGGAGAGCACGCGCCCCATGTAGGCGAAAGCCACCGCGTAGCTGGCGGCCGCGCCGAGCAGGGCCAGCGCACCCCAGCCGAAGGTTCCACCGCTCGCCGCAGCGCCGCTCCCCTGCCACGGCGAGAAGATCAGCAGGACGCCCGCGAATCCCAGCAGGAGTCCGCCCAGGCGGAGCGGCCGGCGTCCGCGCTCCGTACCGAGGGCGATCCCGATCGCCAGGGACCAGAGCGGTGTCGTCGCGTTGAGCACCCCGGCCAGCCCGGAGTCGACGGTCTGCACCCCCTGCGCGGCCAGGAAGAAGGGCAGGGTGTTGCAGAGGAGGGCCGCGACGACGAGGCGGAACCAGGTCCGCCCGCCGCGGGGCAGCCGTTGGCGGGCGGCGCGCGCGAGGAGGAGAAGTACCGCGGCCCCGAGGACGGAGCGCAGCACGGTGACCTGCAGCGGGGAGAGGCCGTGGCGCAGCGCGAGCTTGGTCCACAGGAAGCTTGATCCCCAGAGCAGGGCGAGAACGGCCATGCGCACCACAGGGCACCTGCCTTTCGTTCGTCCGGACTTTCCGTCGGTGTGGTCGTACGAACGGTGCCCGCCGAGGATCCGACAGGACAAGTGAAATGTTCTTCAGGACCTTTAAGGTGGACTACATGCTTGAGTTGCGACGTCTCCAGGTGCTCCGCGCAGTGGTCGACGGCGGTTCGGTCAGCGCAGCCGCCACGACCCTCGCCTGCACTCCCTCGGCCGTCAGCCAACAGGTGGCGGCCCTGGAGAGGCAGACAGGGACGACACTGCTCGAACGCGTCGGACGGGGCGTTCGGCCGACGGCGGCCGGTCGTCTGCTGGCAGAGCACGCCGCCGTCATCGAACAGCAGGTGGCGGAGGCCGGGGCCGCGCTCGACGACCTACTGGCGGGACGGAGCGGACACCTGACGGTCCGTTATTTCGCCACGGCGGGAGCGCGCCTGGTGGCGCCGGCCGTCGCCGCCTTCCGCGCCCGTCATCCCGGGGTACGCCTGGACCTCGGCATGACCGACCCGGACGATCCCGTGCAGGAGGTGCTCCAGGGCCGGGCCGACGTCGCGGTGGTGGTACGGCTCCGAGGGGCGGCCCACGCCGGTCTGCGCCTCGTCCACCTGCTCGACGATCCCTACCGCGTCGTGCTGCCGAAGGGCCACCGGCTCGCGGCCAGACGCGTCGTCGACCTGGCCGACCTCGCCGAGGAGCCCTGGGTGGGCGGCGACCGGCCCGGCCCCTGCCTGGACATGGTCCTGGACGCCTGTGCCGCGGCGGGCTTCCGTCCCGGGTTCGCGGTGGACAGCGAGGACTACGCGACCGCTCAGGGATTCGTCGCCGCCGGACTCGGAGTCGCGTTGGTCCCGTTGCTGGGACTGGCCGCCCAGCGCCACCCCGGTGTCATCGTCCGGAAGGTACGCGCCCCGGAACCGGTCCGCGCGATCCATGCCGCAGTCCGGGAGACCGCCGGAGGGCAGCCTCCGCTCGTGCGCCTGGTGGCCGCACTGCGGGAGACGGCGATGGCGGTACGCGGCTGACACCTTCGGCACCGGAGTGCCTGCGCGCGGCTCGGCGAGACACCGCCCGGCAGGCCGGCGCTGGTCGAGTCCGGCGCTCGACGGCAGGCGTCAGCGGCCGTATTGGCTGCGGCAGAGGGCGGGGACTCCGTAGGGCACCTGGATGCGCTCGGCTTCGTGGCAGAGCCGGCGCATGTCGGCCGGCCCGGCGGCCGGACGGGTCCGAGTGCCGCCTTTCGGCTTCGTCGCCGTCGACGTCCGGTGCGGCCTCTTGGCCGGCCTGGCGGCCTTCGGTTGCGCCTGCCGCCGGGGGGAGTCGTGTCGCCCGGCGGACCCGGGGCGGGCTGCGGGCTCGGCGGCGGGCGCACCGTGAGGCTTTCGGCCTCGTTCCGGCGGAACGCTCGGGCTGCCGGGGACGGGGTCGGTGGTGTCGAGTGCCTCCCGGGGCGTGCCCTGGTCGGGCACCGGCCAGTCGCGAGGGAGCGGGGTGGGCGGCCGGTCGTCGGCGGGGGCGAGGCCTGCAGGTGGCCGGGCCGGGCCTGTCGGCGGGGTACCGGGTACGGCGACGCAGCCGGTCACGGCGAGGAGGAGGCCGACGAGGAGGACGGGTGCGGTGTGGCGGAGGCGCATGGGTTCACGATCGCCGACCGCGACACCGACGCGTGTCAGACCTGCGGGAGGTCCACCGTGACGAGTGATCAAGTAGCGGGCTCCGGTGGCCCGCACGTGCAGCGCACGGCCCTTGGCGCCCGCGCGGGAATCCCCTCACCCGGCGGACGACGCGAGAGCGCCGAGCGCCCTGCCGCACCCGGTCGCGGCCTCGGTGCGCACGAGCGGCTCGCCGACCAACGCGTGGGTGCCGTACGCCGGTTCCGAGGAGAAACCCCTTGCGTAATGGTCAAGAGTCGTTGACCATTACTCGCATGCCTAACGATGATCTTCCAGAGACGTTCCACGTCACCTCTGACGAGCAGTTGCGCGCCGTCTCCAATCTCACGCGTCACCGGATCATGGCCGTGCTCCGCTTCGAGCCGGCGACGATCACGCAGATCGCCGAGCGGGTCGGGCTCGCGAAGGGGAGTTCCAGCTACCACATGCGGCTGCTGGAGCGAGCCGGCCTGGTCAAGGTGGTCCGGACGCGGAAGGTGCGGGGAGCCACCGAGCGGTACTACGCGATGGCCGCGCGGTCGATCGTGCTGCCGGAGACGGGGGCGGGGCAGCCGGACGTGCTGATGCGGCATGCGGTGGCGGATCTGGAGGCGTCGCCGGCGGACGGCGTACGACACGTGGGGATGGCGCATCTGCGGCTCACCGAGGAGCAGTTCGCCGAGCTGGGAGCACGGCTGGAGGCGCTGGCGAAGGAGTACCGGGAGCTCTCCGATCCGTCCCTGCCGGACGTGTCCCTCGCCTTCGCGCTGTTCCGGCCGGCGCCGCGCGAGCGGACGGAGGGAGACTCCAAGTGAACCAGGACAAAAGGAAGTTGCCGGCCGGGTTCGGACGGCTCTGGACGGCGCAGACGATCTCCTCGCTCGGTGACGGGGTGACGCACGCCGCGCTGCCGCTGCTCGCGTTGACGCTGACGCGGGATCCGATGGCGCTCGCCGTCGTCACGGCCGCCGGGACGCTGCCGTGGCTGCTGTTCGGGGTGCTCGGGGGTGCTCTGGTGGACCGCTGGGACCGCCGGCGCACGATGTGTTTCGCGGACGCGGCACGTGTGGTGCTGCTCGGCATACCCGCGGCGGCGGCCGTGCTCGACGTGCTGAGCATTCCCCTGCTCGCTGCCGTCGCCTTCCTGCTCGGCCTCGGCGGACTCTTCTTCGACACGGCCGCCACGGCCTATCTGCCTGATCTGCTCGCCCGCGACCCCGCACTCCTCGAGCGTGCCAACTCTCGCCTGCGCAGCGCCCAGACCGCGATGTCCGGCTTTGCGGGGCCGCCGGCGGGCAGCGCACTGCTCGCGCTCGGGCGGGCGGTTCCGCTGTTCGCCGACGCGGTGTCGTTCCTGCTCTCCGCTCTGCTCGTGCGTACGCTGCCCGCCATGCCCCGGCCCGTGCCGGAGGTCCGCGAGTCGCTGCTCCGGCAGGCGCGGGCCGGCGCCGCGTACGTCTTCCGGGACCGCGTGCTGCTCGGGCTCGCACTCCGCCCGGCGGTCGGAAACGTCGCCTTCCTCGCCGTGGAGACCGTCCTCGCCCTCTTCGCGCACGAGCGCCTCGGCATCGACACCTACGGCTTCGGCCTGCTCCTCACCGCGGAGGCCACCGGCGGCCTGCTCGGTGCGGGCATCGCCTCCGGCCTCGGCCGACGACTCGGCACCGGCACCGCACTGACCTGCACGGCCGCCATCGAGGGCCTTGCCATCCTGGGCCTGGCCGCAGCCCCGAACCCGTACGTGGCCGGGTCGGCGCTCGCCGTCTGCGGGGCCGGAATGGGCGCCACCATGGTGCTCGCGCCCTCGCTCCGGCAGGCGATCGTCCCCGCCCACCTGATGGGCCGGGTCGCCTCCACCTCCCGCATGCTGGCCATGTGCGCCGCCCCCATCGGGGCATTCCTGGGCGGCTGGCTGGCCACCGCCGACATCCGCACCCCTCTCTACGCCGCCGCCGTCCTCCTCCTGGCGATGACGGCCGTCACGGCATCCCTGACCAGCAACCGCCGGGTCGAAGCGGCGCTGCGCGCCGCCGCCCCCGCGGGCGATCCGGCTCAGCCGGCCTCCGTGAACTCCGCCCAGGAGAACGCACCCGACGTGAGGTGACGCCTGCCGCGGCGGCGTCACCCCGCAGATCGCCGGGCCCCGGCAGTGGACCACGACCGGCCTGGCGGGGTGGGTGTACCGGCCGTACGAAGCCGGGCGTGGTGACGTACGCGCTGCGCGTTTCCGGGTGTCTGGGTGTCTGGGTGTCCCACCACATCGGCACGCCACCGCGCCTACGTGCGCCCGCGCACCTTCCGGAGGATCTCCTCGCGAAGCCGCGCGCGATCCGCGTCCCTTCGGAAGCGCATGCCTCTCTGCCTCTCTACTGCTTCCGCCAGCCTCTTGGCCTGACCCCGTTCGAGTTCGTCGACCATCTGCACCGCGAGCCGCAGGGCGTGGTACTGCTCGAAGGGAGTGCGCGGGTCCGTGATGGCGGCGAGGGTGGCTTCGAAGTTCCGCAGTTCAGGCCTGGCCTGCATCATGGCCAGGGCGGTGATGCGCTCTTCGTCCGTGCCTTCCCGCAGCCAGCGCAAGACCTCGGCCGACTCGAAGGACTGCCCCTGTGCCAAGCGGCGCGCACGGGCGATCACCTCTTCCAAGGCCTGGGTGCGGGCGGCTCCGGGGCGCATGGACCCCCGCACCGAGCTGTAGTCGGCGGCGATGGGACCGGCGGCGTCCAGTAGGGTCCTCGCCTCCGCACGCAGCTGACGAGCCGCGGCGATGTCGCCCTGCCGTTCGGACTCCTCCGCCAGTGCGAACCTTTCCGCTGCGGCGGCCCGGAGCCTCAGGGTGGCCCCTCCGAACTCAAGGCTCTCGACATGGCTGCCCAGCAGGGCGAGGAGGAGCAGGACGCCCCCGAATACGATCAATGCCGCCGCGCCGGTGCCGTTCGAGGTCGCGAAGACCGCGAGCGCCCCCAGACCGAACGCCCCCGCGCCCAGGAGAGCCGTGAGCGTGCGCAGGGCCGGCGTGAACCGGACGCCCGCTGCCGTCGTCTTCACCGGCCTCTCCGCTCTGTCGGGGTGAGCACGAAATTACCGGCAGAACACGGTGCAGTTCGTCAGCGGAGAGTTCGTGTTGTGTTTCCGTCCCCTGCGTGCCGCCGGCCCCCCAGGGAGCTCGTGCGGTGTTCGGTAGGGGTGATCCCGTAGACCTCGCGGAATGCCCGGCTGAAGCCGGTGGGGCTGGGGAAACCCCAGCGACGCGCGATCACTTGGACGGGCCGGCTGCTCAGTTCTCCGCGGGCGAGGTCGGCATGGGCGCGCTCCAGCCGGCTTCGGCGGATGTGGGCCGCGACGGTCAGAGGCTGGTCGGCGTAGAGGTTGTACAGATGCCGCAGGGACATGTTGTGCCGGTCGGCGATCATCTGGGGAGTCAGGCCGGGGTCGCCGAGATTGTTCTCGATGAAGCGGTGGATCCGCTGCAGTGTCTCCTGCGCCCGGGCCTCGGCAGGCGCCTCGCCCGGGTCACCGAGCTGCCGCGCGAGGAAGGCGGTGGCCAGTTCGAGAGCGACGGCGCCCATCCCGTTCAGCTCCTCCGGACGGCAGCCCGGGCCGTACGAGAGCAGCGTCTTCAGGAAGTCGGCCAGGATCGCCCCGGACCCCTCGTCTGCGGCCAGGTTCTGGGCGAGGAGGCGGTCCAGACGATCCGATCGCAACGCCAGGGCCTGCCGGGGGATCTGCAGGACCACCGACTCGATCTGCTCGCCGGTGCACTCCCCCTCGCTCGGCCGTGAGGTGTCGGTCAGCACGAGTCCGCCCGTGACGACCGATTCATTGCGGCGCTGAGAGATGCGCAAGCCACCCTGCGTGATGAGCGCCAGCTGCAGGTGCTCGGGATCGCCACGCCGGACGTGAGCCGAGGTACGGCGCGAGAGCACCGGCGAGGAAGCCACAGCGGACAGCCGCACCACGCCGAGATCCAGATAGGTGATGCCCGCCCGGAAGTCGGCCGTGTGCCGGCTACGGAGCATGACGGGCATCACCTCGGTGGACACCGTTTCGCAAAACCAGTCGAACCTGTCCTCACACGCCGCGACAGCACCTGACGCAACCAGCAGTTCCATGCGATCCCCCGTACTTCGGTTCAGCAGCGCTCCAGCCTTCTGCCGGGTGGTCGCACCGCCGTGCTGCCCCCCGACCGCGCCGTGATCATTATCAAGCACCCACGGCGTCGGCCGCTGTCCGGATGAGGTCGAGAACGACCTCGGGCCGGGAGAGCATCGGGACATGACTGCTGTCCACCTCGACGACGGTGGCGCCCATGCGCTGGGAGACGGAGCGTTGCAGGTCCGGGTGGACGGTCTGGTCCCGGGTGGTCAGCAGATACCACGTGGGGCGGGACTTCCAGGCCGGGTTGTCGGTGGTGGAAGCGAGCAACTCCGCGCGCGGGGCGCCCTGGGTCGCCCAGACGAGCTGCTGGTCTTCCGGGGAGAGATCGCCGCAGAAGCACGAGATGCCGTCGCGGGCGATCCAGATCCTCCCGTCCTCCTCGTCGAGGTGGGAGAAGACCTCGGCCGTGGGGAACCGGCCGATCTGCTCCTGGGCGCTCTCGCCGGCCTCGGGGCCGAGCGCGGCGATGTACACGAGGCCGGCGACCTTGTCGTGGTTGCCGGCGGCGCTGATGACGAATCCGCCCCACGAGTGTCCGACGAGGATCGCGGGCCCGCTGACCCGCTCAAGGGCGCGGTGGACGGCGTCGACTTCTCCTTCGAGCGAGTCGAGCGTGTTCTGCACGGAGATCACCTCATGGCCCTCGCGCTGGAGGGTGGGGATCAGCTTGCTGAAGCAGGAGCCGTCGGCCCACAGTCCGTGGGCAAAGACGACACTCGGCTTCTTCGTTGCCATCGCTGGGATCCTCCGCTCGGCACGGATCACCGATCGATCCGCACACCTGACTGGACACCTCCCAGTCCACCTCGGGAACCGGCCGGCTACCTCCAGGGTGGCCCGACCAGGTGAGCACGCGGCCCGGCGGCTCCCGATGGATGCGCTTCGTATGCGCCTCACCGGATGTCCACAAGACGGCGGCCGGGCTCGTCAGCCCTTCCGGCCGGGCTCGGCAGCCCTTCAGGTGCGGGTCGGCTCCGTCTCGTCGGGGGCCGTGGAGAGGGGCTCGGCGATGTCCTCCAGCGAACGGCGTTCCGCCTTCACCGCGAGGAAGGCCGCCACGAGGCCGGCCGCGCACATCAGGCCCGCGCCGATCTGGAAGGCGAGGACCGTCTCGGACGGGACGCCGGATTCGGTGAGCTGGGCGAAGATCAGGGGGCCGCTGATGCCACCGGCCGCGGTCCCGATCGCGTAGAAGAAAGCGATGGCCATGGCCCGGGTCTCCATCGGGAAGACCTCCGAGACGGTGAGGTACGCGCTCGACGCGCCGGCGGAGGCGAAGAACAGCACGACGCACCAGCAGGCCGTGAGTGTGGTGGCGCTGAGCACGCCGCTGCCGAACAGCCAGGCGGTGCCGAAGAGCAGCACGCCGGACAGCAGGTAGGTCGACGAGATCATGATGCGGCGGCCGACGGTGTCGAACAGCCTGCCGAGCAGCAGCGGACCGAGGAAGTTGCCGGCGGCGATGACGGCGAAGTAGTAGCCCGTGTTCCCCGTGGGCACGTCGAAGAACGTGGTGAGGATCGTGCCGAAGCCGAAGGTGATGGCGTTGTAGAGGAACGCCTGGCCGATGAAGAGCGACAGGCCGAGGACGGCACGGCGCGGATAGCGGCGGAAGACCGTCTTCGCGATCAGTCCGAATCCGATGCTGCGACGCTGGTGGATGGTGATCTCGCCCGCGGGCTCCGGCAGCGGACGGCCGTGTTCCTGTTCGACCTCGCGTTCGACGGACGAGACCAGTCGCTCCGCCTCGTCACCGTGGCCGTGGATGAACTGCCATCGTGGGCTCTCCGGCACGTGCCGTCGGACCAAGAGGATCACCAGGCCGAGGACCACACCGAGGGCGAAGCTGAGGCGCCAGCCCACGTTGACGGCGAAGATGTCCGTGTCGAGCATGACGATGGAGAGCAGGGCTCCGCCGATCGCCCCGAGCCAGTAGCTGCCGTTGATGATCAGGTCGACCCGGCCGCGATACAGGGACGGGATCAGTTCGTCGATCGCCGAGTTGATGGCCGCGTACTCCCCGCCGATGCCGAAGCCGGTGAGGAACCGGAAGAGGAAGAACCACCAGGATTCCATCGACAGCGCGGTGAGTGCCGTGGCTCCGAGGTAGACGACCAGCGTCACCATGAAGAGCTTCTTGCGCCCGTACCGGTCCGTCAGCCAGCCGAAGAACAGGGCTCCGGAACAGGCGCCGGCGACGTACAGGGCGGCGGCCGTTCCGGTCACCTGGGCGGCGGTGATGTTCAGGCCGCTGCCGTCCTCGGCGAGGCGGCCGGCGATGTTGCCGACGATCGTGACCTCGAGCCCGTCCAGGATCCATACGGTCCCGAGGCCGATCACGATCATCCAGTGCCAGCGCGACCAGGGCAGCCGGTCCAGCCGGGCCGGTACGGCCGTGGTCACGGTTCCTGTGGACACGGGCGCGGGGGCCCGCCTCGATGCTTCCGTCATGACTCCCTCTCCGTCGGGCGGCCTCATGCGAGTGCCCCGCCCGGGAGCGATCATGCCTACACGGCTCGGGACACCGCCTCCGGCACCGGGCCGCCGCGGGGGCAGCGGCACACGAGGATCACGCCGGCTTCGGAAGACGCGGTCCGCCGTGCGGTCATCGGTCGGTTGATCTCTCATGTGACGAGATGCCCAAGGGGACATCCGGGTGGACGTCCCCGCCGAGCGCAACCGGCCCGCACTCCACCGCCGTCGTCCCGGGCAGTCAAGCGACAACAGGAGGCACTCATGACTGGAATGCACGCTTTCGCAGCCACCCCGACCGTCATGATGGATCTCGACCCCTACCGCTTCCCCGCCGCGTTCCTCCACGACCTCGAAGACGAGATGCCGGCCGGCCCCGACTCCCTGTCCGGCGACACCGCCCCGCCCGCACCCGCCGGCCGCCCCACCCCCGGCCTGAAGCCCGCCGACCGCCGCCGCATCGAACTCCACGCCGCCCTCACCACCGCGGGAATCGCCCCCTCACCCGGCGACCGCGACGCCATCGAAGCCCTCTGCACCCTCGACGACACCACCCACACCGCCCTCCGACGGTGGCTCAACCACCCCCACACCCCCCACTGACCGCCCCGACAGAGCACGACAGCACCGGGGCAGGAGTCGCGTCGCGCGCAGACCGGTTCCGCTTCCCCAGACGGGTGACATCGTGGGAGCGCCGGGCCTTGCCTCCGGTGGAGCGGGCGCGGCACTCCTACGGTGGGGCCGGTGCAGCCCACTTCCCTGACGCGGCGGCTGGCCGCCAGTCCGCTCGCGCCCGTCGCCGTCTTTCCCCTTCGGTTCGCCACCGTCGCACGCCACAACGCGGGCGTCCTGCTTCGCTCCGGCAGGTGGCTGGTCCGGTCCCGTGAGAACGCCTGCTTCACCTACGACCTCACCCCGGTCAACCGTGAGCATCTCGCCTGGTTCACCGCCACCGTCACCGGACGGCCGGTCGGGGAGCTGCGCGGCTACCTCGACGAGGTCGAGGCCGACGTGGCGCTGCGCACCCATATGCGCGAGGTGCTCGCCGCCGGGCCCCGGCGACGGACCTGCGACCATCTGGTGCGCTACGCGCGGCGCGCCGCCGTCTACGCCGTGGTGCGGGCGCTGCGTCCCGAGCATGTCGTCGAGGCCGGGGTGCACCGGGGCATCACGAGTTGTCTGATCGCCGCCGCGCTGTTGCGCAACGGCACGGGGCGGCTGACGGCCGTGGATGTCGATCCGCAGTCCGGGGAGCTGCTCCAGCGGGGACCGTACGCCTCCGTCGTCGACCGGGTCGTGGGCGACTCGGTCGCCACCCTGTGCAGTGCGCCGGTGCGCGAGCGGGGGATCGATCTGCTCGTGCTCGACACCTATGTCGACAGCCGGCACGAGACCTCCGAGCTCATGGCCGCGCTGCCCGCGCTACGTGAACGGGCCGTGGTGCTGTCGACGACGAGCCACTTCCTGGGCTCGCTGGCGGAGTGGTCCGAGCGCCACCACCGGACCTTCCTGCACTTCCGCGAGGACCCCGCCGAGCACTGGCATCCCGGTGAGGGGTACGGCGCGTCCTTCCCCGGCCTTTCCGTCCCGGGAACGTCCTCCCCCGGCCCGTCCGTGTCCGGCGCGTCTTCCGGAGCGGCCACCACCCCCGGCGCCGCCGGTGCCGCGACTCCCGGGCATCCCGGATGAGCCTCACGACGGACGCGGCGCGCCGCACGGCCTGGTACGCGCGTTACGAGCGGTGGCACGGTCTCGACAGGGCGTTGCACCGCTCCCCCGCCCAGCCGTGGTTCCGTCACCGTGCCGCCGGCCGGCTCGCCGTGCTCGGCTATCACGGCGTCGAGGACGCGGGCGCCTTCGCCGCCCAGCTCGACCAGTTGACCAGCACCGCCCGTCCGGTCTCTCTCGGCCAGGTCGAGGCGGCGGTGCGCGAAGGCGTGCCGCTACCGCCCCGCAGTGTGCTGATCACCTTCGACGACGGTGACCCGTCCGTACTCGAGCGCGGGCTGCCGCTGTTGGCCGAGCGGGGCATCCCGGCCGTGTGTTTCGTCATCGCCGGACTCATCGGCAGCGACGAACCCTTCTGGTGGGACGAGTTGGATCATCTGCTCGCGCACGGCGGAACGGCTCCCGGTCTGTCCGGCGACGTCGCCCCGCACGCGGCGGCCTACGCCCTCAAGCAGCTCCCCGACACGCAACGCCTGCACGCCTTCGCCGAGTTGCGGCGGACGGCCTCCTCGCCCGCGCCCCGAGGACGTCAACTCACCGCCGCCGACCTGCGTACCCTCGCATCGGGCGGCGTCGCCATCGGCAGCCACACCCTGACGCACCCGTGTCTCCCCCGCTGCGACGAGGCGACGATCCGGGACGAGGTCCACGAGGCGCACCGGCTGCTGACGGGGCATCTGGGGCACGCGCCGACCGCCTTCGCCTACCCCAACGGCGACTTCGACGTCCGTGCCGAGGCCGCCCTGCGCGAGCTGGGCTACCGCTCCGGCTTCCTCTACGACCACGCCCTGAGCGATCCGGCAGCCCAGCACCCACTGCGGCTGAGCAGGCTGAGGGTGTCGACGCGCACCTCTCCGGCCCGGTTCGCGACGGTGCTGTCGGGGCTGCAGCCCGCCGTGTACCGGACCGGTCTCGGGGTGGTCAGAGCGGCGCGGCGGATCCGAGCCCGGATCTGAGCAGGGCGGCGAGGCGGACGGCCAACCCGTCGATGCCCTCGCCGCAGTGCCGCAGCACGTCGTAGGGCTCGCCCCACGGGTCGGGGATGTCGTCGTCCGCGGGGCGGGGCGCGGACACCGTGCCGCGACGTGCGGCGGCACGCGCGACGATGTCGAGCGCGGTGCCGGACTCGGCCTCGCCCTCCGCGAGCCGGACGAACTCCTTGAGCGTGAAGCAGCGGCGCAGCGCCACCGGGACGAGACGGACGGCGGCTTCCCGGTGGCGGCGCTCCAGACCCAGCACCAGCGAGGCGTTCGCCACCAGGTCCGCCGTGAGGGGCCGGGGCCGGAAGCCGTCGGCGTCGCCGCCCAGATCCGTCAGCACCGACCGGGTGGCCCTGTCCATGCGGTCGCCCCGGACCGCCTCGGTGCCGGCGCTGCCGACCCGCGCCCCCGCAACCGGCCCGAGACGGGCCGTGAGCAACCGCTCGGCGAGCGGCGACCGGTAGGCGTTCCCCGTGCACACGAAGAGCACCGTGAAGGGCGCAGGCGCTACGGACCGGCCGTCGGCCGGGCCCGCCCCCGAAGACCGGCCCGGCTCGGTCGCCGGGCCGGCCGGAGCCTGGGACGCCCCGGCCTCCGTAGTCGAACGGGCAGCAGCCGCGTACTCCGCTGCCGCGGCTTCGCGGGTCATCGGCGCGCTCCTCGTCGTCGGGCGTCCCGCCGGGTCATCCGCGCGCCCCCGTGTCGAACGCCTCGCTCGCGTCGCGTCGTCGCACCGCGGGACGGGGCGCGGGCAGTTCGCCGTACGTGCCGTAGCTGCCGTATCCGCCCTTGGCGACCTCCGCCATGTTGAACACCGCGCCCAGCGGGCGGGCACCGACGTTGCGCAGGGAGTCCACGGCGGTGCGGACCTGATCGCGGGTGGTCTTCGAGGCACGTACGACGAGGAGGGTGCCTTCGGTGAGCGGGGCGAGGCCGACGGTGTCGGCGACGGGGAGCAGGGGCGCGGTGTCGACGATGACGACCTCGTAGCAGTCGGCGAGTTCCCGCAGCACCTCGCCCATCCGGGACGAGGACAGCAACTCGGTCGGGTTGGGCGGCATCGGCCCGCTGGTGAGGACGGCGAGTCCGGCGGTCGCCTGCTGCATCACGTCCGCGGCCGACGCGTGTCCGATCAGGACGCTCGTGAGTCCCGCGTCCTGGACGAGTCCGAAGGTCCGGGCCACGCAGGGCCGGCGGAGGTCGGCGTCGACGAGGCAGGTGGAGACGCCCGCGCGGGCCAGGGAGGCCGCCAGGTTGGCGGCGGTGTTGGTCTTGCCCTCGCCGGGCAGGGAGCTGGTGACCGAGATGATCCGGGGCTTCTCGCCGACCTGGGCGAACTGCAGGTTGGTGCGGAGTCTGCGGAAGGCCTCGGCGCGCGGCGAGTGGGCGGCCTCGCCGACGGTGACGGGGTGGGCCTGGGCGTCGCTGTCGAACGGGATCGTGGCCAGCGGCGGCAGCGCGGTGAGCTCGCTGAGCGCCTCGGCGGTCTTGATGGTGGTGTCGAGTGTCTCCCGCAGGGCGGCCAGGGCGGCGCCGAGCAGAAGGCCGCCGAGCAGTCCGACCGCGAAGTTGATCAACGGCCTCGGGGAGACCGGGACGCTCGGTACGGTGGCCCGCTGGGTCACTCCGAGGGTCACCGGGGAGACCGCGGCGGCTGCCGCCGTCACGTCGGCGGACACGACGGTGGGCGGGGTCTCCAGTCGTTCGACCACCCGGCCGAAGCGCACGGCGACGGCGTTGGCGGTGCGGGCGGCGCGCCGGGGGTCGGTGTCGGAGACGGTGATGTCGATGAGGACGGTGTTGACGGGTGCCTCGGCACGGATGCGTCCGGCGAGTTCGTCCGGGGTCGTGGGCAGCCGCAGTTCCTTGACCACCGCTTCGGTCACCTGACGGGTGTTCACGATGTTGGCGTACGAGAGGACTCGGGCCTGCGAGAAGCTCTGCCCCTGGTTGAGCTGCATGGTGTCGGGGCCCGTGTGGGTGGCGACGAACAGCTGCGTACGGGCCTCGTACACGGGAGTCGTCAGCGTGTTCACCGCCCAGGCCGCAAGTGCTCCGAGCAGCAGGCACACGGCGCAGGACGGCCAACGCCTGACGACGACGGTCAGGAAACCACGGAGATCCAAGGAGTACCCCTCAGCCAGGTCAGGACCAGATGCCCGACTTTTCCGATTTACTCGCAAACCTGCGCGCCGAGCATAGGCATTCACTCCGCGGCATCACACGCAGGCGAGCCGTAGGTTCAGCCATGCGTGGGCCACCCCTGGGCCGTACGGCCAAGCGGGCGGTCGGCGACGCCCTCTCGGGTGTGGACGGACCCTTACGCCGGAGTCTCACTCCAGACTTGTGCGTACATGTCCGCACTTCGGAACCCGAGGGCCGTATGCCGCCAGTTCCTCACGTAGCCGTCCTGATGACCAGTCACAACCGGTGTGCCAGAACACTGTCGGCGCTGGCCTCGCTGGAGCGTCAGCGCGCGCTGCCCGACGGGACCGTGGTGCGCACCCACCTGGTCGACGCGGGCAGCACGGACGGGACGCCGGAGGCCGTGCGGCGCCTCCACCCGGGGGTGCGGCTGCGAAGTGTCGGCACGGACGTCTTCTGGGGAGCGGGCATGCGCATCGCCGGCCGGGAGAGCTGCTCCCCCGGCGCCGCCGCCCCCTGGACGCACCAGCTGTGGCTCAACGACGACGTCGAACTCGACGACGACGCCCTGGCGGTGCTCCTCGCCACGGCGCACGAGGCCGGCGGGGACGCGGTGGTCGTGGGTGCCGTGCGCTCCCGTGGGAGCACGGGCGACGGCAGCGGCACCACGTACTCCGGCCGCCGGGGCCGCGCCCTGGACCTGGTCGAGCCGACCGGCCGCCCCGAGCCCTGCGACACCTACAACGGCAACGTCGTCCTGCTGCCGCGCGCCGTACACGAGCGCGTCGGGGACATCGACCGGGCCTTCCCCCACGGCATGGGCGACTACGACCACGGGTTCCGGGCCCGGAAGGCAGGTTTCCGGCTCTATGTGGCACCCCACCACGTGGGCGTGTGCGACGCCAATCCGCCGCTCACCGGCTCCCGCGAACCCGGCATCGGGGTCCGCGCGGCCCTGCGCCGGGTCACCTCGCAGCGCGAACTGCCGCCCCGCCCCTGGTGGGTCTACTGCCTGCGGCACAACTGGCCCTGGGCGCCGCTGCTGATGTTCTCGCCGTACGTACGGACCGTTCTGCGAGCGGCGACCGCCCGGTGACCCCCACGCTCCTGCTCTTCGCCCTCACCGGCCTGCTCGCCCTCGCGACGACGACCGTTCTCTTCGTACGCGCGCCCGCTCTCGGGGTCGCACTGCTGCTGACCGCCGGGCTGTGGCCCGCGGCCCGCTCCGAGACCGTCGTCCACCTGGGCGTGAGCCTGACGCCGCAGGACCTCCTCGTGTCCTGCGCGATGGCGGCGGCCTGCGTCAACATGCTGCGGCGTCCGCCGCGCGCCCACCGCCTCCTGCTGCTCCTGGCGCTGATCCTGTTGCTGACGGCGGGGTCGCTCCTGAGGGGAACGGCCATGTTCGGGGCTGCGGCCGCCGGCAACGACATGCGGATGCCGTTCCTGTACGTCTTCGGGCTCGCCCTCTACGGGATCACGCTGCCGTGCACCGCCCGGCTGATGCGCCGTCTGGCCGCCGTCTGGGTGGTGGTGGCGTGTGTCGAGACCCTGCGGGCGGTGCTGTGGTGGGCGGAGAACGGCATCGGTTCGGCCGTCGGACAGGTGGTGATCGACGGCGTCGCGAGCGAGTCGCGCGCGCTGTCGGCCCCCGAGGCGCTGCTGATCGCCCAGGCCGCGGTGATCCTGCTGTACGCCACCCCGCTCGGCACCCGCCGGCATCTGCTCGCCGCTCCCCTGCTGCTCACCGTGGTCCTGCTGCAGCACCGGACGGTGTGGCTGGTGGTCGCGGCGATGCTCGCCGGCTGGCTCATCGCCGGAACCGGCGCCGGGGGCACCCCGGCTCGCGGCCGCGGGCTGCGGCTCGGCGTCACGGCGGCCGGCCTCGGCCTCGGCGTGTTCGCCGTGTCGGCCGGACTGCTCGGCCGGTACGGCACCGGGCTGACCGTCTCGGCCTCCGACAGCGGCACGCTCGCCTGGCGCGCGACGGGCTGGTACGAACTGCTCGGGACGCTCGACGGTGCCGCGGAGTGGCTGACCGGCCGCCCCTTCGGTTCCGGGTTCGACCGGCTGGTCGAGGGCCTGGTCGTCGGTGTCTCCCCGCACAACTACTTCATCCATCTGCTGCTGCGCATCGGCCTGTTGGGGCTCTGCGCCTTCCTCGCCCTGTACGCGGCCGCGCTCCGGCCGACACTGCGCCGTGGCGCGGACCTCACCTCCCGCGCGCTGGGCATGCTGGTCTGCGGCCAGCTGGTCTTCGCGCTGACGTATCAGATCCCCCCCGAACAGGGCCTCGCCCTCGGTGCGCTGTGCGCGCTCGCCGTCGGCGTCGGACCGCGCCTCCCGCGGTCGAGGCCGTCCCCTCCGGCCGTCCCGCACGAGACCCGCCCCGCTCTCCCCGTACCGCACACGTGAGGTGAACCCATGCCGCCGAAGGTCGCACTGATCACAGGAATCACCGGGCAGGACGGCTCCTACCTCGCCGAGCTGCTGCTCTCCAAGGGCTATCTGGTGCACGGCCTGATCCGACGCTCCTCGTCCTTCTCCACGGGCCGGATCGACCACCTCTACCAGGATCCGCACGAGCCCGGCGCCCGGCTGCGGCTGCACTACGGTGACCTCGCCGACGGCTCGCGCATCAGCACCCTGCTGGAGGCGATCCAGCCCGACGAGGTCTACCACCTCGCCGCCCAGTCCCATGTGCGCGTCTCCTTCGACGAGCCCGAGTTCACCGGCTCCACGACGGGCCTCGGCACCACCCGGCTCCTCGAGGCGATCCGGATGACCGGCCTGCCCTGCCGCTTCTACCAGGCCTCCAGCTCCGAGATGTACGGCGTCTCGCCCGCCCCGCAGTCGGAGACCACACCGTTCCACCCGCGCTCCCCCTACGCCTGCGCCAAGGTGTACGCGTACTGGATCACGCGCAACTACCGTGAGGCGTACGGCATCCACGCCGTCAACGGCATCCTCTTCAACCACGAGTCCCCGCGCCGCGGCGAGACCTTCGTCACCCGCAAGATCGCGATCGCCGCGGCCCGTATCGCACGGGGCGAGCAGAAGGAACTGCACCTCGGCAACCTGGAGGCGCGCCGCGACTGGGGCTACGCCCCCGAGTACGTCGACGCGATGTGGCGGATGCTCCAGCGTGACGAGCCCGACGACTACGTCGTGGCCACCGGCACGAGCTACAGCGTGCACGACTTCCTCACGATGTGCTTCGCGCACGCGGGGCTGGACTGGGAGCGCCACGTCCGCTTCGACGAACGGTACCTGCGGCCCGCGGAGGTGCCCGACCTCATCGGCGACGCCTCGAAGGCGGAGCGTCTCCTCGGCTGGCGGGCCTCGGTCCGTCCCCCGGAGCTCGCCCGCATCATGGTCGACGCAGAACTCGGCAGGAGCACGTCCGCGGTGCCGGGCCCGGCCGCTCCGGCGGCCTCCGCTGCCCTGCCGTCCGCCGGCGTCGTACCCGTACCCCCGCGGTGACGCCACCCCTGGTCCTGCAGGTCGCCAACGAGAGGGTGCTGGGGCCCTCTTCGCGATTCGTACGGGCCTTCGGCCTGCTCGCCTCGGACGGGCTGCTGCGGCACACCGTGGTCTCCCCGCTCGCCGTGCTCGGAGAGGGACGGGAGACGGCGCTGCGCCGACTCCACGCGGAGGTGGGCGAGTTGCGGCCCGCAGCGGTCTTCGTCCAGTCGCCCGGCGCCTTTCCCTGGACCGACGAGGACGTCCGGGCCCTGCTCTCCCTGCTCGGCGACCCGCCGGTCGTGTTCTGGGAGGGTGATGCCTGGGGTGGCCGCAAGCAGCTCACGCCGGCCTCCCAGGCCTGGCTCGGAGCGGCGGACCGCGTGCACTCCGTCGCGCTGGGCCCCCAGGCCGCGCTGCTGCGACGACACTCCCGCGCGTCCGTACGCTACGTCCCGCACGTACTGCCGCTGTCGTTCGACGACACCCCCGTCCCCTCTCCAGGCGAGGCCGTCGACGACGTCGTCGCCATGGGCAACTGCTATGTGCGGTTCGGCTGTTGGGAGCGGGTGGAAGGCGGTCTCGACCGCGCCCGCATGGTCCGCGGACTGCGCCGGCTGCCCGGCTGCCGGCTCTCGGTGTACGGGACGCGCTGGCGCGGGCGCGGGGCCCGGGGGCCGGCGCCGTTCCCCCGTCAGGTCGACATCCTCCGCCAGGGGCGGATCACGGCCGGCTGGGACCACTTCTCCGGATACCCGCGCTACTTCTCCGACCGGCTGCCCATCGCGCTGTACGCCGGACGCCCCCACGTCACCTCCCGTCAGCCGGGTCTGGACTGGCTGCCGGGCCCCGGGACCGGCCTGCACCTCTGCGCGACACCCGGGGAGGCGGTGAGCGCCGTGCAGCGTCTGCTCGCCACGGCCGACGACGAGCTGCACGCCGCCGGACTGCGCGGCCACGCCTGGGTGCGCGACCGCTTCACCGACCGGGAGGCGCTGCTGCACATGCTGGGCGGCCTGGTGGCGCTGCCGCTGCCGCCCGCCGATCCCTGGCAGGCCTTCGTCCGGCCCGTCGTTCCGGCATGAGGCCCCCGTCGAAGGACTCCGCCGTCCCCGCGGCGCCCCCTGCCGGGCGGCCGGCTTCCGCGGCCGGTCCGTCGCCGTCGGGGAGCCGCGCCCGTCACGCCCTGCACGGGCTGCTGTGGAACTACGCGGGCTCCGCGGCGACCATCGTGCTGCAGCTCGGGTACACGGCCTGCACCTCCCGGATGGTGCCGCCCGCCGCGTTCGGCGCCTTCGCCACGGCGGCCGCCGTGGCCGGGGTGCTCGGCTACTTCTCCAACAGCGGCGTGGCGACCTGTCTGCTGACCGCCGAGCGGCTCACCGCGCCCCTCACCTCGACGGCCCTGCGCATCGGCGCGGTGAGCGGCGCCCTGTGCTTCCTGGCGGCGCAGGCGGTCGCCTTCGCCGTGACCGCCCTGTGGGACATGCCCGAAGCGGGGCCGATGCTGCGGCTGGTCAGCTTCCAGTTCCTGACGCTGCCGGCGGCCCTCGCGGCGGTCGCCGCGCTTCGGCGCTGCGGCCGCACCCCGCAGGTCGTACGGCTCGAACTGGTCGGCCACACCACCGGGGCCGCCGCCTCGCTCGGGCTGCTCGCCGCGGGCTGGGCACCCATGGGCCTGGCCGTCTCCGCTCCGACGAGCTCGGCGGTCCTGCTGGCCGGCGCGCTGTGGCTGCTGCGGCGGCAGGACCTTCCCTCCGGCGCCCGGCCCAAGGTCCGCGGGCTCGTGGACGCCTCCGGCTTCTTCAGCGGGTACAGCCTCGCGCAGTACGTGTTCAACAGCGCGCCGCTGTGGCTGGCCGGGCGGCTCGGTGCCGGGGCCGCCGGACACTATTCGCGCGCGAGTCTGTTCACCGGCATCCCCCTGACCGTGCTCTCGCAAGGCATCAGCCTCACCGCCACGCCGGTGCTCGCCGCCGACCGCGGCCGGTCCCGGCAGGCCGTGACCGACGTGCTCTGTCTGGCCTCCGCGATCGCCTTCGTCGGTTTCGGCACCGTCGCCGGACTGGGGCCCGCCGCGCTGAACCTGCTGCTGGGGCCGGGCTGGGGCACGGCGGCCGCGCTGGTCCCGCTGCTGGCCGTGGCCGCGGCCCTGTCGTTGCTGACCTCGGTCGGCGACAGCGTCAACCAGGCACGGGACGACCGGCGTTCCCTGCTGGTCACGCAGGGGTGGGCGGCCGCCTCGATCGCCGTCACGCTGGCGGCGGTCGTCCCCCGGCACTCCCTCACGCTCCTGGCCGCGGCCACCGTCACGGGCCCGCTCACCGGCCACGCGGCGCAGTTGCTGCGCTGGCGCGCCCATGGCGTCGTCGCCCTGGCTCCGCTCCTCCGGGTCCACGCCGCGCACGTCGCGGCCGGGGCCGTGCTGGCGCTGGCCGCCCGCTGGGGTGCGTCGGCGGGTGACACCCCGGTCCACGGGCTGCTGCTCGGCGCCGCGGCGACGCTCGCCGTACTCGTGTGCGCGCTGCCGTTCCGTGCCCGGCTTCCGCTGTACGCCGTGGCCGAGCGCCACGGTCTGCTCCCCCGTCCGTCCACCTGGAGTCTCCGTGGCCAGTCCGCCCCTCGTCCTGCACGTCAGCAATGAACGTCCGCCCGTCAGTCCGGACTACGGCTTTCTGCGCGCCTTTCGCGAGCTGTCCGCCGACGGCGTGCTCCGGCACGAGTGGATCGCGCCGGCCGCCACGCCGGAGCGGATCGCCGGGCTAGCGGCCGGTGCCCGGCCCGACCTCGTCTTCGTCCAGTCGCCCCAGCCGCACCGCTGGACGGAGCGTGCTGTCGCCGGGTTGCTGCGGACGCTCGGTTCCCCGCCGGTCGTCGTCTGGGAGGGGGACGCCTGGGGTGGCCGCAAACGGCTGAAGGCACGCAACGTGGCGTGGCTGCGGCACGCCGACGGCGTCTACAGCGTGGCGCTCGGACGGCAGGCCGAGCTGCTGCGGCGGGCCGGCGGGCGTCCCGTGCGCTACGTCCCGCACGTGACACCGCTCTGCTTCGCCGACTCCCCCGACGAGGCGACCGAGCCGCGCGGCGTCGCGCTGGTGGGTTCCCTGCTCACCTACTGCGGTGTCGAACTCCTCGCGGACGACGGTGAACGCGCCCGCCTGGCACGTGAGCTGGCCCGCGTACCGGGCTGCGAGCTGTCGATCTACGGGCGGGGCTGGCGCGGCGCGCACGCCCGCGGCCCGGTCCCGTACGACGACCAGCTGACGGTGATGCGCCGCGCGCTGATCACCGTGGGCTGGGACCGCTTCCGCGGTCACTCCGGGTACTTCTCGGACCGGCTGCCGATCGCGCTGAGCGCGGGCCGGGTGCACGTCTCCTCCCGACAGCCCGACCTGGGCTGGCTGCCGGGGGCGGAGAGCGGCCTGCATCTCGCGGACACCCCGCGGGAGGCGGCGGAGCGGGTGCGGGACCTGCTCGGCGCCGGGCCCGGGCGGCTGCTCGCCGACGGTGTCCGGGCCGCCGCGTGGGCGCGAGCCCATCTGACCGAGCTGCACGCGCTGCGGCACATGCTGTCGGGGCACCTCCCGGTGCCCGCTCCCCGGTCGGGGCCCTGGCCCGCGATCGCCGCGCTCGGCTCCGTGTAGGGCGCGCCCTTCGGATCGGGCCGGGCCCGGGTGTCCGGCAGGCGCCTCGGTCAGGTCTTGGGACGCCCGTCCGGCCGGTAGGCGTTGTAGAGGTGGTCCGGCAGGGGCCTGTCCTCGCGGAGCGCCTTGAGCAGCGCCTCCCCCTCGCCCCTGACCATCTGGTAGTTGCCCCAGCGGTCCGGGTCCTCCACGCACGGGAGCGTGACGATCCGGACCCGGTCCGCGGGGATCCTGCCCGCGCTGCTCATCAGCGCGAACAGCTCTCCCGGCGATTCGAGGCCGGGGTCGGCGGTCAGCGCGGAGGTCGCGGCGTCGAGGAGCGGCCACAGCCGTGTGGGGCTGCTGAGCGTTCCCGCGTCGCGGAGTTTGCCGTAGAGCGAGCGGACGAACTGCTTCTGCCGCTCGATGCGCTGCAGGTCGCTGCCGTCGCTGACGCCGACCCGGGTCCGTACGAAGGTCAGCGCCTCCTTGCCCTTTACGAGCTGGTGCCCGGGGAGGAGCGTCACCCCGAACTCGGGTTCGCGAACGGGCTCGGTGACGTCGACCTCGACACCGCCGACGGCGTCGATGACCTTCTCGAACCCGGTGAAGCTGACGACCATGTGGTGGTCGACGCGGATGCCGGTGAAGCCCTCGAAGGTGCGGATGGCACAGGCCGCGCCGCCGAACTGGAAGGCCCAGTTGAACTGAGCGTACTGGGCCCGGCTGCGGCTGCCGTCGGGGCGCAGGCAGCTGGGGATGTTCACCATGAGGTCGCGCGGCACGCTCACGGCGGCGGCGCTCCTCCGGTCCGCGGACAGGTGCAGCAGGATCGTGGTGTCGCTGCGCTCGCTGTCCTTGACCGTCTCCAGGTCGGAGCCCAGGAGGAGGATGTTCTGGGCCTTCGGCGCCAGCGCCCGGGGGCGGGAGGCGTGGTCGGCGGCGAGGGCGCGGGCGGCCGCGTCGTCGGTGCGGATGTTCCCGTCGAGACGGGCGTACAGGACCGTGCCCGCTACCGCCGTCACCAGCAGGAGCAGCGCCAGTCCGAGCCCGGTCAGGGAGAGGATCCGCCGGGTCCGGGGAGGGCGTCCCGGGCGCGGTGCGTCCGGTCGGTCAGGTTCTGCCTTGCCTCGTGCCATGAATCAGTCCTTCCACGCCACACGCGAACCTGGCGGCCATTCCCTCGACCGTGTAACGCTTCGCATCCGTCTGGCATGCGCGGCGCAGCCGGGAGAGCTCGCCCGGTTCGGTGAGCAGCCCGAGGACGGCCGCCGCGTACGCCTCCGGGTCGTCGGGGGCGACCAGCGCGTTGCGTCCGCTCTCCAGGTACTCGAACTCCGGTCCGTGGTACGGCCACGGACACGTGATCAGAGGGGTGCGGAGTGCGAACGAGTCGACGGCGCACAGACCGACGGCGCCCGGCACGAGGAGGACGTCCGAGGCGCCGCCGAGCAACGCCTTGTCCCGGTCGCCCACGGTCCCGAGGTACGCCACCGGGCCGCCGGAGGCCTCGGCGGCCTGGACCAGCGGCCGGTGGGCGCCGTCGCCGGCGACGAGCAGCCGGAAGCCGGGCAGCCGCCGGGCGACGCGTCCGGCGGCCTCGATCAGGAAGGGGATGCGCTTGAGCTCGTCGAGGCCGCCGATGTACAGGCCGGTGCGGCCCTGGGTGAGGCCGTGGCGTTCGCGCAGGGCCGCGACGTCGGCATCGGTGACGGCGTCGCGGGCGGCGGCGAGCGCCGTCGTGTCCAGGGAGTTGTGGACGACGGTGACGCGGCGGCGGGGCAGCCCGGCCCGTACGGCATAGGCGCCGCCGGCGTCGGTGTAGGCGAAGAACCAGTCCGCGCGGCGGGTCAGCGCGGCCTTGGTCCAGCGGGCCGCGGGCCCGTGGGCCGACACATGGGTCCGGCCGTGGCCCCAGAGCCCGATGCGGGGGCCTCGCCCGGCCAGGAGCGGATAGGTGTGCAGATGGTGCATGGACTGGGGCAGGACCAGGGCGTCACTGGTGCGGGCGAGTTCGCCGATTGCGAGCCAGACGAGGTCGCGGCCCGCCACCTTCCACACGCGCTGGCGCAGCGCGACGGCCCCGGGCAGTTCGACGGTGTCGCGCCGCGCGGCGGACAGTCCGGTCGGCAGACCGTGGGCCACGGCCAGTTCGATGTTCCGGGCGTCGAGTTCGCCGCGGAGGCGGGTGAAGAAGGGCAGACGGTAGGCGGTGAGGTACGGCACGACCAGGCCCACCCGGGCCGCGGTCACGCCGTCAGCTCCAGGTAGAGCCCGACCATGCGGTCCGTCCAGGCCCGCTCGCCGTACTCCCGCGCGTACACGCTCCGGCAGTGTTCCCGCAGATCGGGGAAGACGCGGCCGGCCGTGTGCAGGGCGTCCGCGAGCGGGGCGTCCCACGAGGTGACCGCTCCGGTGCCCTCGGCAGCGACCGCGAGGGGCACGGACGAGCCTTCGAAGGCGAGGACCGGCAGGCCGGCCGCGAGGGCCTCGACGTAGACGAGGGGCACGGCTCCCTCGTAGCAGCGGCTGGTGAAGACCGCGCCGCGGTAGCCAGGGAGCAGCATGCGCAACGCGTCGCGGTCCATGGCTCCGAGGAACCGTACGGAGGCGGGCGCGAGAGCGCGGCAGTCCGCCTCCAGCGGTCCGCTGCCGATGACGTCCAGCCGTACGCCGGCGGGCCAGCGGCGCAGCAGTTCGAGGATGCCCTTCTCCTCGCTGAGCCGGCCGACGTAGACCCAGGCGGGTACGGAGGGGGTCGTCCCGGCGTCGGGGTCGGGCACGAAGTGGGGGATCAGCGCCATGCGCCGGGGCGGGATCCCGGCCCGCTCGTACGTCGCGCGACTCAGCTCCGACAGGACGACGACGCGGTCGGCGCGGCGCAGCAGCGGATCGGCGGACACCCCGCCCCGGGCCGCCCAGGCCAGCGGGAGGGTGGCGAGCCGCGAACCGCGGTAGCAGCCGTGGCGCAGCCCCGCCCAGCGTTCGCCGTCCGGACAGCGGGTGCACGGGGCGCCGTCCCGGTAGAGGACGGCGGAGGCGCACAGGGGGCGGTAGTTGTGCAGGGTCGTGACGAGGGGCCCGGGCCACCGTGCGGCCCAGGCGCGGCCGAAGTTGGGGAAGAGGTTGTGGACGTGCACCACGTCGGGGGCGATCGCCCGCAGTTCGGGGAGCGGAGTGCGGCCGCGGCCGCTCGCGACGGTCACCGCGCAGCGCAGCGGGTGCAACGGGCGGGTGGCCAGGTCGTCGGTGCGGGCGGCGACGATGTGGACCTCGTGGCCGGCCCGCCGCAGCGCGTCGGCCTGGTCGAGCGGCACCACGTTCTCGCCGCCGGGGACGGAGCCTCCGTAGAAGCTGTGGACGAGGGCGATGCGCAGCTTTCGCGGAGGGGTCATGTGCGGGCCCCCTTCCACACCGCCCAGATGAATCGGGGATGGCCCCACAGCACCCTGCGGGCCAGTCGGCGCGGTTCGCTGCACAGGCGGAACAGCCATTCCAGGCCGTGCCGCTGCATCCACAGCGGGGCCTGCGCCTTGTTGCCCGAGACGAAGTCGAAGGCGGCACCCACGGCCACGTAGACGGCGGGGTGGAGAGCCGCGAGGCGCGCCGCCTCGTGGTCCTGCTTCGGCGTGCCCAGACCCACCCAGACGATCTGGGCGCCGCTGGCGGCGATCCTGGCGGCCTGCGCGCGGCGCTGTTCGTCGGTGACGTCGGAGAAGGGCGGGGCCTCCGAGCCGACGATGCGGGCGCGGGGGAAGCGGTCGAGGAGTTCGGCGGTGAGGCGGTCGAGCACGTCCCGGGTGGAGCCCAGAAGGTAGTGGGTGAGCTCCGTCTCCTGGCCGGTGCGGACGACGTCGAGGAAGAGGTCGGGTCCGTAGACGCGGACGCGTGGGACCTCGCGGCCCCGGTGCGCGAGCCGGTTGGCCCACACCACGCCCTGCCCGTCCGGCAGGTTGAGCCGGGCCTCACGCAGGACGCGCCGGAGTTCAGGGTCGACGTCGGCCAGGGCCAGGGTGTAGGCGTTGCAGAGGTGGACGTCGGCCGGGATACGGGCACGGGCGAGGTCGACGACGAACGCCGAGGCCGTCGGCGGTGTCGTGGCCGCGACGGGCACCCCCGCGCAGAGGACGGAGGGCAGAGCGGGCACCGTGGTCATCGTCATCCCCTTGCAACATCGACGGTGGTGCCCGGTGCGGCCGGGCGGCCTGGCAGCCGCTGGGTGCGCGTCTGCGGGGTGTAGACGGGGACCCTGAGCAGGCCGAGGACCGCCGCGAGGACACCGCCCGCCACCCAGAGGGCCGCCGACGGGCCCACCACGCCGCGGTGCAGGAGCAGCCCGACGAGCACGCCCACGCAGGACGCGGCGCCCAGGACCGTCGCGGCGCCCGGCGTGGTGAGGCCGAGCAGGCGCAGCCGGTGGGCGATGTGGTCGGTGCCGCCCATGAGCAGGGAGCGGCCGGCCCGGCGGCGGGACACCATGACGAGCAGGCTGTCGGCGGCGACCACGGCGGACAGGGCGAAGACGGCCCCCGCGGTCGTCAGCGGCTCGTGGCCGTCGTGCACCAGCACGGTGGCCGAGGACAGGACGAAGCCGGTGAACAGGGAGCCGCAGTCGCCGAGGAAGATGCGGGCCGGATACCAGTTGTGCACCAGGAAGCCGGTGAGCGCGGCGGCCAGTGCGCAGAGGAGGAGGGCGAGTCCGTACAGGGACTCCGCCGCCGCGCAGATGCTCAGGCCGAACGCGGTCACCGCGCCGACGGTGCCCATCGCGCCGTCCGAGTTGTCCAGCAGGTTGAAGGCGTTGGTGACGAAGACGATCCACAGGACCGCCGCCGCCCCGAGGAGGAGTCCGAATCCCGCGCTGTGCACCACCAGGGTGGCCGCGCAGGCCTCCACGACGAGCCGGGAGCGCGCACTCATCGGGCGCAGATCGTCGACGAGTCCCAGGACGGCGATGCCTCCGGCGGCCGGCAACAGGGCTTCGGCGGCCGGTCCGAGCGAGGTGTCTCCCCACCAGGCCAGGGGGCTGACGGCGACCGTGCCGACGGCCACGGCCACACCGCCGAGGTGAGGGGTGGGCCGGGCGTGCGCCTTGCGACCCGCGGGGCGGTCGACGAGTCCGAGGCGCAGCGCCCACGTGCGCATCAGCCCGACGAGCACCGTGGTGAGGAGGAGTGCGGCGACGGCCGCGATTCCGTAGATCACGGTGACGTCCCGTCAGGGGTGGATCCGGGTGCTGGTGGTGTGCCCGGGCACCGGCGGCGACTCCACCCATCGGGTGCCGGGCGCCGGGAGGGGGACGCGGCCGTCCGGGATCGGGGCAGCGCCGTGGGAGGAAGGGACGCCCGCGGGCGGGCGGTCGGCCACGGGGCGACGGGCCGGAGCGGGGTCCGGCGGAACCGGGTCCTCGGCAGCGGCGCCGGTGGCGGCCCCGCCCTCCGGGGGCGTGGAGGCGGCGCGTCTCGCGTCGGTGATCGCCGCGTCCAGGACGTCGTCCAGCGTGTGCCGCGGGCGCCATCCCGTCAGTTCACGCAGACGGCTCGTGTCCGGAACGCGCCGCTCCATGTCCTCGAAGCCGTACCCGGACCCGTACGCCTCCTCGTAGGGGACGAGCCGTACCGGCGAGGCGCTGCCCACCCGGTGGACGATGCGTGCGGCGAGTTCGCCGATCGACGTCTCCTCGGAGGTGCCGACGTTGAACACGTGGCCTACGGCGCCGGGGTGCGCCAGCAGGCGCATCAACGCGTCCACCACGTCGGTGACATGGGCGAAGCAGCGCCGCTGCCGCCCGTCGCCGTGGACCGTCAGCGGCTCGCCGGCGACCGCCTGGCGGACCAGCCGGGGCACGACCATGCCGTACGCCGGGGACTGCCGGGGGCCCACGGTGTTGAACAGGCGCACCACGGTGACCGGCAGTCCGTGCTCCCGGTGGTACGCGAAGGCGAGGATCTCGTCGACCGCCTTCGCGGTCGAGTACGACCAGCGGGCGACGGTGGTGGCGCCGAGTACCCGGTCCGCGGTCTCGGTCAGCGGCCCGGAGGTGTTCTTGCCGTAGATCTCGGAGGTGGAGGCGAGCAGCAGCGGTCGGCCTCGGCGGTGGGCCGCCTCGATGACGTGCTCGGCGCCCCGCACGTTCGTCCTGAACGACCTGAGCGGGTGCTCGACGATCTGGCGGACGCCCACCGCGGCGGCCAGGTGGACGACGGCGTCGCACTGGCCGGTCAGCGCGTCGACCAGGCGTTCGTCCAGGACGGAGCCCTGCTCGAACCGCAGTCGGGGGTGCGACCTGACCTCTGTGAGGTTCGCCAGGTCGCCGGTGGACAGGTCGTCGAGGACGACCACGGAGTGACCCACGTGGAGCAGGGCCTCCGACAGATGAGAACCGATGAAGCCGGCACCGCCGGTGACCAAGTACGTGAGGGATTCCATGCGCAGCCCGTTCCGTAGATTTCCGGCCGACGTGGGGCCGAGTTGCGGTATCGGGGTGATCCCGAGAGGGCGCCCTGGCCGCCTTCGGTAAATTAGACGGTTTGCGCCCGATATCTGGTGATAAACACGATCCGTTTCTGTCACTCTTCGATCGGAGATCTCCTCCATGGGACCAACCGAGTCACCCTGCCGCGTCGCCGTCATCGGGCTGGGATACGTGGGACTGCCACTGGCGGTGGCCGCCGCGGAAGCGGGCTTCCGGGTGACCGGCCTCGACACGGACGAGCTGCGCACCAAGCAGCTGGCGGCGGGTGACTCCTACGTCGAGGACATCCCCTCCGAGCGACTGCGCTGCGCGCTCGACGCGGGGCTGACGATCAGTCACGACTACGCGGACGCTGCGGACTTCGACGTCTGCGTGATCGCGGTGCCGACCCCCCTGCGGGACGGGGCGCCCGACCTCACGTGCATCGAGAGCGCCGCGTCCTCCGTCACGCCCCATCTGCGGCCCGGCGCGACGGTCGTCCTGGAGTCGACCTCCTACCCGGGCACCACCGAGGACGTCCTGCGCCCCCTCCTCGAACACGGCAGCGGGCTGCGCGCGGGGCGGGACTTCCACCTCGGCTACAGCCCCGAGCGCATCGACCCGGGCAACACCCGGTGGCGACTGGAGAACACCCCGAAGGTCGTGTCCGGGATCGACGAGGACTCCCTCGCCGCGATCGACTCCTTCTACCGCCGGATCGTGACCCGCACGGTGCCGGTCTCGTCCCCGCGCACCGCCGAGCTCACCAAGCTCCTGGAGAACACCTTCCGCCAGGTCAACATCGCGCTCGTGAACGAGCTCGCGATGTGCGCCCGCCCGCTCGACGTGGACATCTGGGAGGCGGTCGAGGCCGCCGCCACCAAGCCCTTCGGCTTCATGCCGTTTCTCCCGGGACCGGGAGTGGGCGGCCACTGCCTGCCCGTCGACCCGACCTACCTGGCCTGGCAGGTGCGCCGCCAGCTCAGTCACGACGTCCGGTTCATCTCGCTCGCCAACGAGATCAACGCGCACATGCCCCGCCACGTCGTCGAGCGCGTGGCCACCGGACTGGGGCGGGAGCTGACCGGCGCCCACGTCCTGCTGCTCGGTCTCGCCTACAAGAAGAACACCGGCGACGTACGGGAGTCCCCGGCCGTCGAGGTGGCGAGGCTGCTGCACGAGGCGGGTGCCCAGGTGCGGGCGGTCGAGCCGCACGCGATCCCGGCCCACCTCCCGACCCATGTGCTGCGCGTGGAGCTGACGGCGGAGGAGCTGCGTCACGCGGACGCGGTCGTCGTGACCGCGGACCACGACGCCTTCGACTACGCGCTCGTCGAACGGCACGCCCGCTTCGTCTTCGACACCCGCAACAGATGCCGCTGGGAGGGCGTCGACCGGCTCTGAGCGGCTCGGCGGGGCCGAACGGCTGGACACCTCGAGTCCCACCGAACAGGCAGGGCGACATAGCCTGATTTGTCATAGGAACCGACGGACCAGCCCTTAACCTCCTTGCATGCAGAACCTGACCCGGAAGATCGCCGCCACGCCGTTCGCGCGGGCAGTCGCCCTGCCCCTGCGGCTGGCCACCGTCGCCCGCTACGACGCCCGACTGCTCCGGCGCTCGGGCAGCTGGCTCGTCCGTTCCCGCGAGCACTCCTGTTTCACCTACGAGTTGGAGCCCTCGAACCACGAGCACCTCTGCTGGTTCGTGAGCGAGGTGACCGGCGCCCCCGTGAAGGCCGTACGCGCGCACGTCCAGGAGGCGGAGGAGGACGCCGATCTCCGCAGGATCCTGAACGAGGGGCTGGCCACCAGCGTCCGGTCGGGGACCTGCGACCGCGAGGTGCGCTACGGACGGCGCGTCGCGTACTACGCCTTCGTCCGGACGCTCGCCCCCGAGCACGTGGTCGAGGCCGGCCCCCACCGGGGCATCGCCAGCAGCCTGATCGCCGCCGCCCTGCTCCGCAACGGCAGCGGTCGGCTCACCACGGTCGACGTCGACCCCCGGGCCGGCGAACTGATCCGGGGGCCGTACCGGGGCGTCGTGGACCAGGTCGTCGGCGACTCCGTGCAGGTCCTGGGCAGCCCACGGATCCAGGAGCGAGGCGTCGACATGGTCCTCCTGGACACCTCGGTGGGGCCGGACCACGAGGACGCCGAACTCGCGGCCGTGGGCCCGGCGCTCTCGGAGCACGCGCTGGTGCTGTCCAGCCGAAGCCATGCCTGGCCGTGCCTGGCGCGATGGTCCGAGGAACGTCAGCGTCGCTTCCTGCACTTCGACGACAGACCGCGCGACCACTGGCACCCGGGCAACGGCTTCGGGGTGTCGTTCCCCGATCGCGTGCGGCGGGGTTAGGCGTCCGGGAGTCGACCGGCCTCGTACGAGCCCGCGCACGTCGGTCTCTTACGAAGCAACACCCGCGCGAGGGTGGCCGGGAGGGACGCGGCCGTGAGCCCCGGGGCCGCCTTTCCCGTTCCGGGGTTCACGGACCTCGCCCGCGCAAGCGCGAGCGGTCGGGCCGACCGGCGGGGCCGGCGCTCAGAGCTGCGCCCGCCACCAGGAGTAGGTGGCGGCGACGCCGTCGTGCAAGGTGATCGCCGGCTTCCAGCCGAGCCCGTTGATCCGGGACACGTCGAGGAGCTTGCGCGGAGTGCCGTCGGGCTTGCTCGTGTCCCAGGCGAGCCGGCCCTGATAACCGGTCACATCCGCGACGATCGAGGCGAGTTCGCGGATGGCGAGGTCCTCGCCGCAGCCGACGTTGACCGGCTCGTCGCCGTCGTAGCTCCGCAGCAGTACGGTGCAGGCCTCGGCCAGGTCGTCGACGTGGAGGAACTCCCGGCGCGGGGCACCGGAACCCCAGAGCACGATCTCCTCGCGGCCCTCCTCGCGAGCCTCGTGGAGGCGGCGGATCAGCGCCGGCAGGACGTGCGCGGTCTCCAGGTCGAAGTTGTCGCCGGGGCCGTAGAGGTTCGTGGGCATCGCGGAGATGTAGGCGGCGCCGTACTGCTTGCGGTACGACTGGATCTGCACGATGCCGGCGATCTTGGCCAGCGCGTAGGCCTCGTTGGTGGGCTCCAGGGGGCCGGTGAGGAGCGCGCCCTCCGGGATCGGCTGCGGGGCGAGCCTCGGGTAGATGCAGGACGAGCCGAGGAAGAGCAGTCGCCCGACCCCGGCCGCGTGCGCACCAGCGACGACCGCGAGTTGGATCTGGAGGTTCTCCTCCAGGAACTGCACCGGGCTCGTACTGTTCGCCATGATGCCGCCCACCTTCGCCGCGGCGAGCACGACGGCGTCGGGGCGCGAGTCGGCAAGGAACGCGGCGGTCCGCGACGCGTCGCGCAGATCGAGCTCGGCACGGCTCCGGGTGATCACTTCATGGCCGTCCGCGCTCAGCCTCCGTGCGATGGCGGAGCCGACGAGTCCACGGTGCCCCGCGACGAACACGCGGGCCCGCTCGGGCAGATAGGACGTCGGGGCCGTCGTCGATTCAGTCATGGACCGGATCATGCCAGCACAAGCCCGTCTGAACACCTCACCTTGGGACGTGAGCCCGCAATTCATCCCATACGAAGGGAGATCGGTCGAGGCCAGTCGCGGTCCTGCCGGGGCCCGTCACCAGATGCGGACGCCACCTCCCGTGGCGGCCGTGCGCCTGACGGCGTCTTCGACTCACGTTGCCGTGGGCCTTGCCGAGCGGCCCGCCGGCACGGGCGCGGCCGGACCGGTGTCGACGACGCTCCTGATCGAAGCCCCTAGGCTGGTGCGGAGTTTCGATCAAGGAGCAGGACAGTGCGGATAGAGCGTCACCAGGTAGGCGGGGCCGCCGTGTCGGCGGCACGCGAGGACTTCACGAACCGCATCGGGGGTTACGTGCGGTCCCTGTCCCGGGCAGACCGGATGGGCACCTACGCATGGCAGTCGATCGCCGAGGAGTTCCTCGACTACCTGGGCGCCCTCTCCGTCGACACCCCCGACCTCGACACCCCGGAGGCCGAGGCCGCTCTCAAGGACGCTTCCGAAGCCGCGGCAGGGGCCGTCGCCTACGCGGCGTACCACCCGCACTGCAGCTTCCAGATCTCCCTGGACTACGTGAACTTCGGCATGAGCTACGGCCCGGGCGAGGATGCCCCCGAGGAGAGTGTCACGCCCGGCGAGTGGATCGACGCGCTCTGTCTGTCGGTCCTCAGGGACAAGGCCAAGTGGCACGGCGAGGCCTTCCACTTCGCCCGGGAGAAGTTCGCGGAGCAGGCACGGTCGACGCCCGCGGGCGAGCTCGCCACTGGACTGATGGCGGTGGTCCTGGACGACACCGGTGACGACGAGAAGTACCCGCCGAGCGCGCAGGCCAGGCTCGCCGCCGTCGACTCGGCCCTGCACCGTCTCCGTACCCGCGCCGCGGAGACCGGCGAGCCCCTCCTGGACCGGGCGGACGGCGCGGCGCTGTACGCGGTGCGCGCCCTGGCCGCCGAGGACCGGGGCGCGTTCGATGCCGCACTGGCCGACCTCCTGGTCAGGCACTCCACCCTGCACGGACTCTCGGCCACCCCGAGCAGCCTTCTCCCGCTCGTTCCCATCGCACTCGCCGCGCTCGCGTACCGGACCCTTGGTTGGGCGCCCGCCGTCCGCACCGACTACCTCCCGCGGATGCTGGTCACCGGCGTCGAGACCCGGGGGCCGCGGGTCTCGGGATTCGGCCGGGACAGGCGTCCGGACGCGGTCGCCGCGCTCGCCGCGGGTCCCCTGGTGGTCCAGCGGCCGGCCTGCGAGGGGGCTCTGAACCCGCGGGTCGAGGCCCTGTACGAGGAACACGTCCGGCAGGCCTTCACCGCCACCGACGCAGAACCCCTCGCGGTCGGGGGGCTCGAAGGCGTCCTCAACGACCAGGATCGCCTCTTCAAGTGGCGCGCGGTGGGCCCCGGCGTCACGGACGCGCAGCTCGCGGGCCTTCGGCTGGCCTCCCAGACAGGGGCGGCGCTGTTCCGCATCGCCCTCGCCGAGCCGGGTACGGAGGTCGAGGTGTCCATCGAGGGCCGCCGGCTGCGCTATCCGGCCAAGCGGGGCCGGGAGGCGGGCGCCTCGAACTGGCAGACGGCCACCGCGTTCGCCCTCGTCACCGGCGCCCGCGAAGACCTCGCTCCCCTGGTCCTCACCGGTCCCACCTTCGCCGGCCCGGACGGCTCCGCCTTCACCGCCTACCGCGAAGCGCTGCACGCCTATCTGAAGGGCACGGATCCCGAGGCGGCCGGGGAGCGGGCGCTGCAACAGGACGAAAGGGCGAAGGACTGGGGCTTCGCGATGCCTCCGGCCGTGCTGCTGTCACAGCTCGTGGAAGGCGACGAGGAGAGCTTCAACCTGGCCCTGGCCGACGCCCTCGAAGCCCACCGGGCCTACTACCAGGTCGCCGACCGCGCCGACGATCCCGATGCCTCCGTCAACCTCGACATCCTCGCCCTGGCCTGCCACGCCCGCCGCCGGGGCTGGGCCGTCCGCGTCGAGTCCCCCTACCTTCCGCACAACCTCCTGCAGGCCGTCGAACCCCTCTAGGCCGCCTTGCGGATCATGCCGGGCTCCGCGGTGTCCGGCATGATCCGAAAGACACGTCCCAGCCGCTCAGGCAGCGGTGGCGGCGGCCCGCACGGCGGCGCAGATCCTCGTCACGTCGGCGTCCGTGGCGATGTACGGCGGCATCGTGTAGATCAGATCTCCGAACGGGCGCAGCCACACGCCCTCTCGGGCGGCCGCTCGCGTCGCCGTAGCCATCGCGGCCCCGTCGAGGCGATGGTCCAGCTGCACCACGCCGATGGCACCGAGGACGCGTACGTCCCGCACGCCGGGCAGGTCCGATGCCGGGGCCAGACCGTCGTGCAGCCGTGCCTCGATCCGCTTGACCTCGCGCTGCCAGTCCTGCTCCAGCAGGAGGTTCAGCGAGGCGTCGGCGATCGCGGCCGCGAGTGGGTTGGCCATGAAGGTCGGCCCGTGGGCGAGTACCGGAACCTCCCCGCGCGAGATCCCGTCCGCGACCCGCGACGTGCACAACGTCGCCGCCATGCTGAGGTATCCGCCGGTCAGAGCCTTGCCGACGCACAGCACATCAGGAGAGACGCCCGCGTGCTCCCCCGCGAAGAGCGTGCCCGTCCGTCCGAAGCCCGTGGCGATCTCGTCGAAGATCAGCAGTACGCCGTGTTCGTCGCACGCCTCCCGCAGGATCGCCAGGTAGGCCGGCGCGTGGAAGCGCATGCCGCCCGCGTTCTGCACCACCGGCTCGACGATCACGGCGGCCAGCTCGTGGGCGTGCCGGGCGATCATTTCGCTCAGGTGTGCCGCGTACGCCGGGTCCGGTGGCGCATCGAAGCCGGAGGGAGGTGCCTGGGCGAAGACCTGTCGGGGCAGGGCGCCGGACCACAGGGCGTGCATGCCTCCGTCCGGGTCGCACACCGACATCGGCTGCCAGGTGTCCCCGTGGTAGCCGCCGCGCCAGGTGAGCAGTCGCCGCTTGAGCGGCCGGCCGAGGGAACGCCAGTACTGCAGGCACATCTTGATCGCGACCTCGACCGAAACGGAGCCGGAGTCCGAGAAGAAGACGTGCTGGAGCGGCTCCGGTGTGATCTCCACCAGCCGGGCGGCCAGTCGGACCGCGGGCTCGTGCGTGAGCCCGCCGAACATCACGTGACTCATCCGGTCCAGCTGGGCCCGTGCCGCCTCGTTGAGCACCGGGTGGTTGTACCCGTGGACCGCCGACCACCACGAGGACATGCCGTCGATCAACTCGTGCGTGCCGCCGCCCGGTTCGGCGATCCGCAGGCGTACTCCGGCTGCGGAGTCGACCACCAGCGGGGCGGCCTGCCCCGGCATGGGGCTGTAGGGATGCCACACGTGCTGCTTGTCCAGGGCCAGCAGCCGGCTGGTACCGAGGGCTTCAGACACGGGTCACCGCGTCCGTTCCGGCCCGTACGGCGAGGCCGTCGTCCCCTAAGGAGGCGGCCGGTCCTGGCGGGCCGGTGCGCAGCGGACGGGGCCGTGCGTCAGCGCGGCGGTCGTCGGGCAGGACGTGGATCCGCATCAGGAACTCCTTGGGTCGGCGGCCGGTCGCGCGCGGTACCGGCCCTCCGGGGGTGGCGCGGAACGTGCGCGCAGGAACACCTGACGCAGCATCTCCGAGGTGTCGTAGTCGGTGCTCGAGGCCGGCGCCTCGATGCTGTGGTCGACCGCGGGGTCGGGCGTCATGTCACCTGTTCTTCGAGTGGGGCGAGCAGGCGTGCTGCTCACGCGTGCCCGCAGCTTCCATAGACACTGTCTACCAGTGCACGTAGACGCTGTCTACCACCCGATGCGCCGTGTCGGAACGCCGGCCGCCCCACCACCGGCCTGAAGCCTGCCGACCGCCGCCGCATCGACCACCCCGACAGGGCACGCCTCGCCTCCCCTCCCACTCTGTAAGGTGCAACAAACAATCCGGCCACATGACAAACGGGGGGCGCCGTGAGCGACATGAAGGCTGACTACCACTCTGCGGTGCGGCCGTGGCACGCCTTTGCCGTCGGCTCGGTGCTTGCAGTGGCCGCGTTCTACGAGCGGGCCCAGGGGTTCCGGTCGGGCCGCCAGTACGTGCTCTGCCACGCGTCACCGGCCCTGAACCATCTCACCCTCACGGCACTCGCCCTCGTGGCAGGCGCCTTCCTCGCGGCGGTCGTCGGCGCGGCAACAGCGACCTTGAGAGGCAAGCCCTCTCGGCCCTCGTTCCTCGTCCTCTGCATGCTGGCCGCGCTGGCCCTCGTCATCACAGCCGACAGCGTCGACGCCCATGGTGAACAGCAGGCAGCGAACATGGCGGCCGAGCCCTTCAGCGAGATCAGCTGCGACTACACCCCGCAGGTCTACACGGCCACGCCCGGCTGGTTCACCTGGTGATCAAGCGGGATCCGAACGCGAGGCAGGCGAAGGAGACCGGCCGCCAGAGGCCAGGACTCGTGCCCGGGCCGCGGCCCTGACGTCGTCCGTCTCCATCGGGTCATCGCGCAGGACGGCGATCCGACCCAGAGCCTCCGGGCTCGGGGGCGCGGAAGCGATGCCCAGCAGCCGCGTCCTTTCCTCACAGTCCCAGAGGGCCTCGGTGTACACGCCTTCCAGGCCGTCGCGGTCGATGGAGGCCAACGCCTCCAGGTAGGCCGCGCGTTCGCAGGAGTGCGGGGTGTGGAGCCAGAAGCGCCTCAGGTAGGGCACCGCCGCAGCGGCGGCAGGTCCGAACAGGGCCAGGCGCCGGACCGTCCGGTCGGAACCGCACCACACCCGCGCCGCCCACTGCTCGACGAGCTCGTTCACCAGCCCCGGCAAGTCCTCGGGACGAGGATGGTCGGCCAGCACCTCCGCGCCCAGCCTGGCCAACCAGGGGCGCTCCTCCCGCGCCCAACCGCGCGCAGCGGCCACGGCGAGGGGACCCAGCCGCTCGACGGCCCGCCCGAGCCACGGCAGGGGCCGCAGGCCGTCCCGCGTGCCCAGCGAGGGAACCAGCGGGATCAGACCTTCCGAGGGTTCCCGATCGTTCAGCGCGCGCAGCGCCTCGACCTTCCTGGCGTCGTGGGCCAGGGGGTCCGCCAGTACGGCGATCAGTTCGCCGGTGCCGAGCCCGGTCAGCGACGGACGCGGGACGGACCTCCGGACCTCGATCCCGAACCTCGTCCACGGCTCGTCGCACCACGGAAGTTCCGTTTCCGCACGCATCCGGGCACGTGCGACGCCGCCGAGGTCCACCCACCACTCCAGCGGCCAGCCGGCTGACATCAGCTCCAGCACACTGACCCAGTGCGCGCCCGTCCGGACATACGCCCGGAGCCCCTCCCTCGCCCCGCCCGATCCGGCCAGCGCCAGCAGCAGCAACACCTCACAGGCCCGCAGACAGGCCTCCTCCTCCCCTGCCAGCTGGTCGACGACCGGTCCGGGAGACAGATCCAGGTCCTGCAACAGCCGTGCCAGGTAGAGGGACCGATCGTCCGTCCCGTCCCACCGCCAGTCACGACGGATCCCGTCGTACACGAACGCGCCGGATCCCCACGGGTCCCGGGCCGCCCGCATCGCACCCAGGCCGCGTCCTCGTTGCAGGAGACCTTCGACGGATTCGGCGTCGGCGTAGGACATCTCGAAGTCTTCACTCATCATCACCGGGCACCCTGCCCGACTCGGCATCCATCTGCCAGGCGATATCGAGGGGGCTGCCGGCCGAGGGGGCTACCGGCCTAGGGACTACCGAACAGACCCGCCCGAGTTCGCGTTCATCGCGCATGAGCAGCCGGCGTCGGAGTCAGCCCTCGCGCCGAGGGGCTTCGCCCCGACAGGACGGGCTCACGCCTCCTCGACCGCGGCGTCCCGGGAGGGCAGGGCCGCCCGGCTTCTGCGGTACACCACCAGCCCGCACGCCGCGAGGAGAAGGGCGGCCACGACGGACACGCCGAGGGCCGTCTGCTCGGCGAAGAGCCTTCCCAGTACTTCGAGCACGCCGATCCCCGCGGTCGCGTAGATCAGCGCCCAGGCCGCTCCACCCAGGAACAGGGCGGGGAGGTAGCGCGGCAACGGCATGCGCATGCTGCCCGCGAGGAAGTTCGCGGCGGTCTGGAAACCGACGGTCAGGAAGGACACCGCGACCACCGGCGCGCCCCACCGCTGGATCGCCTTCTCGGCGCGCCGGAACTTCACCGAGGAGATCCGCCCCGCGAACCTGCTGCGCCGGGCACCGGCGCCGGCGAGCCACCCCACGGCGAACGTCCCGCCGGCGCGCAGCAGGACGATGGCGTAGAGGGCTCCGGCCGTGAGCGCGATCTTGTTCACGACGCCTCGTCCCGGGCTCCGGGCACGACCCAGGGACGCCCGTCGTGCACATGGGCGTCCCGTTCGGCGGGCGCACGACGCGCACCAGCGCGGTCACCGTCTCGCACCTGCACCCTGCCCCCTGCCCGGTCCGTCCCATGGGTTGCCGCCTGCGGCGAGGCGACGGACATCGATCCGCCCACCCAGACGCCAGGCAAGGTAACCCTAACCGAACCACCTTCTGGGGGGGTACAGGGCATCTCTCCCAGAGCATCCTTCCCGGGGCACCTCTCGCTCCGAGGAAGGGCAGGTGAGGCACGGCATCGCCGCGGCTCACCGACGGCGAAGGTCCCTGCTCCTCCGCCTAGGAAAGAGCCCGCCACGCCCCGACCAGGGCCTCACGGAACGCACCGACCTGTTCGGCGCTCATGTCGGCGACCATGCGCTCCTCGAGCGCGCGGGCCGGTCCGGCGTACTCGGCGAGCAGTCGTCGTCCCGGGTCGGCGAGCAGGATGAGGCGCTCGCGGCGGTTGGCGGGATTGGGCTCACGGCGGACCAGGTCACGGCTCTCCAGGGCCCGGACCATGTCCGCCATGGACTGGGCGGTGACGAAGGAGTCCCGGGCGAGCTGTGCGGCGGAGATGCCGTCGTGCCGCTCCAGCACCGTCAGGGCGGTGTACTGCAGCGCCGTGATCCCGGCGGGTTTGAGCAGCTCGTCGAGTCGGGCGCGCACCGCCAGCTCCGTCCTCTTGAGCAGATAGAGCAGCGACGTGCTCACGTTCGTCCTCCCCTGGTGACGGTCCGCGCGGGTGGCTCGTCGAGCCCCCGCAGGCGCGCCGGCCGTGACGGCAGCGCTCCCCCACCCTAGGCCATTGACAGGAATCCTGTTGATTCCACAGACTGACGTTCATCAGGATTCCTGTCGATCCCGGCGGTGTGCCGGGGCTTTCGACATCCCCTTTTCCCCCTTACGCGAGGTACCTCTCATGGATCTTCAGGGCAAGGTCGCCGTCGTCACCGGCAGCGGCCGCGGTCTCGGACTGGCGTACGCCCAGGCCCTCGCCGCGGCCGGTGCCGCCGTCGTCGTCAACGACGTCGACCAGGCCGTCGTCGACGCCGCCGTGGCCTCGATCACGTCCGCGGGTGGCACGGCCACCGGGGTCGTCGCGGCAGTGGGCGACAGCGAGGCGGCCCGGCAGCTGGTGGACGCGGCGGTCACCGAGTACGGACACCTGGACGTGCTCGTCACCAACGCCGGCATCCTGCGCGACCGCGTCCTGTGGAAGATGACCGACGCCGACTTCGACGACGTCGTCCGCGTCCACCTCCGCGGCACCTTCACCTGTGCCCGCGCGGCGGCCGTCCGCATGCGCGAACAGGGCAGCGGCGGCCGACTCGTCCTCATCTCCTCCCCCGCGGGACAGCGCGGCAACTTCGGCCAGACCAACTACGCCGCCGCCAAGGCCGGCATCGTCGCCATGGCCCGCACCTGGGCCATGGAACTGGGTCGCGCCGGCATCACCGTCAACGCCGTCGTCCCCGTCGCCGCCACGGAGATGACCAAGACCATCCCGGCGTTCGCACCGGTCATCGAGGAGTCCGAGCGCACCGGCAAGCCGCTGCCGGACTGGCTGCGCAAGGGCGAGGGCCTCGGCACCGTCGAGGACGTCGCCGCGCTGATCACCTTCCTGGCCTCGGACGACTCCGCTGGAGTGACGGGACAGGCCATCGGCATCGGCGGTGACCGCCTGGCCCTGTGGGCGCACCCCCAGGAGAAGGCGGTCGCCTTCGCCGACGGCGGGTGGAGCGCCGACGCCATCGCCGCCGAGTGGCCGGGAGGTGTCGGAGCCGAGCCCGAGTCCTACGGCATCCCCGCGCCCCAGGCTCCGGAGGCGTGACATGGCGGATCTCTCCCTTGACCTCGCCCGGATCACCGCCATCGACGTGCACACGCACGCGGAGGTCTCCAAGGACGGCCGCGGTGCGCTGAGCCCGGAGCTGTTCGGCGCCTCCGAGACGTACTTCAAGGCCCATGGCCACCGGCAGCCGACCATCGACGAGATGGCCGACCACTACCGGGAACGCCGGATGGCGGCGGTGGTCTTCACCGTCGACGCCGAGCACGCCACCGGCCATCCGCGGATCTCCAACGAGGAGATCGCGGAGAGCTGCGCCGCCCACGCCGACGTGCTGATCCCCTTCGCGAGCATCGACCCGCACAAGGGCCGGGCGGGCGTGCGCGAGGCACGGCGGCTGGTGGAGGAGCACGGGGTGCGCGGCTTCAAGTTCCATCCCAGCATCCAGTCGTTCTCGCCGAACGACCCGCTCGCCTACCCGCTGTACGAGGCCATCGAGGAACTCGGCGTCCCTGCCCTCTTTCACACCGGCCAGACCGGCATCGGCGCCGGTGTTCCCGGCGGCGGAGGCATCCGGTTGAAGTACTCGAACCCGATGCTGGTCGACGACGTCGCCGTCGACTTCCCCGAACTGCGGATCATCCTCGCCCACCCGTCCTTCCCCTGGCAGGACGAGGCCCTGGCCGTGGCCACCCACAAGCCGCACGTGTACATCGACCTGTCCGGATGGTCCCCGAAGTACTTCCCGCCGCAGCTCGTCCGCTACGCCAACACCCTGCTCAAGGACAAGGTCCTCTTCGGGTCCGACTACCCGGTCATCACTCCTGACCGGTGGCTCGCCGACTTCGAGAAACTGGACATCAAGCCCGAGGTCCGGCCGAAGATCCTCAAGGAGAACGCCGCCCGCCTGCTCGGCCTGCTCACCGACTGAAGGAACCGCTCGTGTTGAACCAAGGCATCGGCTCCTGGCCCGCGCGCCGGGCCCGCAAGACCCCCGACCGGATCGCCGTCGTCCACGACGGCCGCACCTGGACCTACCGTGAACTGCACGGCCGGGTCCTGCGCCTCGCGCACGCCCTGCGCGCGCTGGGTGTGGCGCGGGGAGACCGGATCGCCTACCTCGGGCCCAACCATCCGACGTTCCTCGAGACCCTGTTCGCCGCCGGCACGCTGGGCGCGGCCTTCGTCCCGCTCAACACCCGGCTGACGGCCCCGGAACTGGCCTTCAACCTGGCCGACTCGGGCAGCACCGTCCTCGTCCACGCGCCCGAGCACGCGGAGGCGGCCCGTGCGGCGGCCGTCGAGGCACGTGTACACCACCGGGTCGTGCTCGCCGGCCCTGCCGAGGACGGAGCGCTCGGGTACGAGGAGCTCCTGGCCGACGCCGCGACCGCTCCGCTGGACGAGGCCGTGGCACCCGAGGACCCGTGCATGATCATGTACACCTCCGGCACCACGGGGCGCCCCAAGGGCGCCGTCCTCTCCCACGCCAACATCACCTGGAACAGTGTCAACGTCCTCGTCGACACCGACCTGGCCCACGACGAGGTGACCCTCGTCGTGGCCCCGCTGTTCCACACCGGCAGCCTCAACATGACCTGCCTGCCGACCCTGCTCAAGGGCGGCCGGGTGATCCTCCTCGGCGCCTTCGACGCCGAGCGGGTCCTGGAACTGATCGAGGACCTGCGCGTGACGTACATGTTCGGCGTCCCCACCATGTACGACGCCATGGCCGCCCTGCCCCGGTGGGAGACCGCCGACCTGTCCAGCCTGCGCACCCTCAACTGCGGCGGTGCGCCGGTGCCCGCCCGCACCATCGCCGCGTACCTGGACCGTGGCCTCGCCTTCAGCCAGGGCTACGGCATGACCGAGGCCTCCCCCGGGGTCCTCTTCCTGGACCGGGACCAGACCGCCGCCAAGGCCGGCTCCGCCGGGGTGCCGCACTTCTTCACCGACACCCGGGTGGTGCTCCCGGACGGCCGCGAGGCGGGGCCCGGGGAACGCGGCGAGATCCTGGTCCAGGGCCCCCACGTCATGACCGGGTACTGGCGACGGCCCGAGGCCACCGAGGACGCCTTCTCCGGCGAGGACGACGGCCGGGTCGGTGCCGACGCCGGTACCGGCGGGCGCTGGCTGCGCACCGGCGACATCGCCCGGCTCGACGAGGACGGCTACGCGTACATCGTCGACCGCGTCAAGGACATGTTCGTCTCCGGCGGCGAGAACGTGTACCCGGCCGAAGTGGAGGACGCCTTCCTCACCCATCCCGGTGTCGCCGAGTGCGCCGTCATCGGCGTGCCCGACCCCATATGGGGCGAGGTCGGCCGCGCCGTCGTCGTCCTCCGGCCCGGCGCCGGCGCCGACGAGGACGAGCTCCTACGTCACCTGCGGGGACGGCTCGCCAAGTACAAGATCCCCAAGTCCCTGGTCCTGACCGGGGAGCTGCCCCGCACGGCCTCCGGCAAGATCGTCAAGGCCGCCGTGCGCGACGCGTACGCGAACGGTCCGGACGTCCGTCCGCGCGCCTGACGAGCACCCCGACATCCACCCCCGCGAGCGGCGTCCGCCGCTGCCCGCGCCATCGGAAGGATCCGCCATGCCCACGACCGCCCACGGCCTCGACGAGCTCAAGGCCCTCACCGGAGCCGACCTCGGACGTACCGACTGGCTCGACATCACCCAGCAGCGGGTGAACACCTTCGCCGACGCCACCGACGACCACCAGTGGATCCACACGGACCCTGAGAAGGCCAAGGACGGGCCCTTCGGCCGCCCGATCGCCCACGGCTACCTCACCCTCGCGCTCATCATCCCGCTCTTCGGCGAGCTGCTGGAGATCACCGGCACCACGATGAGCGTCAACTACGGGCTGGAGAAGGTCCGTTTCCCCAGCCCGGTGCCGGTCGGCGCGAAGATCCGCCTGCACGGCGCCGTCGGCGCTGTGGAGGAGGTCAAGGGCAACGGCGTCCAGATGTCGCTGACGTTCACCGTCGAGGTCGAGGGCAGCGACAAGCCGGCCTGCGTCGCCCAGGCCGTCTACCGCCACTACGCCTGACGGGCCCCGGCGGAAGCCGCGGGGGCGGCACCCACCCTGTGGCAGGTCATGGCCGGTACCGCCCCCGGCTCCGTCTCCTCAGCCGGCTCGGCCGCGGCGCTCCGTGCCGGCCGCGGCGAGCGCGGGCGCGGTGAGCGCGGGCGCGCCGAGTGCGGGCGCGCCGAGCCGCCGGCTTGCGGGCACGCCCCTAGCTCAGCGTCTGCAGCGCGGCCGCGTCGTACGCCTTCAGCTCGTCGATCCGCCCCGCCAGGACCTTGGACGCCCACTCCGGGTCCTGGAGCAGGGCTCGGCCGACGGCGACCATGTCGAACTCGTCGCGCTCCAGCCGGTCGAGGAGGTTGTCGAGGCTGCCGAGCTCGGCGCCCTGGCCCGCGAAGGCGTGGATGAAGTCCCCGTCGAGGCCGACCGAGCCGACGGTGATCGTGGGCCTGCCGGTGAGCTTCTTGGTCCAGCCCGCCAGGTTCAGGTCCGAGCCCTCGAACTCCGGCAGCCAGTATCGACGGGTGGAGGCGTGGAAGGCGTCGACGCCGGCCGCGGCGAGCGGGGCCAGGATCGCCTCCAGCTCCTCCGGGGTCTCGGCGAGACGCGCGTCGTAGGCCTCCTGCTTCCACTGCGAGTAGCGGAAGATCACCGGGAACTCGGGCGAGACGGCGGCGCGGACGGCGGCCACGATCTCCGCGACGAACTTCGTCCGGGCCACGGCGTCGCCGCCGTAGGCGTCCGTGCGGCGGTTCGTCCGCTCCCACAGGAACTGGTCGAGCAGGTAGCCGTGGGCGCCGTGGAGCTCGACGCCGTCGAAGCCGATGCGCTCGGCGGCCGCGGCGGCTTCGACGAAGGCGCCGATGACGTCGTCCAGGTCACGCGCGGTCATCGCCTTGCCCTCGCCCTCGGTGCCGTCCACGCGGATGCCGGAAGGGCCCACCGCGGGGGCGTCGGCGTACGGGGCCTGGCCCTGCTTGCGCACCATGCCGATGTGCCACAGCTGCGGCACGATCGTGCCGCCCGCCGCGTGCACGGCCGCCGCGACCTCCGCCCAGCCGGCGAGCTGCTCCTCGCCGTGGAACCTCGGCACCCGGTCGCTCTGCCCGGCCGAGTCGTGGCCGACGTAGGTCCCCTCGGTGACGATCAGGCCGACCCCGGCGGCCGCGCGGCGGGCGTAGTACGACCGCACGTCCTCGCCGGGAACGCCGCCGGGCGAGAACATGCGCGTCATCGGGGCCATCACGATGCGGTTGGGGATCGTCAGGCCGTTCAGCGCGACGGGCCGGGACAAGATCTCGGCCGCACGGGAGGCGGGGGAAGCGGTGACGGTCACGGGGACGCTCCTCATAGCTACTGCTCGACAACCTTGACGCTTGAACACTTCATGCAACGAAAAGAAGGTAGGGGTAGATATTTCAGATAGTCAAGCTTCTCCGGGTCGGGGTGGCCCCGCGGCCGACCTCGACCTCCGGTCGCCCGGCGGTCCCGGGAGGAGTCGGTTCACCCCACCCCTCACGGGGTGAAGATCTCGAACTAGTCTTCGCACCATGGCCTTGCGACCTGACGAGTTCTACGACCACGCGCTCGCCGCCGCGGACGGTGAGCGTCGGCTCCCGCTCGCGCGCATGACCGGGTGGAGTGTCAGCCCGTTCGAAGCGGACGGGCTGCGCGTCTCACCTCTGCGACCTCCGGTCCTGCCCGAGCCTCCGCGGCACGGCGAGGACCGGTCGGACTGCGACGCGTGCCGTGACCGCGGCAACGGGATCTGGTTCAACGACAGTTGGCGGCTCACCCGGATCCCCGGAGTCGGTGTGCCGCTGGTGCTCATGCTGCATCCGATCGAGCACCACGACATGGCCGACCTGCCCGACGAGCTGGCGGCGGAGTTGGGGGTCCTGTCCACTCACATCGTCCGCCACGTGCAGGCCCTGCCGCACATCTCGCGTGCCCACGTCTACCGCATCGGCGACGGAGGCGCGCATCTGCACATCTGGTTCTTCGCCCGACCCGAGGGGCAGAGCCAGCTGTACGGATCGTGGATGCCCGTCTGGGACGACCTGCTCCCGGAGTACCCGGCGGATGTCGCGGAGGCGGACGCGGCGATCGTGGCGGACGCGCTGATCGCCTCCGTCGGGGGTCGCCGCTCGGCCGCCGACGCATCCCCGCGCGACTGAATCGCCGACGGACACCCACGCCCGACTCGGCGTGCGTCGCGCCGACGTGTACGCAATTGCCGCGGGCTGGACCCGCGGCGCGGCCCTTCGACAAGCCGGTCCAGGTGACCGGGGGATGGAACTTCGCCCAGACCGTCGCCGCCCATGACATCGACGGCGACGGCAAGGCGGACATCCTCGCCAGGGACGACTCCACCGGCACGCTCAAGGCCTGGTCGGCACGGGGTGACGGCACCTTCGGGGCCGCCCGTGACGTGACGAAGGGCTGGTAGCACTCACGGATCGGCGTCCGACCTCAGCGGGCCTCGTACCGGGGATGCGGCCCGCTGAGGTCTGACGCCCTTTCCGGGCCGGGTCGGCCCCCGCGGCGCGGCCGTTCCCCCGCCGCGGGCCCGACCTCAGTGGGGTGTGCCGGCAGACTCGGAGGCGCGGGGGCGCTCCGGTACGGCGTGCAGGCGGACGGCGTCCGGGCCGTGGGGGCTGTGGCGGGCCGCCCAGGCCTCGAGGGCGGTACGGCAGGCGTGGTCGAGGTGGTGGACCTGGGAGAGGTCCAGTTCGACCGGCCGGTCGTGGGGCAGCGCCTCCAGTGCGTCGAGTATCTTCGGCAGGCGCAGGAAGGTGACCGTACCGGAGAGACGCACCCCGACCGGGCCTTCGCCGTCGTCGGTGCGGTCGATGCGCAGGTGGGAGGCGTCCCAGGCGGCCTTCGCCACGGAGAGGACGAGGCCGATCAGGACGCCCTCGAACATGTTGACCGCCACGATCGACACCGCCGTCACCACCAGGACGAGCGCCTCGCCGCGATGGGTGCGCCAGAGGGCGGCGACCGACCGGAACGGGATCAGCTTCCAGCCGGCGTGGACGAGGATGCCGGCGAGGGCCGCGAGGGGCACGTACGCGAGGGTGGCCGGCAGGAGCGCGGCGAAGAGCAGCAGCCACACGCCGTGCAGCACCCGGGACGCCTTGGTCCGGGCACCGGCCTGCACGTTGGCCGAGCTGCGCACGATCACGGCGGTCATGGGCAGGGCGCCGAGCAGGCCGCAGACGGTGTTTCCGACGCCTTGGGCGACGAGTTCCCGGTCGTACTGGGTGCGCGGGCCCGCATGCAGCCGGTCGACGGCGGCGGCGCTGAACAGCGACTCGGCCGAGGCGATCAGCGCGAACGCCAGCACGGTGCCGAGGAGGGCCAGGTCGGCGAGGCCGGAGAGGGAGTCCGTGCCCGGCAGGCGTACCGCGTCGAGCACGCCGCCGACCCGTACCGTGGCGACGGGCAGGTCGAACAGCCAGGTCGCCCCGGCGGCCAGCAGCACCGCGACCAGCGCGCCGGGAACGGCCTGAGCGGCGCGGGGCAGCCGCCGCCAGGCCACCATGACCAGGACGGTACCGGCGGCGACGGCCAGGGAGACGAGGGCGGTGGTGCTGTCCAGGGCCTTGACCAGGGCGGCGGGCAGCCCCGCGAGCTTGGCGAGGCCGGAGGCGGGGGCGGGAATGCCGGCGGCGGCGTACAACTGGCCCGCGATGATGACGAGTCCGATGCCCGCCAGCATGCCCTCGACCACGGACAGGGAGATGGCCCGGAACCAGCGCCCCCACCTGAGCGCGCCCATGGCGATCTGCAGGAGCCCGGCGAGGAGCACGACGACGCCGAGGCCGGGCAGTCCGAAGGCGCGGACGGCCTCGAAGACGAGCACGGTCAGGCCGGCGGCCGGTCCCGAGACCTGGAGGCTGCTGCCGCGCATCAGGCCGGTGACGACACCGCCGACGATGCCGGTGATCAGGCCGAGTTCGGCCGGGACGCCGGACGCGACGGCCACGCCGATGCACAGCGGCAGCGCGACGAGGAAGACGACGAGCGAGGCGGCGAAGTCCTGCCGCAGGTGGGGGAAACGGGAGAGGGGGCGGGGGACGCGGGAGAGGGAAGGCGGCATGCGGATCTCCCCTTTCACAGGGTCTCGAAGGTGTCGGTCAGGGGGCGGTACGCGCTGACGGCGCCGGTGTGCACCTCGTAGTACCAGCCGTGCAGTCGCAGCTCGCCGGACGTCAGGCGGCGCTCTACGCAGGGGTAGGAGCGCAGCCGGAGCAGCTGGGCGAGGACGTGGCCCCGTACGGCGTCGGCGACGGCCGGGTCGTCGGGGCGGCCGGGTGCGCCGTCGGGGGCCGCGTGGGCGAGCCAGTCCCGGACGGCGGGTACGGCGCTGAGGTCGTCGCCGCGGACGAGGGCGCCGACGGCGCCGCAGTGGGAGTGGCCGCAGACGACGACGTCGCGCACGCCGAGGACTTCGACGGCGTACTCGATGGTGGCGGTCTCGCCGGCGGGGGCGGTGCCGGCGTACGGGGGGACGATGCTGCCCGCCGTGCGCAGTTCGAAGAGTTCGCCGGGGCGGGCGCCGGTGATGAGGGCGGGGACGACCCGGGAGTCGGAGCAGGTGATGAACAGGGCGGCCGGGGACTGTCCCTGGGCGAGCGGGGCGAACTCCTCAGGGCGCTGTCCGAACCGGCGGGCGTTGTCGATGAGGGGCTGCATATGTGTATTCCTCCTGGCGCGCGTGGGGCGCGTCGGGCTGACAGGACGGCTTCGCGTTGGTCCTGCCCGTCAGCAGCGAAACACCTGGAGTGCGGAGGGTGCGAGGGCGCGCGTACGCGCGGCGTCCGGGCCGTGCGGGTGGTGCCGTCTCGCGCGCGTCCCGCCGTCGGCGGGCGTCCGTGGCTCCAGGAGGACCGGTACGGGCGGGAGTTCGGCGGGTCCCGCGTGGCACGGGGTGGTGCGACGGGGAGTTGCGCGGCGCCGTCCGTGGTGGCGTGCGGCGGCGCGGCTCGAGGTGGCGGTGAGTTCGCCGTCGTTCGAGGGGACGGTCTCGTACGGGGTGGGCGCGGCGGCCTGGACACGGGGCGACGGAGCGGCGGTTCGAGGCCCGCACTCCGCAGCGGGGCTCCCGCTGCCGCAGGTCACGGCGAGGACGAGGGTGAGGACGAGCGTGAGAACGAGGGTGAGCCTGGAGGCGGCTCGGGGTGTCGTGGCGGGATGCCCGGTGGACGTCATGAGCACTTCCCTCCCCCGGGTCGCACTGTCATCGGAATTCACCAAAGCAAGTTCAAGCTGAGGTCAATGAACAGTAATACGCGCACGTGATGTCACCCGCGTAACACCCGGTGAACAGGCCCGGTTTCCGACTGGAACCAGCCGCAAGTTGACGCGATCGCCTACGGGATCGGCGCCAGGGCGCGTCCGGTCCGGGGGCGCGGACGTCCGCTGCCGCCCGCGCACCGCAGCACGACGGGGCGCGGGCCGGCGCATGCTCCGGCCGGACGCGGCTCCGGCCGGACGCGGCTCCGGCCGGCTGTACCGGGTCACCCCCCTTACCTCGGGGTCGCGCCGATCCCGTCTCCGCTCAGTGCCACTCCCAGCGCAGCGCCCGGAAGCCGGGCCCCGGGTTCTCGAAGACCGCGTGCACCCGGCCGGCAGCGCTGATCCACACCGGTTCCGCCGACAGGGGCTCCCCGGTGACCGCGGCGCTGCTGCAGCGCCGGCAGCGCACCGGCACGGCATCCGGGTGGAAGGCGACCTCCAGGGTGTAGAGGAGGGCGGGGGCGTGGAACCCCCGCCCGCACTCCTCGGCGCGGCGTCCCTCGTCGGGGAACCGCAGGGTGTACTCGATCAGCGTGGTCCCTCCCTCGGACAGCGTGCGGTCCAGGAACAGCTCCGCGACCACCAACGGCACGCTGGGGTCCGAGCGCAGGCGCCCGAGGCGGGCGTTGCGTACGTCGGCGAACTCGGGCAGCGCTCCGTCCGGGTCCTCGCCCCGGAGGATCACCACGCAGCGGTCCACCCCGTCTCGGGTCGCCTTCAACGTCAGGCGGGTGGTCAGCCGTGCTCCGGCACCCCGCGCGTCGAGCTCGTAGCTGTCGTGGGCGGCGACCCGGAGGAGGCCGTCGTCCGTGCTGCCCAGCTCGGCCAGCAGCTCCGGGAGGCTGACGAACTCCCGCCACAGGTGTTCCGTCTCCACCACCTCGTCGTCCCGGTGGACCCAGCGGCCCCGGGGGCGGCGCGGGCCGAGCAGCGAGACCAGGCCGTCGGTGGGAACGCCCAACAGCTCCTCCAGGAGCCGGACCGCCCGCCGGGACTGCGGGCGTTCGGGGCGGCTGCGGCCGCGCCGCCAGTAGCTGAGCGTGGTCACGCTGATCTCCACGCCGCGCTCGGCGAGTCGGTGCTGGATACGTTCGAGACTGAGCCCACTGGCCCGCACGGCGGAGTCCAGGGCTGCCTCGAAGGGGCCGGTGCGGAGCACGTCGCGGAGATCGGCCGCTCCTTCTCGCGGTCGTACGGCCTTCAGCTCCTGCAGCCGTGGGGCCTGGGCCGTCCGCTCGAACCGTGTCGTGCCACTGGTCTTCACCAGTCTCTCGCCTCCTGCACCGACGTCGCGTGCCTGGGGATGGAGGCGCTGCCGGGAACAGCGCGCTCGTGGGGGGATGGAGGCGCTGCCGGGGAACAGCGCGCTCGTGGGGGGATGAAGCGGCCACAGGCTAGCCACGACAAGGCCGGATATCGACGAGACGTAAGACACTCTGTGAACAGTTTTGACCAAAGCTCAGGGCGGGGCGGGGCCACGACCGGGAGGGGACGGGGGCACCCGCCTCTTCACAGCGCCTGCAATTAAACAGAGTTGGGGCTCGTTGACCCGGGTTCCCGACGGCGGCCACGATCCCGGCCCATGAAGAGAACCGTTCTTGCCGCATCGATCTCGCTGGCCGTCAGCGGCCTGCTGATAGCCGGCGCGGGATCCCCCGCCGCCGCTGCCCCCACGGCTCGGCCCCACCCGCCCAAGGCCGACAGGAACCAGGCCGTCCAGGACGCCCGCGAGTCGATCGCCGCCCACCCCGGCGCGGTGCGGGCGAGCTCCGACGACACCTTCGCGTCGGCCTCGGTCCTGGTCGACCAGGACGGCACGCGGCACGTGCACATGACGCGCGCGTACCGCGGCCTGCCCGTCCTCGGCGGTGACGTCGTCGTGCACTCCGCACCCAGCGGCGCCTTCCGCGAGAGCACGCTGACCCTCAAGGACAGCCTCTCCCTCCCGGTGACGCCCAAGGTCGGCGCCGGGCGCGCGGAGGCCCTGGCGCAGAGCAGGTTCCAGGGCAAGCGGGCCAGGACGACCAGCAAGCTCGTGGTGGACGCCCTCTCCGGGACCCCGCGCCTGGCTTGGCAGGTGACCGTCGACGGCACCGCCCCCGACCAGTCGCCGAGCCACTTCAACGTGCTGGTGGACGCCCTGACCGGCAAGGTCGGGCAGACGTGGAACGCCTTCCACACCGCCGACGGCACCGGCCACGGCTACCAGGTGGGCGACGTCCCGCTGACCACCACCGCGGTCTCGGGCGGCTACCAGCTCAAGGACGGCACCCGCGGCAACGGGGAGACCCGTGACGCGCAGAACCTGACCGCCACCAACGACAGCCCGCCGACCGGCTGGGGCAAGGCGTTCACCGACACCGACAACGTGTGGGGCAACGGCGCGCTCAGCGACCGCGCCACCGTCGCGGCCGACGCCCACTACGGCATCCAGGCGACCTGGGACTACTACAAGAACGTGCACGGCCGCAACGGCATCAAGAACGACGGCGTCGGGGCCCGCTCGTTCGTGCACTACGGCAACAACTACGCCAACGCCGGCTGGGACGACACCAGCTTCAGCATGATCTACGGCGACGGAGCGCCGGGCGACAAGCCGTTCACCGAACTCGACGTCGCCGGCCACGAGATGAGCCACGGAGTCACCTCCGCCACCGCGAACCTGAACTACTTCGGCGACGCGGGCGGCCTCAACGAGGCGACCAGCGACATCTTCGGGACCCTGGTGGAGTTCAACGCCAACAGCGCGGCGGACGCTCCCGACTACCTCATCGGCGAGAAGATCAGCTCCACGCCGCTGCGGTACATGGACGACCCCAAGAAGGACGGCGTCTCCCAGAGCTGCTGGACCACCGGCACCAAGAACCTCGACCCGCACTACTCCTCCGGCGTCGGCAACCACTTCTTCTACCTGCTGGCGGTCGGCTCCGGCTCCTCGCAGTGGGGCAACAGCCCCACCTGCAACGGCGGCACGGTCACCGGCATCGGCAACGCCGCCGCGGGCAAGATCTGGTACCGCGCGCTCACCACGTACATGACCTCCGGCACCACCTACCCCGAGGCCCGTACCGCGAGCATCAAGGCCGCCATCGACCTGTACGGCGCGAGCAGCAGCCAGTGCGCCGCGGTCGAGAAGGCGTGGAGCGGCGTGGCCGTCGTTCCCACCGCCACCACCTGCGGTGCCGGCACCCCGCCGAGCGGCACCAACCTGCTCGCGAACCCGGGCTTCGAGTCCGGCGCGGTGAGCTGGACCTCCAGCACCGGCGTGATCACCAACGACGCCGGCGCCAGCCCGCGCTCCGGCTCGTACTACGCCTGGCTGAACGGTTACGGCAGCGCACACACCGACACCCTGTCCCAGTCGGTGACCGTCCCGGCCACGGCCACGGCGCCCAAGCTCAGCTTCTACCTGGCGATCGACACCCAGGAGTCGGGCACCACGCCGTACGACACGCTGAAGGCACAGGTCGTCTCCGGCACCACCACCACGACCCTGGCGACGTACTCCAACGCCACGCCGGGCAGCTACACCCAGCGAACGCTCGACCTGTCGGCGTTCAAGGGCAAGACCGTCACGATCAAGTTCACCGGCACCGAGGACTCCTCCGCGGCCACGAGCTTCCTGATCGACGACACGGCGGTCACCACCGGCTGAGCCTCCCCACAGGCTCCGCGGATGCGTGAGGCGGGCCCGGCCGGTGGTCACCGGCCGGGTCCGCCGCGTGCACGGGGCGGCCGGTGGCCCGAGGTTCAGTGCAGGACCACTCCCGGGGCCACGTGGAAGCGGGTCGCGTCGGGGACGGGGCGGCGGTCGTGGGGTTCGAGCATGTCCCTGCGCTCGAACCATTCGGTCAGGCGGGTGCGGGCCTGCTCGTCGCGCTTCCGGGAGCGCTCGTCGGCCCCCTCGGTCTCCGCCGGGGAGATCTCGCGGAGCAGAACGCGGATCGTCGCGGTGTCGTCCTCCGGCAGCTGGAGGGCGAGGACGGAGAAGGCCGTGCCCGGGGGGAACACGACCTCCGGTTCGTCGTCCGTCCCGCTGAAGACGGAGGTCCGGCGGCCGGTGGTGGACCAGATCCCGAACTCGACGGCGCCCTCCAACTCCGCGTCGCACGCGGGGACGGCCGCCACCGCCGCGGGCTCGACGAGGACCGTGCCCGGCACGTACCGGTCCAGCGGCACCCGCTCCTCCGGGATGGCGAGCATGACCGCCCCGTAGTGCCCCGGCAGGCGGCGCAGGCCCGATTCCAGGCAGCGCAGCAGCGGGGTGAAGGGGCCGGGCGCGGCCGCCCGCGCGGCCTGGGCCAGTCCCGCGCGCGAGCCCGGGTCGGGGGCGTCGGCCTGGTACACGGCGATCGCCACCAGGTCCGGCTTCAGTCCGTCCTGCGCCAGGAAGCGCAGCGACGGCAGCCGGGAGGCCAGCAGCTCCGCCTTGCTCGCGAGGATGTGGTACTTCTCGCCCAGGAGTTCCCGGAGAGCCGCTCGGTCGTCCGGGCCGCTGCGGCCGCCCGGCATCGACGGGGGGACGGGCATCGGCGGAGCGACGGAAGCCGCCCGCACCGGGGGCTCCGGTTCCCCGCGCACCGGCGACTCCGGTTCCACGCGCAGCGGGAGCTCCGTTTCCCCGCACACCGGAGGCCCCGGTTCCCCCCGCACCGGGAGCTCCGTTTCCCCGCGCACCGGCGACTCCGGTTCCACGCGCAGCGGGAGCTCCGTTTCCCCGCACACCGGAGGCCCCGGTTCCCCCCGCACCGGGAGCTCCGTTTCCCCGCGCACCGGCGACTCCGGTTCCTCGCGCACCGGATTCGAGGCCGAAGTCGGGGGCAGGGGCGGCGCCGGAGTTGCTGCCGGGGCCGATGCGGGGGTCGGGGCCGCGTCGGGAGGCTCGCTCGCGGCCGGGCGCGGGAACGGTCCCGTACGGGGTTCGGGGGCGGGCTCGGGCCTGGCAGCCGGTGTCGGCACCGGGCGGGGATGCGCGGAGCCGAGCCGGCGCAGGTTCAGTTCTCCTGCCCAGGAGCGGAGCTGCTCCTCGTCGGACGCGTCGCCGTGGAGCAGGAGTCCGTACGGTTCCGTCGCGCCGAGGTCGGGCAGCGCGGCCAGCACGGCGGGCAGTGCCCGCCGGACCTCCGGGCCGAGGGGCCGCTCCCCGTCACCCGCGATGAGGACCGGGCCGGCCGGGTCGGGGCGCACGGTGCGGGGGCGGGCGTCGGTCACCCCCTCCGCCGGGCGCAGCCAGAGTCCCGCCGGAACGAGTTCGAGGACCCAGTCCTCCAGGTCCGCGCACGCGTACTGGGCCGGGCCCGTCGCCTCCGGGCCGGACGGCGCCAACCACGCGGACGGCACCACCCGGTGGTGTGCGGGCGAGGCGGCGAGTTCGAGCAGGAGGGGCTGCCAGGTGGGCGCGCCCCGTGCGTCGAGGAAGGTGGTGGCATGGGCGTCGGCCGACCGTACGGGGAGGCCGATCGCGGCCCGCACCGTGCGGTCGAAGCGGTCGGCGAGGGCCACCGCCATGGCGACGAGGTCGGCGGGGTCGGCCCACGGCGCGGCCAGCAGGAGGTGCCGCGCGTCCGCCGCGTCCGCCGGCGTCCGGTCCAGGAGTTCGACGGCGGGAAGCGTGGGGCGGGCCGGTGATCCGACACCCAGGAGGAAGGTGTCGGGGGCGACGCCGATCAGCGGCTCGACCGTCTCGGGCGGTCCTCCCAGCCACACTCCGCCCGGCACGGTGCGCGTGTCCTCCCCCGGTCCCCCTCCCGGCCCCTGGGTAGGTGTCGCTCCGCATCCGTGCACGCCGCCCTGGGACTCCGCCACGACGCGGACGGGCGGTGCCGGAGGAGGAAGGGGTTCCTCCGTCTGCCGCTGCTCTCCTTCCCGCCCCTCCTCCCACTCCTCCGGTTCCTCCTGCGCCGGCGGTTCCTCCGGCGGCCACCCCGGGCCCAGTTCGACCGGCTCCTCTCTCGGTTCCGCCAGCCACCAGGTGCCCGGTGCCGCGAGTCGCAGCGTGCCGTCCGGTTCGACGGTGACCGCTCCGTCCGGGGCGACCACCGGGAAGTCCGCCGTCGTGGCGACCGCCTGGACCGGGCGGCCGCCGCCCGGGCCCTCCGTGGCGAGGCCCGAGGCGGCGAGGACGAGGCGGGTCGCGCCGCGCTCCCCGGCGAGGGCCACCAGGTCCGGAAGGGCGTGGCGGAGGACCGGTGCCGCGTCCGGTGCCGCGGCCAGGACCAGGAGCGCGCCGGGCAGTGGGGGCAGCGCGCTCAGGACGGGTGTCAGGGCGGCGGCCGTCTCGGCGGAGGCGATCACCAGGTGCGGGCCGACGGGGTGGGTGCCCGATGCGGTGGCCGGGGCGGGGGTGGTCATCCGGCGTGTCCGTTCTGCGGGGCCTGGCCGTCGGGGTCGAGCAGCGGGGTCTGGAGCTGCACGGTGCGGCGGCGGGTGATGTGCAGCGCGCGTCCGGTGGGCAGCACCTTCGGCTTCGTGCCGCCGAAGAGGTAGCCCTCGGTCGGCGGGCAGGAGAGCAGGACGGCCGGGGTGTTGACGTCCTGGAGCCTGCGCAGGAGCGGGTCGGACAGGCCGCGGCCGGCGCCGTTGGCGGAGCGGGCGACGATGACGTGCAGGCCGATCTCCGCGCCCTGGGCGAGGTTGTCGAGTACGGCGGCGAAGGGGTGGGCCGCCATCGAGCCGTTGACCAGGTCGTAGTCGTCGACGAGCACGAAGAGTTCCGGGCCGCTCCACCAGTCCCGCAGCCGCAGCCGGTCCGGGGTGATGTCGGCGGCGGGGACGCGGTTGGCGATCGCCTTGCCGGCGCCGGTGATCATCTGGCGCAGCGGGTCCGCGGAGACGGCGTAGCCGAGGCGGTATTCCTCGGGCACGGTCTCGTACATCTCGCGGCGGAAGTCGACCAGCATCAGGCGGCCCTGGTCGGGGGTGTAGGCGCGCATGATCTGGGTGGCGATGTGCTTGAGGAGGTTCGTCTTGCCGGTCTCGCTGTCCCCGACGACGATCAGGTGCGGGTCCTGCGCGAAGTCGTGCCAGAGCGGCTGGACGTCGTTCTCCTCCAGACCGAGCGGGATCCGCAGCGAGCCGTGCGGCTCCGGGAGGTCGGCGGCGTCGAGGACGAGGGGAAGCATCCGGACCTCGGGGGCGCGCGGGCCGGTCCAGTGGTCGGCGACGACGTCGACGAGGTCGGCGACGCCCTCGCCGAGGTCGTGGACGGTGCCGATGCCGTCCATGCGGGGCAGCGCGCACAGGAAGTGCATCTGGTCGGCGGTGATGCCGCGACCGGGGATCTTGGGGACCTTGCCCGCGGCGCGCATGTTGACGACCGAGTCCACGGCGTCGCCGAGGCGCAGTTCGAAGCGGGTCTGGAGCTGGTCGCGGAGGGCGCCGGTGATCTCTCCCCAGCGGGTGGTGCCGACGAGCAGGTGGACGCCGTAGTTGAGGCCGCGCTGCGAGATGAGGGTGAGGGGCTGGACCAGGTCCATGAAATCCTGGCGCAGGGTGTTCCAGCCGTCGATGACCAGGAACACGTCGCCGTGCGGGTCGTCGGGGAGTTCGCCGGCGGCCTTCTTGCGGCGGAAGGCGGCGACGGAGTCGATGCCGAGTTCGGCGAAGTACTTCTCGCGGCGGGTGATGACCGCGTTGACCTCGGCGATCGTCCGGACGACCCGGTCGGGGTCGTGCCGGCCGGTGACCCCGCCGACGTGCGGGAGGCCGCGCAGACTCGACAGGGCGCCGCCTCCGAAGTCCAGGCAGTAGAACTGCACTTCGGCCGGGGTATGGGTGAGGGCGAGCGCCGTCATCAGGGTACGGATGAGGGTGGACTTGCCGGACTGCGGGGCGCCGGCGATGCCGATGTGGCCGTCGGCTCCGCCCAGGTCGGCCACGAGCAGGTCGCGGAGCTGCTGGAAGGGCCTGTCGACGACTCCGACCGGGACCTTGAGCGTGCCGCGTACCGGGCCGTCGGCGGTGAAGCCGTGCTCGGGGTCGGGGCCGATCGGGGGCAGGAGTTCGTCCAGGGTCGGCGGCACGTCGAGGGGCGGCAGCCACACCTGGTACGCGGGCGGACCGGCGTCGACCAGGCGTTCGGCGGCGATGTCGAGGAGCGTCCCGGTCTCCTCGACCGCCGTCTCCTCCTCCGGGTCGGGGGTGACGGGCAGCACGCGCGGGGCCACGTACTCGGTGCCGAGGGCGACGACCTGGCCTTCGATCACCGAACGGCGGGCGGCCGGGCGGCGCTTGGGCAGGTAGGTGCCGGAGACGTAGGCGGCCTTGAAGCGGGTGAGGGTGGAGATGTCGCTGCGCAGGTAGCCGTTGCCGGGCTGGGAGGGGAGCTGGTAGGCGTCGGGGACGCCCAGGACGCCCCGGGACTCCATGGCGGAGAAGGTGCGCAGGCCGATCCGGTACGACAGGTGGGACTCCAGCTGGTGCACGCGTCCTTCGTCGAGGCGCTGGGAGGCGAGCAGCAGATGCACGCCGAGGGAGCGGCCCAGGCGGCCGATCATGACAAAGAGGTCCATGAAGTCGCGGTGGGCCGCGAGCAGTTCGGAGAACTCGTCGACGACGACGAAGAGGGTGGGGAGCGGGTCCAGCGGGGTGCCGTTGGCGCGGGCGGTCTCGTACTCCAGGAGGGAGGCGTAGTTCCCGGCGGCGCGCAGCAGTTCCTGGCGGCGGATCATCTCGCCGTGGAGCGCGTCGCGCATGCGGTCCACCAGGTCGGCCTCGTCCGCGAGGTTGGTGATGACGGCGGAGGTGTGGGGCAGGCCGTCCAGGCCGAGGAAGGTGGCGCCACCCTTGAAGTCGACGAGGACGAAGTTGAGGATCTCCGAGGAGTGGGTCAGGGCCAGGGCGAGGACGAGGGTGCGCAGCAGCTCGGACTTGCCGGAGCCGGTGGCGCCGATCAGCATGCCGTGCGGGCCCATGCCGCCCTGGGCGGATTCCTTGATGTCGAGGTCGATGGGGGTGCCGTCCGGGCCGAGGCCGAGGGGGACCCTGAGCTTGTTGGACTGGTTGCGCCGCGCCCACTGTTCCTTGACGTCGAAGCGGTGCAGGTCGGGGATGCCGAGGAGGCCGGCCAGGTCGAAGTCGGTCTCCAGGGGTTCGCCCGCGTCGAAGCTGTCGCCGAGTCGGTACGGGGCCATGGCGGCGGCCATCCGGGTCGCGGCGACCGGGGTCAGGCCGTCGGGGACGCCGAGCGGGGTGATCTGGTCCTTGCGGTTGCGGTCGGCGCCGACCATCTCCAGGGCGGCGGGGCCGTCGGGTGTGCCGGTGATCCGCAGCCGGAGGGTGAGCCGGCCGTGCTGCCAGTCCAGGGTGGAGCCGATGTCGACGACGGTGGCGTTGCGGTAGCCGCCGAGCGCGGCCCGGTGGGGGGAGGCGAAGACGGCTCCGTCGAGGACGACGACGGTGTACGGCTCGTCGCGGCTGGGCGAGGCGTCGGGCTCGAAGGGCGGCCGTGCGCCGAACTCCTCGCCGAGCAGCTGCTCCAGTTCGCCGATGCTGCCGGCGACGAGCCGCAGTGCTCCGGCACCGTCGGTCTCATGGGGGTGCAGGGCGTGCGGGAGCCACTTCGTCCACTCCCAGTGGGCGCGCCGGTCAGGTGCGGCGACGACCGCGACGCGCAGTTCGTCGGGCGCGTGGAAGGTCGTCAGCTGGGCGAGGATCGCCCGGACCAGGGCGCGGGACCGGTCGTCGTCGGGGCCCGTCCCGGTCTCGCCCCCGGGCCGGGTGCTGCCGTCGGCGGAGTCCGCGTCGGTGCGGATCAGGACGTGGGCGAAGCCGCGCAGGTGGATGGCGACGGGCTGGTCGGCGACGGAGCCGTACGCGTGGATGAAGCGGCGCAGTGCGTGGGCGCCGAGCGGTTCGAGGTCCTCAACCGGCTTGGTGGCGAGCGGGGCGAGGCGCACCGCGAGGCGCTGGGAGCCCCGCGCGATCCGGACGTCGCTGAAGTCCGGGTGGGAGGAGCGCCGTTCCCACAGGCGCGAGGTCCGCACCAGGAAGGGCAGCTCTGCCGGGTCGGGGTGGCGCCAGGCCAGGGCCTCCTGCTGGCGCAGGATCTCCTTGCGCACCTGTCGGCGCATCTGCGCCAGGTAGCGCAGGTAGTCACGGCGTTCGCCGGTCAGTTCCTGCTTGCGGTCGGCGTTGCCGCGCATGATCTGGGTGACGACCATGCCGATCGCGGACACGGCCATGGTGCCCATGGCGATGTACGTCATCATGCCGCCGTTGGGGCGCAGGAAGATGAAGACCATGGAGAGCGAGGAGAGCGCCATCGGCACCATCGTGATGATGCTGCCCATGCCGTTCTGCTTCTCCGGCAGGCCGGGGGGCTCCTGGAGCTGGATCTCGCCGTCGGGCATCTCGGGGCCCGGCCGGCGCGGCGGGCGGTTGACTTGCACCACGCTCAACGAACTTCGCTCCTCACGCCGGCTTCCGCCTGGCGGCCGACTCTCTGCGGTTTCCTCGTCAGTCGGGAACGGACGGGTGGTGCGGGACGGTTCAACCGGTCCGTACGGTGGCTTCGGAGGAACCCCGGATGAACCCGGCGGCCGCGGGGTGCGTTGACCGCTGCGGCATGGAGGGAGCGGAGGAAGGGGTGAGGCGTGCGTGCTCACGGATGCCCGTCGGGTCGCCGGCCCGGCCGGTCGCCGGGGTGGGCCGGGCGATGTGCGCACGCCCGTCGGGGCGGTGTCGGGGGGAGAGCGGTGTACGAGGACGAGGACGACGGGACGGGCGAGGTGCGGGCGCTGCTGCGCACGTGGTTGCCGGGCGCCGGCCCGGAGGAGGTGGATCCGCTCGGCGGGTCCGTGACCGGGCTGGACGTACCCGAGGCCACCGCGTCCGAGGTGGCGGACGCGCTCGCCGCGCTGCTCGGGTCCGCTGCCCCGGCCGACCCGCCGGAGCCGGAGGCGCTGACGATCGCGCGCGTGTTCGTGGTCGACGAGCATCCGTCGGCGGCCGGCTGGAGCGAGGGCGAGCGGCGGTCGGTGGCCGAGCTGGCCGCCGTGCTCGTGGCGCGGTACGGCGAGGAGGGGGTCGAGGCGCTCGTGCGGGAACTGCGGGGCGAGCCGCGCGGGGGCGGCTGAACCCGCCGCCGGGGTGCTTCCGTTCCCCTGTCCGCCGAGGGCGTTCCGGCCTCGGCTGGACAGCAGGAAGGACACGCGGGCAGTGAGCGGTAGCGCGGTGGCGGGGCTGTGCCGGTTGAGGTTCCACGGGCCGCACAGGGTGGTCGAGCTCTCCGTACCGGCCGACGTCCCCCTGGCGGACCTGTTGCCGACCGTTGTCGGCTACTCCGGGGACGACCTGGACGAGAAGGCCGTCGAGGCGGGCGGTTGGGTGCTCCAGCGGCTCGGCGAGGAGCCGCTGGACGAGGAGCGGACGGCGGAGGCCCTGGGGCTGCGCGACGGCGAGCGCCTCTATCTGCGGATGCGCCGCGAGGCGCTGCCGGAGGTGCACTTCGACGACATCGTCGACGGCGTCGCGGCCGGGCTGGAGCGGCGCGGCGACGGCTGGCACCCCGCCCTGGCCCACCACCTGGCGCTCGGCGTCGCGTTGCTCGCCCTGGCGGGCGGTCTCGTCCTCCTCGCCCTCTCCGGCGGCCTCGGTTCGCTGCGGGTGGTCGCGTCGGCCGGCACCGGGTTCCTGCTGCTCCTCGGCGCCGGCAGCGCCGCGCGGGCGGTGGGCGACGCCGGGGCCGGTACGGCGCTCGGCGCTGCGGCGGTGCCCTATCTTGCGCTGGCCGGCGCCCTGCTGCCGGCCGGGGAGAGCGACCTGACGGCCGCCCGGCTGCTCGCGGGCGGTTCGGCGGCGGCGGGCGCGTCGGTCCTCGCGCTGGCGTCCGTGGCCTGTTCGGCGCCGCTGTTCCTCGGGCTGCTCGTCAGCTCGGTCGCCGCGTCGGCGGCGGGGGTCCTCGTCCTGGCGGGGCTCACGGCCTCGGAGGCGGCGGGGGCGCTGGCCGTGCTCGTGGTGGCGTTCGGGGCGTTCCTGCCCGGCTTCGCCTTCCGGCTCTCGGGGCTGAAGCTGCCCGCGCTGCCGCGCCGGGCCGAGGAGCTGCAGGAGGACATCGATCCGTACCCGGCCCAGGGGGTCGTGGACCGCAGCGCCGTGGCCGACGCCTATCTGACCGCCTTCCACGTGGTGACCGGCGCCCTGTGCGCCGCCTGCCTCACGGTGATGGCCCCCGCGCCCGGCTGGGCCCCGGTGGCGCTCGCGGCCGTGCTGTCGCTGCTGCTGATCCTGCACGTCCGGGAGGTCGGCTCGCGGTGGCAGCGGTTGGCCCTGATCCTGCCGGGCGTGTACGGGCTCGCCCTGCTCGTGACCGGGTGGGCGCTCTCCCTGGGACCGACGGGCCGGCTGGGCCTGCTGACGGGCCTGGTGGCGGCCGCGGCGGCGCTCGCGATCTTCTCGTGGACGGTGCCGGGGCGACGGCTGCTTCCGTACTGGGGCCGGGCCGCCGACCTGCTGCACAGTGCGCTGGCGCTGAGCCTGATCCCGCTGGCGCTGACCGAGTCCGGGCTGTTCACGTGGGTGCGCGGGCTCACCGGCTGAGCGGCGCCCCGGACACACCCCCGACCACCACCGACGTACCTTTCCCACGCAGGAGTTCACATGCAGTCCAGACGCGACCAGGTGCAGGCCCACCTGTTCGTGATGAGCAGGCTCGGGGCCGGGATGACGCGGGGCGAGCCCGACGCGCTGGACCTCCCGACCCGGCGGACCACCCGTGGGGTGCGTACCGGACTGTTCATCGCCGTGATCATCGCCCTGGTCATGGGCCTGTACGGGGCGATCAAGCCGGGCGGCGCGACGGGCTGGGCCAGGCCGGGCACCCTGGTGGTCGTCAAGGAGACCGGAGCCCGCTACCTGTTCGTCGGCGGGGAGCTGCGGCCGGTGCTCAACCAGGCCAGTGCCCGGCTGGTGGCCGGGGAGAAGATGACCGTGACGCAGGTCGGCCTGAACTCGCTCGGGGCGGTGCCGCGCGGCGGACCGGTGGGGATCGTGGGCGCGCCGGACGGGCTCCCTCCCGTGTCCGCTCTGGCCCGGGGCGACTGGCTGGTGTGCGGCCTGGCGGAGGCCGCGGCGAGCGGACGGCCCGGGCCGGTGGTCTCGGTGGCCGTCGGGGCGGCGGGCGTGGGCCGGGCGCTGGGTCCCGGGCAGGGCGTCCTGGTGGCGGCCTCGGACGGCAGCGACCACCTGCTGTGGCAGGGGAGGCGGCTGCGCCTGGGTGCCGGCGCGGGGACGGCGCTCGGCTACGGCACGGCCGCTCCGTTCCCGGTCGCGTCGTCCTACCTCAACTCCCTTCCGGTGGGCCCCGATCTGGCCCTGCCGGAGATCGCCGGGCGCGGCGCGCCCGGGCCCGCGCTCGCCGGGCGGGAGACCCGGATCGGCCAGCTCTTCACGGGCCCGGGCGGCGAGCCGTACGTCCTCACCCGCAAGGGCCTGGCAGCGCTCGACCGCACCCGCTTCGAGCTGCTGCGCGGCGACCCGCGCACGCAGCGGGAGGCGTACGCGGGAGCGCCGGCGGTCGCGGTGGCGGTCGGCGCGGCAGATCTGGCCGCTCACCCGGCTCCGGCCGGGACCCTGCCGGGCGCGGGCCTTCCTGCGACGCCGCCGGAGTTGGTGGCGCCGGGTGCCGGGCAGGGCGTGTGCACGGCGGTGCGGCCGGCGGCGGACGGGGGGTCCGGCACTCTGGTGACCGTGGCCGACGCGGCGGCGGTCGCGGGCCGTCCGGTGACGCCCCAGCCGGGTGTGACGGCGGCGTGCGGCGCGGCGGACCTGGTCTCCGTACGGCCCGGGGGCGGCGCGCTGGTGCGGGCCCTGTCCGGGGCGGGCGCGGCCGGGACGACGTACCTGGTCGCGGACAACGGCGTGAAGTACCCGCTGCCGACACCGGAGTCCGCGAAGACCCTCGGCTACGCGGGCGCGGCGGCGGTGGGGGTGCCGGCGGCGCTGCTTCGCATGCTGCCGTCGGGGCCGGCCCTGGACCCGGCGGCGCTGGCGGCGGCCGGGGTGCTCGAACCGGCCGCGGGCCTGCGGACGCCGGTCTGCGGAGCGGAGCCGGCGGACCCGAAGAGCGCGCGCTGACCCGCCGGCGCCCCTGGTGAACCCCGGGCCGTGAGCGGCCCGTTCACCCTGCCGGGAACCCACCGACCGGACGATCGAAGGAGATCTGGTGACCACTCCCCACGACACCCTCAAGGTGTCTTCAGCGGTACTCACCCAGACCCTCAACGAACTGGAAGGGCACCTCCAGACGATGGAGCGGTCCTACACCCAGTCCGAGGACATCGCACAGCAGGTCTCCGACGCCATGAAGTCGGCCGCCGGCACCAAGTTCATCGCGAAGATCGAGAACTGGCAGCGCGGCTACCGCACGGTGATGGCCGAGTACAAGGACCTCCTGGATGCCGTCGGCGTCACCAGCAAGGTCATGGAGGACACCGCCGGCGAAGCGGAGGCGAACATGGACCTGTGGAGCGGCGACGTCTACGACGTCCTCAGCAAGTGACGCAGACGGAGCGCCCCCTCCCCGCTTCCCTCCCCGTTTTCCCTCTCCTGTGTAAGGAACGCGCATGAGCGAAATGTCAATGGAGATCAAGCATGGCGTGCTCGAGGACGCCAATGCCCAGATGGTGCAGGTCGCCGCCGCCATGGACGGGGCGCTGGACACGATCCTGAAGCGCCTCGACGCCATCAAGGCCGAGTTCACCGGTGAGGCGGCAAAGGAGTTCGACGAGTTCCAGCGGGCCGTCAGCCTGCTGGACGCCGACCTGTCGGGCCAGTTCAAGACCGGCGCGGACCTGCTGGCGGACGCGCACGGCATCATCCGGAACGGCGACCGCAAGAGCGCCTATCTCTTCCAGCGCTGAGCCGCTCCCCCGAACCCGGCCCGCCGCCCCCCGCCGGCGCGCCGGGTTCCGCCGTTCCCGGGCCGGTCTGAACCCCGGGGTGCGGAGCTTCCGTTCTCCGTGCCGGACGGCCCGGACGACGTACGACCGAGACTTCGGCAGGAGAGCACTCATGGGAAACCCGAGCGGCGGCGAACCGCACGACGAGACGGTCACGTCCATCACGGACGACGTGCTGCGCGACTACGCGTGGAAGTTCAACACGCTGCTGCAGGACTTCCAGGACCCGTCCGTGATGGCACTGCTCTCCTGGGAGAAGGGCATCGGCAACAGCAAGCTCCTGCCGGGGAACGTGAAGGAGCTGGTGAGCGCCCTGTCCGTGCAGGAGGGGTTCGCGTCGCTGTGCAAGGAACTGAACAGCGCGCTGGAGGCGTTCCGCAAGATCGCCAAGACGGCCAACCTCGACCTGATGTTCGTCAAGGAGACCTTCCAGAACGCCGACGACGAGTCCATCGACGTCACGGAGATGTGGGAGATCCTCAACGACATCCAGCGCGGCGCCGGCGCCGGTTCGGGCACCGGCTCCTCCCCCTCGACCGGCAACTAGCAGGAGCGCCGACGCCTCCGGAAGGGATTCCCGCGCACCCCATGGCAACCTTCACCTGGGAACAGGCCATCAAGGTCCTTCTTCCCGACACCAACTCGCTGACGAACCGCGAGGCGGTGACGGCGGAGAAGTGGCGGTCGTCGGAGACCGCCCACATCGAGATCGTGAGCGGCGACGGCAAGGCCTTCTCCGAGAAGTTCGACGTCTCCCACATCATCCCCCTCACGCAGAACGACTACGCGAACGGCGAGCAGCAGTACTCGTGCGTGATCGGGTTCAACCTGGACTGGAAGAACGTCCTGGACAGTCCCTCGTCCAAGTTCAACCTGTTCCACAGTGACGCCGGCAAGGTCCTGACGGAACTGCTTTTCTCGAAGACGCGCAACTCGGGAGCCGTCAGTTTCGCCTCCTTCGACGCCGCGGCGGAGGTGGTCCACGGTGCCCACGCCTGGCTGGCCAAGTGGGTCCCGATCATCAAGCGCTGGGAGGAGAGCGTCGACGCCGACGAGAGCGAGTGGAAGGGCAGCGCGGCCGGAGCCTTCAGGAAGTTCCTCGACGTCATCTCCACGGAGATGAGCAAGGTCCAGCTCGATCTCGCCCAGCCACAGCCCACGAAGGGCGCCACGGGCTATCCGAGCACGTTCGACTTCTCCGTGCAGAGCGGCTACGAGACGCTCATCGGCGATGCGAAGAAACAGCTCAACGACTCCCTGTACCAGATGTACCTGGCCCTCGAGAACTGGTGGTGGCCGCCGGGCTCGGCCGCGATGAACCCCGACGCCAGCCCGGTCTGGCGCATGCGTGACGCGCTGGCGGCGGTCATGACGGGCGCCACGTGCACCTTCACGTGGAAGGTGCAGACCAGCGGTGGTGAGAACGCCCCGACCACCTACTACCCCGTCGACCCGAAGGTCGTCGACAAGGGCGGATCCGACGTCAGCCAGAAGTTCTGGCTCGACGGCGTCGAACTGGCCGCCAAGAAGACGTGGCTGGAGAAGCTGCTGCCGCTCGACACCGCCGCGCAGACACACATGGGGAAGGTCGACACGGCCTACCTCGCGCTCGGCGGTGCGCTGCGCGAGGGCATCTACCAGCCCCGCCTCCAGATGCCCACCGGTGGCGGTGCGGGCCCCTCCCCCGAGGTTCCCCCCGGAGGGGGCGGTCCTGGCACGGGCGGCGGGACCGGAGGAGGCTCCGGGAAGGGCGGCCCGGGCGGCGGGATCGGCGGCGGGAAGGGCGGCGGAACCGGCGGCGGGAAGGGCGGTCCGAAGACCGGGCTCCCCGACACCCTCCCCGGCTCGGGGAGCGGCGGCGGGCCGGGGTCCCCGCCACCGACGGGCCTGCCCGGCTCCGGTTCCTCGGGCGGCGGCGCCCCCCTGCTCGACAGGAACGGGAAACCCGTCACGGGCGCGGACGGCAAGCCCGTCATGCTGCCGCCGGGCTCCCGCATCGGCAAGGACGGCAAGGTCTACGACGCGAACGGCAAGCCGGTCCTGGGATCGAACGGCAAGCAGATCGTCGCCCCGCCCGGCGCCAAGGTGGGACAGCAGCAGCCGGCGCCCGAGGAGACGCCGGGCAAGGGCCTGCCGGGCTCCCACTACGACCAGATCCGGCTCCCCGAGGGTGCGAAGGTCCTCCCGGACGGCACCGTGGTCGACGCCAAGGGCAAGCCGCTGCTCGACTCCAACGGCAACCCGTACGCGCTGCCCAAGGGAGCCACTCTCAAGGACGGCATCGTCGTCGACGCGAGCGGCAAGCCCCTCAGCCGCGCGTACCAGCTGCTGACGAACGCCGAGCACGCCCTCGACTCCCGCCCCACACCGCACCCCACGACCAGCGGCGGGCCCGGCAGCACCCACAGCAAGCCGCTGGACCACCTCGGCGGCGCGGGAAGCGGCGCGAAGAGCTTCAGCGGCACGGCGACCGGCGGCAGCACCGCGCTCGGCGACCGGGCGGCGCGCTCCGCCGGCCTTCCCCCGCCGGGCACCGGCGCCACCGCCTCGGCCGGCGGGGACACCGGCGGCCGGCAGTCGTCCGGCGGGACGGGCACCGGAAGCGGTACGGGCGGCGGCACGCACACCGCGCAGCCCCCGATGATGCCGCCGATGAACCCCGGCGCGGCCGGCGGCGGCCAGCCCAACCAGGGCAAGGACCGGCAGCGCACCACCTGGCTCACCGAGGACGAGGACACCTGGGGCACCGACACCGGCTCCGTCAGCGGAGTCATCGGCCGCTGACACCGGCCTGCCACGACACACCTCTTTCCTCCCACACGAAAGGCGGCCCATGGCCATCGACTTCGACGGCATCCTCAAGGACGCGATGGCGGCCCTGCACGACCAGCGGGACAAGATGCTCGCGGCCAAACGCGAACTGGACGCGGCGACGGCGTCCGCCACCTCCAAGGACCACATGGTGTCGGTGACGGTCGGCCCCCAGGGCCAGGTGGTCTCCATGACCTTCCACACCAGGGCGTACCAGTCGATGGCGCCGGCCGAACTGGCCGCCGCCCTGGTCACCGTCCTCAACGAGGCGCGGGCCGCGATGGGCAGCCAGGTCATCGAACACATCAAGGGCTTCCAGGACTTCGGCGGACACCTGCGCAGCGTGACAGGGCTCGCCGGCACCCCCGTCGAGATGGACGAACTCCTCAAGCCGCTGCGGTCGATGGCCCCGTCCTTCGGCCTGGAGGAGACCCTGGGCGAGCTGAAGGCGGCCAAGCAGGAGGAGTTCGCCGCCGAGGAGGACACGAAGGCCGTCCGCACCTCCGAACAGAGCGCGAAGCAGGAGGAGTTCGCGGCCGAGCCCGAGAGCCGCATCCCCACCGGAAGGCAGGAGGAGTTCAGTGGCTGACGATCTGAAGGTCCTGAGCGACCTCAAGAACAAGTTCGCCCACTACGAGGACTACCAGCGCTGCCTCACCGGACTCAGCCGGGCGATCGTCGAGATCAACCGGATCAACAAGGAGTCCGCGGGCCAGGACGAGATCGGCAAGACGTACCACCAGCAGGTCGACCGGCCCACCGAGAACCTGACCGAGACGCTGAAGTACGTCACCAAACGGCTGGGCATGGTCGTGGACGCCGGGAACCGGACGTCCGACATCATGGCCACGTCGGACGAGGAGGCCGGGTCCCGGTCGGACGGCTTCTGAGACCGGGCCATGTCCGCGCGGTCACACCCCCGCTGAACCGCGCGGACGGTCTCCCCGTCCTCCGGGCACAGCCGCCCCGCTGAACCGCGCGGACGGTCTCCCCGTTCCTCCGGGCACAGCCGTCCGCCCGACCAGAGGACCTCCACACCATGGCCATCAACCCGCCGGAAGGGATCGCCGACTTCCTCGCCTTCGTGTCGGGCATGGAGTGGCCCGAGGCCGACGAGGACCTCATGCGGCGGGTGTCGGAGCACTACGGCGCCATCGCGCGGGACCTGGAGACGCTGTCCGGGTACGTCATCGAGCTCATCCCGATCGTCAAGAACGACTTCGACGGGGAGGCGGCCGACTCGTTCCTGCTGGCCATGAACGACCTGACCGGCCAGACGGCGGGCGCGAACCAGCTGGAGCAGACCGCGGAGCTGTCCCGGCAGCTGTCCGAGGTGGCGCTGAAGGTCGCCAACCAGGTCGAGTACACCAAGATCATGGCGATCCTGCAGCTCGTGCAGTTGCTGGCCGAGATCCTGTTCGCCACCCTCTTCTCCGCCTTCACGTTCGGCTCGGTGTGGGGCCCGGTGTCGGCGCTGTTCGCCGCGACGCGCGAGGGTCTCCACCAGCTCTTCCGGTGGCTGCTCCAGACGATCATCAGCCAGACCTTCATCGGGATCGTCGGCGGCGTCTTCCAGGACACGGTGATCCAGCTCTACCAGCTCGGCGCGGGCCACACCACGAGCTGGAACACGGAGTCGCTGATCGACTCCATCAAGCAGGGCGCGCTGAGCGGCGTGGTCGCCGGTCCGCTGGAGATCCTCTCCCACTACGGCGGAAAGCTGCTCGGTCGGCTCCTCGGCGGCAGGACCCCCGGTTCGATCCTCAGCAAGCGGGTCGACCTCGTGCTGAACAAGGTCGACGACAAGCTGGACGACATCACGCCGAACCCGAAGCCCGACGTCCCGACGGGCGGGGCGGGCGGTGCGGGCGGTGCGGGGGCGAAGTCGAAGCTGGACGACCTCGCGTCGAAGACGGAGAAGGAGCTGCCGCCGACCCCGCCCAACAACGCGACGCCTCCTCCGGTTCCGCCGAAGACCGTCGGCGACGGCGTCGTCGCCCCGCCCGCCACCGGCAGGACGAAGCCGGAGACGCCGGGCGGTGCCACGACCAAGGACAAGCCGAACGCGCCCGCGACGGGGAAGCCCGGGGCTCCTGCCACGGGCAAGGGGAACACCCCGAGCACAGTCAAGAACGACGTCCCCACCCCGGGCAGGACGGACGCTCCGGCCACGGGCAGGACGGACAGGCCCTCCGGGGACAAGAGCGACGTCCCGACCGCGAACAAGACGGAGACCGTCGGCGGCCACGAGGCTCCCGGCGCGGGCAAGGCCGCCGCTGGGGACACGCCGACGGCGGGAGCTTCCGCCAAGACCCCCGACGCGTCGACGGCCGGCCGCGCCGCCGGTGACGCCGGGACCCCGCTGGACGACCTCCTCGCCACCAAGGAGGCGCGGTCGGCCTTCGCCAAGGACGTCGGCGAACTCCTCGGCGGCGTCAGCCGCAATCTGGAGACCGGCTTCCTGCGGTTCGGCGAGGGCACCATCGCGGACTCGTTCTCCAAGAAGATGGGTGAGGTCTTCTCCCAGCACCTCGGGCAGGCGGGTGCCAAGGAGGCCGGCGAGGCGTTCGGCGAGATGCTGAGCCGCAAGTGGGTCCGCCTCGGCGCGGACCACACGGAACTGCCGCAACTCCTCACCAAGGCGCTGGGCGACTTCGGCACGCTGCAGCCGCTCAGGAACCTCGCCCACTCGATGCCGGAGGTCGTCGCCCGCTCCCAGCACGGCAACGCCCTGGCCCGCGTCTTCAAGCAGGAGAACCCGCTCCAGGGCAGTCCGATGTACCAGCTCGGCGGAGCCGTCGCGTCCCTCCTCAACGAGGGCACGAACGAGATGCTGAGCGAGGGCTTCTACAACCTGATCTTCGGGGACGGCACGTTCAAGGTCAGCGGCGGGCCGTTCGCCTCCGGTGTGGCCATGGGCGCTCTGAGCGCAGGCCTGCACCGGGCCTTCGAACCGGTCATGGTGAGGTACCAGAACTGGGTCCTCAGCCACCAGCACGCCGACAACCCGCACGACAGCAAGTACTTCGGGCTGCTGCACCCCATCAACATCGCTTCGTTCGTGGCGAACATGACGGGCAACCCGGCACCGTGGCCGGTCCCCCGTCCCATTTCCGAGGCGCAGGACCCGAACTTCCTCCGCGACATGAAGGACATGGTGAAGTGGGTCTTCTCCCACCCCATCACCGGCACCCCCTTCTTCGCCGAACTGCCCCCGCGGCCGGACGTCACGGGCGGGAGCGACGGTGACGACGCCTTCACGCCGCTCGACCTGGACCTGGGCACCTCGTTCGGCGACGACATCGCCAAGGACCCGCTGTTCCGCACGGAATCGGACGGCGGCACGTCCACGGACGACGGCGGGACGACGGAGGGCGACGAGGACTCGGCCGCGGCCACCCCTCCCTCCCGGGCCACCGTCTCCTCGGACCTCTCCGCCCTGCTGGGCGGCGCCACGGAGCCGGCCGCCTCCGTGGCGACGGACCCGGCGCGTGACCCGGCCGCGCCGCATCCGGTGACCCAGGGGGGTGGTGACCGCTTCGACGTCTCCGGGTCCCAGGAGACCGGCTCCCCCACCCCCACCGAGACGCTGGGCCAGGTCGACGAGGCGACGGGCCTCCCGCTCCACCCGCTGCACGGCGAGCGGGTGAAGGCCGCCGCCCAGGGCTACGACTACCTCCTGCCGTACGACGGCACGGAATACGCCGAGCCGCCGGTCCGGATCGCCACCGTGGCCGCGGACTCCCCGGTCCCCGACACCGCGGCGCCCGGCTCCGACGTGCCCCCGCCCGGCGACGGCGGTGGCGACCAGGACGGCGACGGGGGCGACGGTGCCGTCCCGCAGCCCGACGCGGCGGTCCGGGACATCCCCTCCGGTATCGCCGTCGGCGTCCTCACCCCGGCCCAGACCACGGCGCTCCAGGCGATGCCCCGCCGGCCCGGCGTCTTCGTCGTCGGCATGCACACCGACCCGCGCACCCCGCACGACCCCGACGCCGTTCTCAAGGCGCTCACGGACGCCCACGACGAGGGCAGGCTCGACGATGTCACCGAGATCCGGTTCACCGCGTGCGGCCTCGCCTCACCCGTCCACGAGAACACCGTCAGGACCGTCATGAGCGGCCTGTGGAAGCACCGTGCCACGACGGGCACGACGACCCCCGACCCGCTCACCGCCCGCGCCGCCGACGCCCCCGTCTGGTACGTGCCCACGACCGGCGGCGACGGGGCGGACGGCGTGACGGCGGGCGCCCAGCTGCTCACGGCCCGGCACATCGGGCTCACCCCGGACGGGAAGATCGCCGTCGTCGACGAGGGCTCCTGGCACGTGTACGGCGACAGCGGCGACGCGGACCGCACGCCGGTCCGTACGACCCCGGACCCCGACGCCCTCCCCGACGACGCGGTCCGCTTCCTCTTCCGCACGCCCGCGGTCGACGCGGAGCACCCGGAGGCGGTGAAGTTCGGCCCGAGCGGGTCGATGCCGTCCGGCAACGGTGAGGCATCCGGCTCCGGTTCGCATTCCAGCTCCCGGTCCGACTCCGCCTCCGGCAGCGCGTCGAACCAGGCGCCGCCCGGTGAGGGTCCGCCCGCCTGGGCCCGGGACGCCTCGATCGAGGACCAGGTCCGGATCCGCTACATGCAGGCGTCGGAGGCGTTCGAGAGGCGTCTGGCCGCCCACCTGTCCCAGCTGCCGGCGGTCCGGGACCTCGCGCGGTTGATCTCCCAAGTCCTCTGGAGCAAGCTCAAGGACAGGCCGCGGGTCCACGAGGAACTGGGCACGGACAGCCTCGAGATGCCCGGCGCCGTGGGAGCCGACCGGGAAGCGTTGAAACGCGTCGTGAACGAGGGCAACCTTCGCGAGCGCATGACCCTGTTCTTCAACGCCATCTCGTCCCTGGCCCTTCCCCAGAGGATCCAGCGGGATCCGAGCCAGCCCGAGTCGATCAGGAGGGAACGTCCGCAGCGGACCGCGAATCCCGCCCTCGCCGACTACCGCGAGGCGGAAAAGAGGATTGCCGAGCTGCAGAGGCCCGGTGGGGATCAGCAGGAGCTCCAGAGGGTCAACGAGAAATGGCGGGCGCTGGATTCCGTCCTGAGGCCCTTCAGGGAAGCGGATGCCGAGCCCTCGCTGAGCCGGTCGGAGCGGCGGCGCGCTCTGAACAGGAGCGGGAAGCTGCGGTGGATTCCCGGCGGAAGCCGTTTCACCCTCGACATGAGCACCGCGCTGCAGCGCGCGAGCGAGGAACGGGGACGCCTGGTCACGGCCGGTACGTCGGGCTCGGGCTACTCCTTCCACCGGTACGCCCAGCTGATGGCCGACCGGTGGGGGATCCAGGTCGACCACCGGACGCTGCGGCTCGCGATCGTCGCCACCTTCGTCGGGCAGGGCCACCACTCCCTGCCCGAAGTGCTCGCGGGTTCGTCCGCCTTCGCGGAGACCCTCGGTCACCAGTATCCCGGGCGGGACGACATCGCCGCCCTGCTCATGCCCGCCGCCGCGAACGCCCCGGGCCGGGAGCACTACCGTCTCCTCGGCCTCCTGCCCGACGGGGAACTCCGCGCCCACGTCGCGGAGCGCGGACTGTTCCCCGACGAGATCGCCGAGGAGTACCGGCAGCAGCTCTTCCGGGAGTACGCGGCCCGGGAGGCGGCGACCGACCCCGACCCCGATGCCATGGACGTCGACGTCGAGGAGCCCGGTACGGCGGACGCCGGCAGCGGCACGAAGCGCTCCCGCGAGGGCGATGACGACAGGAACAGGAAGTACCGGCGCGACGACGGCAGTCCCGCCGTCCCCGAGGACTCGCCGCACACCCTGCCGGGACACATCCGGCCCGAGGAGGTCGCCCCGGCCGTCCGGCCGATCGCCGCGGACCGGTGGTCGGCGTGGAAGTGGGCGCCCGGCCGTCAGGACGTGCCGTCGCCGGCCCGGGTCCGTACCGAACGCTTCGACCCGGCGGCGGACCCGGACGTCACCGGCCCGTTCCCGGGCACGGCGGACGAGCGGAACGACGACGGGACGCTCGCGGGCCGGCGCACCCTGATCCGCGCCGACGTGCAGCGCTTCACGGTGCCTCCGGACGGAGACGGCGCGCCGGGCGGGGCCGTGCGGCTGGTGCAGGTCACCCTGCCGGTGCGCGTCGACGACGCGTACGCGGCAGGCGACGTCGCCGTGCTGCGCGACCGGATCCAGGGGCTCCTGGACCGGTACGTGAACCTGGGCTTCCGGCTGCCCCGCAGCCGCGACCAGCTCCACATGGAGGTGGTGCTCGACCCCAGGCCCGCGCACCGCGGCGGCGTCAACGGGGACGACGTGGTCACGGTGAGCCGGGACGCCGGTCCCGGAGTCAGGTCTGACCAGCTGCACTTCCGGCTGCACGCCGACGACGCGGATCCCGGCGTCCGCAACCGCGACGACGCCATGCTGCTGCACGAGCTGCTGCACTACGCGGGTCTGCCCGACCGCTACCACGACGCCGAGACGCTGTTCCGGCACACACCCGGCCGGGCCGACGCGTCCGGGGTCATGGCCACGGCCGTGCTGCCCGACGGCACCCTGCCGCGCCGCTACCTGGAGGCCATCGAGGACGTCTCGGAGTCCGGTTCCGTACTGCACGACAACGACGGTCCAGCGGGGTGGGCCGAGCCGCAGACCGTTCCCGTACGGGACATCCCGGCCGGAATCGCCGTCGGCACCCTCTCCCCCGCCCGGACAACCGCCCTCCAGGCACTCCCCCGGCGCCCCGGCGTCTTCGTCGTCGGCATGCACACCGATCCCCGCACCCCCCACGACCCGGACGCCGTCCTGCGGGCCCTCACCGACGCCCACGACGACGGCCGGCTCGACGGCGTCACCGAGATCCGCTTCACCGGCTGCGACCTGGCCACCCCCGTGCACGAGAACACCGTCAGGACCGTCATGAGCGGGCTGTGGAAACACCGTGCGGCGACGGGCTCGGAGACCGGGCCCCTCACCGCCGTCGCCGCCGACGCTCCCGTCTGGTACGTGCCCGGCGGCGACGGGCTGTTCACGGCGCGCCATGTGGGCGTCACCGCCGACGGCAGGGTCACCGTCTTCGGCGACGGCGCGGACTGGCACCGCTACAGCGACACCGGCGCGCCCGACCACACCGCCGCGAGTACCCCCGTCGGGGACGACGGGGCCCCCGCCGACGCCTTGCGGACCGCGCACGGCGACGGCCCCGCGCACGAGGACGCCGTCAGGTTCGGCGACGGGGACGAGGAGTCGGAGACGTCCTCGTTCAGCCTGACCTCGGCCGGTCTGGTCCCCCGGGAGTGGACCATCGACTTCGGCAAGGGGCGGAAGACCCTCGGCGAGGACGGCCTGGCGGTCGTCCGGGGCCTCGCGAGAGAGCTGTTCCCCGAGCTGGTCCGCCGCGCCGACGGCCCGTCCCAGGTCCCTCTGGAGATCCGGGTCGCCGCGGGCGGCAACAACCGCTTCCCCGGTGCAGCGAAGGAGGTGGGTCTGCACCGTGCCCGCGCCGTCGCCGACGCGCTGGAGGCGGAGATCGGAAGGCTGGCGACCGAGCGGAACCTTCCGGAGGTGCAGCGCCTGGTCGAGATCATCGCGACGACGCGGGGCCGGGACGTCACGGGGTCCGACCTGACGGGCGACGCCGACGTGTCGGAGCTGCGCCGCCGGGGCACGGTCCTGGCCGAGCTCCACCCCCTCCGGAGGAACGTCGAGCGGTCCGCCACGATGAACCTCGCCGAACTGGCGGTGTTCCGGCAGCTGGCGGACCTCACGGACTCCCGCCGCATGACGTTCTCGCTCGACGAGCTGCTCGGTTCGCGGGTCTACCAGGCCTCGGGGGCGACCCCCCTCGACGAGCACAACGTGGTCTTCCGCCTGGAGACCCGGGAGGCGGACCGGAGCACCCGGCGGGACTGGGCCTCGGACCTGGTGACGTTCACCGCCGACACACGCGTCGAGGTGGTCTCGTTCGAACGGACGGAATCCGGACGCAGCCTGGTGACCCTGCGCGAGGTGGACCCCCAGGACCGGGAGGACCGACCGCTCGACGAGCCGGCCCGGGACGCCCCGGTCATCGGCCTTCCCGGCGTCGGTTACGCCGGGCCGAGCCGTCCCTTCGACTCCACCCTGGTCCACCGCAAGGACGAAAGCCGCTACGAGTTCCGGAAGGCGCTCTACATCCACCGCGGTGAGGTGGAGGTGGAGATGACAGAGAAGGGACCGCACGTCCGCTTCTACACCGCGGTCACCAACCAGACGCCACTGACGATCGACCGGGAGTCGGGAAGCGTCACCGCCCGGTACAAGGACATCCAGCAGGATCCGGAGACCGGCAAGGTCGTCCTGTCCACCGGCCCGAACATGGGGGGCACCCTGTGGACCGGCATCGGCACGCCCGCGCGGGCCGTCGCCTGGGCCATGAAGTACAAGGCGGAGAACCCGGACACCAACCTGCCGCTCATCCGCTCCTACCTCATCCCCCTGCACGTCTACCACGAGATCACCTCGACGGCGGTCCCGGAGGGTGACGTCAACGCTCTCGGCGACCCCTACCGTGGCAGCGAGTCGCTCGTTCCCCAGGGACTTCGCGATCCTCACTCCCTCACCGAGGACGAGACCTACCGGAAGCAGTGGAAGGCGCAGGAGAAGGGATCCGCCCGCGACCCGATCAAGGGCCCCGCGCCCCTCGCCGACCGGACCCTGAACACCGATCAGCCCGGGGAACGCAACCAGTTCGGCATCCGGGGCGATCACCTCGCCCTGTTGCGCAAGCACATCCTGCCGAAGTCCCTCATCACCTACTACGAGCGGGACGACAAGCAGGACCTCACGCCGGAGGACGAGGGCACGGAGCACGCCAGGAACGGCAAGACCCTGCACGTCGACACCCTGCGCGACCGTCTCGGCATCCCCGGCGTCGGCGCGCCCCAGCTCTCGTCCGACTACAACCCCTGGGTCCAGAACAAGAAGCACGTCAACAGCTCCGAGAAGCTGAGGAGCATCTCCCTCCAGCTGCGCCAGTTCTACTCCACGTGGCAGCAGTCCCGGCAACAGCCGGCCGACCGCAGGCCGAGCCTGCTCCTGGAGCCGGACGCGAACGTTCTGACGTACGACAAGCGTCTGGAGCTGCTGGAGAAGTTCCTCAAGGAACACAAGACGCATCTGGGCTACGCGGACGACGCCGAGCCCGACCTCGGCTTCGTCCACCGGCCCGACGACAAGGACACGTCCGACGCCGATGCCGCCGCCAAGGCCACCGTGGAGAAGTTCATGGTGGACACGGTCCTGGCCTGGGCCTCGCACGCCGAGATCGGCCATCTCCTCTCGCGCCAGCACCAGGAGGTCAAGGGCGACCGCAACGTCAGCGACGCGCCGCTGGTGCACGACTTCGACGAGATGCGGCGCCGGCGGAAGGAGGACGTCCACCTTCAGCACCAGGCGGGTAGGGACCTCACCCGGCTCTGGCGGGAGGGCGAGCCGACCCACCGGCTGATCAACCGCCTGATCCGGGACTACCCCGAACTCTCCCTCCTGTACGGGGAGATCTGCGCGCCGAGCGAGAAGTACACCTTCTTCCAGCACGCCCAGATGGTCCTGGGCCAGTACCTCAAACTCGCCCACCGCGACATGGACGACCCGGGGCGCGTGGTGCCCGTGGACGCGATCGTCAAGGCGATCCTTTTCCACGACATCGAGAAGGCGAACTCGAAGGTGATGTTCGGGGAGGACAAGGACCCGGACCAGGAGCCGGAGGGGAAAAAGCCGAAGAAGGGCCCGAAGAAGAAGGAGCAGCACGACTACGAGGCCGAGCACCGTGGCGCGGTCGACCTCATGAGCCGATACCGCCACCTGTGGGGTGACGTGGACGGCGACACGGAGCCGGCGCGCGCCTACCGGGCGGCCGTCATGATGGTCGACTCCGACCCCTTCGGCTTCTACTACCGGAAGAAGCACCACGCCAAGGACGCCCTCAACCGCGACGCGACGTTCCACTGGATCGTCGAGGCGTACATGCGGCTGCAGGGCAAGCCCCTGGTCACGTCCGACGGCACCAGGCGCCGGCTGGCCACGCTGGACGACGAGGACACCAAGGGCATCCGGAGGCTGTTCCACGAGTTCCACCAGTACTACCAGGCGGACTTCTCCTCGTACACGAGGTACAGCCGCTACCACGACTACGAGGCCCCCGAGGATCAGCGGCCGGGCGAGACCCTGAGTCTGGAGAACCCCGGCGCCTTCGAGGCCGCTCCCCGGGAGCCCGCCAAGGAGGCCGTCGGCAAGGAGACGTTCACCCAGCAGTTCGTCTCCGACGAGGGCCGGCAGCCCCTGGACCCCGACAACCCCTACGGCACCGGCCCCCGCATGGCCGAGACCTCCCCGGTGGGCGGGAGGCACGGCCTGCGGTTCGTCTTCGACACGAAGTACGAGACCATGTACGCCGAGATCGCGAAGATGTTCGCCGACGACGATGAGGTCAGGACCCACTTCCGGCGCGTCGGCGGAGAGCGGATGCGCGCCGACGCGAAGGCGCTCGGCGACGAGGCGAACGCGCAGCCGGAAGCCGGGACGCCGGCACCCGGCGCGGTGCCCCCCGCGGACGGCGACACCCCGCCGACGGACCAGGACGGGAACGAGGGCGCGCCCGTCGACCCGCTCGACGACGAGGACGACAACCTGCTGGGCTTCATGCTCGGGCAGGGCAAGGTTCCCGTCCCCGCCACTTCCCAGTCCTCCGCCGAGCGGGTCGACGAGCTGGTCGTGTCGCTCACCCGCTCCCATGGGGCCAACGACACCCACCACCTCCTCGACCCCGACACCGACCCGGCCGAGGCGCACCGGATCCGCGACGCCGTCGGGCGGTTCCCCCGCGACGACCGGTTCTTCACACTCGCCGGTCACATCGCGGGGACCGACGGCGCGCCCACCTGGCGTGGGCAGCGGGTCAGCGCTCGGGAGCTGGCCGTCGTGCTGTCCCGGCTCGCCGACGACGGGGTGTGGGACACCGACAGGCCGCTGCAGTTCGCCGCCTGCGGTCTGGGCGAGAACATGGAACGGTCGTACGTCGCCGACACGTTGCGCGCGCTGCGGGAGCTGCGCCCCGACCTGCCGCTCACCGCCTACGCGCCCCGGTCCACCCTGTGGTTCGTGCCGTCGGTGACCGGACCGTTCACGACGGACACCTCCGGTCCCGGCCACACTGCCGTGGCCCGGAAGGTCGTCTGGGGCACCGACGGCACACCCCGGCTCGTGGCCGACCACTGGGTCAAGCTGTCCCTGCCGACGGGCAGGGACGCCGCTGTCAGGACCACGCTCCTCGACGCCCACATGCCCCCCGACGGCCGGCTGTCGCCCGACGACGTACCGGCGACGACTCCGGCGCCCGAGGGCTACCGGGCCGACGGGGGCGACACGTCCGAGGACCTCTCCGAGGCCGTGGCGTTCGGACCGACGGACCACGGCGGGGACGGGTACGGGTCTCCGGAGGGCGACGGACACACGCGCCTCGGCCGGCCGCCTGCCGCCGTCACCCTGCCGTCCGTGGACTGGTCGTTCTGACCGCCCGCGCCCGGTCTGAACCGTGTCCGGCGTTCCGTACGTTCCCCCGGGGGCGTACGGCCGCCGGGCCGCCCCGACCCGCCCCGATCCAGGACAGGACCCCGTCATGACCGACCCCGAGAACCGGCCGGAGTTCCGGCTCGCCTCCGTCTTCGACCACGCGGACCCGGTGACGGGTCCGGGCTTCGCCGCGGACCACGCGGTGGTCGAGGACCCGGAGCTACTCGCCCTGCTGCTGGAGCGGCTGGCCGCCGGGACGCCCGTGCTCGCGACGCCGGTGCTGATGGACGACGTGCTGGACCCCTCCCGGGTCGCGGAGGTGCCGCTCACCTTCCGGACGGACGGGCGGTGGGTGTGGACCGACACCGTCACGTACTACCTGGAGCGTTACGCGCTCGCCCCTGACCCCGAGCTGATCGGGTACCTGAGCGACCCGGGCTACACGGCACCGGGCCCTCTCGGGCAGGACGTCGTGGAGCGGGCCGCCGCCTTTGTCCTGACGCCGGCACCGGAGGGGACCGAGGTCCTTCGGCTGGGCTGACCGGGGCGGTGAACCGCGGGGCGCCGCCGGTCCGTTCGTACGTGCGCGGAGGGTTCGCGACGACCGAGGGACCGAGGGGATGACGGTGGACGACAACGAGGTGCGGGCCGGGAACGCCGCCGGGCGGGCCGTCTCGGCCATCAGCCTGCCGACGGTCGCCTGGCAGCAGGCGGGCGGGGAACCCGAGGAGGGGCCGGAGGGCGAGCCGCAGGGGAATCCTGACGGCAAGCCTGCGGGGAAGGCTGAGCCGAAGCCCCGGGGAGAGTCGGAAGGCAAGCCGGTGGAAGGTGCCGTCGCGGCGGTGCCGGCCCCGGAGGCCGCCACGGAGCCGGCGCCTTCGGCCGTTCCTTCCGGCGCCGCCCCGGCCGTGCCCGCCGCCGACGGCGAGACGGGCTCCGGCACCGGGACCGACTCCGGAGCCGATGCAGGAACCGACTCCGGAACCGACGCCGGAACCGACATCGGAACCGACTCCGGAACCGACAGAGGAACCGACTCCGACGACGAGGACACACCGGACGGCGCCCCCGGGAGCGGGGCGCACGGAACGCAGGCGGCCTCCGACGCGGACGGCCTCGCGGCGGAGGCCGCCGCGGCCGGCGCCGCACCGGCGGCCCGGCCCGAGTCCCGGCCCGCCCGACGCCTCTCGAAGCCGATGATCGCGGCGGCGGCGACGTCCGGGGTGGTCCTGATGGGCGTGCCGCTGCTGCTCTCACAGCTGGGCGGCGGCGGTTCCGGGCCGGATCCCGTGCCGCCACGCCCCACCGGCTACAACCAGGCCGACGGCGGTCCCGGCGGCTTCGTGCCGAGGGCCGACGCGCCGGAGAAGGGCTCCTCGCTGCCCGGCGCCGTCCGTCCGGGAGTCACGGCCGGTACGGGGAAGGGCTCCTCGGTCGCCGGGAAGGGCCCCCTGGCCCCGGGCGTCGCCGGCGTCGGAGCCGGCATCGGAGCCGGGGTGGGCGTCGGTGCCCCTGCCGGTCCGACGCCCACCTCCGTCGCACGTGGCACCACCCCCACCGCGCCCCGGGAGAACACCGGCACCCCAAGGAAGCCGGCCACGCAGGCGCCCCCGGCCCCTCCGGCGAAGCCGCAGTACTCGGCCGTGTCGGGACCGAACTGCGCGGGAACGGGCGCGAGTTTCACCTACAGCGGCTGGTACACGGACGGCAAGGAGGGCTGGCAGAAGTACGGCTCCGGCGGCTACGCGGGCGGCGGCTGCAACGGCAGCTTCTTCTCACTGCCGATGTCCGGGAAGGCGGGCTCGGACGCGGGGAACGCGCTGCGCTGGACCTTCCGCACCGGTGCCGTCACCTCCGGCACCTGTCAGGTCTCGGTGCACATCCCCAGCAGCACCGACATCAAGGCGGTCGGCGGCAAGCCGTCGTACTACACCGTCCACGCGGGTGCCACGGGGAACGATCCGATCCTGCGGTCCTTCACCGTCGACCAGCAGTCCCTGCGGGGCCAGTGGGTGAGCGCGGGCGGCGTCCGCGTCACCGGCGGCGTGCTGACGGTGAAGCTCCACGACCGGGGTCTCGACTCGTCCGGGTCGCGGAACACGTACGCCCATCACGCGGGCGACGCCGCCCGCGTCCAGTGCACCTCCGCCTGAGGCGGCCCGGCCGTCCCCGGTCCGCTCCTGAGACCACGCTCCTGAGGCCCGTCCCCACGGCCCACCACGAAGGGAACATCCACGCATGTCGCGCCATGTGCTGACCGTGAGCGCCGAGGCGCAGAGCGACCGCCCGCCCGCGGGCGGCTCCTTCCGCACGATCGGGGCGGCCCTGGAGGCCGCGCGCAGCGGTGCGGTGATCACGGTGCGCCCGGGACGGTACGAGGAGAACCTGGTCATCACCAAGATGGTGACGATCGCCGCCGAGGACCCGCACGGGACCGTGCGGATCGTGCCGCCCCGGGGGACGGTGGTGCAGGTGGTGGCCGAGGCCGTCCAGCTGACGGGTCTGGTGCTCCAGGGCCAGGACGACGAACTGCCCGCCGTGGACGTGCCGCGCGGGCAGGCGGCGCTCCAGGACTGCGAGGTGGTGGGCAACGCCTGGACGGCCGTGCTCACCCGGCAGCAGGGTTCGCTGGCGATGCGGGGCTGCCGGGTGACCAACCCCGGTGGTGCGGGAATCGTGGAGACGTCCACCGGGACCAGCGTGATCGACGGCTGTGTCGTGGAGCACCTGGGCACCTCGGCGGTGGTCATCGGCGAGCGGGCCAACCCGACCTTCCGCAACTGCGTGCTGCGCGACGCCCGGGGCAACGGGGTGTGCGCCAACGGCGAGGGCCGGGGGCTGATCGAGGACTGCGAGATCTCGGCCACCGACAAGCCCGCCATCGCCCTGGAGCAGAACAGTGCCACCCGGGTGGTGCGGACCTCGGCGCGGGACTGCCTGTTGGGCGTGTACATCAGCTCCAAGGAGCGGGTGGTGCTGGAGGAGTGCTCGGTGTCCGCCACGAAGGTGCACGGCATCGCGCTCGCCGAGGGCACCGACCCGGTGCTGAGCCGCTGCCGGGTCTCCCGGACGAAGGGCAACGGCATCCATGTGACGGGGCGTTCGCGCGGTTCCTTCGAGGAGTGCGAGGTCACCTCTGCCGAGGGCACCGGCATCTGGGTGGAGGAGTCCTCGGGTCCCTCGTTCAACGGGTGCTCGGTGCGGGACGCGCGGGAGGCCGGGGTCCAGCTGACCGGGGACAGCGCCCCGGATTTCGACCGTCTGGAGGTGCGCGGCGGCGGGGCTGCAGCGGTGCGTGTGCTGGAGGGAGCGAACCCCATGCTGCGGCGGCTGAACCTGTCGGACGTGGCCGGGGCCGGGGTGGAGGTGACCCGGGGTGGCCGGGGCCGTCTCGAAGGTTCGGAGATCTCCGCCACCGGGCAGACCGGGGTGCGGATCGCCGACGGGGGCGACGTGTACGTCGGCACCACCACGATCCGGGACACCGGCGCGGCCGGTGTGTCGGTCGGCCGGGGCGGGGTGGCCACACTGCGGGACTGCGAGGTCGCGGGCTCGCCGCAGGAGGGCGTGCTCGTCGAGGACGGCGGGGAGCTGACCGCGGCCCGCACCCGGGCGCGGTCCTGCCGGCGGTACGGCTTCCGGGTCGCGGAGGGCGGGCGGGCCACGCTCAACCGGTGCGAGGCCTCGGACAACACCGGCGACGGCATCCGTGTCGACTCCACGGAGGCGGTACGGGTGCACGACTGCGCGGTCTCCGGGAACGGGGGCTCGGGGCTGCGTCAGCTCAAGCCGTCGGCGCGGCTCGCCGTGGAGAACCTGACCAGCACGGGGAACGGACTGCCGGACTCGTACGGGGAGGCGACCGCGGCGACCGGCGGGCCGGGCGCGACGGGTGACGTACCGCGCGGGGAAGACGGCCGCGAGGGTACGCCGGGTGGTTCCGGCGGGGGCCCGGAGGCGACGGCGCCCGCCGCGTCGCGCAAGCCGGACGGGCCGCTGGAGGCGCTGAACGCGCTGGTCGGCCTGGACGGGGTGAAGGAGCAGGTCGCCACCCTGGTCAACCTCAACAAGCTGGCCAGGCGCCGGGAGCTGGCGGGGATGCCCGCGCTGCCGATGAGCCGCCACCTGATCTTCGCGGGGCCGCCGGGCACCGGCAAGACGACGGTCGCCCGGCTCTACGGCTCGATCCTCGCCGAGCTGGACGTGCTGCCGTCGGGACATCTCGTGGAGGTGGCGCGGGCGGACCTGGTGGCGTCGATCATCGGCGGGACGGCGATCAAGACGACGGAGGTGTTCCAGCAGGCGCTGGGTGGCGTGCTGTTCATCGACGAGGCGTACACGCTGTCGCAGGGGACCGGCGGCAGTGGGCCGGACTTCGGCCGGGAGGCCATCGACACGCTGGTGAAGCTGATGGAGGACCACCGCGACGAGGTCGTGGTCATCGTCGCCGGGTACTCGGAGGAGATGCGGGGCTTCCTCGACTCCAACCCGGGCCTGGCGTCCCGGTTCAGCCGCACGGTGGAGTTCGAGAACTACGCCGACGACGAGCTGACCACGATCGTTGCGATGTCCGCCGCCTCGCACGGCTACCAGCTCGCCGACGGCACCCGCGAGGCGCTGGGACTCCACTTCGGGACCATGGCGAAGGGCGCCGACTTCGGCAACGGCCGCGCCGCGCGCAAGGTCTTCGAGGAGATGGTGGACCGGCAGGCGTCCCGGCTGGCCGCGCTGCCCGAGATCGGCAACACCGACCTGGCGCTGCTGACGCCGGAGGACGTGGGGGTGACGGCCGCCGCGGCGGCGTCGGGCGAACCGGTGGAGCGCAGGACGGAACTCCTCGACGAGCTGCGGGCGATGATCGGCCTGCCCGCCGCCAAGGAGCAGGTCGAGGACCTGGTCAATCTGATCAAGCAGGTCAACCGGCGCAAGGAGGCCGGGCTCCCGACGGCCACGATCAGCCACCACGTGGTGTTCTCCGGCCCGCCCGGCACCGGCAAGACCACCGTGGCCCGCCTGTACGGGCAGTTGCTCGCCGAACTCGGCGTGCTGCCGGGCGGCCAGCTGGTGGAGACGGCACGGGCCGACCTGGTGGGCCGCTTCGTCGGGCACACCGCGCAGTTGACGAAGGACGCCTTCGACCGGGCGCGCGGTGGTGTGCTGTTCATCGACGAGGCGTACACGCTGACGCCGCGCGGCGGCACCGGCAACGACTTCGGGCAGGAGGCGGTGGACACCCTCATGAAGCTGATGGAGGACCACCGCGACGAGGTCGTGGTGATCGTCGCCGGGTACGCCGACGAGATGCAGGGCTTCCTCGACTCCAACCCGGGTCTGGCCTCTCGCTTCTCCCGCTCCGTCGTCTTCGAGCACTACACCGACGAGGAACTGGTCCGGATCGTCGGTGCCTTGTCCGACAAGACCGGCTACGTGTGCCCGCCCGAGACCCTGTCGGCGCTCGGCGAGCTGTTCGCGGCGGTGCCGCGCGACCGGAACTTCGGCAACGGACGCTTCGCCCGTCAGGTCCTGGAGACGATGATCACCCGGCAGGCCGGCCGACTCAGCAGACTCGACGTCGACGACGTGGCCGAGCTGAGCCTGCTGCTGCCGCAGGACGTGCCCTGGGACCGGGTGCCGGACGGTGTCGCGTGAGCCGGGGTGCCCGGGGCGGGACGGCTCCCCTCGCGGCGGCCCTGCTGTGCGCGTCCCTGACCCTGCTGCCGGTCGCGAGCGCGGCGGCCGTGCCCGGCCCCACCGGCGGGACGGGCACGGCAACGAACGGGGGCGGAGCGGAGGCCGGGACCTGGACCGCGTACCAGGCCGGGGCCGGGACCGCCGAAGGGGCTACGGCAGCGGTAAGGGCTGTGGCTACGGCCGGGGCAGGGACCGGGGCGGCGGCCGGGACAGGGACCAGGGCTACGGCCGGGGTAGGGACCGGGGCTACGGCCGGGATAGGGACCGGGGCGACGGATACGGATCCCGCCTCGCTGCCCGCCGTGACGCAGCGGCTCTCCGACGACACCTGCCGCAAGGCCTCGGACCGGAAGGTCACCGGACTGCCGTGGCCCCAGGCCCTGCTGCGCCCGGAGGCGGTCTGGCCGCAGTCCGAGGGTGCCGGGGTGACCGTGGCCGTGGTGGGTTCGGGGGTGGACGACACCGCCGGGCTGCTCGGCGACCGGCTGAAGCGGACGCCGCGCCCGTTCGAGGCCGGCCCGGCCGCGGACTGCGCCGGTCACGGCACCTTCACGGCCGGTCTGATCGCGGCGGCCCGGACCCCGGGGGCGGGCTTCGCCGGGATCGCGCCCCAGGCGCGGATCCTCGACGTCCCGGTCACCGACCGGCGGGGGAACACCACCCCCGAGCTCCTCGCCCAAGGCATCCGGGCGGCGGTCGACGGCGGCGCCCGGGTGATCGCCGTGGTGGCGGTGACGGCTTCGGACAGTCCGGCGCTGAGGAGCGCCGTGCGGTACGCGGTCGCCGGGGGCGCGGTCGTGATCGCCCCGGCCGCACCGGACGGAGCGAAGGACGTGGCGTACCCGGCGGCCCACCCGCAGGTGGTGTCGGTGGCCGCGACCGGTCCCGGCGGGCGTCCGTCCGGGCCGGCCCCAGCGGGTCGGGTGGACCTGACGGCGCCGGGAGAGGCGCTGACGGGCCCCGGGCCCGGCGGCCGGGGCAGTTTCACGGCCTCCGGGCCGAGTTACGCGACCGCGCTGGTGGCGGGGACGGCGGCTCTCGTCCTGGGCAGCCGACCGGAACTGAGCGCCCAGGCCCTGGTCCACCGGCTGCGTTCCACCACGTCGGGACCGGGCGAGCCGGTGCCGGACCGGATGCGGGGGTACGGCTCCGTCGACCCGATCGCCGCCGTCACCGCTGTGCTCCCCGAGGAGCGGCGCGGCGCGGCGGCTCCGCGGGGGCGGGCGGCGGCGCCCGGGGTGGCGATGCCGCCCGCGCCGGGGCCGTCCGCCTCCGGGGCCGCCTGGTGGGTGGCGGCCGGTTCCCTGGCGGTGGTGGCGGTCGCGGCGGGGGCCTCCGCCGTGGTGCCGCGAGGCCGCAGACGGCAGTGGCGACCGGGCAGCTACCTCGCTCCGGAAGCGACGGGGAACAGCGACACGGACCCGGTCTGAAGCGTGCCGCGGGAGGTGCTGTCCGGGCAGCTCGGGGCCTGGGCCGGCCTGCGGCGGTCGCCGACACGCGCCGCACGCGTCGTGCTGCCCACTGCCCGGCGGCGGTCAGCCGTCCCCGTCCCGACGCCTCACCGCGTGCCGTGCACCGCTTCGTCAGCAGCACCTCGTTAGCGGCGCGTTATCGCACCAGCCGCGAGGCGCGCCCGGGCATTAGCAACGCATTAGTCAAGGCTGCCAGGGTCGTTCCGACCAGTCCGACGCGCCCGGAGCCGTCGGCCGATCGATGCCGCCGTCCGCCGCCCCAGAGTCGCCGACGCGCGGCGGGGGAGGAACAACCGAGGTGGGAACGCACGAGAACGGCGCGGCCGGCACGGTCCGCGAGGGGACGGGACCGAGGATCGGCGCGGAGGTGCGGCCCCGGCCTACCATGGACCGCGACACCCTGGCGGAGCTCCACCGGCTGCACGCCTCCCCCCTGCTGCGCGCCCTGCTCCGCCTGACCAGCGGGGACCGGGGCAAGGCCGAGGACATGCTTCAGGAAACGTTCCTGCGCGCGTGGCAGAACCCCCAGGCGCTGACACGGGGCCCGGAGCACGGCCGCCCCTGGCTCTTCACCGTCGCCCGCCGGATCGCCATCGACCACTTCCGGGCCCAGGCCGCCCGGGTGAAGGAGCTGGGCGACGAGACCCCGGAGGACCGCGCGGCGCCGGATGACCCGTACGAGGAGGTCGTCACCGCCCACGCCGTCGGGGACGCGCTCGCCGAACTGCCGCGCCACCAGCGGGAGGTGCTGGTGGAACTGCACCTCAACGACCGGTCGACCGCGGACGCGGCCGCGGTGCTCGGGATACCGCCGGGCACCGTCAAGTCCCGCAACTTCTACGCGGTCCGGGCCCTGCGCCCGGTACTGGAGCGGCACGGCGTCGCCCCGGCGTGACCGCCCCTTCCGCGCCGTCTGAACCGGCCACGCCTGCCGGGCCGTTCTTCCGGGCGACCGACGAGAGGGGGCCCAGGTGGTCACCGTCGTAGCCAGGAACGACATGGACGCGCCCGAGCACTGGACGGCCGCGCCCGACTACAGCCCCGAGCACTGGCGCGCGAGGCGCAGTGAAGCCCCTCCGGAGACGCCTGCCCAGACACGCGGGGAGACACCGGCGGAATCCCCGGTCGGGGCGCCGCCCGAGCCGGTCGCCGAAGCCGTAGGCACGGAGCCCGAGCCGGTCGCCGAAGCCCTAGGCACGGAGCCCGAGCCGGCCGCCGAAGCCGTAGCCACGGACCCCGCGGCGGTGGAGCCCTCACCCGCCCCGACACCGACTTCGGCTTCGGCTCCGGCTCCGGCTCCGGTTGAACGCGTATCCGCGGAGCCCGTAGCCGCCGGTCTCGTGCCCGAGGGGACCGCCCCCGTGCGTCCCGCACCGGCGACGGTGGTTGCGGAGCCGGCCCGCGAGCACCCGCAGCAGACGGAGGCGAAGAACGAAGCGGGTACAGAGGCGACGGGGACCGAGGCGCGAACGGAGGCCGGGAGCGAGCCTGGGACCGAGACCCGGACAGAGCTAGGGACCGCGGTCGAAGCGGAGGCCGGGACCGAGACCGGGACGGAGCTAGGGACCGCGGTCGAAGCGGAGGCCAGGGCCGGGGTCGAAGCGGAGGCCGCGGAATCGCTCCCGCCGCTCCCCTTGGCCCCGACCGGCCCGGCGGAGCACGTGGCGGGGGCGCGGCCGGCACGGCGCACTCCCCGTCCGCTCTTCCGGATCGGGCGGCGCGGGGTGCCGGGCGGTGTCCCCGACGCCCTCCGGATCCCGCTGCTGCGCAGCCACCGGATCGCCGTGATCGGCCTGGACGGCGGGGCCGGGAAGACGACCGTCGCCCTGGCTCTCGGCGCGGTGCTGGCGCGGGAGCGGGCGGACCGGGTCGTCGCCGTGGACGCGGGTCCCGACTCGGGCGCCCTGGGCCGCCGGGTGCGGCGGCAGTCCGGCGCCACCGTGCGCGACCTGGTGGTCGCGCTCCCCCGGCTGCGCACCTACATGGACATCCGGGCCTTCACCTCGCAGACCCCCGACGGCCTGGAGGTGGTGGCGCACGACCCGGATCCGACGGCCCCGCCGACGTTCGGCGAGCGGGACTACCGGCAGGTCGTCGACCTGCTCAGCGGCCAGTACCCGATCGTCCTCACCGACACCGGGACCGGCATGCCGCACGACACGCTGCGCGCGGTGCTGGAGCTGGCGGACCAGTTGGTCGTCGCGGCCACGCCGGGCGTGGCGGGCATGAGCGGCGCCGGTCTCCTCTTCGACCGGCTGACCGCCCTCGGCCACGAGGAGAAGGCGCGCCAGGCGGTGACGGTCCTGTCCGGCGTGCGGTCGTCCTCCGGGCGACCGGTCCGGTCGGACGAGGCCGTGGCCCACGTTCGGCAGCGCAGCCGGGCAGTGGTGACCGTCCCGTACGACCCCCACCTGGCCCGGGGCGGCGAGGTCGACCCGGCGTGGATGCGGGGCCGGACCAGGGCCGCGTACTACGAACTGGCGGCACTCGTCGCCCAGAACTTCCCCCGTGGCTGACGCCGCCCTCCCCATTCGCCCGTCCCCGAGAACACTGGAGAGCACCCATGGCCTGGTACGAAGGCCCCTGCCGGATCACCGTCATCGGCCTCGACGCCGACTGGCCGCAGCGCGCGGTCGTCACCGTCTCCGGTGGGCGCGGGGCGCGGATCGAGATCCCCGGTGAGGTGGGAACGGTCCGGCACGTGGACGCGCCGAGCTGGCACCTGGAGGTGGAGCACCTGCACGAGGGCCGGTGGCGGCCCAACATCCGTGCGATCAGGAGCCGCTGGGAGACGGTGGGCGGCGTGCGCACGCAGACGATCACCAGCAAGGACGTGGACTGGCCGGGGGGCAACCGGCACGAGCGCAATCTGGTGCTGCGCCTGGAGCGGGTCGGTGAGGAGGCCGAGCGCCCGCGCGAGCCGGTCCGGGAGGCGCCGGCCCGGGCGGTCACCCAGTCGACGGCGGACACCCCCGCCCGCCGCGCGGCCGCCGGCCCCGCCTCCGTCCCTGCTCGGTCCTCCTCCGACGGCTCCGCCTTCGGCGCACCGTCCACGGCCTCCGGGGGCGCGACGTCGACGAGCAGCACCAGCCCCTGGTAGAGCCGGCCGGTACCACCAGCCCCCGGGTGGGGCCGGTCGGAACGTGATCCCCGTCCACAGGAGCCGAGCCCGTTCCCCCGGGAACCGGCAGGACACGAACCGTCGCCGTTCACTACTGTCACAGGCGAAAGGGCGGGGACATGGCACTGGCGAAAAAGGGATCGCGTCTCATCACCGTGGACGGCACCACCTACCGATGGCGTCTGCGCGGACGTCCGACCTACACCCAGGGACTCGTTCACTCGCCTCTCACCTACGCGGTCGAGCGCGCGAACGATCCGGGCACCACACTGGTGGTCACCACCGACCGACCTCATCCGAGCAACTGGTTGGGGACCCCGAGCGCCCCCGTCCTGCCCTCGCAGGTTGCCGACACCATCCGCACGGCTCTTATCGAGGGCTGGACGCCCGAGAGCCCCGGCTCGCCCTTCCATCCGCACCGGTCCGGCCTCGGTGCGGCTGCCACGGAGTGAGGCCGGCAGGCACCGGCAGCGCCCCGGAGCGCCTGCCAAGGCCGGCTGACCCGCGCACGCTCCGGGGCCGCCGCCTGCCGGCTCCCGTCCCGGCGACGGGCCGTCCACCCGGCATGCGCGCTCCAGCAGGGAGCGCGAGCCATGGCACGCACGCCGGACCCGAGCAGCCCCGGCGCGACGACCGAGGTCGGAGCCGCACTCCCCCGGCCACGCACCGGTGACGCCCGCCGGCGCGAAGCCCCCACGCGGCGGCTGCGGCCCCGCACGCACTGGGTAGAGTGAGCGGGCTCCGGAGCGTCGGAGCTGTCATGCGTAAGGGGTGGGGAATGGCGAAGCACCGGCTGTCCAGAAAGGGCCGCTACATGGCCCTGGCGACGACGGGTGTCGCCGTCGTGGCCGGCGCCGGGGTCGCGGCGCAGACTTCGATGGCGGCCTCGGCCTGGCCGGTCCAGAAGACCTACACGGGCCGGGCGTTCGACGCCTGCACGGCGCCCTCGCTCTCCGCGATGAAGGCGTGGAAGAAGGACGGTTATTACGGCGGCGTCGCGGTCTACGTCGGCGGCAAGAACCGCGGCTGCGCCCAGCCCAACCTCACCAAGGCGTGGGTGAAGTCGGTCGACACCCTCGGCTGGCGCGTCATCCCCCTCTACGTCGGCGCCCAGCCGCCGTGCCAGAAGAGCGGGAACAAGGAGAGGTTCACCGCGGCCACCGCGGCCTCGGTCGGGGCGAGCAATGCCAACGACGCGGTCGCCAAGGCCTCGGCACTCGGCATGAAGGCCGGAAGCCCGATCTACCTCAACATGGAGCCGTACGACACGGCCGACAAGTCGTGCAACGACGCGACCCTGAACTACGTGCGTTCCTTCACGAAGACGCTGCGCGCCAAGACCTACCGCGCCGGCCTCTACGGCTTCAGCAGCTCCAGCGCCAAGGCGATCGCCACCGCCAAGAACCGCACGGACCTGCCGGGCAACCTCTGGTACGCCCTGTGGGACAACCAGGAGACCACGACCAAGGACTGGCCCTGGGACCCGAAGCTGTACACCGACCACAGCCGGGGCCACCAGTACAAGGCCAACAGCAAGGAGACCCGGGGCGGTTACACCATCACGGTCGACCGCAACGCGTGGGACGCGCCCGTCGCCATCGTCGGCTGATCGGCTGGGGCTGGGCGGCTGGGCGATTCGCCGGGTGGCGAGTCAGGTCCTTCCGTCCGTCCAGCCCGGCTGCTCCCTTCCGGCACCTTCGCGGCCCGGACGGCGCGGTCGTGGAGTCACGGTGGGCCAAGGCACTGGATGGCTCGAGTCGGAACTCACACGAGGGTTCCGGCTCAAGCCCTCACGCCGCCGCAGGAACACCGGCCCCGGTGGCCTTGGCAGGGAGCGGCCGCCAGCGGACCGGGACATCGCGCATGACGAGGACCGAGTCAAGTCGTGCGCTGCCCGGCGGGAAACGCTCGGGGTCGTCGAAGTAGCTGGACCGGGCGGCTGTGATCCGGCCGGGCTGGATACGCCAGGCATCGGTCTGGAGCTCCATGCCGTCCATGGAGCAGCCGGAGCGGGTCGCGGACCACCCCTTGCTTCCCGCGCGGAAGAAGGCGGAGGCTTCGGCGAGGTCGGCGAAGAGCTCGCTGCCCTCCAGGCGCTCGGTGACCTCGGCGGTGACGTCGACCTCGGTGGACCCGTCGCGGGTCGCGTAGGCGATGTGAAGCGTCCCGGGGGTCTCCCGCACCTCGAAGTCGGCGTGACCGTGTTCTCCGGGGAAGACCCGGCCGCCGGCCCAGCGGTTGACGAGCGAGCCGGTGTCGCGGCGCGGGATGTAGACGCCGGTCTCGACTCCGTCCGGCCCGTCCCACTCCACGGCTATGCGGTGCGCGGCGTTCTCGCTGCGCAGCCCGACGGCGGCGGGGGCCCAGGCGGGTCGCACCGAACCGAGCCGCAGGAGACAGATCCCGGCGGCGGCGTGCCCCCGCACGATCTGCGGGCGCAGCGACGCGGGGAGCAGGGGCGCGACGACTTCGGGGGCGACCCGGTAGTTGACGAGAAGGCGCCGTTCGATCACGGACGCGAGGCGTGGGGGTCTCATGCGTTGCTCTCCTCGTCGCGGGCGCCGCGAGCGGCGTCGGTCCGCCACTTCGTATGACGGAGCACGATCTGTTCGGGACACACCGCACTCAGGAAGCGCCCCACGCTGGTCGCCAACCGGTCCTCGACAAGCGAGTACAGGATCCGGTTGCCGTCCCGCCGCTCGGCGACGAGCCCCGCACTCTTCAGCACGCCCAGGTGGCGGGAGATGGACGGAGCACTGATGGAGAAGCGGCTCGCGATCTCCCCGGCGGCAAGCTCGCCGCCACGGAGGTCTTCCAGGATCTGCCGCCGGGTGGGATCGGCAAGTGCGCGGAACACCCCGGCGTCGTCTGCTGACTCGGTCATGCACGATATTTAGCACATTAGCTAAACAGCTAACAATCCCAGGCTCCTTGAGCCCAGGGTCGGCGACGATCCGCGATCCGCGATCCGTACGACGTTGCCGCGCCCGGGGCTGAGCGGACTTCACCTTCGGGAGCTTGCTCGCACGGTGGACGCCCGCCGGCGCGCCTTCGGGGCAAGGTCGCGGCGAGCGCGGGTGGTTCCGGCGGGCGGTGGTGGTCAGCGGGCCCAGGGCGGTTCGCGGGTGCAGCCGGCGCCGGGACCGAGGCGACTCCGTCGGGGTACATCGACACGCCAGGCGGGCGGGCAGGCAAGCGGGCAGGCAGGCAGGCAGGACATCGTGTTCGCGGACGACCAGGTTGAGCGCCAGATGAGCGGGGTAGAGTCGGCCCACCGACACCGGGGCAGCGCAGACCCTCCTGAAGGCGGGTGGTCCGCCGCCCGCCAGGAAGAACGTGCCCGACCGGGACCGCGCGACCTGGTGGACTCCACCACCCGAGCCGCGGACCATACTGGTCGGGCCCTGATCACCCACTGAACGGTTCCATGGCCAAGAACAGCACTTCCTCGACGACCGTCCCCGACACCGCGTGGCTCGGGCGTGGGCGCCACACCGGACCCGACGCCGAGCGCGACGTCCGGCGCAACCTGATCGCCCTCAAGGCGGCCCGGGTGATCGACGACTTCCTGGACCTCGACCCCGTCGAGGCGGCCCGCTCCACCGACCTGTTCCCTCGCGACGAGTCCGCCGACCCCGGCCCGTCGGCCCGCCGGCTCTTCGAGGCCCGCTGGCGCGTCGCCGACGGCGTCACGGTACGCGCACAACTGACCACCTACGAACCCGAGTCCCGCCGCGCGGACGGCGAGGGCGTCGGCTGGGTCCTCGCCGCGGAGGCGGAGCGGGCGTGGGAAGCCGGCTGGCCCTCGCCCGCAACCGTGTTCTGGCCCGACAGCGACCAGGTCGCCTGGGACCACGAGAAGGTGCCGGGCGTGCGTCTGCGGACCGCGAACCACCTGCCGAAGGACGACGACAAGTTGCGGCGCCTGCTGCGGGACTGCACCCGGGAGAGCTGGTACGTCCATGTCGTGGTGCACGAGGCGATGACGCCGGACACGCTGGGGCGGCAGCCGATCACCGCGTTCCTGCCGCCGAGCCTGCGACACCGGGTGATCGAGCACCGGGCCACGCCGGAGCAGGCGCTGATCGCCGACTTCGCGATGAAGCGTGAGCTGGGCGTGGGGCTGCCGCGCGGCGGAGCCGTCGTCCTGCCCCCGACGCCGCAGGTCGCGGGCTACGAAGCGGAGCGCTTCACGGTGCGCGACGTCTTCCTCGACGGGACCGAGCCGACCGAGCTGCTCGCGAAGATCGTGGAGTTCGCCTCACTGCCGCAGCCGCTGCCGGCCGACGCCGAACAGGTCCTGACCCGGCTGCGCCAGGGCTGGCACCTGCTCACCCCGGACGAGGAACTGGTCCACGCACGGGCCATGGTGACCAGGTACGCCAAGTCGCTCGAAGCCATGACGGCATCCTGCAACCTGTACCGGGAAGCGGCCGAGTCGGCACTCGCCGCGCTCGCCGAGGCGACCAACGGCAACGACGCGCCCCGGACACCCGCGCAGGCAGCGACGAAGCCCGACAGCTCTCCGCTGAAATCCCTCACGAAGACACTCGGCCTCTTCCGGAACCCGAACCGGTAGAAACACTTCCGTGCACGTCGGCGGAGATGAGGGCGGGGCGGGGCCGGCCCCGCAGCCGTGTCGGACCGATCGCGCGAGCCGCGGTTCTGCCGTCCGCGCAGGCCGGACCGACGCATGTCCCACCCGCACGGGCGGCGGCGATCTCGCCGCCCAGGATGACGGACGGGCAGGTGCTTCGCCTGCCGGGTTCGGGAACGCCCCTCGTCCTCTCGTCGGTGTTGGCACCCAGCAGGCGTGACCCGGCCGTCGTCCTTCGCGCGTACTCACGCCACACCACGGGGGGGCCGCCGCCCGGCACACCCCGGCTCTCGGGCGAACCCTCGGCAGCCCCTGCCCGGCAGCGGCGGACACAGCCGTCCGGGTGACACGGAGGGGACCGGTCGACCGCCGACGAATCGCGCTCCGGATCGGAGCATGGTCGGCTTGTCCAGGTACACCCCGAAACTCCGGCGAGAGGGATACGGATGACCGAGGAGGCTCGCGCCACGCGCACGAGGGGCGGGTACGGTCCGCAGGCAGGCGCCCATGAGACGCGCGAGGTCGATCTGCGGCGCGTCGGGATCGATCCGAACTTCTGGTACCCCGTCGCCCGTTCCGCCGGCCTGCGCAGGAACAAGGTGCGCGCGGCCGTCTTCGCGGGCCAGCGCATCGCGCTCTACCGGACCGCCGGCGGGACCGCGTACGCCCTGGAGGATCGCTGTGCGCACCGGCAGGTGCCGTTGAGCATGGGAGTGGTCGACGGCGAGGCTCTGCGCTGCTGCTACCACGCGTGGGCCTACCGAGGGAACGGGCGCGTCTCGCAGATCCCCTACCTGCCCAAGGATGCCGAACGGCCGCCCCGCGGGGTGCGCGCCTACCCCCTCCGCGAGCGGTACGGACTCCTCTTCGTCTTCCCCGGCGACCCCGAGCGTGCGGACACCACGCCCCTGCCCGTGCTCCCCGAGGCGGACTCGGCCCGGCACCGGACCATGATGTTCTCGCGCACCGTGCGCTGCCACTACTCCTTCCTGCACGAGAACCTCCTCGACATGAACCACCAGTTCCTGCACAGGGGCGTCCTGGGCCGGATCCAGCCCAGGCTCCTCGGGTACGACACCGGCCCGCGGTCCGTGGAGGCCAGGTATCTCTTCGTCCCCTCCGGCGGCCGGAAGGACCGCGGAGCGGGCCTGCTGTCCGCCGAAGGGGTGGGCGGTGCTTCGACGCCGGACGTCGTCACGATCCGCACCGAGTACCCCTACCAGACCCTCCGGAACGTCCCCGAGTCGTCGGCCACGGCCGCGTTCTCCCTGTGGGCCGCGTACGTTCCCGAGGACCTCGAGCAGCGCGTCAGCCGCGTCTTCGGGTTGCTCACGATCGCCAAGCCCGCCATCCCCGGTGCCCTCCAGCTGGCCTGGCCGCTGATCCGACGCTTCACGGAGCGCGTGTTCGCCCAGGACAGGATGGCCGTGGAGGCCGAGCAACGGGCCTGGGACGAGCAGGGGGCGGACTGGAACCAGGAGGTCTTCCCCCTCATCCTCGACGTACGGAACGTCCTGCGGACGAACGGCACCCCGCTCCGTGCCTCGCCCGCCTCCGCGGTCTGCCCGGACGCGGACCTGTGCGCCGACGGTCAGGGGAACACCCCCCGGTGAGAGGGCCCTCGACACCCCCGCACCGAGGCTGCGTCCACGCCTGACGCGGACGAGGCGCGACGCCGGATCACAGAGGTGGCGCGAGCACCCCCATGGGGTCGTAGCGGCGCCGAATCGTCCGGAGTCGGGCCAGGTTTCCGCCGTAGGCCGCTCGTGTCTCGGCCTCGGTTTCCGGGAGGCCCGGTCGCAGTTCGACGTTGTAGACCCCGATGCTGTGAGCGGCCAGGGCCCGCACCGTGTCGCGGGCCCACGCCGTGCACGCCTCGCTGTCGTGCGGAGCGTCCCAGATCGCGTTCAGTGGGATGCTCCATTCGCCGGTTCGCCCCCAGAACGCGGTGGCGGAGTCGTCGATGTCGGCCAGAGCCCCGCCCGTGTGCTGGAAATCGATGCGGCACGCCTTCGTGGGTGCGGCGCGGATCCGGTCCGCGAGGGCGTCGGCGACCGCGTCGTCGAGAGCAGGGCCGGTGAAGGTCGCCTTGCCGAAGAAGGAACCACGCGGTCCGTCCCCCGGGCGGGGCAGCCGGACCGGGGCGGGCTCGGCGCCGCCGGCCCCGGGGATGGCGAACTCGGGCAGCCCGGCCGGATAGTGGCCCGTCGTCTCCGCGCGGTAGAGCGGCGACGAGCCCGCGGCGGCGATGACGGCGGAGGTCGCCGCTCCGGCCCGCCGGACGTCCTCGTCCCGGCGGCTCGAGCAGGCGGTGTAGAGGAACAGGACCGGCTCGACCGGCGAGAGCGGGGTGTGACCCAGGACCGCGCTCATGGTGGTGCTGCGGGGAAGCTCGGGAGCGATCCGGAAGTAGGTGGCGAGTGCGTCCGGTCCCACCACCGCACGGTCGACCCACACGGGGCCGATCTCGTGGGTCCGGAACGTGGCGGAGGTGACCACCCCCGCCGAGGGCGCGCAGCCCCGCACGGCCCACCACAGGTCGCCCTCCTCGCCCGTGCTCCGTTCCGAGAGGTGGACGACGTCACCCGACGGGAGTACGAGTTCGACTCCGGCGAGATGGTCGACCGTAAGCCCCAGGGATCGTGTCAGATGGCCGATGCCCCCTCGGGTGGCCATCCCCAGGCCGGTGCTGTCGACGACGCCGATGGGCACCGCGCGACCGGCCGGGGCGAGGGCCCCGAGCAGGGTGGCCATGGTGGCCCCACCGGCGACGACCCCTCGGTCTCCGTCCGGACGGGCGGCGTTCAGGTGCTGCGAGAGGTCCAGCATGACGGCTCCGTCGGCGACGCAGTTCGAGCTCAGACCGCCGCCCCGCACCGTCACCCGCGCTCCCGTCGCGGTCGCGATCCTCATGACGCTCGCGACCTCTCCGACCGTGCGGGGCGCAACGACGCAGAGGGGTCGTCGACGGGCGGCCTCGGGAAAGAACACCCGCGCCATGGCGTCCTCGTAACCCGCGCTCCCCGGCGCGCGTACCACCGCTCCGAGCGCAGACCGCAACTGTCCGACGGTGTCGTCCGACGGACGGACGGGCGAGCTCACCGCATCGTCCGGCGTCGGAGGACGCCCGGAGGAAGGGTCGGGGGCGGCGTGGGGGGTGTCGTTACTGGTCAACGCGACTCCGAATTCCCGGTGACGGGTTTCGAGCCGAGGGCCTTCGGTTGTCCCTGACGGAAGCGACCCCGCGAGCGTAGACGAGTCGGAACTCCCTGTCAGGTCTTCGCTGCGGGCGTCCGCGCCCGGCAGCGCGTAGGGACCCGAGAACGGAAGCACGACAGGGGCCCGGCTAGTGCCGGGCCCCTGTCTTTCGTAGCGGGGACAGGATTTGAACCTGCGACCTCTGGGTTATGAGCCCAGCGAGCTACCGAGCTGCTCCACCCCGCGTCGGTGATCCCATCTTACACAGCGGGCGACGCGAAGGGCGCGGCATTTTGTGGTGGGTCAGCCGCGAACGATGTTCTCGGCCTGCGGGCCCTTCTGGCCCTGGGTGACGTCGAAGGTGACCGTCTCTCCCTCGACCAGCTCCCGGTACCCGTTGCCCGAGATGTTGGAGTAGTGGGCGAAGACGTCCGGGCCGCCGTCCTGGGCGATGAAACCGAAGCCCTTCTCGGCGTTGAACCACTTCACGGTGCCGCTGGCCATACTGCCTGTCCTTCAGTTCATGCCGGGCGAGCCGGCAGGGGTGAGTAGCGGCGTCTCCCCACCGTGGGAAGACGTCCGGCGTCCGTTCTACCCCATCCAGGGCTCCGTCATTCGATCATCCGTGCATGAAGTTGGACCCGCGATGCGGCCCGGTCGGCTCCGGGAACCGCCGACCGCTTCCTCAAGGACGGTTGCCGGCCGGCCGCGTCGCGGTGACACCGCGCTTCTCGGCGAGCCGCGCCACCAGCAGGCAGTAGGCGGGGGCGGTCACCAGCTCTGCCAGCAGCGCCTGCCACGGTGCGTCCGCGGCGGTGCCGGTGTCCGCCAACTGTCCCAGGGCCAGCGCGACGGCGTAGGCCAGCACGTTGTTGGCCGTGTGCAGCGCGATGACGGCCTCGAGCCCGCCCGTACGGTCGACGAGCCACCCCCACCACAGCGCGGAGTACAGCAGCAGCAGGAACCCGCTCCATCCGCCGAACCCGTGCGCGAGCGCGAAGAGCACCGAGGCCACGACCACGCCCGGCCAGGGCGAGCGCAGGAAGCCGCCGAAGAACTGCGGCAGCCAGCCACGGAAGACGAACTCCTCCGCGGCGGCCTGGAAGGGCACCAGGACGAGGAAGAGCACGAGGCCCGACACGAGCCGGCCGACGCCCGGAGCTTCGCCGGCGAAGATCTCGTCGCCGTTGGCGAGCCAGTCCCACACCATCAGCCCGCCCATGTTCAGGGCCATGACGGCGAAGGCGAGACCGGCGCAGAGTCCGAGCCAGCGCAGGCGCAGCCGGCCCGTCACCGAGGCCAGCGTCCCCGCGGGCCGGCTTCCGCACCACCGCACCCCGAGCATCACCGCGGGGATGCCGATCGCCAGCGACAGCAGCCCGAGCGCCTCGTCGGCCAGCGGATCGGCCAGCAGGCGATCAGTCGACTCGGGCGCGAACCGGGCCCCCGACACGGCCGCGACAGCCATGCCGAGCAGGACGACGGAGAGGGTGCCGGCCGCCAACAGGCCGACGACCGCGAAGAGCTCGCCGAGCCGCCGCCACGCCCCCTGCCGCCCGTTCCGCGCCTGCTCGCAGAACCGCGACCCCTCCGGCGCGGCGACGACCCCGGTGACAGCCGCCCGCTCCTCCCCAACGGGCCACCGCTGCACCGGGAATTTGTGCGGAGCGCCCCCCGGCGGCGCGGCCCATCCATGAGTCACGCCCTCCGGCCGCCCGGGCCACGCCCGTGACCCGGCACCGCCGGGATGCCCTGGCCCGGGCCGCGGCGCGGCCCAGGGATCCGGGGACGGCCAGTCCGCGGAGGACCCGGCCTTCGCACCGTCCTGCCCGTCCCCGGTCACATGCCCCGCCCCTGAGATCTCCGCCACCCCTGCCCCTCCCCCGCACCTCGCCCGGGCGCACCACGCGTGTCCGGGCGAACAACCGACATCCGAAACCCTAATCGACCACCCAAACCGGACAGCCGCCCGGAGCGGTCCGGCGACGGGGCGACCACCGTCGGGCGCCCCCTGCACGCAGTACACAGAAGGTCTGCACGTCAGGCACACCGCCACGCGCCGCTCCTCCCTAGATTCGCCTCTGGAGACACCGCCCTGGCGTGAACGGATCCCCGGGGCGCACCCCGGGCGGTTCCTGACACCCGTCGACAGCGACGGCACGTGACAGCCGTGTCTCCGTGCTCCTCGCGTCTTCGCGAGCGGGCGCCCTGGATCCAGTTCACGAGGAAAGATATGAACCTGCGCAAGAAGGTCGCCACCACCGTCGGGGCCTCGGCCCTCGCCCTCGCCGGCGTGCTCGGGTCCGCCGGCCAATCGTCGGCCGCGTCGAACGGCCAGCAGATCCACTTCCACGACAGCAGTGGCGCCGTCTACTCGATCCGCATCCAGGGCTACAACCAGAACGGTGACGTGGCATCGGGCTGCTTCAACACCCCGGGCAGGGACACCTGGGTCGGCGGCTGGTGGTGGAAGGGAGAGGTCACCGTCACCTTCTACAAGAGCAGCTCCTGCTCCTCCGTCACGTATTACGGCGAGACGAACGCCTGGGTGCCCACCTCGCAGAGCGGCGACTGGACGTCGGTCTACTCCTGAGCCGCCGCGTCACGGGAACGGCGCCGACACGTGCGGCACGAGGGGACCGCACGATTCGCGCCGTGAGCGACGCATGCCTGAGCACCTGTCATCGAATGCAGACGCAGGTCGTGCCCTGGGGGCACGGCCTTCTGTCCAAGGGGGAATCGTGATCGCAAAGATCAGGTCGAGCAGAACCGTCCGGCGTCTGACGGCGCTGGTCATGGCGAGCCTGGCGATGATCGCCGGCAGCCTGGTGGTGGCGCAGCCCGCCTCCGCGGCCTCGTGGGGCAGCGGGTCGCTGTGGAACGCCCAGACGGGACTCTGTCTGGACGGCAACGGCGGCGCCGGTCCCGGTTCCGCCGTGATCCAGTGGGAGTGCAACCAGGGTTCCAACCAGTTCTGGTACGCGAGCTGGGACTCCAAGGGGCGCCCGAGGATCGTCAACTCCACGAACAACCTGTGCCTGGACCGGCATGACGACACCAGGACGGGGTCCACGCTGATCCTCTGGTACTGCAACGACTCCTGGAACCAGGTCTTCGCCTTCAGCGGAGGAACCGGCTACCTCACGAACACTCTTCTCGACCAGGTGGTCGACGTCCCGGGAGGGACGGGCGTCTGGGGTACCCAGGTGATCATGTGGGAACGGAACGGCGGGGACAACCAGTTGTGGGTGCAGCACCTCTGGTAGAACCACGCCTGCACCTACGGCCCCGCTGTCCGGTGCACGACGGAAGACGAGGCGACGCCCTGACCCATAGGGGGCGTCGCCTCTTCGGACACGTCGACCCGGTGATCAGGGGCCCCGGGCGCGCCCTTCACGACGCTAGCGGTCGGCGAAGGGCCTGCCGGGGTCGGGCACGCGCACGGCCAGGAGGGCGACGTCGTCGTCGTTGTCCTGCGGGCGGACGTCCTCGAGGAGCCGCTCGCAGACGACTCCCAGGCTGTGGTGGGCCAGAGCGGCGGCGTGGCGGCGGAGCCGGGCGAGCCCGGGTTCGATGCCCTGGGCCCGGGACTCGATGAGTCCGTCGGTGTACAGCAGCAAGGTCGATCCCGGTGGCAGGTTCACGGAGTCCCGGCCGCGGGTGAGGTGCGCCCCGGTGCCGAGCAGCATGCTCCGCGGGGTGGGCAGGTAGGTGGCGCGGCCGTCGCGGGTGACCAACAGGGGCGGCGGGTGGCCGGCGTTGGTCCACTCCCAGGTCCAGCCGGCCTGCGGAGTGGAGGTGAGGCGGCCCAGGACGAGGGTGGCCGTGGACATGCCGGCGGTGCTGGCCATCACCTGGTCGAGCCGGCCGACGGCGCTGGGCGGGTGAGGCTCGGACCATGCCAGGGCGCGGAGCATGTTGCGCACTTGCGCCATGCGGGCGGCCGCCTCGAGGTCGTGGCCGGCGACGTCTCCGATGGCCAGGCCGGTGGCGTCGTCGGAGAGCGTGAACGCGTCGTACCAGTCGCCGCCGACCTGGGAGGCGTCGGGGGCGGGCAGGTAGCTCGCGTGGAGTTCGATGCCCGGCACGTCGGGCAGACGGGGCAGCAGGTGGCGCTGCATCGTCTCGGAGATCCGGCGCTGGCGCTGGTAGAGACGTGAGTTCGAGACGGCCAGTCCGGCACGACGTGTGATGTCCTCCAGCAACGACAGGTCGCTGGTGGTGAACGGCACGGGGTTGTCGCCGCGCCCCAGCGTGAGGGCCCCGAGGACTTCACGGGGACCCCGGATCGGGGCGATGGCGGCCGAGTGCATGTCGGTGGCGGCGAACAGCTCGTGCTGAACGACGGCGATGCCGGAATCCGGCTCGCCCTGGTAGACCTCCGGCCCGGCCAGGGATGCTCCGCTGCCCCGCAGGGCCCGTGACAGCGGCAGCGGCGACTGGGCCGTCACGGCCGGGATCGGACCCTCCAGATCCGGGTGCCTGGTGAGGCGGCCGTCGCGGTGCTCGACGACGTGCGTGCGCCGGATGTCGCCGCCGTCCGCTATCAGGTCCACGACCATCCAGTCGGCCAGCCGGGGCAGGACCAGCTGCGCCAGCCGGTCGACCGTTTCCTGCTCGTTCAGCGTCGCGGCCAGCGACGTGGTGGTCTCGGCGAGCAGGGCGAGGCGGTCGAGCTCCGGCATCACGCCCTCGGCGACCGCCGGCGCGTCGACGGGCCCGGGGTGGAAGAGCACCAGGGTGCCGGGGCCGCTCGCGGCGGGGAAGGGAGTGGCGGTCCAGCGGACCGGCAGCAGCAGGCCGTCGCCCCGCAGGAAGCACACGTCCCCGCCGCTGCACGCGGCGCGGGACAGGACGGCGTCCATGAGGGGGCACAGGGCCCGGGGGCCGATGTGCCCGTCGGCGTCACGGTGCAGCAGGTCGTGGTGGTCGCGGCCCAGCGCGGCCGCCCGGGTGAGGCGCAGCAGCTTCAGGCCGTGGTCGTTGACCGAGACGATCCGCCCGGTCTCGTCCACCACGTAGCCGCCGAGGTCCCCGAGGGCAGGGGCCGCTGCGGACAGCACGGACGATGACGATGCCGAGTCCTGCCGTTGCATGCGGTGCACCCTTCACTTCCCGGTCGGTCGTACAGATCGGCAGTCATCTCAGTAGATCATGCGACGCCTCGCGACGGAGCCGCTCCACCGGGGTGGCGGTGCAGCCCTGCCTCCGCCACCGCGGGTTGGGGCTCTGCCGTTCCGCACCTCACCCGCCGGACCACCTGCTCGCTGGAGAGACCGGTAAACGCAGGATGCGGGCTGCCGACCCGCCGGTACGCAGGTGTTCACGCACCTCCTGGGTGTCGCGGTCGGCGACTCGGCCTCGACCGTCGGTCCGTTGACCCGTTTCGGTGATCACGTCGAACGGGGACGGGCTGTGCTCCCGCGGTACCGCCCCCGCGTCCCCCGGCGATCTCGCTGCTCAGTGGCGGTACGCGGCCGTCGCGACCTCGACGAGGGACCGGATCAGGGGGTTGGTGTCACCTTCGTTCCACACCGCGACCACGCGGCTCGGCGCCATGTCGACCAGCGGCACCAGGGCCGGCTCCGCGGGCAGGTCGTGTCCGAGCGGGGCCAGGCCGACCGTGCCGTTCCACAGCACGGCCTGCAGGCATTCCTGGACGGCGCGCACCACGGGGCCCTCGCGCGGCCTGCCGCCGTTCCAGTAGGACTGCCAGACGGGATCGGTACCCTGCGGGAACTGGAACCAGCGGCGGGTGCCGAGGTCGGCCAGCCGCAGCCGGTCGCGACGGGCCGGCGGATCGTCGGCGCGCAGGACCACGCCGACGGGATCGGTCCGCAGCGAGCGCACCGTCAGGGCGGTCTCGCGCCGCATCACCCTCAACGCCGGCCTGGCCGTCACGGCGGCCGGGGCCGTGGTGCTCTGGCTTGCCGCCCAGCGGTGATCGGGCGCGGTCCGGTTCCTGGGCGGGGCAGGTTCGATCCACACACCTGGACCGGCCACGACGACTGCCCGACGCGGTCGGCGTGGCCGCGCCGGCACCCGCCCGGCGAGGGGACGCGCCGTCAGCCCCCGACGTGGATTCCGGGGCGCCGCTGCGGGTCGGGTTCGTTCCTGCGGATGATCTCGCGGGTGACCGGCGCCGTGTCACCGCGGCCGAGGAGGAAGTAGCGGAGCATGTGCTTCAAGGGACTGCCCTCGGCCCAGGCGAAGTAGCAGTGCGGCCGCACGCCCGTCTGGTCCCGCAGGGCGAGCAGGATCGCGGCGATCGCGTTAGGGCCGGCCGGGGCCTCGGCCCGCAGGATCCGGTATCCGTCGACCTCGACGCCGCACACGTTCAGGTCCTCGCTGAAGTCCGACGGATCGACCACGTGGATCTCCAGGAACAGCACGTCGGCCTGGCCCGGGACCGGGTTGCTGCCCCGCTGCTCACGCTCCTTGTCGCGGTACTCGGCGCCGTCGCCCGCCTGGCGGCGGTTGGCGATGATGTTGATGGCGCCGTCGTGGGACAGGGTGTCGTCGACGAAGCGCCGGGCGTTCGCGTCGAAGACGATGCGGTCGGCGCGCAACTCCGTGGTGCGCGACACCCGGGAGACGAACGACACCAGGAGGATGCCGGCGATGAAGAAGCCGGAGATGGTGATGCCGTCGGGCTTGTCGACGACGTTGTACACCAGGGCGTAGAGAAGGACCGTCGTGAGGACCGCGAACCCCAGGGCCACCGGCCTGCGGCCGTGGCGGGCGACGGAGAGGGTGACCGCGAAGGCGCCGGACACCATCATGGCGAGGATGCCGGTGGCGTAGGCGCCCGCCTGCGCGTCGACGTCGGCGTCGAAGGCGACGGTGATCAGAATGCACAGTGCGGTGTAGACGAGGACGACGGGCCTGACCGCGCGGCCCCACTCCGGGGCCATGCCGTATTCGGGCAGGTAGCGCGGGACGATGTTGATCAGCCCTGCCATGGCGGACGCGCCGGCGAACCACAGGATCAGAATGGTGCTGATGTCGTACGCGGTGCCGAAGGCCTCCCCGACGTGCTCGTGCGCCAGCCACGCCAGCGCACGCCCGCCGGCCGCGCCGCCGGGCTCGAACTCCTTCGGGGGGATGAGGACGGTGGTGACGAAGCTGGCGGCCATCAGGTAGACGCTCATCACGAGAGCCGCGGTGGTCAGCAGTCTGCGGGTGTGGCGGATGCGGGAGCGCAGGCGTTCCTCGTCGTCGGCACCGCTGCTCGACACCAGCGGCATCATGCTGACCCCGGTCTCGAATCCCGACAGGCCGAGAACGAGCAGCGGGAAGGCCAGGAGCGCCGGCGTCATCAGGTCGCCCGGGCCGGCACCGTTCTCGGCGAGTGCGTCCGTCCAGGTCGCGAGGGCGCCGGGGGTGGTGAAGACCTGGACCGTCCCGACGGCGATGACGACGGCGTTGAGGGCGAGGAAGACCGCGACCAGGGGGATCGCCACGCCGACGGCCTCGTCGAACCCGAGGAGGAAGACGCCGCCCAGCACCACGAGCAGCCCGACGGTGAGCAGCACTTCATGACCGTGCAGCGCCTCGGGGAAGAAGGGGTTCTCGACGACGTGGACGGACGCGTCCGCCGTGGACAGGGTGATCGTGATGATCCATGACGTCGCGACGAAGCCGAGCAGGACCAGGACGAAGAGCTTTCCCCACCAGAACGGCAGCAGGTCCTCCAGCATCGCGACCGATCCGGCTCCGTACGGGCTCGCCTTGGCCACCCGCCGGTACATGGGCAGCATGCCGCACAGGGTCAGGGCCACGATCAGCAGCGTCGCCAGCGGAGAGACGGCGCCCGCCGCCACGGCGGCGATGGCCGGGACGTAGGCCAGGCTCGAGAAGTAGTCGACCCCGGTCAGGCACATCACCTTCCACCACGCCTGCGTCTCCTGCGGCGCTCCCGTCGCCCCTTTGCCGACCGCGGGTCCGACGCGCTGCACCTGGTGACGGAGCATCCATCGCGCCAGCCGCCCGGTCGGCCGCGTCCGCAGGGCCCGTCCCTCCACGACCTCGGGCATGCCCGACACGGTCACCTTCGTCGCGTCACCCATCTACCGCTCCCCTCCTGTCCCCGCCTCAAGGCCCCGTGCGGCCGTGGGTCGTCGCACGCCGTGCGCCGCCAGGACGCTCACAGGAAGTGCCGGATCGGTGTGACGGCGGCTTCCTTGACGCGCTGGACGAGCGCGCGGCGTCGCCACCGTGAGAGGTCGATGTCCACGCTCTGCTCCAGGTCCGCGTCGTAGTCCCGGTCGAGCGCGGCGGTGAAGTCCTCGTCGAGGACGGCCAGCATGACCTCCTCGTCGTGCTCCATGGACCGGCGGTTGAAGTTGGTCGACCCGATGAGGGCGGCGACCGAGTCCACGGTGATGATCTTGGCGTGCATCATCGTCGGCTGGTACTGGCGGATGTGCACGCCGGCCTCCAGCAGGCGTCTGTAGTGCTGCTGGCCGGCGAGCTGGCAGGCCCGCTGGTCGGTGTGCGGCCCGGGAAGCAGGATCTCCACGCGTACGCCGCGGGCGGCCGTTCGGCACAGCAGGTCGACGAAGTAGCCATCAGGGGCGAAGTAGGCGGTGGCGAGCCGGAACCGCTCCTCGGCGGAGGTCAGCATGACACGGACGAGAGTCTCCATGTCCTGCCAGCCGATGCTGGCGGAGCCGCGCACCACCTGCACCACGGAGGTTCCCGGCTGGGGATGCGCGGTGAAGCGGTCGCGGTCGTCGAACAGCTCGGCATGGCACTCGGCCCAGTTCTGTGCGAACGCGGCCGCGATGCCGTCCACGGCCGGGCCGCGCACCTGCACGTGGGTGTCGCGCCACTCGTCGGAATTGCGGGCGTCGCCGCACCATTCCTCCGCGATGCCGACGCCTCCGGTGAAGGCGGTCCCCTCGTCGACGACGAGTGCCTTGCGGTGACAGCGGTGGTTCTGCTTGAACGGCGACAGCCAGATCGGCTTCCGGAACCAGGCCACCTGGACGCCGGCCGCCTCCATGAGGTCGAGGAGCTGTTCCTCGATCACCTTGGCTCCGAAGCCGTCGAGCAACAGCCGCACCCGTACGCCCGCGCGGGCGCGCTCCGCGAGCGCGACGGCGAAGTCGCGGGCGATCTGGCCGCGCCAGTACACGAACGTCATCATGTCGATCGTGTGGCGGGCGGAGCCGATCGCCCGGAGCATCGCGGGAAAGATCTGGTCGCCGTTCCGCAGGGGGATCAGCTCGTTGCCTTCGGTGGCGGCGACACCGATGAGCCGCTCAAGCCTGCGGCGCATGCGCTGCTTGCGGGCGGCGAGATCGGGGCCGGTGGCGCGGTCGGCGCCGGCAGGGTGATCGGCGGCAGCAGGGTGATCGGCGGCGTCGGCCGGTACGTCGTTCAGGAGCATGCGGTGTCCCCCCGGACCTTGAAGACGACGGTGGCGGGCTGCTCGTTGAGCCCGGCGTACCGTGTGCCCGCTCGCCACCTGCCCATTCCTGCGCGCCGGACGGCGCAGGGACCATCCGTCCGTGACAGCGCGGCGGGCGATCCTCACCAGCCTGGACGGGGGCGGCTTGAGCTGCTCGCCGCCGCGATCGGCGAGACCGCACCCGGCGGCGTCGCCGACGGGGTTTCGCCGAGACACCGGTGCACGAGCATCCCGCCCGCGGCGACGGCCCGCGGCGTCCAGGCGCAGCCGAACCGGCCTTACCGGACGACGACGTTGTGCGCCGGAATGATCGTGGGCTGCACGTCGCCGTGGCCGAGGTCGGCCAGGACCGGCCCGAAGGCCTTCGCGTGCGTTTCGAGGGCCTCCACGCTCTCCCAGACCTCGGTCACCCGGAACCCTCCGTCCACCGGCCCCGCCGCGTGGGAGACGAGACCTGCGTTCGGCAGGTCCGCGAACTTCGTGAACCCGCGTCCGCCGGTCACGCGCTCGATCACTGCGTCGTACAGCTCCTGTCCGGCGCCGGGCAGGTCGAAGGTGACGATGATGGCCATGCGGGTGCCCCTGTCTCGGTCGGCCGCGCGATCGCGGCAACGCCGGGCATCCTAGCCCTGAGTGGTCGAGTGAACACAAAGGGCAACGACGAGCTGCTTCGGCGTACGGGGGCGAAGCTGCTGTTCGAAGCCATCCCGTACCCCACCGACCACGAGGGGGTGTCATGGCGGGCTGCCGCAGCGCATCCATCGGCGCATCAGGGGTACCGACCACAGTGAACCGGGCCTCTGCGACGTCAGCCGGCTGCCGAGCATGCCGCGCAGGGGCAAGTCCGATGGGCGTCGCGGACGACGTCCGCCAGCCCGCCGTCCCGGCCCTCGGCCCCAGCCGTTCGCCGGAGGTGCACGGTGAGGTGAGGTCCGGCCAGGCCGGCCACGGACGCGACGGCCGTCGCCGCGGCGCACCGCACCTGGCGCCCGCGGACCGAGAGAGAGGACGGAACATGAGCACGCCCGAGAAGAGGTACACCCAGGTCGGGGAACAGACGCGGGAGCGTTCCGCGGAGCAGAGGAACATTCCGGTGCCCACGCCGAAGGACGTGCGCGCGAAGGCGGAGAAGGGCCGCGAGAAGGAGCCGCCCGCGGACGACGCCAAGGCTTCGTGACCAGCTGACGGGCCCGTGGTCTCGCGGAGACCGAGCGGCTACGACAGCCGGCGCCTCGGGCGTCCAGCAGCCCCGCCGCCTGGGCCGGTGGATGCCAGGGGTGGGGACCGATCGCCTGTCGTGGCACGTGCGTGGCGCCATCGCGGGTGACTCCCGCGATGGCGCCGGCACTCCGGCTCAGCTCAGCCGAGTGGCGGCGTAGGTGTCGCGCGCTCGTTCGGGAGTCGCCCAGAGCGGAAACTCGTTCGCTCATGCCCACGGGCTCCGGGACAATGCGTCCGTGGGAACGGACATCAGCGGTTACATCGAGTGCGAGCGCGACTATCGAGTCGACTTCGCCGCGGCCGGCTCCTTCTGGCACCCGGCGATGGACTTGGACCATCTCTACGACACACGTGATCCCCGCGCCTTCGGCTGCCTCTTCGGGGTGGGTGACCGCAGCTTCGAGCCACTCGCCTCGGAGCGCGGGCTGCCTTCGGACGTCTCCCAGCGGGTCGCCTGGCTCGTCGAGGAGCTCGGCGGCCGGTGGCCCTCCTGGATCAGCTGGGCCGAGGTCGAACGAGTCGACTGGGACGAGACCGCTCCGGCCGTGGATCCCCACATCCACGAGTACCGGCGCCGCACCCCGGAGGGTGACTGGTGCTTCCACGCGAGCGGCGGCTACAACAGCCGCTTCGAGCAGGTGTCGGGGCTGAACGGTCACGAGGCCCTCTACCCGGGAAATCACTGGCCGGAGGGAACCGAATGGGCGGACGGGGACCGGCTCTTCCGGGTGGAACGCCTGACCCGACGCCAGGCCGTGCCTGAGGTGCAGTGGTCCCCGGTCTGGACGGTCATGCGTACGCTTGCCGCCCGGCACGGCGCCGAACACGTGCGGCTTGTCGTCTGGTTCAGCTGATCTTCACCGTCCACACGACCTGTCCTGGCTGTTCAGCGGCCGCTTCGGGCCCCTCCTGTGTTCGCCTTGCACAAGGTGGGTGGTGTCAGGAGCCCAGGTCGATGTGGGCGTGAACGGTCTTGCCACGCTGATCGCCCTGCACGGTCAGTTCGCTGGTCAGCCGGGAGACGATGCCCCAGCCGCGACCGCCCTCGCTGGTCGTCTCGATCGACCGCGGGCGAGGCGGTTCGGGGTTCGGATCGCTGACGTCGATGTCGATCCCCGCCGGTCCGAAGGCCAGGTCGAGGGAACAGGCGCCGCCGGCATGACGGACTGCGTTCCCCACGAGTTCGCTCACCACGAGCACGGCGTCGTCCTCCACGGTCTGCTCCACCGTGCCGCCGGCGAGCCAGGCCTCCTGCGCGAGGCGGTGGACCTCCGCCCTGGCCCGAGCCGCCGCATACGGGCCGTGGATCTCACAGTGCCGCCTGAAGGGGGCCGCCATGAGCGCTTCCTCCTCCCGTGGCGAGTGCGGTCTCCGAACCGGCATCTGCCCACCGGCGCCTCCGGCAATGCACGCAGCGTGGTTCCCGTTCGACAGAGATGTTCGACAGGGCCGCGGCTACGCAGGACCACCCGGGCCGGCGATCTGCGCGGTGGCTGTTCCGGCCCGCGGGTCCGTGGTCAGCGCGGGCCGGAGAAAAAGCCGTTGAGCTCCGGAAAGGGGATGGCGTCGGCGAGGGCGTGGTAGGCGCCGGTGTCGTACAGCTGCTGTGCCGCCATGCGGGTCGCGGCGTACGCGGCCTGGGCGACGCCCGCGCCGAGACTGACCCGGGCGACGCCGAGGGCGCCCAGCGCGGCGACGTCCGGTGCGCCGGGGACGGCCATGATGTTGAGCGGTACGGCGACGCCCGCGGCCAGCTCCGCGATGGTGGCGGCGTCGACGACGCCGGGGACGAAGATGCCGTCGGCGCCCGCGTCCACGTACCCGCGCGCCCGCTCGAGGGTGTCCTTCAGGCGGGTGGCGGGGTCGCCGAGACCGAACAGGTACGTGTCGATGCGGGCGTTGAGGAAGAGGGACGCGCCGGCTCGTTCCGCGGCGGCCCGGGCCGCGGTCAGTCGCGCCCCGAGTTCGGCCGGCGGGCGGGTGCCGTCCTCGATGTTGATGCCTACGGCGCCTGCTGCCAGCACCCGTTCGACGGTGTCGCCGACGCCCGCCGCGTCCTGCGCGTACCCGCCCTCGATGTCGGCGCTGACCGGCACGCCGACCGCGGCGACGATGCGGCCGACCAGGTCCACCACTCGCTCGCGAGTCAGGGTGTCCCCGTCGGGGCGGCCGAGCGACCAGGAGATGCCGGCGCTGGTGGTGGCGATGGCGGGCGCCCCGGCGGCCTCGATGACGCGGGCACTCGCCACGTCCCAGGCGTTGGCGAGCGCGAGGGGACGCGCGGGGCTGTGGAGGGAGCGGAAGAGTACGGCCCGGTCCGTGTGCGTGACGGTCATGCGGACAGCCAACCAGTGCGCCGAGGCCCCTGTCCGGCAGGAATCCGACACCGTGGTCACCCGGTAGCCGTCCCCCGGCGACCTGTTCGCGGAGTGGTCGGTACGCGGTGTCAACCGGTGGGCGGGCCCGGCCCGCGGTGTCCACCGGTGGGCGGGCACGGCTGCAGGCGGGTCCGGCCCGGGCAGTGGACCCGTGGCCGCTTCAGGGTGCTCGGTCCTGGGCGGCGACGGCCCTGACTACCGCCCGAGGGGTTCCACCGGCTGGCGCAGGACGGTCTTGAGTTTCTCGGGGGCCGTCTTGCGAGGGTCGCCGAGGTAGATCTCGTGGTGCACGCCCGCTTCCGTCAGGCCGTTGGCCGCGAGATAGGTGTGGTGGAGCTCGTGCAGCACGGGTGCCTCGTCGTCGTACGAGCCGATGTGGAGCACTTGGGCGCTGGTGCCTTCGTTGAGGGTGAGGTGCCGCAGCCGGGAGATCGCGGCAAGCTTCTTCTTGGCCAGCGCGGTCTGCTTGGCGTCCTCGATCATCTCCCGGGTGATCCACGGGGGCATGGAGATGAGCATGGTCCAGTTCCAGGTGTCCTTGGCGCGGGTCGTGAACGCCTCGGGCCGGTCGGCCCACCACAGACCCTCCAGCGGAGCCACGACGAAGTCGCCTCCCTCCGTTCGCTTGCCGGCGAACTTCAGGGTGTAGGCGACCGCGTACAGCGCCTCGACCGCGCTCGTATAGGCGGGTGCGGTGTTCGGGTTTCCCGTGCCGTCGATGGCGATGAACTGCTGCTCGGGAACGTCCACTACCGCCCACGAGGTGTTCTTGGGCGCGTAGAGCGCTTTCTGCTCGCGCTTGACGTCGTACGGCGCCATGGATGTCCCTCTTCCTTGAGGTCGCGTGTCGCCCAGTGATGCTCGGTAGCGGGCCAGCCAGGCCTGTTCGGCCGACAGCTGGCTGAGGGTGTAGTCGAAGATCGCGTGCACGAACCCGGGGGCCCGCTCCTCCCGGGACGCTGCCTCGCGGACACGCTCCATGCGCTCCGCGACGGCGTGGGTTCGCTGATCGAGGGCGGCGAGCAGGCGCTCGTGGTCGACGGCCGGCTGGTTGGCCAGACCGACCAGCACGCGCGGGAAGAGCGGGTGCAGGTCCGCGATCGCCTCCTCGGCCGCCGCCGCGCAGGCCTGCCGTCCTTCGGGCGTCGCGGCGTAGACCTTGCGCGCCTTGGCGCTCCCCGACCGCGAGGCCTCGGTCTGGGTGATCAGGCCCCGCTCCCGGAGCTTCGTCAGCAGGTAGTAGATCGAGCTGAAGCCGATCTCCGTCCACTCGCGCATTCCCCGCTCGGAGATCACCGCCTCCAGCTCGTATCCGTGCCGGGGTTGTTCCACGAGCAGGCCGAGCAGCGTCAGTTCGGCAGCGGACAGGCCGGGGTTCATGCCGCCTATCCTAGCGCTGGAATAGGCGTCTCCGGGGGACTCCCGTGAAGCGCTCGGCGCGAGGTCGGGCCCATCGAGGCCGTGTGGGATTCGGCCGGGCCGGCCGGCGTCTCGCGGCTCGACCCGACGCGCGTCACCGCGAATCTGCGTGGGGGTCCGATCGAACCGGGCCGTACGGTCCGGCCCTTCAGCCGCGCGTCACCGCGAGACGCCGGCCCTGATCAGCCGCGCGTCACCGCGAGATGCTGGCTCCGATGCCGTCGAGCAGGAAGTCGAGGCCGATCCGGAAGGTCTCGTCGGCGTCCAGGTGGGCGGCATCCCGCACCACGGTGGCCAGCGCGGGGAATCGGCCGGTGGCGAAGGTCCGCTCCAGATAGGGACCGAGCGAGGCCTGCCAGTGCCTCTGGTCCATCCCCGAGGCCCGCTCGGCACGCCGTTCGGCGATCTCCCGGCGCACCGCGCCGATCACGTACGCGTCGACCGCGCCGACCACCGGCATCACGGCGTCGACATCGACGGCGCCCAGCGCGGCCACCACGGCCTCTCCCCTGGCCAGCGCGTGCGGCCCGAGTTGCGGGCGCCCGCCCAGCAGGTCGGAGAGCCATTCGTGCTCGTGAGCGGCCTGCCGGGTGGTTTCGGCGAGCGACCGCAGTACCTCTCGCCAGTCGTCTCCGACGGGCCGGATCTCGGCGTGGATCGCATCGACCATCAGGTCGAGCAACTCCTCCTTGCTCGCGATGTAGCCGTACAACCGCATCGGCCCGACGCCCAGCACGGCGGCGACCTTGCGCAGCGACACCGCCTCCAGACCGTCCGCGTCGGCCAGTCGGATCGCCGCGCGCACGATCCGGTCCCGGCTCAACGAGGCCGGCACCGGTCGACTCGGCGGCTCCGGCCGCTCCCATACCAACATGCCGCTCACAGTACATCGCATGGGGCGATACAGTGTATCGACTCATACGGCGTATCGAGGGGGAGACACCCATGACCATCGCCATCGCCATCGTCGGAGCCGGCCTCGGCGGCCTGGCTCTCGCCCGCGTGCTGCACCTGAACGGCATCGACGCCGTCGTGTACGAACGCGAATCGTCACGCGCCGCGCGCGGCCAGGGCGGGATGCTCGACATCCACTCCGGCCAGCGGGCGCTGCGCGTGGCCGGCCTGATGGAGCAATTCCACGAGATCGCCCGGGGCGAGGGCCAGGACATGCGCCTTCTCCAGGCGGACGGCACCTTGCTGCTCCAGGAGGACACCCCCGACGACGCCCCGCTCGCGCGCCCCGAGGTCGACCGCGCCGATCTGCGCAACCTGCTGCTGGACTCCCTCCCCGAGGACATGATGCGCTGGGGGCACGCGTTCACGTCCGCCGACAACGGCGTGCTGCACTTCGCCGGCGGCCACAGCGCGACATACGACCTGCTGGTCGGCGCGGACGGCGCACAGTCCCGCGTCCGCCCCCTCCTCACCGACGCACGTCCCGCGCACACAGGCCAGAACGTCGTCGAGGTCGGCATCCCCGACATCGACCGCACGTACCCCGACCTCGCGGCGATGGTCGGACGGGGTACCTACTGGGTGCTCGGCGACGGAATGTCCCTGGCGGCCCAGCGCAACGGAGACGGACGGGTCCGCATCGGCATCAGCTTCTACAACACCACCGAGGACTGGTTCGCCACCAGTGGGATCCCGTTCGACGACCCGGCCGCCGCCCGGGCCCGCCTGATCGAGCTGCTCCCCGGCTGGGACGCCCGGTTCACCGCGCTCATCGCGGCCTGCGACGACACGGTCGTACCCCGGTCGATCACCACCCTTCCGGCCGGCCTGACGTGGCCGTCCGCGCCGGACGTCACGCTGCTCGGCGATGCCGCGCACCTGATGCCGCCCGTGGGAGAGGGCGCCAACATGGCGCTGCTCGACGGCGCCCGGCTCGGGCTCGCGCTGGCCGCGAACCGGGACGACTTCCCGGCCGCCGTCAAGGAATACGAAGGCGAGATGTTCGAACGCACCGCCGCTGCCGCCCGGATGTCCGCGGACATGCAGGAACTGCTGATGTCGCCGGACGCCGCCCAGAGGCTGCTGGCGTTCTTCCAACCCGGCTGACGCCGTTCCGGGGCAGCGCCCGAGCCCCACCCCCCAGGCTCGATGGCCGACCGCTCGCAGACGACAGTGCCATCCTTACGAGGCGGAGGACGTGCTTCGAGTGATCCGCCCTCACACACCTGTCCGGAACCGCGCGGCCCTACACTTCCGGACGTGACCACTGTTGCGCTGGCCATCACCGACGGCATGTTGCACTTCGAACTGTCCCTGGCGATGGAGGTCTTCGGCTCCGACCTGACCCACCTCGTGAACCCCTGGTACGACTTCGCGCTCTGCGGGCCGAGCGCCGTCCAGGTCGGGCGCTTCCGGTTGGAGCCCGACCACGGTCTCGAGCACCTGACCCAAGCCGACACGGTGATCGTGCCCGGTTGGGCCGACGTCGACCAGGAACCGCCGGCGGAACTGGTCGACGCCGTGCGCCAGGCCCACGAGGCGGGTGCCCGCGTGGCCTCCCTGTGCACGGGGGCCTTCGTGCTCGCCGCCGCCGGTCTGCTGGACGGCAGACTCGCGACCACGCACTGGGCACACACCCAGGAGCTGGCCAGACGCCATCCCCGGGTCACGGTGGACCCGGACGTCCTCTACGTGGACAACGGCGGCGTGCTCACCTCTGCGGGCAAAGCCGCCGCCATGGACCTGTGCCTGCACCTGGTGCGTCTCGACCACGGCTCGGCCGTCGCCAACACCGTCGCCCGGCGCCTGGTCGTCCCGCCGCACCGCGACGGCGGCCAGGCGCAGTTCGTGACCACCCCGGTGCCCGCCCCCGGCAACCACCCGCTGGCCGGCCTCTTCCCCTGGGCGCTGCAGCGCCTCGACCAGCCGCTCACCGTGGAGGACCTGGCCCGCCAGGCTCGGATGAGCTCGCGCCATCTGGGCCGCCACTTCAAATCGGTGACCGGCACCACCCCCTTGCAGTGGCTGCTCGCCCAACGCATCCGCCACGCACAGGAACTGCTGGAGACCACCGAGGACACCGTCGACACCATCGCGACGGCCACCGGCATGGGCACCGCCACCACGCTCCGCCGCCACTTCGCCCGGACGGTCGGCGTCCCCCCGGACACCTACCGCCGCACCTTCCGCACCCGGACCCGCCCCGGCCCGCTCAACGGCGAGCGCCACCCGTAGCCCCTCGAACCCGGCCGCCGTGAACCGGCCCCGCGGACCCGGCCGCCGTGGACCCGCCCGTACGTGAACCGCTCCGACAGCCGCGGGGCAGGGCTGCGGCGGACGCAGAGGGCCGCCGCGCACGGGGCACGCGGCGGACGAGGCACAGTCGGCCTTGTTACCTTCACGGGATGAACGACTGGGACGGGGACGGCGTACGCGCGCGGATACGGGAGATGGCAGCGCAGGACCCCGGGCGGGAGCGCTTCGGGGCGGACACGCACCGATACGAGATCTCGCCTCCCCTGCCGGAGGCGGAGATCCGCGCCTTCGAGGGAGCCCACGGCATCGATCTGCCGGAGGAGTACCGGTCGTTCGTGGCAGAGGTGGGCGACGGCCCCGCCGGCCCCGGCCATGGACTGATGCCGTTGACCGCCGCCCGCCCCGAGGCCGACGAGGAGTGGGCCGTGGACGCCGAGTGGAGGGAGGACCGCCTGCCGGGCCGACTGGCGGAGCCTTTCACGCTCACCGAACCTCTGCCCGGCCGGATCGGCCGACGTGCCGACGTACTGACCCCGGGCACGCTCATGCTCGCCGAACGGGGCTGCGGCAGCTTCCTCCGGCTCGTCCTGAACGGCGCGCGAGCCGGGCAGGTCTGGGAGCTCGATCCGGACTGGGGCGGCTTCGTGCCGGTCAGCCCGGGCTTTCGTACCTGGTACACCGAGTGGCTGGAGAGCCCCTTGAAGACGCGTCACACCGCCGGGGCCACCGGGTGACCTCGGCCGCAACCTGCTTCAGCGGGCGAACACCAGCGCCCCGGCGAGGAATCCCGAACCGATGAGCACGAAGAGCCCGCCGAGCGCGACGGCGAGCCACCACATCGTGGCCTTCTCGGTCGGCAGCGTCCAGTGCGAGGGCTTGGCCGGGTCGTATCGGACTTCGACCCTGGTGCCGAGCGGGAGCGTCCTGTTCAAGGGGCGAGCGATGTCCGTCCTGGTCTCCATGGCCTGGCCGTCGGCCGTGGCCCAGGCTATGACCGGGTAGTAGACAGTGGTGCCGGAGCTGCGGATGGTGATCGTGTGGTCCGAGCCGTGGCCCTCCAGCTTCGTCGGCTCGAGACGGACCACCATGCCCTCAGCGCTCTTCCCTTGGCGGATCAGCCGTCGGATCTGCCGGATTCTGTGGTGAGCCGCCGCGGCGACGAGGGCGCCCGCCGGGGTGAAGGCCGACGCGAGCAGCCACAGGACCGTCGAAGGGGACATACAGACTTCTCGATTCAGCCGCTCAGCGTGACGGCAGGAGGAAGGGGGTTGATATCGCTCGGACTTGACGCCCGAGCTGTCGTCGACACGGAACGGAGGATGCGATCAGTGGCCGGAGCTGGGGGCAGGAAGGGGGTTGGTCGTGTCGAAGTAGACCAGGTCCTCGCTCTCGTCGAGGAAGAACGTGCCGGCATACGCCCCACCCGTCACCTCGCGATCGAAGGACTCGCTCCGGACCCAGTGGGCGCCCTTGGGCAGGTACGGCACGAGCGGTTCCGGCGGCGGGCTCGGCGTCGTGGGACGGAATCCCTCCCGCGGTGCCCCCGCGACGGCCTTGACGCCACCCGCTCTCAGCCTGGCGAACCCGACCACACGGACATCGGTGGGGCCGGGAACGGAGCCTCTCGAGTCGGTGCCCAGGACCATGCCGAGCCAATGCGCGTCGGAAAGGCGGCCGAGAGCGGCGAAACGGCGTTCCAGTGGTTCGGAGTCCGTACGGACCGTGGTCTCGTCCGAGCTCTCCGACGGCGATGTACACGCCGCGAGTACGGTCGCCAAGCCGAGCGCGAGCGCGCCCCGCCGCCCGAAGTCCCCCACGCCGTCGCCCATGTGCCCCCGCCCCGCAAACCCCAGAACAAAACCCTGTGATCGTAGCGGCCCGCTCCATGCCGCTCCCCGTCGCTCGCACGGAAGGAGCGGAGCCTCCGCCGCTCGGGGGGATGGACAGCGGAGGCTCCATGGACACTTCTGCCGGGGGCGCGATCCGGATGCGGCTCGATGGAACGAGACGGGGAATTCACTCCTCCGTGGATCGCCTCCTCAGGGACCCTGTCTCCTCGCAGCGGCGATCGGCGCGATCACGTGCTCCTCCACCGCCCGTGCGGGGTCCAGGCCGGGCGGCATCCGCGGCGGGCTGCCCGTCACCGCACGGTCGGCGAACCCACCGTCGAGGTGCGGCATGCGCACGTCCACCACGGAGACGCCGCGATCGCGCCGTTCTCGTCGGACCACGTCCAGCCAGGCCGCGAGCGCGGTCTTCGCCGCCGTGTAGTCGGCCGTTCGGCGCAGCGGCCTGTCGACGACGAGTCCGGTGACGACCACGACGGCGCCCGCCGGTTCCAGGACCGGCAGGGCGCCGCGTACGACGGCCATGGGTGCGAGGGCGTTGACGGTCATGAGGTGCTCCGCCGCGGCCTCCGACACCTCCTCGGCCCGGCCGAAGCCGGCGACTCCGATGGCGACGACCATCGTGTCGAGTCCCCCGAGGGCGGCCGCGGCCCACGGCGCAAGCGCGGCGCAACCGTCGAGGTCGTACGCGTCGAAGGGGCGGTACGGGCGGTTTCCCAGCAGCCCCGACCGCTCCGCGAGCAGCTGCGTGTCACGGCCGGCCAGCGCCACGGAGGCACCTGCCCGAACGAGCATCTGCGCTGCGAGACCACCGATCATGCCGGTCGCGCCCACGACGAGCGTCCTGTCTCCGGGCATCTCGGGAACCTCCTGGGGAGCCGGGACGGGTGATCCGGGCTCAGTCGCCGTGGCCCGGGCCGCCGCTGCCGAATCCGCCACTGGAGATGCCGCGCCACTTGCGCTTCTCCTCACTCTGCGGTTCGGGGTCGGCCTCGCCCGAGCTCTTGAGGTTGTAGGGCATGAGCCGGTGCTCGCCGTCCGTCTCCGGCATCTCGGAGGGCTTTCGGTACTCGGACACCTCGCCGGGCAGCTGGTCGGTTTCGGGGCGGTAAGGCTGTGACTCCGGCTCCGGCGGCGGGAGCTCTCGGTTCTTGACCCGGATGCCCAGCGCGAAGGCACCGATCAGAACCGCGACCACGAGCAGCCCGCCGAGCACCTGGGCCAGTCCGGACTGCCAGACGCCGGCCGCGAGTACCTGCTCCTCCAGAATGTGCCTGTGCATGGACGTACCTCGCTCGTCTCTCCCAGTGGGCCGAAACCTCGAGTCGGGGTTCGGCAACGTCAACTGTCTTTCTGTGCGTGTCCGGCGGGCGGATGCACGGGAACGGAGCGCCCCGCCCGGGGGTGCCAGGAGCCGCGCACGGCCGGGCGACGCCCCCACGACCACGCCCCGTCGGGTGAGCCGTATCGGACCACGGGCCTCGGCGAAAACCCGTTGGCCGACCACGGTGACCCTTGCTAGCCTCCGGGAGGCCGTGTGAGAGAACGAGGAGGTGGTACCCGTGAACGCTGTATCGACATGGGTGCTCCCCTCCGGGGTCACGGTCGGGCGATAAGGTCGTCCGGGAGCGCCGTTCACGAGCACTCCCGAAAGGCACGACCATGCACTTCATTTCTGAAGAGCGCCTCGACGACGGCGTCCTCGAGCGCCGGTTCACCCTCGGCGAGATCCCCGGCACCCTGTGGACCACGCCCGCATCCGCACCGGCCCCGCTGATCCTGATGGCCCACAACAACGGCCTGCCCATGGCGGATCCCCGGCTGGTGGCCCGGGCCCGGTACACCGCGGCGCGCGGCTACGCGGTCGCCACCATCGACGCCGCCGGTTGCGGTGAACGGCCCCGTTCCGCCGCCGACGAGCAGGCCCGCGCCGACCTCCGCCGCGCGATGCAGGCCGGCGAGCCGGTCGACGAGATCTTCGAGTCCTTCGTCGGCCCGCTGGTCGAGAACGCGGTCCCGGAATGGCAGACGACGCTGGACGCCCTGCTCGAGCTGCCCGAGATCGGCGGCCCCGTCGGGTACTCGGGCGGGTGGACCGCCCTCGGTATCCGGCTGGCGGTGGCCGAGCCGCGCATCGCGGCCGCGGGCTTCTTCGCGGGCGGGTTCGTGCCCCGCGCCCAGCGCGAGGAGGCCCGTCAGGTCACCATCCCCTTGCTGTTCCTGTTGCAGTGGGACGACGAAGGGAACCCGCGGCAACGGGCCCTGGACCTGTTCGACTCCTTCGGCAGCAAGGAGAAGACCCTGCACGCCAACCTGGGCGGGCACACCGGCACCCCGTACTTCGAGCTGGAGGACGGGTGCCGGTTCCTGGACAGACATCTGAAGTGACGCCGGGACGACCGGCAAACGGTTAGCCGGGCGGGCGGGCGGCGTGTCGGCCGGAGCACCGCCGTCGAGGACAGGTCCTGAGCCTCCTCGACGGCGGTGGCATGCAGAGGTCCGAGGGGCCGTGCGGCGGGGCCGCGGGCGGCCGAGCCTCACCACCCCCCGCCTCGACGGCGCTCACGCGGTGCTTCAAAGACCTGCGATGCGGAAGGCGAAGAAGAGCGCGACGATCACGGCACCGGCGACGATGAGGGAAACCCACATCCCGGGGTGGTCCCAGATGCCGCCGTCCGGCCTTTCGGGGTGCGCCGACGAAGTGGAGCCCTCCACAGGCGGTGTTTCCTCGGGCGGTACGCGCCTGTCGGCCATGACGCCTCCTCGGACCGTGGGCTGCATGTGCTGGGCGTTCTCGCTCAAACGTCTCTCGTGGTCGACAGGGGTGCCACCTGCAGCGTTGGTGCAGCGAAACCTTGTCGCGCACCGCCCGGCCGCCCGGCCGCGCCGCCACGGCGACCTCCCCCGGCCTCGCCGGAGCAAGCCACCCGAGGCCCGGGATCCCAGCCTTGGCAGGGGGTGCACGCTTGTTTACCCTAGGGGTGAACAGATGTGCACCCCTGCCCTCCCCCTGCCCTCCCCCCTGCTCTCGCATCGCCTCTGGAGCACGATGACCTCCGCGACATCCGCGCCCGGTACACCGCCCGGCCCCGCCCGTTCCCGGCTCGTGGTCCCCGTCCTCGCCTTCTGCGGCATGGTCGTCGCCGTCATGCAGACCCTCGTCGTGCCGCTCCTGCCGCACGTGCCGGAGCTGACCGGGGCGAGCGCGGGCGCCGCGGGCTGGCTCGTGACCGTCACCCTCCTCACCGGCGCGGTGTTCACACCGGTACTCGGCCGGGTCGGCGACATGTACGGCAAGCGTCGGGTCCTGCTCGCCTCGCTCGGGGTGCTCACCCTCGGCTCCGTACTGTGTGCGGTCAGCTCCGACATCGGCGTGCTGATCGCCGGACGGGCCCTGCAGGGTGCGGCTCTCGCGGTGATCCCGCTCGGCATCAGCATCCTCCGCGACGAACTCCCGGCCGAGCGCGTACTGCCGTCGATCGCGCTCATGAGTTCCACCCTCGGCATCGGCGCGGCGATCGGACTGCCCCTGGCCGCCGTCGTGACGGAGAACTTCGACTGGCACACCATGTTCTGGGCCTCCGCCGCACTCGGCCTGCTCGACCTGCTGCTCGTGCTGTGGATCGTGCCGGAGTCGCCCGTGCGCTCCAAGGGACGCTTCGATGCGCTGGGCACGCTGGGCCTCGCCGGACTGCTGGTCGGCGTGCTCCTGGCGATCACGCAGGGCTCGGGCTGGGGCTGGACCTCCGGGCTGACGCTCGGCCTGCTCGGCGCCTCGGTCGCCGTGGGCCTGCTCTGGGGCCGGTACGAGCTGCGCACCCCCTCCCCGATCATGGACCTGCGGGTGTCCGCGCGGCCCGCCGTGCTGCTCACCAACATCGCGGCGCTGCTCATCGGCTTCTCGTTCTACGCCAACTCCCTGGTCACCGCGCAGCTCGTGCAGGAGCCCACGAGCACCGGCTACGGCCTCGGCGCGTCCATCGTCGTCAGCGGACTCTGCCTGCTGCCCGGCGGACTCGCGATGGTGGCCCTGTCGCCCCTCTCGGCGCGGATCTCCGCCGCGTACGGGCCCCGCACCGCGCTCGCCGGGGCGGCCGTCGTCATGACCCTGGGCTATGTGGTGCGCTTCTTCACGAGCCACAGCCTCTGGCTGATCGTCGCCGGTGCCACCGTCGTGTCCTGCGGCACCGCCATCGCCTACTCCGCGCTGCCCGCCCTCGTCATGCGGGCCGTGCCGGTGAGCGAGACCGGGTCGGCCAACGGCCTCAACACCCTGATGCGTTCCGTGGGCCAGGCCTGCTGCAGCGCCGTGGTCGCCGCCGTACTGGCCCGCGTCACCTTCGTGGCGGACGGCCACACCGCGCCGACGCTCCACGCCTACCTGCTGATCTTCCTGATCGCGGCCGGAGCGGCCCTCGCCGCCCTCGTCGCGTCCCTCCTCCTGCCGTCCGACCGCCCGAGCCGGGACAGCGCGCGCGACGGCGACCGTGCGGGCGGTACGGTCACGGTGTCACCACCCACCAGCGCCGCCCGAGGGAACGCATGAGCACCGCCGACGAACCCACCGCCCGGGCCGAGGACGGCGCGGATCGACCTGTCCACGGGGAGGCCTTCCACGCCAGGACGACCGCCGGTGAGCCGGGTGCGGAGACCGGGCGCGAGGCCATCATCCGCGCCGCACGGCGGGCGTTCACGCTCAAGCCCTACGCCGAGGTCACCATGCGCGGCATCGCCGCGGCCGCCGGAGTGAGCCCGTCCCTGATCGTCAAGCGGTTCGGCAGCAAGGAAGCGCTGTTCAACACGGTGGTCGACTTCCGCCCGGCCGCCGCCGAGCTCTTCGCCGCCCCGCTCCCCGGCCTCGGCCGGCACCTCGTGCTGACCATGGTCGACCTCCGTGACCGGCTCCGTGGCGACCCGCTGCTGCGCGTCGTCTTCTCCCTCGGCATCGAGGACGAGCGCACCCAGCTGCGTTCCCGCTTCCGTGAGCAGGTCACCGACCGGCTCACGGGCATCCTCACCGGCCCCGACGCCGGTCTGCGCGCCGAACTCGTCGCCGGCCAACTCCTGGGCCTGGGTGCCACCCTGAGTCTCCATCGCCCCGACGGCGCCACCGCCCACGCCACCGCCGAACGGCTCGCGGACCTCTACGCCCCCGGCATCCAGCACCTCGTCGACGGCAGCTGAGGCACCCGGCGCAGGCGCTTCCCCGGCTCGCGGCGCCGACTTCGGGCGGTCACCGCGGCCCCGGGCGTCAGGCGCGTCCCTCGCCGACGGGTGCTTCGGCGTCTGCGGCGGTCCCGGTGCCGGCGCCGGTACGGATGTCGGTAGCGGTTGCGGTAGCGGTAGCGGTAGTGCCGGTTTCCTCGGCGAGGCGTGCCAGGTCCGTCGTCAGCGAGGCCAGCCAGGACACGGTCGCGTAGTACGCGCGCGGTGCGTCCGGCGGGTCGGCCGCCATGGTGGCGGAGGCCGTCGGCGCGTGGAGCGGCGCCGGCGTCTCCGTGGTGTCCCCCGTGGGGTCCATCCGCGCGGAGGTCAGCAGCATGCCCGCCGCTACCCGGTCGCCGGTGCGGATGAGGGATTCCGAGGCGTCCGGCCCCAGCGGTGGCACCACGACCGGCTCGGGCGGGACGAGGAGCCGGTCGGCGCCCCACAGCGTGTGGTGCCCGGCGATCAGCGCGGCCTGCCAGTCCCGGCGGGCGGGCGGTGGCGTGCGCCGCCCCTGGGGTTCGCTCTGGTACTGCGCGTACGCCGACTCCGCCAGGACCAGGGCGTGTTGCAGCGAGCGGTGCCCCGGCGCCGTGAGGACGGGCACGCGCCGCCCGCCCGCGGCGATCTGCGCCGTGGTGGCCACCACGATCTCCGCGGCGATCCTCAGCAGCACCGCCACGGAGCGCCGTAGCTCGTCATGGGCGCCCCTCGGCCAGGCCAGCAGTCCGAAGACGGCGCCGATCGCGCTGCCGGTCAGCACGTCGAGGAGCCGGAACTCGGCGAGCTGCCAGGTGGCCGGTGCCAGTTGTGCGAAGACCAGGGCGACCACCACGGTGAACAGCGCCTGCGCCCATCCGACGCCCTTCACCGGCCCCACGGTGAAGGTGACCAGCATCAGTGGCGGCAGAGCCACCGCGTACACCTCGATGTCGGTGCCGACCAGGGCCAGCAGCGTCGCAGCGACCAACGCACCGACGAGGGTGCCGGTCAGCGCCTTCCGTTCCGTCGTCCGGGTCTCCCGCACCGTCGTGCGCGTGAGTGTCAGGGTGGCCAGCAGCACCCAGAACCCGTGCGGGAGCGTGTCGATGCCCGCGATCAGCCGGGCCGCCGCCAGGGCGAGACTGATCCGTACGGCGTTCTGGAAGAACACCGACCGGCCGCCCGCGTGGCCTGACAGGCGCCGCCACCACAGTCGGGGGGCCCGTTGCCTCGCGTACCAGAAGCGCCCGGGCGCCGGTGCGTCGGCCGCCCGGCCCCGTACGGCGATGTCGGCCGCGGTGGACATCGCGAGCGCCGCGTCCGCCACCTCGAGGAGTGCCGCGTTACGGCGCAGCTCGGCGGGAGAGCCGTCCTCGCCCTCCGCCAGTGCCTGACGCGCCTGCTCCAGGGCGGCATGCGCCCGTCCGTCGGGCGCTCGGCCCCGCAACCGTTCGGCGGCCTCCCGCGCCGCCTCCGCGACCGCCCGCAGCGGGTCCGGGCCCCTCCCCTCCGTGCTCTCCGCCGCCCCGGCCGTGCCTCCGGCCGCCGTGGCTGCCCCCTCCGCGTCTGCGTCGGCTCTCCCCGCGCCGGCGCCGGCGTGCGGCGCCACGTCCGGAGGAGGCGGCAGCGCGGTCAGCCGGCCGAGCAGGGTGCGGGTCGCCAGGCCGGTGTGGGCCAGTGCCCTCTGCCGTAGCCCCGCTCCGGCCGGCCGTTCCGCCTCGGGCACCTGGGAGGAACGAAGCCCGTCGCTCAGGGCCCGGGCGGTGCGCAGCGTGTCTTCCGGAAGCGTGTACGGAGCGGAGCGCAGCCGGTCCGCGCAGCGGACCGCGGCCTCGACGGCCCGCGCGGCGCGGTCGCGGTAGGACGGGGCCCCCGGCTCGGGCAGCAGCGTCATCTCCGCGATGATCAGCAGCGCGAGCCCGAAGGTCGCCCCCGCCAGCCTTTCGCCCAGTGAACCGGGGTCGTATGGGGGGAACGACGGCAGGATGTACATGAGCTGAAGCCCCGTGGCCGCGCCCGCGAAGCGCGGGCCGCCGACGGCCGTGAACGCCAGCGCGAACCCGACGACCAGCATCCCGAGAACCGCGCTCCAGGTCCGCACGGACAGGTAGGTGCCGAGCGTGATCAGGACCCAGCACACCGGCACCGTGCACAGCAGCAGCGTGGCCCGCTGACGCCCGGAGCCGGGGAGGTGGGACAGCCCGGCCATCGCGATCGCGCCGAACAGCGCGTACGTCGCGCCGACCGCCAGGTCGAATCCGTAGAGCAGCACGTAGAACCCGGCCCCGGCGGCGATCGTGACGCGCAGCGCCCTGCGCGCCGCCGCCCGGTAGGCGGGCGACGGAGGTCGTGGGAACGCGCCACCCATGCCCCCAGCATCACCCGCCCGGCCGCACCCGGCACGACGGGGACCGCCCCGCGGGGTGACGGGGCGCGGTGCGCCGCGCCACACAGCGGGACGAAGGCTGCGCCGGCGCGGGCCTCGTCCTCGACCTGACGGAATGCGGCGCGGGGGTAGCCCACCGCTCCGGGCCGGGGGCAGGCTGGTGCGCATGAACGAGTTGCGCGGTGCGGGCGTCGTCCTGCGTCCTTCCGGTCCCGGTGACGTCCCCGCCCTGGCCGCCATCCGGGCCACTCCCGAGGTCCGGGCGAGGTGGCGCGGCGGTGCGGACCTGACGGCGGAGGTGTCCTCCGACCTGGAAGACCCGGCCACCCATTGCCTCACGGTCCTCCACCACGACCGGATCGTCGGAATGATCCAGTGGTACGCGGAGGAAGAGCCGGACTACCGGCACGCCGGGATCGACCTGTTCCTCGACCCCTCGGTGCACGGCAAGGGTCTCGGCACCGACGCCGTCCGCACCCTCGCCCGCCATCTGGTCGACGACGTCGGCCACCACCGGCTCGTCATCGACCCGGCGGCCGACAACGCCGCGGCGATCCGCTGCTACGAGAAGGTGGGCTTCCGGCCCGTCGGTGTGATGCGACGGTACGAGCGGGGCGCGGACGGCAGCTGGCACGACGGACTGCTCATGGATCTGCTGGCTTCCGAGCTGGTGCGGTGATCCCGGCTCGTCCGGCTCACGGCCGGGCGGCGTCCGGGACCCGGCGGCGCCACCACCGGCGGCGGGTCCGTGGGTGGACGGCCCGGCCGAGGCGCCGGCCGACGAGGAGGTAGCCGAGCAGCGCGCCCGTGGTGTTGAGCAGGACGTCGTCGATGTCGAAGGCCCGTCCCGTGACGAGTGCGCCCTGGACCAGCTCCACGAGCAGCATGGTGCAGACGGTGACGAGCGCCACCCGGAGGAAGCCCCGGGTCTTGCGGGACAGCAGCGGCAGCAGCAGGCCGAAGGGCACACCGAGGGCCACGTTGCCGCCGAGCTGCTTGACGGTCTCCACGAAGGCCGGCTGCTGGAGGTACGCCTGGATGGACCGGCCCGGTGTCAGGTTGTTGTGGGTGAGGGGGACGGACGCGGGTGACTCCCCCAGGGTGAGCTTCGCCAGCACCGCGGCGAAGGCGACCATGCCCGCCAGGCCGAGCAGGGCGACCAGCACCCGCACCACCCGGCCGGGCCCGGTACGGGCAGGTCCCCGCCGCCCGGTCTCCGCAACCGTCGGCTCCGCCGCGGCCGGCTCCTTCGCGATGCGCCTGCCGGAATCCGGCTTCCTGACGAGCAGTTTCCCGGCGACCAGACGTCTGATGAGCAGTCGTCCGGCCAAGGGCTTCGCGGCGCCCGCCCGCGGCGTGCTCCGCTTCGCCCCGGCCCGCGCCGGGCGGGACGGGGCCGCCTCCTCGGTGGTCTTGCGCGTCCCCGTCGTGGCCGGTCTCCGCGTGGTTCTCCAGCCGATCATGAGCCCACTCCCCCATCTCTGGTCCGATGGTCAACGGGGCCCGCGTACCCGGACCGGGCCGTCGTATGCCGGGGACGCCCTCGGGTCCGCGGCCGCACGACGGCAAGGGCGACCGACCGACGACCGCTGCCGCTGCGCGGGAGGGCCAGGCATGAGTCGCGGTGCGCCGGGAACCAGGCGCCCATGGGAGAAGACACCGCGAACAGACGCTCGTTCCCCGAGAGACGCCCGGAGCGCTCCGGGCGGAGGTGGCCCCTCGGCGCCGTCGTGCTGCTCGTCCTCGCCGTGGCCCTGATGGTGGTGGGCCAGTTCCTGCGGCTGCCGGGGCTGGACGTGTTCGGGACCGACGCGAAGGACCGCTCCGGACCCGCCGTCCTGAAGTCCGTCCAGGACATGAACCGTTACGAGGGTGCGGCCGGGACCTACCAGGTCGTGGTCGACCTGGAGCAGGACGCCCGGTTCCTGCCGGACGCCATCCGCGGGACCCGCACGCTCTACGTGGCGACCGGCAGCGTCACCGCGTACGTGGAACTCGGCGGTGTCGGGAAGGACGCCGTCACCGTCGACGCGAACCGGACCACGGCGACCCTGCGTCTGCCGCACGCCCGGCTGGCCTCGCCCGCGCTCGATCCCGAGCGCTCCTACGCCGTCTCCAAGCAACGCGGGCTGCTGGACCGGCTGGGCGACCTGTTCTCGGACAACCCGGCGAGCGAACGGGCGGTCAACGTCCTCGCCGCCCGGCACATCGGCGATGCCGCCCGGGAGTCGGACCTGACGTCCCGGGCCGAACGCAACACGACCGCCATGCTCCAGGGTCTGCTGCGGGCGCTCGGGTTCGAGCAGGTGACGGTCACTTACGTCTGAGCGAGGAGCGGGTCGCTGCCTCTCGCCTCGCTCCGTGGGGAGTCGACACACCACGGATCCGGGCCGCCGGGAAGCGCGGACGTCAGGGGCGCGGCAGGCGGGGGCTGTCCGCGTCGTCGCCAGGGGTGGGGCCGTCGGGGCCGGCCGCCTCGGTCCGTTCCGTGAGGTGCTCGTACGTGCCGGTGAGGAGGAGCAGCCGGTCGAGGACGGGCGGCCTGTGCTCCAGGTGCAGCCGTACTCCGGCCGCGGTGGAGTACCGGTGGAGGGCCAGCAGGGCGGACAGGCCCATCGAGTCGCACAGGGTCAACCGAGCGCAGTCGAGGCGTATGTCCCCGGGGTCCGGGGCCGCGGAGAGGTGCGCGCGGGCGACGTCCAGCAGTTCGTCGGTGGCGTCCCAGGCGAGGTCGCCGGCGAGTTCCGCGTACAGGACGCCGTCCGCACCGGTGGTGGCCTTGAGCTCGAAGGTGTTGTGGGAGAACGTCGTCATGCGTGGGTTCCGGGGTCGGGCTGACGGGGGACACGGGTGAGGGCTCGGCGTCCGGCGGCGAGGTGGGCCCGGGCGCGGGGGAAGTCGCGCTGCGCGTCGGCGAGGAGGTCGAGCGCGGCCAGCAGGGCCCCGGTGGGGACCCCGCGTGCTTGGAGGATTCCGGCCGTCCAGGTGAGGAAGCCGGTGAACAGTTCGGCGTCGTCGGTGTAGAGGGAGGCGGCGAGGAAGTCGACGATGTGGGCGATGTCCTCGGCGGTCCGCTCCCGTTGCCGTTCGGTGTACGCGGACATCGCGGGGACCCTGTCCTCCAGCCCCGTGAGGACGTCGTGGGTCAGCTGGACCCGGGTGCGGGCGACGAGGGTGTACTCCTGGTCGAGCAGGTGGGGCAGGTGGGGCAGGTCGTGGTGCGGGGCGGGGAGCGGTTCTTCCGGCCGTCGCAGGCCGCCGGCCAGGAGGGTGGCGGCGGCGCGGGCGTCGGGCGCCCACCCGTCGGCTCCGAGCAGGCGGGCGTATCTGCCGTCGGGGCCGAAGGCGGCTCCGCCGACGAGTACGGGCAGCCCGACGGCCTGGACGGCCGTGATGGCGGCGTGCGCCGACGGGAGGCGGACGGGCAGGGACGAGGAGAGCGCGACGACGTCCGTGCCGGTCTGGTGCAGGTGCGCGATCAGGTGCGGAGTGGGCACCTGGGCGCCGAGGTAGTCGACATCGAATCCGCGCCCGCGCAGGACCTCGGCGAGGAGGCGGGCGGGCAGGGCGTGCCATTCTCCGTCGACGCAGGCGATGGTGACGCGGTGCACAGGCGCCCCGTCCCGCCGCCGGACCGCCCGGCCGACGGCGGGACGGGGCGCGGTGCGGTGGGCGAGGGCGGCGATGACGCGGTCCTGGATGGCCGTCACGGCGTGTTCCTGGGCGACGCTGAGCCGGCCGGCGGCCCATTCCCGGCCGACGCGGGCCTGCACGGGGCCGATGACGTCGAGCAGGACGTCCTCCAGGGGGGTCCCCGTGTCGCAGGCGTCGAAGACCGCCGCGGCGGCCTCCTCCTCGTCCCTCGCCGCGAGGGCCGCCCACAGTCGCTCGCGGATGCCGGCGAGGCCGGTGGACGGGTTCGTGATGTGCGTGGTGGTCATGCGGTGTACCTGCCCCGGGTGTGGCCGTTCACCGCGGTGAGATGGGTGGTGTGCGGTGCGGTGATCGCGACGACGGCCATGTCGTCGTGCGGACCGCTGCCCACCCAGTTGCCGGCGAGCATCTGCATGCGCTCGACGATGGCCTCGGCCGGGAGTCCGACGCATTCGGCCAGGGCGGTCCGCAGCCTGTCCTCGCCGAACATGGACGAGCCGAGCGGTCCGCCGCGGGCCTCCGTGATCCCGTCCGTGTAGAGCAGGCACGTCTCCCCGGGCGCCAGATGGACGGTCGCGGAGCGCGAGGTGACCTCGGGGAGCGCGCCCACGAGCGTGCCGCGCGTGTCGGCCTCCTCGACCTCCCCCGTGGCGCGCAGGATCAGCGGCTCGGGGTGACCGGCGCTGGTGAGCCGCACCCGCACGCGCCCGCCCGAACGTCTCACGGACGCCAGGACGAGGGTGGCGAACCGGGTGTGACGGGTGGTCAGGAGGGCGCCGTTGAGCAGGGTCAGCACGTTCTGGTGGTCGCCCGCGAGGGGCAGCAGCGCCTGGAGGGTGCTGCGGATCCTGCCCGTCAGCACGGCGGCGTCCAGCCCCTTGCCGCACACGTCTCCCAGGACCGCGAGCGACTCCTGGTCGGCGTCGGCGCCGGCGTGGACGTCGTAGAAGTCGCCGCCGATCCGCTCCGTGTCCTGGGAGGTGCGGTACCCGCCGGCGAAGTCGACCCCGTGCACGTGGTGCAGTTGCGGCGGGAGGAGTTCGGCGATCAGCGCGCGGGTGACGCGTGCCTGCTCCGCGTACAGGCGGGCGGCCGAGAGGGCGGCTCCCGCGCGGGCGGCGAACAGCCGGGCGAAGAGTTCCTCCGAGGCGTCGAAGGCCGCTCGACCGGTGCGCCGCAGCAGGATCAGCACGCCCGCGGGCACGCCGTGGCCGGGCAGGGGGGTGATGGCGACGGACCCGGGGGGTGCCTCGAAGCCCTCGGGTACGGCCCAGTCCGGGAGTTCCGCCGGATCGATCCACCGGGCGGGCACGGGAGGAAAGCCCTGGAGGGCCTCGGCCAGGCCGGGCACCGCGGTGGGGTCCATCGCCACCTGGCGTCGGGTGATCCGCTCCCCCACCGCGGTGACCACGCAGTACCGGTTCCTCACCGGTGGCGCGATCACGAGCGCCGCGTCGGCGAGGTGGGCGCCGGCGAGCAGGGCCGCCTTCTCCAGGCACCGGTCCGGGTTGAGCGACGAGAGCAGTTGGGTGGAGGCCTCCGCCAGGAGCGCGGTGCGTTCCTGCTCGGTCCGCAGTGCTTCCTCGGCGGCGACCAGGTCCGAGTCGTCCACCAGCCACCACGCGACGTCGCCGTGTCCCGACAGAGTGGGATGGGCCTTCAGGAACCGGCCCTGGTGGCATCCCCGCAGAGCGGGGCTCCCCGCCCGGGCCGCGTTGTCGGTGGGCCGCGTCCGCGGCCGGCCGGGGTGCGCCAGACGCCGATGCGCGTCGGCCAGCCACCCGGGGACGACCTCGTCCAGCCACGAACCGACGCCCATTCCCGGGAACAGCCCGGCGGCTGCGTCGTTGAACTCCACGACCCCGCCCTCACGGTCGGCCACCACCGCGGGATGGGGCGAGCGGAGCCATGAGGTGCTGACGGCCGCGGGTGCGCCCGCCGACCGGCCGGACTCCTCTTCGAAAACAGTCATATGGGTGGCCCGCTGGTGGTGGCCCGCCGCCTTCCACTCTTCGACGCAGCTCCGACCACTCTTCCGCAGCGCACGCCACACATCAAGTGAACCCCCTCTTCCGGTACACGGCGGGCCGCTTCCAGGCCATACCCTCACGTTCCGGGCACACGGGCTTCACAAAAGGGCCCGGAAGGAGGTCGTTTCACCACGGGCGGCACCGCGGTCTTCGAACTCCCGACGGGGGGACGCGTTTCGGCGGCGCTTTCGCGGTCATGCGGGAGTCGATCTCGTGAGACCGAGGACAGGACGAAGACGTCGTCGTGAGCAGTGGCTCACGACCCGGTGCCGCGCGGTCCCGCTCCCGTCTTCCGGGGGACGGGGCCGCGCTTCGGTCGAGCCGTACACCAACCGGGGAAGGGGGCCGCATGGCGGCGAGCGGTGAGAGGGAGAGGGGCATACCCGGTGGACGTCCGGTGGCGCTCGGGCGGGACGTGGCGCTCGCCGTCGGGCTCGCGGCCGCGATCGTCGGGGGTGCGGCGCTGTTCCTCAGGACGGCGCGGGCCGCGGGCGTGCACACGCCCGTCGTGCTGGTCGTGCTGCTCCTGGTCCTCGGGGTGGGGGTGGCGATGGCGCGGTGGAGCATCGCACCCGTGCGCAGCAGGAGGGTGCGGCCCCCCGGCGAGGCCGGGGAGGGCGGGGACGGCCGGTGGTCCGCGCCGGTGGAGGGGGTGCCGGCCGAGGCGCCCGTCGTGGACGGTGAGGCGCTGGACCACTTCGGCGCCGACCCCGACGAGTTCGAGCACACCGTGGCGGCCCTGTGCGTCCGGGACGGCTGCTCGGCCGTGGAAGTGGTCGGCGGCGCGGGTGATCTGGGCGCCGACGTGCTCGCGACCACGGCCGACGGCCGGCGGGTCGTGCTGCAGTGCAAGCGGTACGCGCAGGACCACCGTGTCGGCTCGCCGGACCTCCAGCGCTTCGGCGGCACCTGCTACACCGTGCACCGTGCCGATGTGGCGATCCTCGTGACGACCAGTTCGTTCACCGATCCGGCGCTCGAGTACGCGGCCTCGTGCGGAATCCTCTGCGTGGACGGCACGGCACTGGACGCGTGGACCGCGTCGGCGTCGCCGGCCCCCTGGGACGCGCTTCCCCTGGAGCCGGACGCGGGGGCCGGGGGGGGGGGCGGGGCGCGGCGCGGGGGTGAGCGCCCGGATCACAACACACCCCCCCACCCCCCGCCGCCGGGGCACAACCCCCCAAAAAC
>NZ_JBIWOU010000002.1:346330-620552 GCF_044767915.1 Streptomyces sp. NPDC101191
GGGGGGCCGGCCCGGCCGGGGCCGCGGGCCCCGCGGGGGCGCGGCGGCCCCCGCGGCGGGCCGGCCCGCCGGCCCCGGCGCGGGCGGCGGGGCCCCGGCGGGCCCCGCGTCCGTGGATTCCGCGACGTCATCAGACCTCGCGCCACTTCGCCTGGCCGAAGGAGAAGACCCCGAAGAGCACGAGGCCGACGGCCACCGCGAGCAGCAGCCAGGGGCCCGCGGGGGTCTGCGCGAACGAACGGATCGCGTCGTCCATGCCCTTGGCCTCGCTCGGGTCGAACGCCATCGCCGCCTTCAGGCCGGAGAAGCCGAGGGCGGCAAGGACGAGACCGCGCCCGATGCCCCCGGCCACGCCGGTCACGTCCATGAAGCGACGCTGGTACGACGTCAGCCGGCCCCACGCCAGGTGGTCCCGGTACTTCCGCAGGACCGCTCTGCCCGCCATCCACAGCCCGGCCGCCACCACACCCGCGGCTATCGCACCGGCCCACCAGCGGCCGCCGGGCAGTTCGAGCAGGCGCCCGGTGACGTCCCGGCTCTGGCGGTCGGTCGAGCCCGCGCCGCTCCCGCGCTCCCCCACCGCGAAGGAGAGGACGAGGAAGGCGGACCCGGCGTAGAAGACGGCGCGGCCTGCCGACGCGGCGCGCTTGTGCGCCTTGTTCCCCTTGGGGCCGGCCGCGCCGAACACGGCCTCCGACAGCCGCCACACCGCCATCCCGGCGAGGCCGGCGCCCAGGGTCCAGAGGAGTACCGCCCCGAACGGGGCGGCGGCGACCTGCGCGAGGGCGCCTCCCCGGTCGGCCTGGTCGCCCGTACCCGTCAGGCCGACCCGTACGGCCAACGCTCCGACGAGCAGGTACAGCACGCCCCGTGCCGCGAATCCCGCCCGGGCGCCCGCCCGTACCGCCCCACCCCGGCCCGCCCTGCCCACCCCGCCCGTGTACGTCCTGGCTGTGGTCATGTCGACTCGCTCCTCTCGATCGACCCTCCAGGTGCCCCGTCATCCCCGAACGAATCCCCGGCCGCGCCGTTTCGACCGCTGACGGGCGGTGACACGAACGGAGACGGATCCCGACTCAGCCATAAGGAGGACCCCATGGGCAGCTGGCGCGCGGCCGCGGCCTGTCAGGATGTCGACCCCGATCTGTTCTTCCCGGTGGGGGCGGGTCCCTCCGCCCTCTCCCAGGCCGAGGAGGCGAAGGAGGTCTGCCGGGGCTGCCCGGTGCGCGAGGAGTGCCTTCGCTGGGCCATGGACGATTCCCGTCAGGTGACGGGCGTGTGGGGCGGCCTGACGGAGAACGAACGCCGCTCCCTGCATCGGCGCGTGCGCCGCAGGGCGGACGAGCGGCGGTGAGGTCCGGGCGGGCGGGGCAGCGGGACGCCGTCGCGGCACGGCTCCGCCGGCGCCCGTCCGCCCGCGCGGGCGCCGGGCTTCCCGCTCCTCTCCCCGGCTTCCTAGGCCTGGAGGGAGAGCCGCGCCAGGACCCTCTTCCCGGCCGCGTGCGGCTCCACGGTCACGCTCTCGCAGACGGCGACGACGATCTCCACGCCGTGCTGTCCGATCCGGCGCGGGTCGTGTCCGCGGGGTACGGGGGCGGCCGCCGCGCCGTCGAACACCGAGATCTCCAGGGCGTCCCGGCGCAGCTCCAGCAGCAGTCGGCAGGGGCCGGGGGCGTGCCGGCGCGCGTTGGTCACCAGCTCGCTGACCACCAGCTTGGCGAGGTCGACACGGTCGGCCGTCACCGGCCCGTACCGGACGGCCGGTACGGCCGTGAGGAAGTCGGACGTGAAGGCGCGGGCGGCCGCGATCGCGCCCTCGTCGGCGTCGTCGTAGACGGCGCTCGCCGACAGCAGGGGCTCCGGCGCGGCACACTCCGCGGACATCGCGTCCCTCATGGCCCTGATACTCCCCTCGTTCGGCTTGGTGAGCGCCATGCGCACCTCGTACACGCCCTTCCCCCCATTACGATTCCCACACCGCCGACGACGAGGATCACACGCGCAACCGTCCGGTCAGGCGAACCCGGGCGGCGCAGGGTCGGCCGCACCCGGGTCCGTCTCCGCACCGGATCGCCCTGCCTCGTGTCCCCGCCAGTCGAGGCAGAGGACGAGGACGGCGTCCGGCACGTCTCGCGGCATCTCACGCAGCGCCCGGACGACGGCCCTGGGTACGTCCGCACAGCTCAGGTGGCCGGTCAGTGCCAGGGCCCGGGCCACGGGACCGTCCGGCGACTCGTTCTCCCCGCCGGGCGGGGTCTCGCCCTGTTCGCAGGCGACGAAGACGACCCGGTCGCCGGGCAGCAGGCGCAGGCGCTGTGTGGTGTAGACGGTGTCCTCGAACATGCCGAGGGGGAGCTGGCGGTCGAGTTCGATGCGCTCGGTCAGGGCCCCGCGCCTTCGCCACACCGTCGGCGAACCGGCGTCGACCACCTCGATCGCGCCCGTGGCCAGGGTGATTCTCAGCAGGAGGGCGGCGAGCGTGCTCTTCCCGCGGTACTGCCCGTAGAGCGCCTGGTCGGTGAGGCTGGCCTGTCCCACCAGGTCGAGTCCGGCGCGCCGGGCGTTGCGGATGGCGTTGAGGGCGAGGGTGCTGACCAGGGCGGCGGGGGTGCCGGCGCCGGCGCCGTTGGCCACGACCAGCAGGAGTTCGTCCTCGGTCACGCTCCAGTCGAGGACGTGCCCTCCGGACGTGTAGGCGGGTTCCCAGTAGGCGTGCAGGTCGAAGGCGGGTCCCGAGCAGGCGCGGCCCGGCAGGGTGTCCCACTGCATCTCCCCGGCGACGCTGAGGGCGCGTGTCCTGCGGGTGCTGCGGTAGAGGTCGGTGTGGCGGTCGGCGACGCGCAGGGCGTGCCCGAGGCTCTCGGCGACGCGACCGAGGCTCTCCGTCGCGTCCGGGGTGGCGCGGTCCGCGGGCAGCACGACGACGAGGACGCCGAACCGCTCGCCGCGGACCGTGACGGGAAGGTACGCGGTCGCCGTGGGCCTGTCACCACGGAAAAGATATGGTTGCTGGGTGCGGAACGCTCGACCGGCCGGCCCGGTGTCCAGGGGCCCGTGCCGCACCGCGGCGGGCGTCTGCACGGGCTCCACGGCGCGCAGGGACGTGTGCCCGTAGTCGATGAGCAGCAGGTCGGCGGAGGACGCGGCGTACTGCTGCGTGAGACTGACACGGAGGGAGTCCAGCAGGAGGTGTGGTGCCGCCCCGCGCAGTGCGCTCTCCACTGTCACGTGTCGATCCACCGAATCCGTACCGCCTTCTGGAGAGATGTGGAGATGACCGGTCCGTCGGAAGGCCGACGTCCTCGGCTCCGGACGCCCGAGGAGTGTCGGCAGGCATGAAGAGCAACTCCGCCCCGTCCCCGCGGGAACCGCAGCAGACGACCGAGGCCGCCCGGGAGCTGATCGAGCTCCTGGAGGTGCTGTGGGAGCGAGGTCGGGACATGGTGTCGCCGACGCCGGTGTCGGCGAGTCAGCTGCGCGTGCTCTACAGCCTGGACCGCGAGGAGGGCATCAGCCTCCGTACCCTGGGCGAGCTGCTCGGGTCCGCACCGCCGTCGGTCAGCCGCATGTGCGACCGGTTGGAGGCGCTTGGCTTCGTCCAGCGGCTGCCCAGTCCCGTCAGCCGGAGGCAGCTGGAGCTGCACCTGACCGCGCCTGGCAAGGCGTACCTGCGGGACCTCCGGGCCCAGCGCGAGGAGGCCCTGCTGGCGGTCATCTCCGCCATGTCGCCGACGAGTCGCAAGGCATTGCTGCGGGGACTCACCGGGTTCCACGAGGCGCTGGGAGAGGGCACGCCCATGGCCTCGTCACGCCCTGACACGCCGCTGAAAGACGTCAGCTCCGCCTGATCCCCGCGCGCCGCCGGCTCCGGCCGGCCGCACACCCCTTGTCCCCATTGCCGCCCTCTGGTCATCGTCGAAGCGTTCACCGGGCACGGGCCAGGCCACGGCCGGACACACGCCAAGTGTTGCCCCAAGGATACAGTTGTCACACGGCAACTGTTGACGCGGTCCCGTGCCAGTCGAGACAGACCACGAGGGCGTCGTCCTCCAGCGGCGTGGCGCCGTGGTACGTGGCGAGCTCGCGCAGCACCGCCTGCGGCACGTGCGTGGGCGGCAGCAGCCGCGTCCCGCTGAGCGCCCGGGCCAGCGCCCTTTCCCCGTAGCTCTCCCCGGCGGGCGAGACTGCGGCGTACACCCCGTCGCTGCCGAACAGCAGGCGGTCCCCTCGGCGCACGGTGAACCGCTCGGGGACGTAGGCGGTCTCCTCGAACATGCCGAGCGGCAACTGCGCCTCGAAGGAGACGGACTCGACGGAGTTGCCCCGCAGCCGCCACAGACGCGGCGAACCGGCGTCGACCACCTCCACCTCGCCCGTGGCGAGGTCGAAGCACAGGAGGAGCGCCGACACGAAGGCGCGGCCCCGGTACTGCGCGTACACGGCCTGGTCGGCCAGGGCGGCCTGGTCCGCGAGGCCGAGGCCGGCCCGGCGGGCGTTGCGGAGCGCGTTGATCGCGAGATTCGTCAGGAGGGCGGCCTCGATGCCCTCGCCCATGCCGTTGGTGACGGTCAGGGTCAGCCGGCCGGCCGAGACCGACCAGTCGTAGTTGTCGCCGAAGATCGCGTAGGCCGGTTCCAGATGGGCGCCGAGGGCGAACTCCGGGCGGGCGCACGCGCGGCCGGGCAGGAGCTGCCACTGCATCTCGGCCGCCAGGGTCAGCCGCGCCGCCCGCCGCGCCAGGACGTACAGGTCCGTGTCACGCTCGGCCACCAGGATCTCGTGGCCGAGGCTCTCGCAGATCTGGCCGAGTCCGGGCAGCAGGGGCCCCACCTCGGCCCCCGACGGCAGGCAGACGGTGAGCACACCCAGCCGGTCCCCCCTGACCGTGACGGGAAGGTGGACCAGGACCGGGTCCGTCCCCTGGGTGACGTACGGCTCCTGGGCACCGAAGGCGCGTCCCTGCGGACTGTCGTGGATCGGCACCGACACCGCCGCCCCGGGCGTGCTCTCGACGAGCTGGAGCGTCCGCAGCCCGTAGTCGGCCAGACGGAGCTCCACCCACCGGGCATCGCAGTACCTCCGCAGGGCGTCCTCGACGACGCCCACCAGACGGTGCGGCGCGGCCCGGCGGAGCGCCTGCTCGACATCGGCGATCTCCAGCACGTTCTCCCGCTTCCTTCCTTCCTCGGGCGCGGTCCCTGCGCAGGGACCGCGCCGGCCGTCGTCTATCTCTCGTCGCCGGCGGCGGCGAGGGCCTCCGCGACCCCGGCGTGGGGCGGGGCCGTCATCGTCACTCCGGTGATCTCCAGGATGCGTCGCACGGCCGGTGTGGGCGCGGCGAGGTACAGGTCTCCCCCGACGTCGCGCGCCTTCTGGACCGCCCTGATCAGGACGTTCAGACCGGACGAGTCCATGAAGTCCAGGGCGGACAGGTCGAGGACGAGACGCCTCCGACCCTGCCGGAGCTGCTCCGTGAGGTGGGCGCCGAGCAGGTCGGCGGTCTCCATGTCGAGTTCGCCTTCCACGACCAGTACGGCTGTGCGGTCGTCGCGGACCACGACGTCGACGTCCAGGTTCAGTTCTCGCTCGGGCATGTTCCTGCTTTCCACGGGGGGACGGGCGGTGGGCGGGCGATGGGGGTCAGGTCACCCGGACACCGACGAGACACGTGTCGTCGTCCGTGTCCGACTTGCTGCGCGCCAGCAGCAGGTCCAGCCGGCGTTCGAGGCTGTCGGCCGGCATCCGGGCGACGGCGAGCAACTGGGCGACGGATTCGTGAACGGAGGTGTCCCGTCGTTCGACGAGACCGTCGGTGTACATCAGGACCGTGTCCTCGGGTTCGAGCCGGAGCTCCGCCTCCTCGTACTCGGCCTCGGCCAGGGCCCCGAGCAGCATCCCCCTGAGGAGCGGGAGGTCGGCCGCTTCGCCGGCCCGTACGAGCACGGGCGGGAGGTGTCCCGCCCGGGCCCAGCGCAGCGTCCGGCTCTCGGGGTCGAAAAGACCGCAGATCGCGGTCGCCGTGACATCGGCGGTGAGGTGGTGGGCGACACCGTTGAGCCAGGACAGCAGCTGCGCCGGTCCCGCGCCGGTGACGGCGAGGCCGCGCAGGGCGTTGCGGAGGACGACCATCCCGGTGGCGGCGTCCACGCCGTGGCCCGCGACGTCCCCGACGCAGACGAGCACCTTCTTGGACGGCAGCACGACGGCGTCGTACCAGTCGCCGCCGACCAGGGACTCCGACTCGGCCGGGCGGTAGCGCACGGCGACGTCGAGTCCCGGCGCGTCGAGCGGGGGTTTGGCCGGCGGCATGATGGCGTGCTGGAGCTGGAGGGTGAGCCGGTTGCGCTCCTCCGCCTCCTCCTCGGTGGCGGCCAGACGGTCGCGGGTGGCCGTGAGGGCGACCTCGGTCCAGTGCTGCGCCGAGATGTCCTGGAAGGCGCCCCGGACCGCCTGGAGTCCGTCGCCGGCGCCCAGGGTGGGTTCGGCGATCACCCGGATGTGCCGGACGACGCCGTCGTGGCGCAGCAGGCGGAAGGCCGTGGAGCCGGCCCGCCGCTGGTGCAGCACGGACTGGAGGAAGCGCCGGATGGTGGCGGCGTCGTCGGGGTGGGCGTGGACGGCCAGGTCACGCAGGGAGACAGGAGGTTCCGTCAGCTCTCGGCCGAAGAGGTCGAAGAGCTGGGCGTTCCAGGTGATCTCGCCGGTGAGGACGTCCTCCTCGAAGGCGCCGATCCGGCCGAGTCGCTGTGCGTGCTGCAGCAGACTCGCCAGACGGGCCGCCTCGTCCTCGACGCGCCAGACGAGCAGGACGCTGTCCCCGTGCCGGCTGATGCTGATGTCGGCGAGCGAGGAGAGCGGCACCTGGTCCACGAGGGCGGTCAGCCGGGTGCGCCGGGAGCGGAAGGGCTCCCCCGTGGCATAGACCCGCTCGATCCGTTCGAAGAGTTCGCTCTCGCCCGCGGTGGCGGGGTACGCCTCCAGGAGCAGCGCCCCGTCGACGGCGCTGCGGGGCCGGCCGGCCGGGTCCTGGAAGTGCGCGTTGGCGTGCCGGATGCGGAAGTCGGCCAGCCTCCCCGCCTCGTCCAGGTGGGGGGCCAGGACGAGGACCGGGTCGTGGAGCCCGTCGGCGAGTTCGGCCAGCTCTTGCGCTCCGTCCCCGGCGGGGACGAGGGAGCCCGCGGGCACGGCCTGCGCGGGACGTGACTCCAGCGTGTGGGCGCAGAGCTCGGCGAGGGCCTCGATCTGGCGCTCCACGGCCTGGGGCAGCGGCTCCAGCGGCCGGGCCCAGCAGATCTCCAGGACACCGTGGATCCGGCCGCCGGTCCCGGCGGGGACCACGACCCGGCCCCCCTCGGGGTGGCGGGCACGTCCGATCGAGGGGACGCCGGCGGCTGCCAGTGACGGGTACCGGACCGTCCGGCGGCCGGTGAGGGCCTGCCGGGCCGCGGTGCTCACGCCGGGCGGGACGTAGTGCCAGCGGGCCGCCTCGTCGGCGCCGAATCCGGCGTGGCCGCACAGGGTCAGTGAGGCGTCCGGGCCGGTGGTCCAGATCGCCACGGCGACGGCGCCCAGGGGTTCGAGCGCGTGCGCCAGCAGCGACTCGGCGACGGACTGGGTGTCGCTCGCACCGAGCGCCGCGCTCTCGGCCGTACGCAGCCGGACGGCGACCGAGGCGTCGGACCCGGCGACCGGGCCGGGAGTGCCGGGCCCGCCGACGGTGGTCCTGACGAACTCGTCGGCGACCTCGGCAAGCCGGTCACGGGCCGCTTGGTTGATGATGTCCGCGGCGAACTCCAGCGGGGAGAGCCCGGCCCGCTCGGCCAGCTCGGCGAGTTGCCTCGCCGCCTGGGCGGGGCCGCAGCGCAGACGCTCGACGATGACGCCCTTGGCGAGTTCGATCAGGGCACGCCCCTCGGCCGCGGCGTGCGCGGCGCGCACCTCCCCGCGCAGCCGTTCCACCGTGGCGGCCAGCCGGCCGAGCGTGAGCCTGTCCTCCGTGGACGCCCGGTCGCCTTCGCCGGCAGCGGGGCGGGGGATGCCCACGAGGGACGCCTCGGGCGCCGGAGCGTCTTCCCCGGGGGTGCCGGAGGACGGGTCTCCGCCCCGGAGGTGGGGGACACTCACTTCGACGACTCCTCGGGTAGGGCGGCTGTGGGGCCGCCGGAAAGGCGTGGACACGGCGGGCGTGGAGCCCGCCGCGGGGTGCGGTACGGGCCGGTGGGGACGGCCACGGGGCTATCCGTCGTTCAGCCAGCGGCCGACGCAGGCGATGAGTTCGTCGGCGTCGACGGGCTTGGTCACGTAGTCGCTGGCGCCCGAGGCGATGCTCTTCTCCCGGTCGCCCCGCATGGCCTTGGCGGTGACCGCGATCACGGGCAGTTCCGCGTACTGCGGCATCTCCCTGATGCGTGCGGTCGCGGTGTAGCCGTCCATCTCCGGCATCATCACATCCATCAGGACGAGGTCGACGGCCGGTTGCGCGAGGAGGGTCTCGATCCCCTTCCGGCCGTTCTCGGCGTGCAGCACCGTGATGCCGTGCAGTTCCAGGATGCCGCTCAGGGCGTAGAGGTTGCGGGCGTCGTCGTCGACCACGAGAACGGTGCGGCCGTGCAGCGCCGTGTCGATGGTCTGCGGCGCCGGGGCCCGGTGTTCGCCCCGGACCAGGGGGACGACGTCGCCGGGCTGCTCCGCGGACAGGTGCAGGGCGATCCGCTCGCGCAGTTCGTCGAGGCTGGAGAGGAGCTCCAGCGGCCGTCGGCGGGCGAGCTCCTGCAGGGCACGCTCCTGGTCGGCGGCGAGGCGCCGGTTGTTGTGGGCGAGGACGGGTACGGTGCGCAGGGCCTCGTCCCCGTCCATGGCGTCGAGGAAGCGCAGGGCGTCGCCGTCCGCCATGTCGACGTCGAGCACGACGCAGTGGAACGCCTGCGTGGCCAGCGCGGTGGCGGCCTCCTGGGGGCCCACGACCGCGATCAGTTCGATGTCCTCCCGGTCGGCGTGGCCGCCGTCGGCGGCGAGTTCCGTGACGGCGTTCTCGGCGACGAGGGCGAGCAGCCCCCGCGGGCGCTCCTCGATCACCAGGAGGCGCCTCGTCGGCCGGACGGACGGCGCGCCGGGCCGGCCGAGCGGTGCCGGGGCGCCGCCCTGGTCGGGCGTCGCGGCCGGGGGGAGCTCGGCGGCGTCCGTCGTCGAGGCGGGGAGCGCGGGCTGTTCGGTGAAGTCGGGGCGGGTGACGGGCAGGTAGAGGGTGAAGGTGCTGCCCTCGCCGGGCACGCTGGTGACCGTGAGGGCGCCGCCGAGCAGGTAGGCGATCTCGCGGCTGATGGACAGACCGAGACCCGTGCCGCCGTACTTCCGGTTGGTCGTTCCGTCGGCCTGCTGGAAGGCGCCGAAGATGGCCTCCAGGTTCTCGGGGGCGATGCCGATGCCGGTGTCCGCGACGCGGAAGGCGACGACCGGGCCGCCGCGGTGGACCGTCGCCGGGAGTTCGTCGTCCGAGGCCGGTTCGATGCGGAGTTCGACGCTCCCCTGCTCGGTGAACTTGACGGCGTTGGACAGCAGGTTCCGCAGCACCTGCCGGAGCCGGGAGTCGTCGGTGATCAGATCGACGGGGACGCCGGCGGCGGTCGAGACCGTGAAGGTGAGGCTCTTCTGCGAGATCAGCGGACGGAAGGTGGCCTCGACGTAGTCGAGCAGCCGGCGCAGCGCCACGCGCTCGGGGTTGAGGTCCATCTTCCCGGCCTCCACCTTGGACAGGTCGAGGATGTCGTTGATCAGCTGCAGCAGGTCCGATCCGGCCGAGTGGATGATGCCGGCGTACTCGACCTGCTTGGCCGTGAGGTTGCGGGTCGGGTTCTGAGCGAGCAACTGGGCCAGGATCAGAAGGCTGTTGAGCGGGGTGCGCAGCTCGTGGCTCATGTTGGCCAGGAACTCGGACTTGTACGTCGAGGCCAGCGCGAGCTGCTGGGCCCGGTCCTCGAGTTCCTGCCGGGCCTGCTCGATCTGCAGGTTCTTGGCCTCGATGTCGCGGTTCTGCGTCGCGAGCAGGGCCGCCTTCTCCTCCAGTTCGGCGTTGGAGCGCTGGAGTTCGTCCTGCTGCACCTGGAGTTCCTCGGTGCGCGAGCGCAGTTCGCCGGCCAGCCGCTGGGACTCGTCCAGGAGTTCGTCCGTCCGGGCGTTGGCGACGATGGTGCTGACGTTGACGCCCACGGTCTCCATGAGCTGCTCCAGGAAGTCCCGGTGCACGGAGGTGAAGCGGCTGAAGGACATCAGCTCGATGACACCGAGGACCTGGTCCTCGACGACGATGGGCAGCACCATCAGGCTGCCCCGGGCCGTCCGGCCGAGTCCCGAGGAGATGGAGACGTAGTCGGCGGGGACGTCCTCGGCGGCGATGGTGCGCCGGCTGCGGGCGGCCTGCCCGACCAGCGACTCTCCCAGCCGGAACCGGTCCCGCCCCTGATCGCCGGCGGGTCGGCCGTAGGAGCCGACGAGCCCCAGCTCGATGCCGTCCGCTCCCTCCTCGGCCAGGTAGAACGCGCCGTACTGGGCGGACACGAGCGGGGTCAGCTCGTCCATGACGAGTTCGGCGACGACGGCCAGGTCACGGTGGCCCTGCATGAGCGCGGAGATCCGGGCCAGGCTGGACTTCAGCCAGTCCTGCTGCTGGTTGGCCCGCGTGGTCTCGCGCAGCGAGCCGACCATGGCGTTGATGTTGTCCTTGAGCTCGGCCACCTCGCCCGAGGCCTCGACGGTGATCGAACGGGTCAGGTCACCCTCGGCGACCGCGCTCGCGACCTCGGCGATGGCGCGGACCTGGCGGGTGAGGTTGCCGGCGAGCTCGTTGACGTTCTCGGTCAGCCGCTTCCAGGTGCCGGAGACGCCCTCCACCTCCGCCTGTCCCCCGAGCCGGCCCTCGCTGCCGACCTCGCGGGCGACGCGCGTCACCTCGGCGGCGAACGAGGACAGCTGGTCGACCATCGTGTTGATGGTCGTCTTCAGCTCCAGGATCTCGCCGCGGGCGTCGACGTCGATCTTCTTGGAGAGGTCTCCGTTGGCGACGGCCGTGGTGACCTGGGCGATGTTCCTGACCTGTCCGGTCAGGTTGTTCGCCATGGAGTTGACGTTGTCGGTGAGGTCCTTCCAGGTGCCGGCCACGTTCGGCACCCGGGCCTGGCCGCCGAGGCGGCCCTCGGTGCCCACCTCGCGGGCGACGCGCGTCACCTCGTCGGCGAAGGCCGACAGGGTGTCCACCATCGTGTTGATGGTGTCGGCGAGGGCGGCGACCTCGCCCTTGGCCTCGACGGTGATCCGGCGGGAGAGGTCGCCGCGGGCCACCGCGGTGGCGACCTGGGCGATCGAACGCACCTGCCCGGTGAGGTTGGACGCCATCACGTTGACGTTGTCGGTCAGGTCCTTCCACGTGCCCGAGGCTCCCCGGACGGTGGCCTGACCACCGAGATTGCCCTCCGTGCCCACCTCGCGGGCCACCCGGGTCACCTCGTCGGCGAAGGCCGAGAGCTGGTCCACCATCGTGTTGATGGTCGTCTTCAGCTCCAGGATCTCGCCGCGGGCGTCCACCTCGACCTTCTTCGACAGGTCGCCGGTGGCCACCGCGGTGGCCACGTGGGCGATCGCCCTGACCTGGGCGGTGAGGTTCCCGGCCATGGAGTTGACGGAGTCCGTCAGGTCGCGCCAGGTGCCGGAGACGCCCTTCACGTCGGCCTGGCCGCCGAGGATGCCCTCCGTGCCCACGTCACGGGCCATGCGCGTGACCTCGTCGGCGAAGGAGGACAGCTGGTCGACCATCGTGTTGATGGTGTTCTTGAGCTCCAGGATCTCGCCGCGCGCGTCCACGTCGATCTTCTGGGAGAGGTCTCCCTTGGCGACGGCGGTGGCGACCTGGGCGATGTCCCGGACCTGGGTGGTGAGGTTGCCGGCCATCGCGTTCACCGAGTCGGTCAGATCGGCCCAGGTGCCGGAGACCCCGGGGACCACGGCCTGCCCGCCCAGGGTCCCCTCCGTGCCGACCTCACGGGCGACCCGCGTCACCTCGGAGGTGAACTGGGAGAGCTGGTCGACCATCCCGTTGAACACACTGGAGATCTCGCCCATCAGCCCGCCCGCCTCGTCGGGCAGCCGGGTGCCGAAGTCGCCGTCCCGCACGGCCGTGAGACCGGCCAGGAGCTGCCGGAGCTCGGGCTCCCCCACCGCGGCCGGCCCCGGCCGCCCATCGGTCGCGGAGCCCTTGATCGTCGTCTCAGACATGCCCATCCTCGTTCGCCCTCAGGCATCCGCTCACGTTCCATACGGGCACGGTCACGCGCTGGAACCGACCGCCTTCCGTGCGGTTCAGCAGCTCGGACCGTTGCCGTACGGCAATTATGACGACAGTACTCCCTCGTGATCGACACGAGGAGGGCGATGCCGCGTCAAGCGGCCGGAAGACGCCGTCGTCAGGGGCTCCGCCGCCGCCACCGCGGCCCGGCACGGCCCGCCACGGCGGACGTGAGCGGAGCCGGATTCCGCCGCTTCCCCGGCCGCCGCGCCCCGGGGTGTACTCCGCCGGGGCGGGGGTACACGCCGCGTCAAAGCCGGGCGGCCGACGCCCTGACGACGAGGGGACTCCCAACGTGTTGATGGCCCATCCCGCGGTCCTGCGGAATCTCATCGAGCAGTACGAGACGCTCAAGGTCCTCCGTGCGGAGGACGGCGGCACCGAGGTACGCAGGCGCATGGACGACCTCGCCTACACGCTGTGCGTCTGCACCGGTACGCGCGACGTGGACGCGGCGCTCATCGCCGCCCGCCACCGGCTGCCGGGCGCCCGCCCGGAGGACGACTCGGTCCTCACCGCTTGAGGACGCGAACAAGCCCGGCACGCTCTCCTCGGGGTGTGCCGGGCTCAGTCATGCCGTGACCGGGACGGCCTGCGTGGGTGTGGCCCGTGCATGGGCGCGACCTGTGACGAACCTGACGCGAGACGCCCTGCGCCCGCGGCCGGATTCCGGCCGCGGGCGCAGGGCGTCTCAGGCGTGCGGGGCCGCCTACCAGCGGTACCAGCGGCCCGTGCTCCCCTTCGGCCGGGCCACGAAGCCGATCAGCCACAGGACGAGCACGATCACGGCGACCCACCAGAGCGCCTTGACCGCGAAACCGACGCCGAAGAGCAGCAGGGCGAGAAGCAGAACCAGCAGCAGGGGGACCATGTGCGTCAACCTCCGGAATGACAGTTAAAAAAGAAACGGACGGACGGGGCGTACGGCCCCAGGGGAAGGCACAACCCTCCCTCGTACCTCAGGAGCGGCGTGCGAGCCCTCGTGCCTCAGAAGCGGCGCGCGAGCGCGAACCGTCGTGCCTCAGAAGCGGCCACCGAGGAGCCGGGCCAACGGGCCGCGGCTGCGTCGCCCTGCCCGGTGACCGAGTGCGTACGCACCGGTGAGCGCGGCCGTCGCGCTCACGGCGGCGCCGCCGGTCACCGCCTTGTGATGGCGCACGGCGGTCCACAGCATTCCCCCGGTGCCGCGCGCCACGTACCCGGCCGCACGGGCCTTCTCGGCGAACGGGGCCGGAAGGGCGTGCAGGGCCCCCGTGGCGGCCTGACCGGATCCGGTCGCCTCTCTACGGCTCGCTTCTTCCGCCGGTACGGCGCGGTCCGCGCCGTAGGGCGTACCGACGGCATCCGGCACGGCGTGCGGGCCGGTCCGACGGGACGGGTTCTGGTCGCTCTTGTCCGAAGCACTCATGACGGTCGTGTAGCCAGGCTCGCCGACCGCAAACCCCCGTTCTCCGCGGCGCGGCACATTCCCACGGGCCCATCCCCGGTCTTCCGGGCTCCCGTGGCGGGCGGACCGCCGGTATCGGTCCGCGGCGGCTTGGCCCGCCCGATCCGGGACAGACGGCCGTGCATGGTGACGATTCTTCTCGCGGCCCTCCCGGCCCTGACCGCCCTCGCCCTCGGCCTCCTGGCCGTCCTGGTGTCCCCGTGGTGGTGGTGCGCGGCCGTCCCCGCCCTGCTGCTCGCCGGCGTGGCGTTGCACGACCTGCGCCAGCGGCGCCACTCGGTGCTCCGCAACTACCCGCTCCTGGGACACCTGCGGTTCGCGATGGAGGCGCTCCGTCCCGAGGTGCAGCAGTACTTCGTCGAGCGGAACGTCGACGGCGTGCCCTTCGACCGGGACGCGCGCTCCATCGTCTACGAGCGGGCGAAGGGAACCGACGCCGAGGACCCCTTCGGGACGGAGCTGGAGCTGGACCGCCCGGGCACCGAGTACCTCGTCCCGTCCATGGCTCCCCGCCCGGTGCCGACCGAGCAGCCCCGGGTCCGGATCGGCGGCCCGCACTGCACCAGGCCCTACGACATGGCCCTGCTCAATGTGTCCGCGATGAGCTTCGGCGCCCTGTCGGACCGGGCGATCCATGCCCTGAACGAGGGCGCCCGGCGCGGAGGCTTCGCCCACGACACCGGCGAGGGCGGGATATCGGCGCACCACCTGGCCCCCGGTGGCCACCTCGTATGGGAGGTCGGCACGGGATACTTCGGCTGCCGCACCGAGGACGGCGGCTTCGACCCGCGGCTGTTCGCCGAGAAGGCCTCTCTCGACCAGGTCGCCTGCGTGCTGCTGAAGATCAGCCAGGGAGCCAAACCCGGTATCGGGGGCGTGCTGCCCGGCTCCAAGGTCGGCCGGGAGATCGCCTCGGTCCGAGGCGTTCCGCAGGGCCGCACCGTGATCTCGCCCCCGTACCACCGCGTCTACCGGACCCCGCGCGAGCTCGTACGCTTCCTGGACCGGATGCGGGATCTCGCCGGGGGCAAGCCGGTCGGGTTCAAACTGTGCGTCGGTTCGCGCCGCGAGTTCCTCGCCGTCTGCAAGGCGATGCTGGAGGAGGACGTCACGCCCGACTTCATCGTCGTGGACGGAGCCGAAGGCGGCACCGGGGCCGCGCCGCTGGAGTTCGCGGACACCGTCGGGCTCCCCCTTACGGAAGGCCTGACGACGGTGCACCGGGCCCTCGTCGGCACGGGCCTGCGCGACCGGATCCGGATCGGCGCCTCCGGCAAGGTCGCCACCGGCAGCGACATCGTCAAGCGGCTGATCCAGGGCGCCGACTACACCAACTCCGCCCGGGCCATGATGTTCGCCCTCGGCTGCATCCAGGCCCAGCGGTGCCACACCAACACCTGTCCCGTCGGGGTGGCGACCCAGGACCCGCGGCGCGCCCGGGCCCTGGACATCGAGGACAAGGCACGGCGCGTCCAGCGCTTCCAGGAGGCGACGGTGAAGAGCGCCCTGCAGATCATGGCCGCCATGGGCGTCGAGCGCCCCGGCGACCTGGCCCCCGGGATGCTTCTGCGCCGGGTCGGCCCGGACGACGTCCGGTCCCATGCCGACCTGTACGCACCGCTGGCCCACGGGCAGCTTCTCGCGTCCGCCTCGGTTCCGGACTCGTGGGAAGGCGACTGGAAGGCGGCTCATCCGGACCGGTTCACCCTCCGGTGACCGGTCCGGTCGGTGAGCGACACCGCTTTCGGCCGGTGGCCGGCGCCGGGCAGGCCAGGTCAGGAACCGGACAGGGCGGTCAGGAACAGCCGGAAAGCCCTCGGCCCGGGACGAGCCTTCCGGCTCGTCCCGGGCCGAGGGACGGGGGCGGGCGCCCCCACCGGCTAGAACGGGCCGCCGACCCGGTAGTACGCCACCAGGTCCTCGCGGTACTGCCGGTCGGCGAGGTGCTTCTCGGAGTGGAACTCGGGTGCGCCCTTGACCTGGTCCTTGGTCAGGGCGAGGTGGACCGTGTGCCCCTCCAGGTCGACCCGGGTCACCGCGCTCGCCGGGATCAGCACCTCCTTGCCGAAGATCCAGACTCCGGTGTCCACGACCAGATAGGCGTCGTCGACCTCGTCGGAATGCTTGTCGACCTTTCCGATGGAACCGTCGGCGGCCTCGACCCGCCATCCGGTGAGGTCCGTGCCCGCCAGGTACCCGGAATCCGTTCCATAGGTCCAGAAGTGGTCGGTCATTGCTGTCACTCCTCTGCTCGTCCACGTCGAGTAGGTCACTGCGCGAGAATGCGAACCGCCTCAGAGCAGGTCGCGGCGGTCGTCCTCGGTGACCGTGGGGGCCACGGGCGGGACGACCATCCGGCGGCGGCGAAGAACGCTGGTGTAGACGGCGGTTCCGATGATGCCGACCGCCATCAGGATGATGCCGACCAGATCGAGGTCGAGCCCTTGGAGTTCCCAGTCGGACGCGAAGGTCAGTATGGCTCCGACGGCGATCAGAATGATGAACAGTCCCAGACCCATGATTGCTCCCTCCCATGCGGGTTGGTCAGCGTCCGCGTACCCGGGCATCCGGAATTCACTCGACCCGATCGCGAACCGTCGGCATCGGTGCGATTCCCGATTCCCCGTACCGCACAGGGATGTTCATGCCTCGACGGGGCACGCGTGAGCCGCGGGCCCACGCACGCCACCGGGCGACGCGCCCCGCCCCAGGGCCGGCACCAGAGGCCGACGGACGACGACCCCCAGGGAGAACCGATGCAGGTCGACGAGCGGCCCCTCAACCCGGAACTCCGGCTGACGGCTCACCACGTGTCGGGCCGCTACCGGCTCGACGGCCTGCTGGGGCGTGGCGGCGCTGCCGACGTGTACGAGGCGCTGGACCTGCGACTGCGGCGGGCCGTGGCGGTGAAGCTGTTCCGGCCCGCCGACACCCGCCGGCCGGTCGAGCGGTGCGAGGAGCAGTGCGACGAGGAGGGCCGGCTCCTGGCGCGGATGCAGCACCCCGGACTGGTGACCCTCTACGACTCGGGCCACGACGAGGGCCGCCCCTATCTGGTGATGCAGCTCGTGAGGGGGACGACCTTGCGCCGGCGCCTCGCCCGGGCCACCCTCACCCCCGCCGAGACCTGCCGCATGGGGGCGACCCTGGCCTCGGCCCTCACGCATGTGCACGCCCGCGGTGTCGTCCACCGCGACGTCAAGCCGTCGAACATACTGCTGGACCGCGCGGACGCCCCGCACCTCGCCGACTTCGGCATCTCCCGTCGGCTCGACGCGGCCTCCGGGCCCGAGCCCGTTCCCGACGCCGACGCCGACGCCGACGGCAGGCTCCTGGGCACCGCGTCCTACATGGCTCCCGAGCAGGCGCTGGGCCGGCAGACGGGCCCTGCCGCCGACGTGTACAGCCTCGGTCTGGTGCTCCTCGAAGCCCTGAAGGGCGAGGCGGAGTACGGAGGGGCGCCGCTGGAGGCCGCACTCGCGCACCTGGAGCGCCCTCCGGTGGTCCCGTCCGATCTCCCGGCCGACCTCGCCGGCCTGCTGACGGCGATGACCGCCCAGGCACCCACGGCCCGGCCGGACGCCCGTACCTGCGCCCGGGCCCTGGCCGACCCGCGGACTGCGGCCTCACCGGCGCACCACGCGTCCGCCCCACGCGGGCCTGGCCGTCTGCGAAAACACGCCGGGGTCCCCGGCCGCGCACGGGCCGTGGCCGCGACGGTGGCCACGCTCGGACTCACGCTGACCGGCTCGTGGGGCAGCGCCCCCGCCGGCGGCGACGCGGCCGCGGCCCGGTCGGCGGGCCGGGCCGTCCTGCACGACCGGCCGGGGGCCGTGGAGCACCCGCGGACCACCGCCCCGGCACCCGCCGCACCGCATCCGGGCGAGCCGCACGCACACGCCTGACCCACTGCAGGAGCGCCGCCCTCCTCCCGCGGCTCACAGGAATGACTCTCTCCGCCGGCAACGGGGCGCCCCGGCGCCGGGCCGTGGCGGCACTTCTCTCCGCGTCCCCTCGCCACGCCCCGGCGCCCGGCCGTGGCGGCGCTTCTCTCCGCGTCCCCGCGTCACTCACGAGACCGGCGGCACGGCCCAGTTCGGGTCGCGGCCGCTCAGGCCCACGGTGCGGTCCAGCAGAGGGGCCCGTTCCGGGACGCGCACCACGGTTCCGAAGATGCCACCGCCACCGTCCTGCTCCTCGGCCGCGGCCAGCAGGAAGGCGTGCGAGGCGCGCAGCGCGGCCTGGTCGGGTACGTACTCCTGGCCAGTGGCACGGGCCAGGTCCCAGCCGTGGATGACCAGTTCGTCGGCGGCGACGATCCCCGTGACGCCGCCGGGCAGATCGACGCCGCCCGCGCGGGTCGTCCCGGTCCAGGCGCCCGGATCCCGCCAGGCCTCGGCCAGGTCCTGGAGCAGACGGGGCAGCTCCGTGCGCCAGTCGGCGGGCAGCAGGGGCTTGGCGGTACCGGGCGCGGTGTCCGTGGTGGGGCCCAGGTCCTTCCGGGCGGCGTCCCGGAAGGCCACGGACAGTCCCGCCAGGTGGCCCAGCAGGTCGCCCACCGCGTAATCGGGACAGGGCGTCCGGTCGGCGAGGCGCGCGTCCGGCACGCCCGCCGCGAGACGCGCCACGATCAGCGCCTGGGGTCCGAGGTCGAGACCCGTCATGTCTGTCATCTGCCGCTCCTTGGAGACGAGGGATCCGTAGGGTGGACCGTCGGCGGAGCGGGAACTCATCGCCGGCGCGGGAAGGAGATTCCCGCGGGTGGTCCTGCCGGGAGCCGGGCCGCGCCTGTCGGGCAGGGCCTCCGCGGGGTGAGCGCAGGGCCTCGGCCGGTGGTGCGCAGGGCCCCTGCCGGTGGTGTGCAAGGCCCCTGCCGGTGGTGCGCACGGCCCCTGCCGGTGGTGCGCAGGGCCTCTGCCGGTGGTGCGCAGGGCCTCTGCCGGTGGTGCGCAGGCCTCCGGCCTTGGGGAGCAGGCCTCCGGCCTTGGTGCGCAGGCCTCCGGCCTTGGGGAGCAGGCCTTCCGCCCGTGATGGGAAGAGCCTCCGCCGCGGGTGTCGTCGACGCGAAGTCGTCACTTCCCGCCGGGGCCGAGGAATGCCGTCCGGGGTTCCGGAGCAGACGCAAAAGGGTCAATGCCGCACCCGAGGGGCCGAAGCCGGGCGCCGGGCGTGATCGACCGTGCGCGGACGGGAACCCCTGACCGGGCGCGGGGTCCACTCCCCGTGCCGGCTTCCTCCCCAGGAAAGGACCTCCGACATGAGCGCAGCGCCCACGACCGTCACGCTGGGACCCGACAGCGACCTCGCCCAGGTCTCCGAACTCGCACAGCAGCTCAGGGTCGACTCGGTGCGCGCCAGCACGGCGGCGGGCTCCGGCCACCCCACCTCCAGCCTGTCCGCCGCCGACCTGATGGCGGTCCTGATGACCCGCCATCTGCGCTACGACTGGGCGGCTCCGGACGACCCGGCGGGCGACCACCTGATCTTCTCCAAGGGGCACGCCTCACCGCTTCTGTACGCGATGTTCAAGGCCGCCGGTGCGATCGACGACGACGAGCTGATGACGACCTACCGGCGTTTCGGCCACCGGCTCCAGGGTCATCCGACGCCCGTGCTGCCCTGGGTGGACCTCGCGACCGGCTCCCTCGGTCAGGGCATCGCCTACGGGGTCGGGATCGCGCTCGCCGGCCGCGACCTGGAGCGGCAGCCGTACCGGGTGTGGGTGCTGTGCGGCGACAGCGAGATGGCCGAGGGGTCGGTGTGGGAGGCGCTCGACAAGGCCGGGCACCATCGGCTCGCCAACTTCGTCGCCCTGATCGACGTCAACCGCCTCGGCCAGAGCGGCCCCACGGAGCTGGAGTGGGACACCGCCGCGTACGCCCGGCGCGTCGAGGCCTTCGGCTGCCGGGCGCTCGTGGTCGACGGCCACGACCTGGCGGAGGTCGACCGGGCGCTGACCGTGGCCGCGGACGGCACGGCGCCGACCGTCGTCGTCGCGAGGACCGTCAAGGGCCGCGGCGTGTCGGAGGTCGCCGACAAGAACGGCTGGCACGGCAAGCCGCTGCCGAAGGACATGGCCGAGCGCGCCGTCGCCGAACTGGGCGGCGTGCGCCACCTGGCCGTGCACGGCCCCAAGCCGCCGGCCGCCGCTACCACCGGCGCCCGGGCCGGCAAGGCCGGTCCGGTGGAGCTTCCGCGCTACGAGGTAGGGGACGAGGTCGCGACGCGGGTCGCCTTCGGTGCCGCCCTCACCGCGCTCGGCGCGCGGCCCGAGGTGGTCGCGCTCGACGCCGAGGTCGGCAACTCCACGCACAGCGAGGACTTCGGGAAGGCGCATCCGGAGCGGTTCTTCCAGACGTACATCGCCGAGCAGCAGATGATCGCCGATGCCGTCGGCATGGCCGTACGCGGCTTCCGCCCGTACGCCACGACCTTCGCCGCGTTCCTCACCCGGGCTCACGACTTCATCCGCATGGCCGCCGTCTCGCAGATCACCATGTCCCTGTGCGGGACGCACAGCGGGGTCGAGATCGGCGCCGACGGCCCCTCGCAGATGGGCGTCGAGGACCTCGCCATGATGCGTGCCGTCCTCGGCTCCACGGTCCTCTACCCCAGCGACGCCACCTCCGCGGCCGCGCTCACCGCCGCCATGGCCGACCTCGACGGCATCTCGTACCTGCGCACCACCCGCGGCGCGTACCCCGTGCTCTACGCCGCCGACGAGAGTTTCCCGGTGGGCGGCTCCAAGACCCTGCGGCGCGGCGAGCACGACCGGGTCACGCTGGTCGGCGCGGGCGTCACGCTGCACGAGTGTCTGGCCGCCGCCGAGGAACTGGCGGCCGACGACATCCAGGCCCGTGTCGTGGACCTCTATTCCGTCAAGCCGGTCGACGCCGACACTCTCGTGCGCGCCGCCCGCGAGACCGGTGCCCTCGTCGTCGTCGAGGACCACCACCCCGAGGGCGGGATCGGCGAGGCCGTGCTGTCGGCGCTCGCCGCGGGCGGCCACCAGCCGGCCTTCGCCCACCTCGCGGTCACCGACCTGCCGGGCTCCGGCACGACCGAGGAACTCCTCGACGCGGCCGGCATCTCCCGCAACCACATCGCCCGTGCCGCCCGCACGCTGGTGGGCCGATAGCGGGGGGCGCGGTAGGCCGTGACGTCCGTGGTGGCCCCGGGGCCCGCGTCCGGCGCAGAATCGAGCTGTAGCCGCGGATACCGTCCGGCGGTTTCGTCCCGGTTCCCGTTCCGGAGGACGGACATGAGCGCGACCGAGAAATGGAAAGCCTCTGCGGAGCAAATAGTGGGAAAAGCCGTCAGGAAGACGGCTCATGCGCTGGGGAAGGAAAAGACGGCACTCAAGGGGGCCGGATTGCAGGCGCGCGGCAAGGCCAGGCACTGGAAGGAAAAGACCAAGGACGCCTTCAAGCACTGACCCCGTCGGTTTCCGTTTCCGGGTGCCGCTCGCAGCCTGAGGGCCCCGCTTTCCGACCGACGCCGTTCCTCAGGTTTGGAGCGCGGTGTTCGGCGCATACGGAGTAGCAGAAACCACGCGCTGGAAAGAGGTGCACCGTGAGCATCATCGGTTGGATTCTGGTGGGCCTGATCGCCGGAATGATCGCGAAGCTGCTGATGCCGGGAAAGGACCCCGGCGGCTTCTTCATCACCATTCTGATCGGTATCGCGGGAGGGCTCCTGGGCGGGTGGCTCGGGAAGGTCATTTTCGACGTCGACTCCATCGACGGCTTCTTCGAGCTCTCCACCTGGGTCGCCGCCATCGTCGGCTCTCTCATCCTGCTGGCCGGATACCGCCTCGTTTCCGGCTCCAGGCACCGTCACTGACGGGCTTCGCACACGGCTCTGCCCGGCGCACTCCGCGCCGGGCAGAGCCGTGTCGTCGACGCGAAGGGGATTCGGCCCGCCCGCCCCCGCCGTGCTTTCCTTGGTGGGAACCCCATCGAAGAAGGCATGGCATCCATGAACCGCTCGGCCGCCCGTACGGGAGATCTTTCCGGCCTCGCCGATCTCGCCGGCAACACCGGCACCCCGTCGCTCCCGGCCGCGGAGCGCTTCGACGACATGGAGCTGCCCGCCGCTCTCCTGACGACGCTGGCCGCCCAGGGCGTCACCACCCCGTTCCCTATCCAGGCCGCCACGCTGCCCAGCGCCCTCGCGGGCCGCGACGTCCTCGGCCGGGGCCGCACCGGGTCGGGCAAGACGCTCGCCTTCGGGCTCCCGCTCCTCGCGCGCACGGCCGGCCGTCGCGCCGACGCCAAGAAGCCCCTCGCCCTGGTTCTCGTACCGACGCGCGAGCTGGCCCAGCAGGTGGCCGAGGCCCTCACGCCGTACGCCCAGGCCCTGAAGCTGCGCCTGGCCACCGTCGTCGGCGGCCTTCACTCGGGACGCCAGGCGACCGAGCTGCGCTCCGGTGCGGAGGTCGTCGTCGCCACGCCGGGCCGCCTCAGGGACCTCGTCGAGCGCAGGGACTGCCGCCTGGACCAGGTGGAGATCGCGGTCCTCGACGAGGCCGACCAGATGGCCGACATGGGGTTCCTGCCGCAGGTGACGGAGCTGCTCGACCAGGTGCGGCCCGGCGGACAGCGCATGCTGTTCTCGGCGACTCTGGACCAGGACGTCGAGGAGCTGGTCCGCCGCTACCTCCAGGACCCGGTGAGCCACGCCGCCGACCTCACCGACGAGACCGCGTCCACGGTGGAGCACCATGTGCTCCACGTCCAGGGCGCCGACAAGTTCGCCACGGCGACGGAGATCGCCGCCCGCGACGGGCGCGTGATCATGTTCCTGGACACGAAGCTCGCCGTGGACCGCTTCACCCGGCACCTCGTCGACAGCGGCGTACGGGCCGCCGCGCTGCACGGCGGCAAGTCCCAGCCCCAGCGCACCGACACCCTGGAGCGGTTCAGGACCGGGGCGGTCACCGTCCTCGTGGCGACGAACGTCGCTGCCCGCGGGATCCATGTCGACGATCTCGACCTCGTCGTCAACGTCGACCCGCCCACCGACCCGAAGGACTACCTCCACCGGGGAGGCCGTACGGCACGGGCCGGGGCCTCCGGAAGCATCGTGACCCTCGCCCTGCCCGACCAGCGCCGTGACATGGCACGGGTCCTCGCGGAAGCGGGCATCCGGCCCCGGATCACGAAGGTCCGGCCCGGCGAGCCCGAGCTGCGGCGCATCACCGGTGCCCGAACGCCCGCCGCCACCCCTGACGACGGCAAGCCCGCGTCGGGCGGCGACCGGCGCGGCGCCACCTTCCGTGGGATCGGCACCGTCCCGGGGAAGCCCGGCCGCGCCAAGAACGAATCCCGTAAGTCCGCCGAGGCACGGCGCACGGCCGAAGCCCGCAGGGCCGCCCGCGTGCGGCGCGGCGGCGCGTGAGCGCCGTCCCGGCACCCATGTCCGCGCTTCGGAGCCACGCTCCGCTGGACGCCGACGCTCCCCGATGCCTGCTTGCCGAGGCTCTCCGATGCCGGCCTCGGAGCTTCGACAGCCCCGCGTCCGGGCCGGCACGAGGACGGGTCCGGCCGGGGAGGCCGACGGCCCGGCTCTGCCGGGTCAGGCGTCGTCGCCTGCCGTGATCCGCACGCACTCCCGTACGACCTCGCCCAGATCACAGCCCCCGCGCTGAAGGTCGCGCTGGCGTTGGGCGCCGCCACCCTGGGCGAGAAGGGCGGCCAGAGCGCGGTGGGCACGGTCGCGGTCGCCGCAGGCGCGCAAGGCCGGGTCCGTGTGCTCCAGCAGGGCCTCCAAGGCCACCTCGGCGGGCGTCTCGCGCATGGTGCGGGGGTCGAGGAGCGGCCCCCGGAGCCCGGAACGGGCCGCTCGCCACGACGCCAGCCGCAACAGGGTGGCCGGGATCCGGGCAGGCGGCTCCCCCGCGCGCCACGCGTCGGCCGCGGTCTGCACCAGCCCCCGGGCCAGGGTCGCCACCAGAACGGTGGTGTCCGGCTCCAGACAGACGTCCGCGACGCGGATCTCGACGGTCGGGTAGCTGTGGGAGAGCCGGGCGTCGAAGTAGACCATGCCCCGGTCGCGCAGGACCCCCGTCGCGAGCATGTCGCGCACCCGCTCGTGGTATCCCTCCGCGCTGCCGAACGGCTCGTAAGGTCCCGCCGAGGGCAGCCGGTTCCAGACTCGGCTGCGGTAACTGCTGTATCCGCTGTCCTGGCCGCCCCAGAACGGCGAGTTGCCGCTGACGGCGTTCAGGAGGGAGAGCCAGGGTCTGATCCGGTCCAGCACGGCGACGCCCTCCTCGTCCGACTCCACGGAGACGTGGACGTGGCACCCGCAGGTGAGCTGCTCCTGTGTCGTGAGGGCGAACTGCTCCGCCATCCACAGGTACCGGCGCCCGAAGTTCCGTGAGGGGTCCACCGGAAGCGGTGAGGTCGCCAGGGCCGCGACCCGGGCGCCGGCCTCCTTGGCGTACCGAGCCGCATCCCCGCGCCACCGGACGATCTCCGCCCGCAGTTCGCCCATGTCGCTCACGGGGCGGGTGGCGAATTCCAGCTGTTCCTGGTGCAGCTCCTTCTCGAAGCCGCCTTGCGGGTCATCGCCCCCGCCGCCCTGCTCGTCCTCGTCCCGGCCTTGTGCCGCGGCCGCGAGCACCGCGGCCGACACCGCGAGCGGCTCCCCGGTCGTGGCGCTGACGAGCAGCAGTTCCTCTTCGACTCCTACGGTGCGCATCCATGCTCCTGTACGACACTCGGTACGCCGAACGGCGCCGGGCGGTCGGGTCCGCCGGTCCTACGCCTGCCCAGGACGGCCCGGGTGATGCTCGCAGGTGGATGGGCCGTAGCGGCGGTGCCCCGCCGATGACGAACCCCTGGCGCCACCCGCTCGCCGGTCTCCCCCGGCAAGGAACGCCGGGCTTCCTCGGCGGTGTCCGACAGCCGTTGGCGCGGCTCGTTGCAGTTTCAGTTGACACGGATCGCGAGCATGCAGGCGTCGTCGTCGGGCCCGGCCTGCTCCGGATCGGCGAGCAGCACGTCGATCATCTGCTGCGGGGCGAGTGCGGAGGACCGCCCCATCGCGTTCGCGAGGCGCTCGATGCCCTTCGTCACGTCCTCTCCACGGTGCTCCACCATGCCGTCGGTGTACAGCAGGAGAACGTCGCCCGCCCGTAGCGGAGTCGAGGTCGTCTCGTACCCGTAGCCGGGTAGGGCACCGAGCAGCGGTCCTCTCCGGCCGGTGTCGAGGGGCTCGGCCCGGCCTTCGCGCAGGAGAAGCGGCGCGGGGTGCCCGGCGTCGGCCCAGCACAGGGCGCGGGTCTCGTCGATGTGTCCGGCGACCACCGTGGCGGTCTGACCGGCGGGATCGCTGCAGACCAGCTCGTTCAGCCAGGTCGTGATCTCCCCGGCGTCGGCCCCGGTCTGGGCGAGGCCGGCCAGGGCGTGGCGTTGCTGGGCCATGCGGGCCACGGCGTCGAGGCCGTGCCCGGCGGCATCGCCCATGGCCACCAGCACCCGGCCGTCCGGCAACAGCCGGCACTTGTACCAGTCGCCACCGACGGCGGCGTCGGGCTCGGCGGGCCGGTAGGAGGCGGCCACGGTGAGTCCGACGGCCGCCAACGCCTCCGAGAGCGTGGGCAGCAGGGCCTCGCGGAGCGCGTCCGCCACCCTGCGTTCCGCCTGGGCCTGGCGCCGCAGCCGGTCCGACTCGCGCTCGGTCTCGGCGAGCCGTCGGCGGCTGCGGATCTGCGGTGTGAGGTCGCGCGCGACCAGGTTGACGGCCCAGGGTCGGCCGTCGGTCCCGGCGACGGGGCGGCCGAGCAGGTCGAGGGTGCGCACCTCGCCGAGGACCAGGAACCGTATCCGGGTCCACGCGGGTTCCTCACCGGCGAGCACCGAGGTGAGGAACTCGGAGAACGCGGTGAGATCGTCCGGCACCAGGGCGTCGCAGAGCTGGTCGAGCGTCCAGGGCATGCCGATCTCGGCGTGGAAGATCCGGCTGAGTCCTTCCGACCAGGTCACCTCGCCGGACAGCAGGTCCCAGTTGCCCCACCCGAGGGAGGCCAGGTACTGGGCGTCGATCGTCAGGAGTTCCGTCTGGCTCCGCACGGGCCGCCAGGTGGCGAGCACCTGCTCCCCGCAGAGCGCGGCCGAGTACAGCAGCGGAGCCCGGTGGAGTCTGCCGAGCCGTTGCTCGGTGTAGTCGACGACGCGGCCCTCCAGCGAGCCGCCGTTGTCGACGAGGCCGGCGAGCGCTGCAAGGAGCCCGCTGTGCACCGCTCCGGGCCGGGCCTCGAGAAAGCGCTGGCCCACCTGACGGTCCGGTGCCTCCAGCCAGGCGGCGGACCGCATCCGGTTGCCCGCGACGATACGGAAGTCCCGTACGGTCCCCGTGTCGTCGCGGAGCGGTTCCAGCAGCACGGCGGACGCGGGGATGGCGCTGAGCGCGGAGCACGTCCCTGTGGCGCCCTGGTCGTGTGTGCTGCACAGACATCGGGGCGCGGCGTAGGAGTCGTGGGAGGGGCCGGCAGCCAGCGACTGCACCGGCGTGGTGACGGCCGTTCCCGGCTCGGCCGGAGCGGGCCGATCGGCGGTGCGGCGCACCCCGTCACGCAGGGAGGCGACCTCCCGTCCGATCATGGCCTTCAGCTCGTCGACGTTGTCAGGCAGCGGAAAACTCATGATCGCCTCCTTGGCCGGGCGGACATGACTCCGGAAGCAGGATCGGCCGACGTGCCCGCCTGCCGCCGAGGGCGCCGGTGCCCGTCAGGGCCCGTTCCCTGGACGGACTTCCTGCGGAGACGGGGCTCGCCGGGTGTGTGTGCCGACGTACGCTCGCCGCCTCTGCGGTTCCGCGTGTGCGGGCCGACGTACGCCCGCCATCTCTTCGGTTCCGCGCGGCCGTCACTGTTCGCGAAGGGCGGGCAGCAGGGTGGATTCGGCCCAGCGGATGAAGGGCAGTTGCCGGGAGCCTCCGATCTGGACGAGGGCGAGGTCGGTGAATCCCGCCTCCTCGTAGGCGCGCACGGCCTTCAGGACCGCGTCCGTGTCGTCCCCGCAGGGAATGGCGGCGGCGACGTCTTCGGGGCGGACGTGTTCGGTGGCCTGGTCGAACCCGGCCGGCAGGGGCAGTTCGGCGTTCAACCGCCAGCCGCCGAGGGACCAGCGGAACTGTTCGTGGGCACGGGCGACCGCCGCGTCGCGGTCGGTGTCGTAGCTGAGGGGGAGTTGGCCGATGCGGGGCTTGCCGGCGCCGCCGTGGCGGTCGAATGCGTCCAGGAGTCCTGCCTCGGGCTCCGTGGCGATGAGGAGATCGGCGTGGCGACCGGCGATCTCGCACGAACGGGGGCCCGAGACCGCGATCCCCAGGGGCGGCGGCGTGTCGGGGAGGTCCCAGATCCGGGCGTTCTCGACCTGGAAGTGGCGGCCGCGACGGGTGACGTATCCCCCGTCGAACAGCTCGCGGATGATGAGGACGGCCTCCTCCAGCATGTCGAGCCGGACGCCCGCCGAGGGCCAACCCGCCCCGACGATGTGCTCGTTGAGGTTCTCTCCCGACCCGAGGCCGAGCCGGAAGCGGCCATCGGACAGGAGTTGGAGTGTGGCCGCCTTCTGAGCGATCACGGCGGGGTGGTAGCGGAAGGTCGGACAGGTGACGAAGGTCGTCAGCGGGATGCGGGAGGTGGCCTGGGCGGCCGCTCCGAGGACGCTCCACGCGTACGGCGCGTGTCCCTGCTCCTCCAGCCAGGGGAAGGAGTGGTCCGAGACGACGGAGAAGTCGAACCCTGCGTTCTCGGCCGCGACCACGTGCTCGACCAGCTCCCGGGGCCCCGCCTGTTCGGTCATCATCGTGTAGCCGATGTTCATCATGACGGGCGCCTTGCCGCGACCACTGTTCCGTAAACGGACGAGTCGATACGTATCGGGCGTGTGAGCCCGCGGCCGGCAGCGAGCGCCGTAGGGTGCCGCCTACCCTTCCGCCCCCGTCACCGAGGACCACGGCGGGCGCGCAGAAAGGCGGACGGGCCCGCGCCGAGGCGCGGGCCCGTGGAACTCGGCGGCCCCGACTTGCCTTGCCGCGCCACACCCGCCCCCAACTCGGGGCCGCCGCCCGGTAGGCGGGTACGCAGCGACGCGGGGCCCGGGGCGTCAGCGCATTCCCGGCTCACCCGGCTCCGGCGGGAGGCCCCAGGTGTCGGGCGCGGGGCGGGACCCGGTCCCACCTGTCGTGCCGCCGCCCATCGCGCCCCCATCCTGACGCCCACCCGGGGGCATGCCGCCCGGGGACGTCCCACCCGAGGACATCTCGCCCGAGGACATCTCGCCCGACGGGCTGATGCGGCCGCGCCACTGACCGGTCTCGTGGCCGTGTTCCTCGATGAACCCCTTGAACCGCTTGAGGTCGCCCTTGACGCGGCGGTCCAGGAAGCCGAGGGCGTCACCGGCCTTCTCCGTCATCCCCTCGGGCTCCACGTCCATCGCGAGCCGGACCCGCGTGTGGTCCGGGTCGAGGCGCTGGAAGGTGACGACGCCCTTCTGCTTCACGTCACCGCCCACGGTGCGCCACGCGATGCGCTCGTCCGGCAGCTGGTCGACGATCTCGGTGTCGAACTCGCGCCGGACTCCCGCGACCTTGGTCCGCCAGTGACAGTGACGCGCGTCGACCTGCCGCACCTCCTCCACGCCTTCCATGAAGTTCGGGAAATCCTCGAACTGCGTCCACTGGTTGTAGGCGTTCCGCAGCGGAACGTCCACGTCGATCGTCTGCTCCACCATGCTCACGGTCATTCCTCCTTCATGCCGTCCAGGACTAAGCGGGATCGGTGCGCGCGTACCCGACGAAGTACGGCTCAATCTCGCAATTTCCGAACACAGCAGAGGCGTCCCGTCACTCTCCGCTGTCGTCGACATGCAGGTCATCACCCCCCGTGTCACGTTGGTGGGGCAGGCAGCCGCCACACCGGAGAGGAGACGCCGTCATGAGCGGCATGCAGGACAAGGAGCAACAGCCGGGCACAGGCCGCGAGCAGCGGATCCGTCCCCACGACCCGGAACACGAGTCCGCTCGATCGCCGCAGGGCGGCAAGGGCCCTGGCGAACTGCGCCGCCCCGGCGACGACGACGGGCGGCCGAACCGGGGGCGCGACAGGGAGGAAATGGGGGACGACGAGCCGGACGAGATGCAGTGAGCGGCCGATTCCCGGCCGCCGCCCCAGCCGGCCGGCACCCGCACACCACTCTCCCGCTCGTTCGTGCGCATGGAACATCAGATGAGCGCTCCAGGCATACGAGGCCCCAGGAGGGGCACTCGTACGTCGAACGGGCTGACGCCGATCATGGCGCGGCTCGTCGGAGACCACGTCCATGAGTCGGTAGGAGTCACCGTGACCGTCCGGATCGGAGTGGAAGAAGAGTTCCACGTGATCGACGTCGAGACCGGGGAACTCGTTCCACGGGCCGAGGCCGTCCTCAGCAAAGTGGCCCGACCGCAGGACGGCTACGCCCGTGAACTCCCGCAATCCGTAGTGGAGTCGAACAGCGGCGTGCACACGTCCCTGGACAGCCTCTACGTCGATCTTTCCGCCACCCGTCATCGCCTCGACGAGAGCGCGTTCCGCCAGGGCCTCGGGGTCGTCGCGGCGGGCACCGCGCCGCTGACCCGGCTCGGCACCGTCCCGCCGACCCCTGAGCGCCGCTACCACGACATGACCGACGAGTACCGTCGGCTGGCGGACGAGCAGCTGATCTGCGGCGCCCAGGTGCACGTCGACGTGCCGGACCGCGACGACGCCGTGCGGGCGATGTGCGCCGTCGGACCCTGGCTGCCGCCGCTCCTGGCGCTGTCGGCGAGTTCGCCCTTCTGGCTGGGCGCCGACACCGGCTATGCCAGCTGGCGCACCATGGTCTGGCAGCGGTGGCCCACCTCAGGACCGCCGGGATGCTTCGACAGCGCCGCCGAGTACGACCGGGCCATGGACGAACTGGTTCGCTCGGGCGTCATCAACGACCCCGGGATGATCTACTACGACGTCCGTCCCTCGGCCCATCTGCAAACCCTCGAACTGCGTGTCTGCGACGCGTGTCCGCGCGTCGAGACCGTCGTCCTGATCGCCGCCCTCTTCCGGGCCCTCGTGGTCGACGCCTGCGCGCAGCTCCGTACGGCGGGCGGCTCCAAGTGCGACGGCCGGCACGAGTGGTTGCGGGCCGCCACCTGGCGGGCCGCCCGGTCCGGTCTGGAAGGCGAGCTCATCGATCCCACCACCCGTCGGGCAGCGCCCGCCCCCGTGGTCGTACGCGGCATGCTGCGGCGGCTCCGCCCCTCACTGGAGGAGTACGGGGACTGGGCGACCGCGCGTTCCCTGGCGGAGGAAACACTGGCCCATGGCAGCGCCGCCCACCGGCTGCGCAGGACGGTCGCGGCCCAGGACCTGCTGGCGGGCGTGGACGACCTCCTCGCCGAGACCCGCGGCGGCTCGCCCAGGCCCGGCAGGGGAGACCGGGCCCAGCGGGCCCGGAGCTCGGCGCCGCACCCGGCGGGGCGGCAGAGCGGTGGTGGGCGTCTCGTGACCCGGCCGGCCAGGGCGCGAGGCGTGCGGCACGCGCCCGCCGACCCGGGCGTCGCCGACGACCCTGCCGACGAGCACATGGCGAGCGGGGCCGGAACGATCGCGCTGCGACGACGGCGCGGCGGTCCCGCTCCCGCCCAAGGCGTCCGCCCCGCGCCCGCCGTCCCGTCCGAAGGAGGCCCGGCGTGTGCGGCTTGAGCGGAGAGGTGCGCTTCGACGGCGAGCGGCCCGACCTGGCCGCCGTAGAGCGCATGACCGACCGGCTGGCGGCGCGGGGGCCCGACGGCCGGGGCCTGTGGTCCGCAGGGGCCGTGGCCCTCGGGCACCGCCGGCTGAAGATCATCGACCTGTCGGACCGCGCCGCCCAGCCGATGACCGACGCCGAGGCGGGTCTCACCTGCGTCTTCAACGGCTGCGTCTACAACTACCGGGAACTCGCCGAGGAGCTGCGGCGGCGCGGCCACCGTTTCGAGACCACGTCGGACACCGAAGTCGTGCTCAGGGCGTACCGCCAGTGGGGCACCGGCTTCGTCCGGCACCTCGTCGGCATGTTCGCCGTGGCCTTGGTGGAGCACACCACCGGCAGAGTGGTGCTCGCCCGGGACCGGCTGGGCATCAAGCCGCTCTACCTGGCGGCCCGGCCCGGACGGCTGCGGTTCGCCTCCACGCTCCCCGCCCTCCTCGCCGCGGGCGGGGTCGACACCTCCCTCGACCCGGTCGCCCTGCACCACTACATGAGCTGGCAGTCGACGGTGCCGGCGCCGCGCACCGTCCTGGCCGGGGTGCGCAAGCTTCCCCCCGCGACCGTGCGGGTCGTGGAACCCGACGGCACGCAGCACGACCACCTCTACTGGCAGCCGTCCTACACGCGCCGGGCCGAGTTCGCCGACATGGGGGCCGAGGACTGGCGCGACGCCGTCCTCGGTGCGCTGCGGACCGCCGTACGCCGCCGGATGGTCGGCGACGTGCCGGTAGGGGTACTGCTGTCCGGCGGGCTGGACTCCAGCCTGATCGTCGCCCTGCTCGCCGGGGAAGGGCAGACCGATCTGAGGACCTTCAGCGTGGGCTTCGAGTCGGAGGCCGGGGAGGAGGGCGACGAGTTCCCCTACTCGAACCGCGTCGCCCGGTCCTTCGACACCGACCACCACCAGCTGATCGTGCCCTCGGACCGCGTCTCCACCGCTCTCGACGGAGCCGTCGCCGCCATGAGCGAGCCGATGACCAGCCACGACGCGGTCGCCTTCCATCTCCTGTCGGAGCAGGTCTCCAAGGAGGTCAGCGTCGTCCAGAGCGGTCAGGGCGCCGACGAGGTCTTCGCCGGCTACCACTGGTACCCGGCCATGGCCGACGTCCCCCGCGAGGCCGAGCCGGACCGGTACGCCGAGGTCTACTTCGACCGCCCGCACGCCGAGCTGGCGAGGATCCTCCAGCCCGACATGCTCCCCGGCTTCGACCCGTCGACGGAGTACGTCCGTACGCACATGTCCGCACCCGGCGCCGAGACGGCCCTGGACGCGGCGCTGCGGACGGAGACCCACGTCATGCTCGTCGACGACCCGGTCAAGCGGGTCGACAACATGACGATGGACTGGGGACTGGAGGCACGCGAACCGTTCCTCGACCACGAGCTCGTCGAGCTGGCGGCCGCCTGCCCGCCGGAGCTGAAGCTCGCCCAGGGCGGCAAGGGTGTCCTCAAGGACGCCGCGCGCACGCTCCTGCCCAGGGACGTCGTCGACCGGCCGAAGGGCTACTTCCCGGTGCCGGCGATCCGCCACATGGCGGGGCCGGTGCGGCAGCGGGTGAGGGACGTGTTCGCCGCGCCCGCCGCACGCGGTCGCGGAGTGTTCCGCGACGAGTACATCGCCTCGCTCCTCGAGGCGCCCGACGGCCACCGCACGAACCGTGGGGCCAACGCCCTGTGGCAGGTAGCGTTGTTGGAGACATGGCTGCAGACGCACGGCATCCACTGACCGCCCCCGTCCTGTCCGGGGCGCCCGCGGCACTGCCCCTCGGCAGCGCCGCCGGTCCGCCGGACGAACGGCCACGCGTCGGGGCACACGCCTGCTGGTACCCGACGGCCGACCCGGCGGCCGAACACGTGGCGTTCATCTGCGACCGCGGCGGCGTGCCGCAACTGTGGACGGCGCCGGTGGGCGGCTCCGAGGTCCGGCTGCTGGATGCCGCCCCGGACCACGTGACGGAGGTCTCCTGGTCACCGGACGGCCGCTGGATCGCCTACACCGTCGCCCCCGGCGGCAGCGGGCACACGCGTGTGCTCTGCGTCCGCCCCGACGGCTCCGACCGCCGGGTCCTGGCCGGCGCGGACCCGGGCTCCTCGGCGTACCTGGGCTGCTGGACCAGGGACGGCACGGCGCTGGCCGTCACGATCGCCCAACCCACCCCCGACGGGCCGGGGGAGCTCCGCGCGCATGTCGAGGGGCCGCCGGGGTGGACCGAGCGCGACGGTCACGCCGCCCTGCTCCAGGACGGCGCTCACCCCGCGGGCGGGGCCGGCTCACCGCCCGCCAGGGACCGGCTCACCGCCTATCTCCTCGACCCGGCGGCCGCCGGCGCGCCCGTCCTGCTCGCGGACGAGACCGACGCCGCGACGCTGCGGGTGTGCGACATCAGCCCGGACGGCGGCCTTGCCCTGCTGCGCCGCGGACCGCGCGGACGCCGGGAGGCGGTCGTGCTCCGGCTGGCCGACCGGACCCCGGCGCACGTGTTGCCCGTCGCCGACGGCGACCCGTGGATCGGCCGCTTCTCCCCGGACGCCCGCACCGTGTGGTTGCGCAGCGACCACGGACGCGAGTACGCGGCACTGCTCGCCCTCGACCTGCGCGGCGCGGGAGAATCCGCGAGCGACGTGCGCGTGGTGGCTCACCGCGAGGCCTGCGATCTGGAACTGCTCGCCTTCATGGAACACGGCCGACGGGCCGCACTCGCGTGGAACGTCCGAGGAGCCAGCCTTCTGGAGACCCGAACGCTCACCGGCTTCGGAACGGCTCCGCTCGACGGCAGCACGGCCGCCGCCCGGGCGCCCCGCGAGGTGGATCTCGAGCACGAGGTGGTCACCCGGGTCGCGCCGGCCGGAGCGCAGGGCATGCTGGTCGCCCTCTCCGGCTCCCAGCGGCGGCCCGGAGTGTGGCACCTGCCGGACGCGTCGCCCCCCGCGCGCACGCCCTGGTCGGCGCGTGACGCCGACACCGTACCGCCGGGGCGCGCGCCCGTACGGCCGTTTCCCGCGCGCCCGACCGCCCGCGACGGGCTGCTCCTGGGCGGCTGGTACCACCGGGCCCCCGGCCGCGCCGTCGGCGAGCCGGCCCCCTGCGTCCTCCATCTGCACGGTGGCCCGGAAGAACAGGAACGTCCGGTCTTCGACCCGCTCTACCACGAGCTGCTCGGCCGGGGCCTCGACGTCTTCGCCCCGGATGTGCGCGGCTCGTCCGGCTGGGGCCGTACGTTCCGCGACGCCGACCTCGGCGCAGGCCGCTTCGCGGCGATCCAGGACGTGGCCGCCTGCGCCGCGCACGTGATCGAGACGGGGCTCGCCGACCCCCTGCGTCTGGCCGTCATGGGCCACTCGTACGGCGGCTACCTCACCCTCGCCTCCCTCGTCTGGCACCCCGAGCTCTTCCGCACCGGGGTCACCGTCTGCGGCATGTCCGACTTCGCGACCTTCTTCGCCGGCACGGAGCCCTGGCTGGCCGATTCGGCGGCGCACAAGTACGGCCACCCGGTCCGCGACCGGTCCTTGCTGCGCGCGCTCTCCCCGATGAGCCGTGTCGACGCCCTGCGGGTGCCTCTGCTCGCGATCCACGGCGAGCACGACACCAACGTCCCCCCGCGCGAATCCGAGCAGATCGTCGCGGCCGCCCGGGCCCGCGGACTCGAGGCGGAACTGCTGTTGCTGCACGAGGAGGGCCACGACTTCCGCCGCGCGGAGAGCCGACGTCTGTTCAGGCTGACCGCCGCGGACTGGATCCAGCGCCGGCTCGCCGCGTGAACGGGGCCCGGGCGCGACGAGCGGGTGGCGGGGCGCGGGCGCGCGGACGGGCTCCGCTTCGGCAAGCGGGTGGACGGCCGAGGGGCGCGGACGGGCTCCGGCTCGGCGGGCGGGAGGACAGGCCGGGGCGCGGGGACGGGCTCCGGCTCGGCGAGCGAGCGGACAGGCTGCGCCGCCGGGACGGGCTCCGGCTCGGCGGGCGGGAGGACAGGCCGGGGCGCTCGGAACGGATGAAGGATCCCTGGCTGCCGGCCGTCGGCGCACGTACCGGTCGCACCAAGGCGCCGGGGGCCGCTCGCGTGGAAGACGCGGAACGGGCGCGGCGTTCCGCCCTGGTCGGAGGAGGCCCGACGTGTCACGGATTCCCGAACCCCAGGACCTGCACGCTCGCATCGCACGGCAGGTGGCCGCCCGTGCGGAACGGCTCTGGGACCTCAGCCTCGCGCTCCACCGCGAGCCGGAGACGGCCTACGAGGAACACCGGGCGGCCGGACTGCTCGGGGACGAGCTGGAGCGGGAGGGCTTCCGGGTGGAGCGCGGGGTGGCGGGGCTGCCGACCGCCTTCGTCGGCCGCGCGGGAGCCGCGTCCCTGAGCCCCGAGGCCACCGGTCGCCGCGTGGCCCTGCTGATGGAGTACGACGCGCTGCCGCTGCTCGGGCACGCCTGCGGCCACAACCTCATCGCCACGGCCGGCCTCGGTGCGGCGCTCGCGCTGCACACCGTGCTCGGTGAGGTAGAGGGCGGCCTGCTGGCCGTCGGGACGCCGGCGGAGGAGCGCGGCGGTGGCAAGGTCACGCTGGTGGAAGCGGGGGCGTTCGACGGGGTCGACGCGGCGCTGATGTTCCACCCGGGTGTGTACGACTGGGCCTGGGCGCCGCTGACGGCCAGCGCGCAGGTCCGGGTGGGGTTCCACGGGCGCGCCGCGCACCCGACGGGCAACCCGACCGAGGGGATCGACGCCCTGGGCGCCCTCGTCCAGCTCTTCAACACGCTGGGCGTCCTGAGCAGGCGACTCCCGCCGGGATCGCACGTCCAGGGAATCGTGTCGGACGGTGGCCGCGCGACGAACATCGTCCCGGAGTACGCGGAGGGCCTGTTCGGGCTGCGCGGGGCGACCACCGCGGCGCTGGAGGCGCTGCTGGACGAGTTCCGCTCGTGCGCGCGAGGAGTCGCTCTGGCCACCCGCACGACGGTGGAGGTGACCGACGTCGGTGGCCGCTACGAGCACTTCCGTGACAGCGAGGTCCTCTCGGGTCTCTTCTCGGGTCACCTCGCGCGGACGGGCATCCGCTTGTCGGAGCCCACCCCCGGGGTCTACGTGGGGTCGTCGGACATCGGGAACGTCAGCACGCGCGTGCCCGCCATCCACCCCTTCGTCGCGATCCTGGGGTCGGAGTCGTCCACACACACGCCACAGTTCGCGGAGGCCTCCGCCGGGCAGCGCGCACGACAGGTGATGCTGGCCGCCGCGGAGGCGCTGGCCTGCACGGCGGTCGACGTCCTGCTGCGCCGGGACGTCGCGGAGATCGCCTGGGCGGGCCTCCGGAAGAAGGCCTCCGCCGGCCTGTGAACGGACTCCGGCCGAGGGGCGGTCGGCGGAGGGGCGGTCGCCTCTTACGTCGGCACGCTCTCGTCACGGCCCCTCGTCGCCGACCGGCCGGTCAGGATCCCCGTACGTACACGCTCGTGCGCACGTACCAGGTTTCACCGGGAGCCCTGCGGGCACTTGCGTGGCCGGAAGCCCTCGACGGCGGCCACGGGTCGCCCGCAAGCGAAAGGCTGCGGTCATGGCACGGCGACATCGCGCGCCCGCGGATGCCGGGCAACTGCTGGCCATCTACCTCAACGACCACCTTGCGGGTTCCAGCGGCGGGCTGTCGCTGATCCGCCGGATCGCCCGGAACCATCGGGACACGCCCCTGGAGGCGTCTCTGACCCACCTCGCGCGGGAGATCGCGGAGGACCGTGACAGTCTGCGCGAGATCATGCGGGTCCTGGGCATACCGAGGCGTCGCGCCCGCGCGGTCCTGGGCGCCCTGGCGGAACGGGCCGGACGCCTGAAGCTCAACGGCCGCCTGATGTCCCGCTCGCCTTTGAGCGACGTCCTGGAGTTCGAGGCCATGCGGCTGGGCGTGGAGGCCAAGGGCGCCCTCTGGTCCGCCTTGCGGAGCGTGGCCGGCGCCGACCCGCGTCTCGACCGTGGCGCGTTGGAACGGCTACTGGACCGGGCCCGCCATCAGGCCGGCGTGCTGGAGGAATTGCGCCTCGCCGCGGCGGCCCGCGCGTTCGAGCCCTCGGGGACGGCGCCGCGCCCCACGGCGCAAGCGGCTGCAGGCGGCCGGGGGCGGACAGGCCCGTAACCGGCTGCCGACGTCCGCGGCCGCGGCTCGGGCGGCCGCCCGAGCCTCCGATCCGAGCGCTGCCCCTTCCTTCCGCACGGCGGCCGACTCCGCGCGCCGGTGCGGTCGTTGCGCCCGCTCCCCCACGCTCTCAGGCATGACGTGACCAGCCGGGACGTAGGATTCCCGGCGTGGACATCGACTCGTTCCGCTGGATGTTCCTCGTCCTGGCGGCCCTGCAACTGATCACCCTCATACCCGTCGTGCGGCGCCTGCGGGGTACGGAGCCCACAGCCCGCGCCGGAGCCCGGCTGGACCTCCTCGACTCCCTGGGCGGCATGACGCTCCTCAGCGGCATCGGCCTGGGCAACATCGTGGTCATGTGCGCCGGACTGGCCCTGCTGACCGCGACCATCGCGGCGAAGGCCGTCCGCTGGAACCGCGCCAGGGCCCGGGCCCGATCAGGCTCCTAGGGCAGCGGACGCTTCGTGCCGTCCGAGGCTCCGGCGGCGAGGGCAGGGGGTCCCGGTTCCGGCCCGACGGCGGGAAGCGCCGCCGAGCTCTGCTGTTCCCCGACGCAGGGGTGTCCGGTGCGGTCCACGGTCCAGGCGGTGTCGTCCGCGTCGGCGGCCGCGGCCCGAACCGCGACGAGGATGCGCTCCCAGGTCCCGTCCCCGGCCCACCTGATCAGCCGCTTGTGAGCGGTCTGGAACGAGCCGAGCTCGGCCGGCAGGTCCCGCCAGGGTGAGCGGGTCCGGTACTTCCACGCGATGGCCTCCACGGTTCGGCGGTGATCGGCCCACCGCCGACCGCGTACCGGATCGGCCGGCATCAGCGGCTCGATCCGGTCCCACATCGCATCAGTGATGGCTAGAAGGTCGGACACACCCGATCAACCGACCGACCGATCGAAGAGACACGCGTCAGTCCCGCCCAGAGGTGACGCCCTCTGACGCTCCGATGCGTCTGCGTGGCGTGCAACGATCGCGTCGGCGCGGGCGCGCAGCGACCGGCGATCCCCGGCCTGACGGCCGAACCCGGAGGGGCGCCGGCCGTCGCGTGATGCGATCCGGCTCGGGCCCGCCCTGTCGGTCCGCAGCTCCCCGGCGGACCGTCTAGGCCGAGGTGTCGGCGTGGCGGAGTTCGGCGAGCAGCTCGCTCTGTCCGGCGAGGAGTTCGGTCAGGATGCGGCGTGCGGCGCGCAGGAGGTCCGCCACGTCGCCGCCGGCGAGGGCGTAGCTGACGGTGGCGCCGTCACGGATCGAGACGACGATGCCTGATCGGCGCAGCACGGCGAGCTGTTGGGAGAGGTTGGACGGCTCGATCTCGATCTCGTTCAGAAGCTCGCGGACAGGTACGGGGCCGTTCTGGAGAAGTTCGAGCACGCGGATGCGAACGGGATGCCCGAGCATGCGGAAGAACTCCGCTTTCGCCTGGTACAGCGGCACCTGCATGCGACAACACTCCCACCCGGTTCGACCGTTCCGAGGGCCGGCAGCCGGAACTGCCGGCTCCTCGATGTCCAGCTTCCGTCATCCTCCCGCCTCCGGCTCCGACCCGCCCCCGACTGATCACATTCAGATGTGCCGAGTTGAAAACTCTTTCAAGTCCGGGGCATGCGGGAGCCGGGAAGCGGGACGAAGGCTACAGCTCCAGCGATTCCTCGATGCGCCGGAGCTGGTGCCTGGCCATGGCCAGATTGGCCCTGCCCTTGTCGAGGACGAGGTATAGGAAGAGGCCGTTGCCCCCGCGGCCCCTGATCAGCCGGATGAGGTGGTACTGACTCCCGAGGGTGATCAGCACGTCCTCGATGTCCTCCTTGAGGTCCAGCATCTCCATGGTGCGGACCTTCGCCCGGATCACGTCGGTGTTGCCGGCCGCGGCCACCGCCAGATCGAGGTCCTTGCCACCACCCAGGGTGCCGAGGGCCATGCCGCTCGTGTAGTCGACCAGTGCGACCCCCAGGCTCCCCTCGATCGAGGTCATCGCCTCTTTGAGAGATGTCTCCACACTCAACATCAGTTCCTGCTCCCTCTGTTCTGGAAGAACCCGGCCGCCCTCACAACCCGGCCGGGTGACGACGGCAGACGCTACCCACTGGGTGTCGGAACTTCAGGAAGATCGGGAATCCGGCAGGAATCGATCCCCCGTGCCCTAGCATCGACTGTTGCGGGAGCACCGGGGGCGCACCCATGAATACGTGGCGGAGCAGGCGAATCGTCTCACCTCACCGCGCCGAAGGAGCGGCGCTCGATGGCTGGTTGATGCGCATCCGTCGAACCGCCGTACCCACCGACACGCGTGCAGCTCCGGCCGCACTCCCCCACCGCCGCCGTCGGAGCCGGCCGGGACGCGCCGTCACGCCGCCGGACGGGTCGCGCCCACCAGACGTCAGATCGGTGCAGCGTCCGTCAGCGAAGGCACTTCGTGGGGACGGAGAACCATGAGGGAGTCCTCCAAGGCCGCCACCATCGCGAAGGGGAACCGGTCGAGCTCGAGGCAGAGTTCGACATCGTCGGGGTGGACTCCCTGACGCACCCCGTCGGCCAGCTCGCCGGCGGCCCGTGACTCGCCGGCACGGCGCAGGAACTCGGCAGCGTCCGTCGCGGCGTCCGCAGCTCTCCGGGCGATGTACTGAGCGCACGCCAGGTCTTCGTCGGCCCGCCCGTCCTCACCGGTCACCACGAACGTGACGCCGTCGCAGCCGCGTGTGCGCAGGCACTGCGCCGTCGCCTCCGCCACCACGAAGCCGGCGCACAGCACCAGCGACGCCTCCTTGACGGCGAGCGCCCCGACCGTCCCTGCCGTGGTCTTCTGCACGACGGTACGCCCGCCAAGGTCCGTGGACCGCAACATGCCCGGCGAGTTGACGGCGTCGAATCCGGGCGCCGGGGGACCGTCCTTCAGCGCCACCCAATCCGGGTGGCGCCCCTTGAGCTCCAGGGCCGCGTCCAGCGACTCGGCGAGAACGATCTTCTCAGCGCCCCGGGCGAACGCCCAGGCGGCGACCGTGAAGGCGCGCATCACGTCGACGACGACCGCTACGGAGGGGACTTCGGTCAACTCGGCGATCCCAAGGAAACGGGTGTCCATCCGACCATGATCACTCCTGCACCACCCGGGGCGCCGGAACAGTGGCGCACCTCACGTCGAAGGTGTCGAAGCACCGCTCGCAGACCGCTGGGAGGGGGCTGCACCGGCATCACTGCCGCCGGGTCGTCGCGTTTCGACGCGAGGCGGCGAGGGCGCGAGGTCGCGGTCGCGGTCGCGAAGAGGGGCGCTTTGGGCATCCTCAAAAGTCTACGCGCGTAGCGGTCAGTCTCGGTATATCGGAAGACACCAGCCGCAACAGGCGCAGTTGGAGCAAGGGCCACAATCGTTGGTCAGGGCACGCAAAACGTCCTGGGGCGGGGGAGAATTCCGGACGCACATTGTCCAAAAAGATCAGAGGAAACATCCGTGCGACCAAGACTCTTCGGCACGGCAGCCTCCGTGGCCGCACTCGGACTACTCGGCTCCCTCGTCACGGCCTGCGGCTCGTCCACGGGCGACGGAGGAACGACACTGCGCCTGGTGGCCGCCGAGTACGGTGACACCCCGGCAACCAGCTCCAAGGCGTACTGGGACAAGCTCACGGCCGCCTTCAGCGCCGCTCACCCCGGCACGCACATCGAGGTGACGCTCTATCCCTGGGCCGACGTCGACCGCGAGGTCACGCGCATGGTGCAAGAAGACAACGCCCCGGACGTGGCACTCATGGGCGCCTACTCCGACTTCGCCGCGCAGGGCCGCCTGTACGCCGCCGACGAAGTGCTGTCGATCCGGGCGGAGGCGAGCTTCCTGCCTCCGCTCGCCGAGGCGGGCTCGATCGACAGCACCCTCTACGGCCTGCCCTTCGTGGCCAGCAGCCGGCTCCTCTTCTACAACGAGGAGCTCTTCGACAAGGCAGGAGCGGAGCCGCCGAAGACCTGGTCCGGCCTGAAGGCCGCGGCCAAGGCGCTGAAGAAGGAGGGTGTGCCCTACCCGTACGCCCTCCCGCTCGGCCCCGAGGAGGCGCATGCCGAGGCCCTGATCTGGGAACTGAGCAACGGCGGCGGGTACACCGACACCCGCGGCGGGTACAGCATCGCGTCCGACCGGAACGCGCAGACGTTCCAATGGATCAGGAACAACCTGGTCACCCCCGGCCTCACCGGCCCGGTCCCGCCCGCCCAGCTCAATCGGCAGGACGCCTTCGCCGCGTTCCTGCGCGGCGACGTCGGCATGGTCAACGGCTACCCCTCGCTCCTCCACGAGGCGAGGGCGCAGGGCATGAAGGTCGGCACCTTGAGCATGCCGGTGTCGGACACGCTGGACGACGGCGAGACGCCGCCCTCGGCCGGCGTCGCCGACTGGATGATGGCCTTCAAGCACGACGACAACCGCAAACTGGTCGGGGAGTTCCTGGACTTCGTCTACGAGGACAAGAACCTCCTCGAGTTCGCCGGGCGCTACCACCTGCTGCCCTCCACGTTCTCGGCCACCCAGGCGTCGCAGGACGGGGCGGCCGACCCCAGCGTCGAGCAGTTCCTGACCGCACTGCGGGTCTCCCAGCTGTACCCGGTCAACGAGCCGTCCTGGCTTCAGGTCAGCAACACCATCAAGCAGAACATCGGCAAGGCCGTCGCGCCGACCGCCGACCCGAAGGCCGTGCTGGAGGACATCGCCCGGCAGGCGGACGACATCGCGAAGCGGAGCTGAGGCTCCGGGATCAGGATCCGTGGGGGATGACCTCCTCCCTTCCCCACTGTCGAATCCTCCTCCCCCTCGTCGGGGCCTCTCCCTGTCGCCGGAGTTGACGTCGGTTCCCGCTCCCCGGTTCTTCCAGGTGCGGTCCGCTCCACTTCTCCATCCGCTTCTCTCCGTGGCCCACTCCTACGCGGCCACCCACCCTTACGCCGGCGTCTACCGGACGCCCGCCCCGTCGCCCGCTCCGTGCCCACAAGGCATACAGGGCGACAACCGTGGCGTGCCGTACCGCGCGAGCCGACAGCGGCCGAGCAATGCCGCACGGCCTGACCGGCTCTGATGCGAACCGGCCGCGGACCGCGGGAGCGCGCACCCCCGTGAGCCATGACCCCGCGTCAGTCCGGGTCCACGCGCTGACAGCATGGCCGCATGACACACGACGATCTCGACAGGCTGTTCGCCTCCCCGACGGCCCTGCTCGATGCCCGGCCCGAGGGCTTGCGGGACCTGCCCGCCGACGGCGGCGGGGCGGGCCGCGAAGCCTTCGCCCAGGCCGTCACGATCCTCGACGGCGCCGAAGTGCCGCGGGCGGAGTTCGCCTCGTGGCTGCACTTCGGTGCGAAGGTGCTGGGCCACGACGCCTACGCGGATCTCGTCGCCGAGGCCGAACCGGGTATGCCGTGGCGGACCGTCTGGGCATGGTGGCGCCCGGTCGGCGCCTACCGGGCCAAGCCGAATCTGAGCGGCGATGCCGACGTCCAGGTCCACGAGGCGCAGGACGGGCGCCTGTTGCTGAAGCTGTGGGCGCAGTACACGCAGGAGCGCTGGCTCGATCCTGCTACCGGGAAAGAGGTCCCCGCGCCCGCCGACGGCGAGTTCGCCGAGCGGCCGTACGGCGCCCCCGCCGACGGTCCCGTGCCGTTCGACCCGGACGAGGACCACGGTCTCCATCAGCCCGGGACCTGGGAGGAGCCCGTACCGTTGGGAGGCGGCCGCGTCGTGCTCTTCGAGCCGCGCGGTGTCGTGGTCCTGGAGCACAACGGCGCGGGCCCCCACCGAGGTGAAGGCGCCGACGCAGTCCGCTGGGGCGAGCGCGGACCGTGGTTCACGGGGCCGGGCGCGGCCGGGACCCCTCTGGACGCCGCCCGCATGGAGGAGGCCTTCGACGCGGACGGGACGGTACGGCTGACGCAGGAGCAGTTGCCCGCCGCGCTCACGCACGCGCCCACCCGGCAGCTCGCCGTGACGGCGGGGCTGCCGACCTGGTTCGCCGCGGGTGTCGCGACGTTCACGCTGGCCTGGGCCGACGGGAAGGCGCACGGGTCGGCGCCAGACGAGCACGGCCTGCTGCACCTGGGCACGTTCGAGCTGGCGTACGCCGACACCGGCCGGGTGCTCGTCCACCCCGACACGGGCGCCGTGTCCATGGTGCGCAACGGCGAGGGTCCGTTCCCCTTCGCCCGTGACACCGAGACGTTCGTACGACTGCTGGAGGCCGTGTACCGCTTCATGGGTGCCTGTTGGAACGCGTACCCGGGCGAGGACGGCAGGCAGGACTTCCTCCTGGAGGTTGCCGCTCTCGAGCCCCTCACGGTGGACGAGGAGTGTCCCGCGCAGGACGTGTGGGAGCACCTGTTCGCGGCCGTCGTCGAGCTCGGTCCGTGGGGTTTCTGACCTCCGTTGTGCGGCGTCCTCCCCCGGCGCCGGCTGGACCCGGGGGCCGGGATTCCCTGCCGCCCGGCGTCGGCACGTCCTGCCGGCCGGTGAGGCGGCGCGTCGGCGTTCGACGGCCGAGGACCGCCGGACGTCGGCGCCGGGCAACGCCGGGACGGACCTCTGGCGCCCACTCCGCGGCCCGGGTTCCGGGGGGCCGACCGCGTTGTCAGTGGCCCTCGTTAATCTCCCCTCATATCGCGGCTCAGGGGCGTCGTTCCCCTTGGTTCGGGCTGCGCTGACATCTCATGGACAGGCGGAGGGGCGCGGCTGATGGCGTGGCTGGCAGCGGGTGAGGGGTACGAGATCACCCTCGAGGACGGGCGTGTGGTCGCACGGCGCGCCGGGGGGCGGCAGTTGAAGACGCTGCCGAAGGCGGTGCGCGACAGTGCCGAGGCCGACATGCTGAAGCAGCTCGCCGAGTGGCTGGACCGGCACGCGGCTTCGTGCGTGGCCCAGGTGGACGCCTGGATGGTGTCGTCGCTGCCGGTTCCGACCGAGCTGATCGCGCGGGTGTGGCCGGACGCGGCATGGCAGGCCGCGCTGCGCGACATGGCCGTCGTGGGCGACGACCCGGACGAGGTCGGCTTCCTTAGGGACGTCACCGCGGACGGCGAGCTCAAGGTGGTCGACCTGGACGGTGAGACCGTGCGTCTTTCGCCGCGCACGGTGACCCTCCCCCATCCCGTGCTCCTGCCGGACCTGGACGACGTGCGGGACTTCGCGGCCGACCTCGGCATCACCCAGAAGGTGGAGCAGATCCACCGGGCCACCTGGGAGCGGCCAGACGGGTCGGACGCCGGGCGTCCGGGGACGGCGACGGCGACCGCGACCGCGACGGAGGTGCGGGACTACGCGGGCGGGAAGTTCGCCTCGCGGTTCGGTCTCGCCGCGCGCGCCACGGGCCTCGGCTACCGGGTGTCCGGTGGCTACGCGACGTGCAAGGTGCGCGACGGCGGCCGCAGCACGGAGGCGTCGGTGTGGATCGGCGAGCCGTACTGGGACGGGGAGTCGGAGACCGGCGCGCTGAGCTGGCACGACGAGGACGGCCGCGCGGTGCGGCTGGCCGAGGTCGGGCCGGTGGCCTGGTCCGAGGGGATGCGCATGGCCGCTGCGCTGTACGCCGGCCGCACGATCGAAGAGGGTGGGGAAGCGTGAGCGGCACGGGTGTGAACGACAACGGGGAGCTGCTCGCGGCGGGGGCGGTGCTGCCGGCCGACGCACAGGGAGCGGGTCCTTCGGCGGTCGAGCTGACCGCGCGGACCTACCGCCACGCGGTGCTCGGTGAGGACCGGGTCGTCGTGCGGCTGGCCGCGGCCGAACTCGGCCCGGCCGAGGACCTCGCCGCCGGTTTCCTCGGTCTCGAGCTCCAGGGCGAGCCCGCCGTGGTCGGTCTCGGTCGGCGCCGGGAACTCGGCTTCCCCGAGTGGGTCCTGGTGCACCACCCGGAGGACGGGCACCATGCCCTCGCGGTCGTGCCGGAGCTGGACCGGCTGGCCCGGCAGGCCAAGAGCAAGCCCAAGGCGGCGCTGGACGCGTGCCACGAGCTGGCGGGGCGGCTCGCCTCGGCCGTGCCGCACTTCCTGCCCGTCTTCTACGAGCAGGCCGCGCGGGTCTTCCTGGCCGTCGAGAACACCACGTACGCCGGCCAGTTGTTCGGCCGTGCCCGTACGAGCGAGGCGCAGCACGGGCTGACGGTCGACGAGGACCGGCTGGACGCCGTGTTCCTGGAGTTCGCGCTGGCCGGCGCCCTGCCGGTGAAGGTCCTCGCCGGTTACGGCAAGGACCTGTCGGCGCGGCTCGCGCCCGTCGAGGCGTACGAGCGCTTCCGGCGCCTGTGCGTACGCCGGACGGCCGGCGGCCTCGCGCCGTCCGCCCAGGCCGCGGTGGAGCTGAAGCGGCTCGCTCGTGCCGCGGCCCTGCCCGGCGACGAGGCCGAGCAGGACTACCTCGCCGAGATCCTGCCGCTGCCTGCCACCTTGCGGGCGGCCGCCGGCTGGTGGAAGTCACACCGCGGCGCGCTGGTGGCGCTGGCCCGGCGCGTTCCGTCGGTGCGGGGCACGCTCTTGTCGATGACCCTGCCGGGGGACAACGGCGACATGGCCGAGACGTGGCTCGGGGTGCTGGCGGAGTCGGGGGCCGACGCCGGTCTGACGGAGGCGGACCTGCCGCAGGAGGAGCGGTGCTCCGACGGTGCCGCGGGCTGGCTGGAGCGCTTCCACGCCGCCCGGCACCGCGGTTGGGGTCCGCGCCCCACGCCGCCTGCCCTGCTGGAGCTGGTGGAGCGGGCGGCCGGCCGGCTGCGTGCCGATCTGGCGGCGCGGCCCGAGGGCGAGCGGTGCCTGCGCATCGGTGTGGAGGACGCGAATGTGCTGGACCTCCTGCTCTCCTTGGGGATCGCGGTCGCCGATCCCGAGGAGGAGGACGGACGCGGTCGGCGCGGCGACGCCCTGAACCTGTCGGACTGGGCGCGCGGCGCGGAGCCGCGGGACCTGGTCGCGCTGGCGGCCGACCCTCGATTCCGGCCCGCCTTCCGGCGCGGGGCGAACGGCTACAACAGCGCGTCCTCCGGTGCGGACGTCATGCGGCGGCTGGCCGCCTCGCCGGGCGGGCGCCCGATGCTCACCGAGTGGATGCGGGAGGTGGCCGTCTCGTCGGTGGCGGCCGGGCTGCCCGGGCTGCCGGGTGCGATCGAGCGGCTCTCGTGGCTGCCCTCCGAGGCACTCGCGCTCGCGCCGCAGGAGGTCGCGGCCGCGGCCGGGGCCGATCTCGGCGAGACCGTGGCACGCACCCTGCGCGGCGGACTGTGGGAGGAGCTGCGCTGGCCGGCGTGGGAGGAGGCGCTGTCGGAGCTGGCGCCCGGGCAGTACAGCACCGACGGCCTGACCGTCGTCGAGGCCTGGCCGTACCTGATCGTGGCCAACGCGACGCAGGTGCGCGTCATCGACGCGGACACCACCGTTCTCGTCCACGATCTGCGGGTGCCCTCGGGGTCGGTGTGGCGGACCGGCTTCCACTACGTGGACGGTGCGCTGCTGGTGTTCTGGAGCACCTACGGTCAGAGCGAACCGCAGGGCTACTGGCACACCGCGCCGGACACGGTGTTCGGCCTCGCCGGCACCGACTACTGGACCATGCGTTCGCAGCACCTCAGTCTGCCGTTGCCCGGCGGCGGGCGCACCACCGGCGGCGGGGTCCTGCACAGCGGCGACACGAAGCTGCCCGGGGAGCTGCCGCTGGTGTCCGACGGCACGTCGTACTGGGTGTGGCAGAGCGGTTCCGGCGAGGACCGGGGCGGCTGGGTGGAGTACGACCCGGTAGGCGGCGCGTACGGGCGACGTTCGCAGCCCGGATTCCTCGCGGACGCGCTGCTGCGGCACGCACCCGGGGCCGAGCTGTCCGCAGGCTCGTCCTGGCTGCGGCCCGCCCCGACCGTGGAGGGTTCGGCACAGGGAGCGCCCGTGGACGGGCTCCTGGGGTGGCGTGTCGTGCGGCTGCCCGACGGCAGCCGTCACGGCGAGGACACCACCGGACGGTTCGTCACGCTGCCGAAGGACGCCGGCGAGCCGGTCGCCGCGCTGACGTTCCCGGGCGACGACCGGCCGCGGGCCCTGACCCAGCAGTGGCGCGAGCTGTCGCTCAGCGACCCCGAGGGCGTCGTCACGACCACCGCCCGGTGCGACCACCGCAACGAGCTGTACGGGACCGCGGGTCAGGCCCTGCCGCCGGTGCCGTATCTGTACATGCTGCGCGCGCGTGATCCGCAGGGGTCGGCGGCCCTGCGAGGGGCCGACGCGGAGTCGGCCGGCGTCCTGCTGAAGGCGGCCGCGCTGGCCGAGCGGGCGGCGGACCTGCCGGAGCTGGTGGCCGCGGCGCTGCCGCAGGTCTCGGCGCCCGAGCTGATCGCCGGCGTGGTGAAGGTGCTGCGCTTCGCGGTGCGGCAGCAGAAGGCGCTGGACGCGGTGGCCGCGCGACTCGACCCGGCCGCCGAGCAGGCTCAGCCCCGGGTCCAGGGGCCGAGCGACCAGGTGATCGGCAAGGCGCTGCACGGCATCGTCGGCGCCGGCTACTACCGCTACGGCGCGGACAGCGACGCGACCCACCGTTACCTGGAGGCGCTGGCGTCCGTACGGGCGGACACCGCGGCCGAAGCGAAGCCGGGCCGGCTGCACTTCGACCTGCCGTCGCTGCCGTACACCGGGCTGCCGTTCGCCTCGCTCCTGGACGAGCCCGCCGCGATCGCCTACCGCGCCGTCGCGCCCGGCAGCGACCCCGCGCACCGTGAGGCCCTGCTCGGTCTCCTCGACCGGGTCGACGCCCTGGGGCTGGCCTCGACCGCGGCCTCGGCCGGTCACTGGCGCCGGGTCCTGGTGCACCTGACGGCGCCCCACCTGCGCACCCCGGACGGACAGGAGCGCAATGTCTCGCACCGCAGTGTGCTGCCCCTGGGCGGCGGCGCGGCGCTCGGCATCACCGAGCACACGTCGAGCGTCGCCGACGGGCAGGAGTTCGGTGCGCTGTTCCACGACCCGAGCGGGCGTTTCGAGGTGCCCGGGCCGTACACGGTGCGCGGTGACGCGCTCGTGGGCGACCGGGTGCGCGGCGCCGACTGGCTGACCGGCTTCCTGCGGGAGGCGCGCTCCCGCGCCGAGGCGCCGTTCCTGGCGGAGGCCGCCGACGAGTTCAGCCGCCTCACCGGCGTGTCCGGTGCGCTGGCCCGGATCGTTCTGGTGGGCATGCCCGACGTGGACAGCTGGGAGAACAACTTCCTGCCGACCGAGCTGCGCAAGGCCCTCGGACTGAAGGTGGCCGAGGCAGGGCACGCCCGCGACGAGCTGCGCGCGCTCACGGTCGAGGTGCGCCGGGCGGTGCTCGCGGCGCTCCTGCCCGACGAGCCGGCGCGGCTGTGGACCGAGGGCCCGGACGTCGCCTCGGCGGCGGCCGTGTGGAACGAGAAGGTGGGGCGGCGCCGACAGGTGCCCGACTGGCTGGCGGCGGAGGCCGCGCGCGCCGCGCGCAGTGGCTGGCCCGTCCACCGGGCGCTCCCGGCGCTGCTGGACCCGGCGGCGTCGCCGGAGCTCGGCGTCGACGTGGCGTGGCGCATCGAGGGCGACCACCCGGCGACGGTGGCCCCCGCCGAGGCGCCGTTCACCTCGTCGGTACTGGCCGGCGCGATGAGTCTGGCGGCCTGGCTGGCCCACCGGCTGCCGGCCGGCGATCCGGTACGGGCGGCGCTGCCGAGTGCTCTGACCGCCGTTCGGCAGCGACTGGCGGCACCCGAACTGCTGCTCTCCGCCGGGCATTACACGAGCCTCGCGGACTTCAGGAAGGTGGCCGGCGCGCCGACGGAGACGGCCCCTGACCACGAGCGGTACGGAGCGGTGCTCATGGCGACGCAGGACGGCCAGCCCCAGCCCGCCGTACGGCCCGCCCTCCTGGACTCGACCGGGTCGGACCCGTATCTGGTGGCGCTGCGCGGCGCGGACCAGCAGCCGACCGGCGTCGAGACCGCCCTGCGGCGTGCGCACGACCCGGCGTTCGCCCGTCTCCTGGCGGACCCGGGCGCGCCCGCGGCCGGTGAGGCGGACGACGAGGGCATGTGGTGGCCGCAGGATCCGGCGCGTTCGGTGCCCGGGTTGGTGGCCGAGGTCGCCGGGACCCACGGCCTGGGCGCCGACGCGGCGACGCTGTACCTGATGCTGCTGGCCATGCCCGACCCGACGGACCGCAACACCGCGCGGTGGACGGGGTGGAAGCCGGCCCGCCTCAAGGCGGCGCGGGCCGAGCTGGCGGACACCGAGCTGGTGGTGTCGGCTGTACGGGCCCGGGCGGGACGCGCGCTGTTCCTGCCCGGCGCCTGGGCCGAGCAGTCCTCACCGCTCCTGCCCGTCGAGCAGTGGAAGCTGCCGATGTACGGGGTGGTCACGGGCAACCGGCCGGCGCTGGGGGCGCTGGTCCCGATCGAGCCGGCCGTGGAGCTGTTCACGCGGGCGTGGCAGCGGATCCTCGACGGTGACGTCCCGCGCTTCGAGGAGCTGAAGGTCCGGCGTACGAGGCGCCGCCGCTGAGGCACGGCCGTGGAGCCCGGGCCGGTGAGGCACCGCTCGGGCACCGCGCCGACGCGGCTCCGTGGAGGGGCGGGGGGGGGGCCGGCGGCCCCCCCCCTGCGGGGGGCGTCGGGGGGGGCCCGCCCCCCCCCCCCCCGCCCGGCGCCCCCCGCCCCCCCCCCCCCCCGGCCCGGGGGGGGGGGGGGGCCCCCCCCCCCCGGGGGCCCCCCCCCCCGACCCCCTCCTCCTGTACGCCCGCATGTCGAACCATCACGAAGGAATCCCCGAATGACCGTCACCGAAGAGACCGCCCCCGTCCGGCAGGGTCAGCCGGCCGAGGAGCGCCACGCCGCCGAGCTGGCCTTCCTCGCCGCCCAGGACCCCGGCCCGCGGCCGCCCGGCTGGGCGCTCACGCCGCGCGCGGTCGTCACGTTCGTCTGCGGCAGCGACGGCAGGGAGCTGACCTTGCCGGAGCGTCGGCCGGACCTGCCGTCGAAGCTCGTGATCGCCCCGAAGTTCGTCGGAGAACGCGCCCTGGTCGAACGCTGTGTCGTCACGCTCGCGGGAGAGCGCGGGCTGCTGCTCACCGGTGAGCCCGGTACGGCCAAGTCGATGCTGTCGGAGCTCCTCGCGGCCGCCGTCAGCGGGACCAGCGCGCTGACCGTGCAGGGGACGGCGGGCACGACCGAGGATGCCTTCCGCTACGGCTGGAACTACGCCCTGCTGCTCGCCCAGGGCCCGACCCCGCAGGCCCTGGTGGACTCCCCCGTCCTCGCCGCCATGCGGGCCGGGCGCGTCGTGCGGGTCGAGGAGATCACCCGCTGCCTCCCCGAGGTCCAGGACGCCCTCGTGTCCATCCTGTCGGACCGGCGGATCAGCGTGCCCGAACTGACCGCCACCGAGGACGCGGTCGTCCGTGCCGTCCCCGGCTTCACCGTCATCGCCACCGCCAACCTGCGCGACCGGGGCGTCTCCGAGATGTCGGCCGCCCTGAAGCGCCGCTTCAACTTCGAGACCGTGGACCCGATCGCCGACGCCGACGCCGAGGCGGTCCTGATCCGCCGCCAGGCCGTCGCCGCCGTGCAGCGCGCGGGCGCGGCCTTCGCCGTCGACGACGCCGTCCTGGACGCCCTCGTCACCGTCTTCCGCGACCTGCGCTCCGGCCGCTCCACCGAGGGCTGGGACGTGGAGCGGCCCGGCACGGTCATGTCGACCGCCGAGGCCGTGCAGGTGGCGGCCTCGCTGGGAGTCGCCGCCGCCTATCTGCCCGGTGGTGACGTGCTGGACCTGCTGCCGGGCCATCTGCTGGGCGTCGTCCGCAAGGACGACCCGGCCGACCACGCGCGCCTGCTGGGCTACTGGGACGGCCCGGTCCGCCGCCGCGCCGAGAACGGCTCGGCGATGTGGCGCCGTCTCTGGGACCTGCGCGGGAGCCTGCGTTGACGACCGTCGATCCACGAGCGGCGGTGGACGCGCTGGCCGCGTCGCGCGCGCCGTACCTGCTGGGGGTGCGGCACCACAGCCCGGCTCTCGCCGCGGTGGTGCCCGCGCTGCTGGACGAGGCCCGGGCCGAGGTGGTCTGCGTCGAGCTGCCGGCCGATTTCCAGCCCTGGCTGGAGCACCTGGCGGACCCCGAGACCGTCGCCCCGGTCGCTCTGGCCGGGGCGGGCGAGGCCGGACGTCTGTCGTTCTACCCGTTCGCGGACTTCTCGCCGGAGCTCGCGGCGGTCCGCTGGGCCAGGGAGCGCGGGGTGGAGGTCGTCTGCTGCGACCTGCCCCTGGGCGACCCGGGCTGGTCGGCGGAGACACCCGGACCGGTACGCGAGCCGGAAGGGAGCGGGGCCGTGGGCGCGGACGCCGACGCGTGCGCGGGTGCCGCGGGAGCTGCGGGTGCTGCGGGAGCCGCGGGTGCCGCGGGTGCTGCGGGTGCTGCGGGAGCCTCCGCGGCCCCGGGGGCCCCGGAGGCCCCGGAGGCCTCAGAGCCCTCGGGAGCGACCGAGGCTCCCGGCTCCGGTCTCGATGACGGTCGAGGTGACGGCCACGGTATCGACGCGGGTCCCGTCGACGGGACCGCGCAGGGGCGCCGTTCGTACGCCGAGGCGCTCGCCGCGGCGGGGACCGGCCGGGACGGAGACGACCTGTGGGACCGGGCGGTGGAGGTCCTCGCACCGGGGTGCCCGCCGGACGCGGTGCGCCGCGCGGCACTGGGCGTGGGGTGGGCCCTGCGCGCCGACGCCGCCGTACCCGCCACCGACCTGGCGCGGGAGGAACGGATGCGGCAGGTGATCGCCTCCGCCTCGGCGGGCGGTCGCCGAGTGGCAGCCGTGATCGGCGCCTTCCACGCGCCCGCGCTCCTCACGTCCGACCTCCTCTCGTCCGTTCCCCTCGGGGGCGCCGAGGCAGACGCCGGCGCGGACGCCGGCGCGGGGTCGGTGTCGGGCGCGGACTCGCGCGCAGCTTCGGGCACCGCTTCCGAGACTGCTGCGCGTACGACCTCCGAGGCGCTCGACGGCACCACGGCGACCGGCGGGGCCGGGGAAAGCGTCCCCGCGGGGACCGGCGGGACCGGGGAAGACATCCCCGCCGGGACCAACGGGACCAGGGAAGGCGTCCCCGCTGGGACCGACGGTCCGGCGGTGACCTCGCTCGTCCCGTACTCCTTCGACCTGCTCGACTCCCGGTCCGGCTACCCCGCCGGTATCCGCGACCCGTTGTGGCAGCAGGCGGTGCTCGCCGCGGCCGGCGACCCGGAGCGGATCCGTGCGGCGGCCGCCGACGCGGTGACCGGCCTGTGCCGGGAGATGCGCCGTGCGGGTCACACCGCGGGGACCGGCGAGGCCGCCGAGACACTCCGGCTGGCCTGCGACCTGGCCACCCTGCGCGGTCTGCCCGCGCCAGGCCGCGGCGAACTCCTGGAGGCCGTCACCACCGTCCTCGGTCAGGGCGAACCCCTGGGCCGGGGCCGGGCCCTGGCCCGTGCGCTGGAGGCCGTGTTCGTCGGGACGGCGCGCGGCCGGATCAGCCCGCACGCGCCCCGGTCCGGGCTCGGCCCCTCGGTCGAGGAGGAGCTCGCGGAACTGCGGCTGCCCCGCCCGGACGACCCCGACCGCCGCGACCTGCGCCTCGACCCGCTCCGTTCGCCCCTGGACGGCCGGCGCGAGGTGCTGCTCCAGCGCCTGCTCGTCATCGGGGCCTCCTACGGCGAGCCGCTCGCCGTGGCGAGCACGGGCGACGGCACGGCGCTCGGCACCAAATGGCGTGCGACATGGACGCCGTCCGTGCCCGCGCGCCTGGACCTCGCGGGAGTGCGCGGAGTCACCGCGGCCCAGGCCGCGGCCGGCACGCTCGCCGCGACCGCGCGCCGCGAGGCCGCCGAGGGCGGCCCCACCCCGGACCAGGTCCTGGCCGGGCTGGCCGCCGCAGCGCGCTGCGACCTGCCCGAACTGGTCGACGCGCGGTTGCGCGAGGCTTCCGCCGTGCTGCCCGACAGCGCCGATCTGCCCGTGCTCCTTCAGGCCCTTGACCTGTTGGAGGGGCTGCGGCGCGGCCACTTTCCCGGCACGACGCGGGACACCCGCACCAGGGCCGGCGCGCTCTCGGAGGAGCTGCTGGAGGCCGCCGTCCGGTCCCTCCCCGGTCTCGCCGGGAGCGACAGCACGGCCGACGCGGGGGCGCTGGTGGCGCTGGCGGAGCGGGCGGCCGCACGTCATCTGGGTCTCCGGCTGGACCGGGCCCTGGCCGAACTTGCCGCAGACGGCTCCCCGCTCGTCCAGGGGGCAGCCCTCGCCGTCCGGGTCCTGCTCGACCTGGACGACGCGGCCGGCCTGGGCGAGCGCACGGCCGGCTGGATCGACGGGGCCACGGCTCCCGAGACGCGCCGGGCGCTGACGAAGCGTCTCGCCGGACTGCTCACCGCGGCAGGACCCCTGCTGCAGGCCTCACCGGACGCGCTCACCCCTCTCCTGGACCGGGTCGACGAGCTGGCCGACCAGGAGTTCCTCGACCGGCTGCCGGCCCTGCGCGGCGGCTTCGACACCCTGGCACCGGCCGCGCGCGACCGGCTGCTCACCACCGTGACGGAACGGCTCGGCGACCCTCTCGACCTCTCGCTCGACGCCCCGCCGGAGCTGCTCGGCCTGTGGGCGGCGGCCGACGCGGCCGGCACGGCCGCGCTGAAGGCCCTCGGTCTGCCGGGGACTGACGCCTCCGACGGCCCCCGGCCCGTGGCACCCGCAACCGCACCCGCACCCGCACCCGGCACCGCCATTACCACCGCCACCGCCACTACCACTACCACCGCCACCGCCACCGCCACCGCCACCGGAGAACTCGCCCCCGGATCCCCGGAGGAGGCGCTGACGGATGCGCTCACCGACGCGCCCCCGGCCACGCCCTCGGCGGACACCGCTGCCACGGCGGACGCGGACCGGCGGCTCGACCGCACCGACCGCTGGCGGCTGCTCCTCGGCCGCCACAAGGATCGGCTCGCCGGGGACGCGCGCCGCTACGCCCACGCCCTGGACGAGCTCTACGGCCGCGGGCGCGGCGAGGGTGCGCAGGACCTCGACGGGGGCGCATCCGGCCAGGGTGGCGGCCAGGACCCGTCGTTCCCCACGGCCCGGGAGTGGGCACAGGAGCTGGAGGCCCTCTTCGGCGCCGACGTACGCGAGGAAGTGCTCGCGGACGCGGCCGACGCGGGGCGCACCGACGTGCTCGCGCAGCTCGATCCGGCGGCGGTACGGCCTTCGGTGGAACTGCTCGGTTCGGTGCTGTCCCTGGCCGGCGGCATGCCCGAGGCCCAACTCGCCCGGCTGCGGCCGCTGGTGAAACGGCTCGTGGACGAGCTGGCCCGGGAGCTGGCCACCCGACTGCGCCCGGCGCTCTCGGGCCTGGCCACCCCGCGCCCCACCCGGCGGCCCGGCGGACGCCTCGACCTGGCGCGCACCCTGCGGGCCAACCTCGCCCACACCCGGCGCACGGAGGACGGCCGACTCGTCGTCGTACCGGAGCGCCCGCTGTTCAGCACGCGGGCGAACCGGGAGGCGGACTGGCGCCTGATCCTCGTGGTCGACGTCTCCGGCTCGATGGAGGCATCGGTGATCTGGTCGGCGCTGACGGCCGCCGTCCTGGGCGGGGTGCCGACCCTGTCCACCCACTTCCTGGCCTTCTCCACCCAGGTGATCGACCTGACCGACCGGGTCGACGATCCGCTGTCGCTGCTGCTGGAGGTCAAGGTCGGCGGCGGTACGCACATCGCGGCCGGACTGGCTCACGCGCGTTCGCTGATCACCGTACCGAGCCGCACGCTGGTCGTCGTGGTCAGCGACTTCGAGGAGGGCGCGCCGCTCGGCGGGCTGTTGGGCGAGGTGCGTGCCCTGGCGTCCTCCGGCGCGCAGCTGCTGGGCTGCGCGGCCCTCGACGACACCGGCACGCCGCGCTACTCGGTGCCGGTGGCACGCCAACTCGTCGCGGCCGGCATGCCCGTGGCCGCCCTCAGTCCGCTCGCCCTCGCCCGCTGGGTGGGCGACCGCCTTCGTGGAGAAGCCCGTTGAGCACCGAACTCCTGCCTCCTGTCGCCCCCGACGTCCTTGCCGACGCGGTGGAGCAGCTCAGTGCACGGCTGCGCAAGAAACTCGACGCGGCGACCGCGGGCTGTGCCGGCCTGGCAGCCACCGCGGCCGACGGATCGGTCGAGGTCCGTCTCGGCGAGGACGCGACGGTCACCCTGCGCCCGGGCCCGTCGGGCGCGGTCACGAGCGCGGAAGAGGCCGTGTGCAGCTGCCTGTTGGCGCCGCGTTGTCTGCACCGGGCCGCGGTCCTGGGCGCGGCCCCTCTCGCCGACCGGGTGGACGAGGGGGGCGAGGAGGGCGAGTCCGAGGCCCCGGACACGGACGGGGCCTCGGACTCGAGAGCGCCCTCCGGCACGGGTTCGGGTACGGCCGCGGGCGCGCCGACGGCCTCGGGACCCGGGGAGCTGGGGGCCTCTCCCCCAGGAGGCGGCGGCTCGCCGAGCACCGGCCCCGGGGCGCCCGCCGAGGCGGCGAGGAGCGGCCGTCGCCGTCCGGCCGACGCGGCGCCGTCCCGAGGCGACGCCGGGGCGGCCGCGTCCGTCGCGCTCACCGCGGCACAGGTCGGCGCCGCCGGGGCCCTGTGGGACGCCGCCGCCGAGGCGCTGTCCGCCGGGGTCGGCGCGGGTGGAGCGGTGGTGCAGGCCGAGCTGCTCCGCGCCGCCCACACCGCCCGGCTGGCCGGGCTCCCGAGGGCCGAGGCCGCCGCGCTGCGTGTCGTGCGGGGCCTGCGGGCCGCGCGGGAGCGCAGCCAGGGGCAGCGCCTCGGCGACCTCGCGGAGGCCTTCCGCGAACTGCTGGCCGGTGCCGCCGTGCTGGCCTCCGGGTCGGCCGACACGGGTGCCGCGGGCTCCGCGCGCCGGGTCTACGAACAGGGCGGCAGCCTGCGGGTGTACGGCCTGTGCCGGGAGCCGGTGCTGTCCGCGACCGGGTACGGCGGCGTCACGACACACCTGGTCGGTGCGGACGGCGCCGGGTACACGGTGTCCGACGTACGTCCCGGTGGCCTCGCCCGTGTGAAGGGTGCGGGCTCCGCGTCCGTGGCGCTCGGCGGCGCCGTCCTGGACCACGCCGGCCTGGCGCGCGGGGGTCTGCGGATCGTCGGCGCGACCGTCTCCGAGGACGGGCGGCTCGGGGCGGGTCGGGGCGTCGGTGCCACGCCGCTGCGGGGGGTGGACTGGTCCGAGGAGCCGGCGGCCGCTCTCTTCGCCCGGCCGGTGCGGGAGGCCATGGCCACCGTGCTCGCCCAGGCCGGCGACGGGGTGGGCGAGCACGGCACTGCGGCGGCGCCGGGTCTGCTGGGCTGTGACGTCGAGGTGATCGGTGCGGCCGGCGACTGCGTCGTCGTACGCGTAGCCGGGGAGGGGCCCCTGCTGCGGCTCCGGGCCGCACACCCCCATCCGGAGCTGCCGCACGCCGCCAACCTGCGCCGTGTCGCCGAACACCCGGGCCTGGCAATGCGCGTGCTCGGCCGTCCGGACCTGGACCGGGCGGCGACCCTGCGGCCGCTGGCGGTCGGGCCGGTGCCGGGGGCGGCGGCCACGCTGCGGCTGCCGGACGAGTGGAAGGGCCGGGCCGACCTGGGCTACGACCGGCTCCAGGGTGAGCACTTTCCCCGCGCGACGACGGAGGCCCCGGCCATCGGGCCGGTGCCGACGGGTCCCGACCCTCTGGCGGACGCGCCTCTGTGGCGGGTGCGGCGTCTGCTGGAGACGGGCGTGGCGGGCGGTCGCCGTGCGGTGGCGGAGTCGGGCCGCGGTACGGACGCGGCCTCGCTCGTGGCCCGGCTGACCCGGGCGGGACTCGGCGGAGCGGCGCACCTCGCGCAGGCCCTGAGGGCAGAGGCGGGCCGTCGCCCGCGCGACGCCTTCGGCCGTCTGACCGACGCCTCGGCCGACGCCTACGCGCGGGCCTGGCTCGCGTCGGCCGTCCATCTGGCGGCGGCGGAAAGGGCGTTGGTGGCGGCGTCCTGGTCCTGAGTACGGCTGAGCCGGCCGGGCGACAACGCCCGCCCGGCCGGCTCGAGCCGAGGTATCCGTCGGCGACTCCTCGACGACGACCCGCGGGCCGAGACGACAGCAGCAGCCTGATCACCCCTGCCGGCGCACCCTCACGGACCACGCCCCAGACGGAAGGGGGGCCTTCTCCTCCCGCGATACGGTGCCGTCATGTCTCGAACAGTCGAAACCGAACCAGTTGCGTCTCCCGTCACCGCGGACGACGTCGACCTCGCCGTGCGGCTCGCCGTGGGCGTCCTTCGCGAGGCGCCCCCGGAGGGGTGGAGCGACAAGGCGGGTTCGCTGGAGTGGGACTGCTGGGAGACCGTCGAGCACCTCGCCAACGACCTGTTCTACTACGCCGTGCAGCTGGGGCCGCAGAACCCGCCGCTGGACACCCATGTGCCTTTCGCGTTGAGCCGGAAGAGGCCGGACGCACCCATGGTCTTCGTCTACGCGGACCGTGATGCGGGTCCGGCCGGCCTGGTGCAGGTGATGGAGGCGTGCGGCGCGCTGCTGGTCGCCATGGTGCGTACGACGCCGCCCCAGGTCCGCGCCCACCACGGGGCCGGGGTGTCGGACCCCGAGGGCTTCGCGGCGTTGGGGGTGCGGGAAATGCTGGTGCACATGCACGATGTGGCGGAAGGCTTCGGGTTCGACTGGACCCCGCCCTCCGCTCTCTGCTCACGGGTGCTCGCCCGCCTGTTTCCCGAGGCTCCGGGCGGTACGGATCCCTGGCTCACCCTGTTGTGGGCCACCGGCCGCGCCGAACTCCCGGGCCACCCCCGTCTCACCACATGGCGCTCGGACAGCACACCGCGGGCCTAGCCCGACCAGGCGCGTCACCGCGACAGCGCGCGCCTCTCGTGGTGCCGGCCGCCGAAGTTCGACCCCGTCGACTACCGTGAGCGCGCGCGGTCGAGGGTGGGATCAACCGCCTCAAGAGGTACCGCGCCGTCGCCACGCGATACGACAAGCCAGCGGTCGCTACGAGGCGACCGTTCTCAAAGCGGCCATCTGCGAATGGCCGTGCCCGGCACACATCAACCGCGTCCAAGACAAGCCCGCAGGCACGGATGTGCCCTCACTCCACGGCAGCATCGAGGAGAATCTGTGCCAGCTCGCGCGGCTGGGAGAACATCGGCCAATGGCCGGTGTCCATCTTGACCAGCCGCCAGCGCTTGCTGTTCACCAGCTCGGCCACATTTTCGTCGGGCTCGGCGTCGTCCGGCTCGGCCCCCGGCATCACGCACAGGATGTATGTCGCCGGAAGTTCACCGAGCGGCCCCGCCAGCACAGCGGGCTCGGTCAGCGTGGCGCCTGGGTGAGGCGTCGAGCCACGCACGAGGCGTGCGATCTGCTCATCGGTGAGACCTTCGCCCTCGTAGTGAGCAGCCGGCGCGAGCGGCCAAAACCCTCCGTTCCCGGCGATCGACGCCTCCACTGCCGCCCCGCCGTCCGGCCAGGCGGAGACAAACGACTCGCCGTCAGTGGGAACACTCGAGTCGACGAATACCACGCGGGCCAGTCGGTCACCGATCCGCTCCGCGGCCTGGCCGACCGGGATGCCCGAGTAGCTGTGGCCCACCAGGACCACCTCACGCAGACCCTGGCGTTCCACCTCGGAAACGATGTCCTGGACGTGGGTGGCCTGCCCCGCCGGTACACCCCGCTTGTCAGCAAGACCGGACAGCGTCAACGGATGGACGCCGTGGCCGGCCGCACGCAAATACGGCACTACCTCGCCCCACGCCCACGCCCCGAGCCGTGCCCCTGCAACCAGCACGAAATTCACCATGCCCGCACCGTAGCCGGGCACCCTAGCGATCTCCTAGAAAATACTTTCGATACACACCTAGGCCGCTTCGTTCGGATCTTGCGAGGCTTGTCATACTCCCCGAGTGGGGTTGCAAGCCGAGGAAGCAGCGCGGCGTTGGCTGGCTGATCAGGGCGTCAGCCAGGTGCGCGACGGGTGGGTGAGTGACGAGGAGCCGGACACGTTGCTCACCGCCAACCAGGTGGCGCACTCCTGGGCTGGCGATGTGTTCGCCGAAGACCTGGGTGCGGCAGATCAGGTGCGGTTGGCTTTCGGGCTGCTGGACCTCCTCGACGAGTACTGGGTCACGTGCGAGATCCGGTTCGCGAACGACGACGCGGAGGGCCCTTTGCCGGTCGACGTGCTGTGGGACGGTTATCGTCGGCGGCTGGAAGCGGACCGGGACGCCGAGACCGTCACCTACTCGCTGTGGGTGGACTGGTTCGAGGACCACACCACTTCCGCGACGGCCTTCGCCGAGGTTCTCGGTAACGACATCGACCGGGTCGTGGCCGAGCGGTCGGAGGCCCTGCTCCGCCGAGCCCGCCGGGTTCTGGAGTGCTCGGGCCCGGTCCGCTGGACGGTGAAGGAGCCCGCGTATCGCACCGCCATGCGGCTTCCCACCCTGCATCCGGCTCTCTTCCGCGGCCTTCTGACGAGCTTCCACGACGTCTACGGCGACCTGGAACCGGCCGCCGCACAGGGCCTCCTCGACCACCTGGATCTCCCCGCGAACACCCGGCACCTTGCCGAACTGCGCCACGTGCTCGCCGCGGGGCACAAGAATCACCACCGGAGTCCCGGCGCCTGGGACGATGCGGTTCGCTCCTGCTCTTGAGGCGTTGGCCTGGCAGACCAGAGGAAGATGCGAGCGACGTTGAGTCCGGCCAGGTAGATGGTTGCGGTCTTTTCGTGGCGGGTGGCGATACCCCGCACTGCTTCAGGCGGTTGATGCAGCGTTCGACGGTGGTGCGCTGCTGGACACCTCGCGGTCGAAAGCGGGTGGTCTGGCACCTCGGCTGCCGAGCCGCAGCCGGTGGCCGCTTTGATCGGCCGGAATGGGGATGACCGCCCGGATTCCGCGCTTGCGCAGGTGCTCGCGGATCGCTCGGGAGGAGTACGCCTTGTCGGCCAGGACCAGGTCCGGCCTGGTACGGGGACGTCCTCGCGGCCGAGGTACGCGTAGGCGGGCCATGACGAGGGTGAAGGCGGGTGCGTCACCGGCCTGTCCGGCGGTGAGGACGAAAGTCAGTGGTCGGCAGTGGGCATCGGAGGCGAGGTGGGTCCTCGTGGTCAGCCCGCCGCGGGACCGGCCGATGGCATTGTCATCGGGCTCGCCGACCGGGGCCCCTTTTTGCGGGCCAACGCTCGTGATCAATACGCCTGGGCCCGCCCGCGGCCAGGCTGGTGACCGCCCCCTCACCGCGGTGGGACCGGGCCGGCCGCCCCCACCGGCAACCCGGCGGACCCGTGCGTCACGGCACCGGGTACGGCCCCGTCCGGATCGTGGACAGGCCGCTGTAGGGTGACCGCCATGCCGTGCGTACTCGTGGTCGAAGACGACCCCAGCATCCGTGCCTCGCTGATGGAGATCCTCGCGGAGCACGGTCATGCGGTACGCAGCACGGGCGACGGTTTCGGCGCCTTGCGCGAGGTCACCGGGGGCGGGTTGGACGCGGTGGTGCTGGATCTCGGTCTGCCCGATCTGGACGGGGGCGACGCCCTGCGCATGATCCGGGGCATCTCGAACGTGCCCGTGGTGGTCGCCACCGCCCGCGACGACGAGAACGAGATCGTCAAGCTGCTGAACGCGGGAGCCGACGACTATCTGGTGAAGCCCTTCTCCGGGGCCCAGCTCATGGCACGACTGTCGGCGGTCCTGCGGCGCAGCGCGGGCCCCGCGCCGGCCGCCGGCCCGTCCCCCGCCGTCGACCCGACGGGTCCGGTGACGGTCGGAGAACTCGCGGTGGACCCGCTGGCCCGTTCGGCCTATCTGGCAGGACGTGAACTGGTGCTCACCCGGCGGGAGTTCGATCTGCTGGCCTATCTCGCCCGGCATGCCGGCGCGGTCGTCTCCCGGCGCCGTCTGCTCGCGGAGGTGTGGCGCGAGGCCTACATCGAGGACCAGACCATCGACGTGCACGTGTCGTCGCTGCGCCGCAAGCTCGGCGAGCGGGCCTCCGCACCGCGTTATCTGCGCACCGTGCGGGGCGTCGGCATCAAGCTCGTGGCGCCGCACTGACGCGTGCCGGAGAGACAGGCGCGACGGTGGGCCCACGCGCGAGCGGGCACGCGCCGCTCCGGGACGGCTCCGGGGGCGGACGGATGGCGTGGCATCGTGCCGGTCCCCGGACGAAGGAAGCGCCTCGCGCCGACGGCCCGGCCACCCGGCGGCCCGGCGGCCCGGCGGCCGCGCGAGGTCAGGCGGGGGTGCGAGGGTCAGGCGGGGGTGCCGAAGTCCTGGGTCCACCAAGGGCCGCCGTCCGTGGTGACGCCGACGCCGATCTCGGTGAAGCCGCAGTTGAGGATGTTGGCGCGGTGGCCGGGGCTGTGCATCCAGGCGTCGACGACCGCGGCCGCGTCGGCCTGTCCCTTGGCTATGTTCTCGCCGGACCGTGACCACGTGTACCCGGCCGCCTCGATCCGGTCCTGGGGCTGGGAGCCGTCCGTGCCCGTGTGGGAGAAGTTCCCGGTGGCGGCCATGCTGTCGCTGTAGTCCTGGGCGGCCTGCGTGAGGTCCGCGTCCACCGCCAGGGCCTTGCAGCCCGCGGCCGCGCGCTCCACGTTCACCAGGCGTACGACCTCGTCGGCCTCACTGCTGCCCGCGGGCCGGGAGCCCGTGTCGTGTGCGGGGGCCCGCGTCCTCTTCTTGGCCGAGGAGGTGGCCGGCGCGGGCGTAGGCCGTTGGGCCGGGCGGGTCGGGTCGGTGGTCGTGGACGGGGACGTGGTGGTCGGGGCCGCCTCGGGCGAAGGTGTGGTGCCGGAGCGGGTGGTGAGGATCGGCGGAGCGGGTGCCGGGGCGGGGTCGGAGGTGGAGGGGACGGCCGCGGGCGTTCCGGGTGCCCCGGTGTCGAGGGCGACGGAGCCGGCCCGGCCGGCCGTGGAGCCGGTCAGTTCGGCCCCGGCCACACAGGCCGCGGCGAAGGCCAGCGCTCCCATGCCCGCCACGACCGCTTTGACGCGCGGGGGCCGGGGGGCACGGTGTCCGCGGCGTCCATGGGCGGCACGGGAACTCATCTCGGGATCCTCCAGGGGGTGGGGTGAATACGTCGGCCACGGGAGGGCCGACCTCGGCGAGTGGGCCGCGACGTGCGTTCCGCCGCTCGCCGTGACCGGATCGTAGGCGGGCCCGGGCCTCCGGAACGCTGTCTGAGGGATCCGCTCAGAACGGCCTAAGCCTCTCTTCAGGTTCGGCCGCTGCCACGCGAGGGCGGCATGCCGGGGGCCGCGCGGGCGGCCGACCGGCCGTCGGCCACACTGATGCCGTGCCCCGCCTCACGCGCTACCTCCTCATATGGCTGTCGTGCACCGCAGCCAGCGTCACCGCCGTCATGCTCACCGTGCATTTCGTCATCGGCCTGACCCGGCCGACCCCGCCCGCCGCGCGGTCCGTCCAGGCGATGTACCCCTCGCCGTCCGTCCTCGTGGGCGCTCCGGCCTCGTCCGTGGCCGTGACGCCCTCGGCCACCCCGACACGCACGTCCGCACCGACGCGCCCCGCCTCGCGGACGCCCTCGCCGTCGCCCTCGTCCAGCCGGGTGCCGGTCACCCCCGCCTTCCGCCCGTCGCCGAAGTGCACGGGTGGGCCCGGTCTGCACACCGTTCCGTCCGAAGGCGGCAAGGTCACCGTCCAGTACGGGCGCGACAGCGTGTGCTTCGTCTCCGCCGTGCCTGCCCCCGGCTTCCGTACGAGCACCGAGCAGACCGCGCCGGACACCCTGGTGGTCGTCTTCACCAGCGACGCCCACCGCTCGCAGATCACGGCGACCGTGGTCCCGACGGCGAAGGCGAGCGTGCGCGAAACCCGGCTGTGAGGCCGTGTCACCACGGTGTCACCACGGCGGCCTCCCGCCCGCGCGGTGCCAGGTTCCGGCCTCGGCGCCACGAACCTGAGCAGTTCCTTAAGCAACCCTCATGACCGGCATCAGAACGGTTCCACGCGCCCTCTCCGCCCCTATGCTCACGGTCGGTCAGGACGAACCATCCGACCCCGGCGGACCTGACGCCGGGCGGCGTTCTGGCCCCGCTCCGGGTGCGGGCCGTCGCAAGGCCCCCGGAGACCTCACCGACACAAGGGGTTGATTCGCCATGTCCGCACACCGGCGTCCACGTACCGCTGGCATCCAGGGGCTCGTCCGTCTCTCCGCCGTCACCCTCACCGTCGCGACCGCGGCCGTGGCCACCGCCTGTGGCGTCGGCGGCTCGAAGAACGACGCCGCGGAGAACGTCTCGGTGGCCGCGGCGCCGGACGCGCCCACCGACCAGAGCCCTGCCGGCTCCGAGCCCATGGACGCCTCGACCGCGTCCGCCACCCCGGCCGCGGCCTCCGCTTCGGTCTCGCCGGCCTCACGTCCCTCGGCGTCCGCCTCCGCCTCCGCACCTGCCCGCAAGACCGGCACCAGGACCACCACGGCGCCCCGTCCGGCCGAGGCCCCGAGGACGACCAGGCCCGCCAAGCCGTCCACCACGAAGAGCGGTTCGGGATCCGGCTCCTCGGGCTTCGCCTCCGGCTACCCCTCCGGCGCCGACGCCCGCGGGGCCGTCAAGGCGGCGATCGCCTCGGCGAAGGCCGACGGGAAGAAGGTGCTGATCGACTTCGGCGCCAACTGGTGCGGCAACTGCAAGGCCGCGGACAAGGTCTTCGCCACGAGCGACGTGGGCGCGCTGCTCGACGCCTCGTACCACGTCGTCAAGGTCGACATCGGCAGCCAGGACTCGGCCGCCTTCGACCTGTTGCGGAGCTACTGCTCGGGCGAGGGCGCGTACAAGATGCCGGTGCTGGTCGTCCTGGACGGCAACGGCAACGTCGTGACCGAGACCCATTCGACGGGCAACCCGAAGCTCACCCAGGACGGTCTGAGCGCGTTCCTGCGGAAGTGGGCCTGATGGCGGCCGGCAGACGCGGACCGCGCGGAGCGGCGGTGACCACCCTGCTCCTCCTGGCCGTCATGGCGGCCACGGGTTGCGGCGGAGAGACCCCGGCGGGGTCCGGTGACCCCGGCGGGCGCGCAGCGGCGGTCGGCGCCGGTACGGCGACGGTCCTGCCCGCTGCGGAGCGCCGGCCGGCGCCCGACACCGCGGGCCGCGACCTCGCCGGCCGGGAGCAGGAGCTCCTCGCGTACCGCGGCAAGGTCGTCGTGCTCAACGTGTGGGGCTCCTGGTGTGCTCCGTGCCGCGCGGAGGCCGGCGAACTGGAGGCCCTGCGCGGCGAGCTCGCGCCCCGTGGCGTCCAGCTGCTGGGCATCAACGTCCGCGACCGCTCGGCCGGGCCCGCCCGGCAGTTCGAGAAGCTCCACGGTCTGCGCTACCCGAGCATCCACGATCCCGACGGGAAGCTGCTGCTGGCCTACCCGCCGGCCCTGCTCAACCCGCAGGCCATCCCCACCACCCTCGTCATCGACCGGCAGGGGCGTATCGCGGCGGCCGTCTCCGGGCCCGTCACACGTGCGCAGCTGGCACCCCTGGTGACCCGTGTCGCCGAGGAACCGGCATGACCGGCCACCCGTGGATCGTCCTCGCGGCCGGCATGGACGCCGGCGCCGTGTCGGGCACGCTGCTGCTGGCCGTGCCGGTGGCAGCGGCGGCGGGCCTGGTGTCCTTCCTCTCGCCGTGCGTCCTGCCGCTGGTGCCGGGCTACCTCAGCTACGTCACGAGCCTGTCGGTGGCCGACCTCGCGGAGGCGGACGGCGGGAGGCGCGGTCGGATGGTCGCCGGTGCCGCCCTGTTCGTCCTCGGTTTCAGCACCGTCCTGGTGTCCGGCGGCGCCCTGTTCGGATTCGTCGGCCGGAACCTCATCGCCTACCAGGACACCATCACGCTGGTGCTCGGCCTGTTCACCATCGCCATGGGCCTGGCCTTCGCGGGGTGGCTGCCCGGCTTCACCCGGCTCGAGCTGCGCAGCCGGCGCCGGCCCACCCTCGGACTGGCGGGGGCGCCCCTGCTCGGCATCGTGTTCGGCGTGGGCTGGACTCCGTGCATCGGACCGACCCTGGCCGCCGTGCAGGCGCTGGCCTGGAACGAGGCGAGCGCCGGGCGGGGTGCGCTGCTGATGGTCTGCTACTGCCTCGGTCTCGGGGCCCCGTTCCTGCTGACCGCGCTCGCGTTCCGACGGGCCCTGCGCGCGTTCCGCTGGGTCAGGAGCCACCACGGAACGGTCATGCGGGCCGGCGGCGCCCTGCTGGTGCTGGTCGGAATCCTGCTGGTCACCGGCATCTGGAACGACCTGGTGTACGCCCTGCAGGTGCGGCTCGAGGGCGCGAGCGCGGTGCTGTGAGCCGCCCACGAGGGGCACCGCCCCGGCAGGCCCGGACGCCCGACCACCCGTACATCCATACGCACGTAGCCCTTACGCCCCGATGCCCTTTGTCCTCATCCATCCCGGCATGAAGGAAAGACGAAGAACGACATGACGAGACACGCACCATCGAGACATCCGTCCCCCGGCGCCCGTCGCGGGGGGCGCCCGCGCCTCGCCGCGACCGCGACCGCGGCCGTGCTGCTGGGGGCCGTCTCGGTCACCGGATGCGGACAGGATCCCCGGCCCGAGCGTCCCGCCGCCGTGACGGAGTTCAACGAGAACGGCGTCACCGTGCGGCTGAGCGTCGCCGACTGGAACGCCTCCGCCGGCACCCTGGTCGCCACCTTCACCCCCGACGAGACCGGCTTCCACCTCTACAGCACGACCCTTCCTCCGCAGGGGGTCGAAGGGGTCGGCCGGCCCACCGGGGTCCGCCCCACCGGCACGGTCACCGCCGCGGGACGGCTCACCGTGGACGCACCCGTCAGGAACATCACGGTGCCGGGGGTGCGCAGCGCCCTGCCCGTCTATCCCGACGGGCCGGTGACGGCCACGCTGCCGATCCGCGCGACCTCCGCGGGCGAGGCGAAGGTACTGATCAGCTATGCGAGCTGCAGTTCGACCGCGGGGTGTACGATCCCCGTTGCCGACCGGGCGGTGGCCCTGCACACCAGCGGGGACAGCCTGACGTTCGGCTCCGGCTGACGGCCTGTCGCCGCCACCCCGGGGCCGGTGACAGCGGCCGTCCGCCACGGCGGACGCCGTGCCGGACTCCCGGCCGTGACTCCCGGCCGGCTCCCCCGGCCCGGGGTTCGTGGCCACCGCCCGGGGTTCGTGGCCACCGCCCGGGCTCCGTACCCGCGAGACCCTGTCCGTACCGACGACGTGCGGCTCACCCGTTGGAGCGCTGTTCCCGTGACCCGAGGGCCCCGAAGACGACCCGCCGAGCACGGGACTCCACGGTGAGGCGTTCCCTGGCAGGGGTGGCCCTGGCGGTCACCTCGATGGTCGCCCTGTCGTTCCTGATTCCGCTGGGGCTGATGGTGATGTCGCTCGCCCGCGAGCAGAGCATCACCGCGGCCGAGCAGAGCGCCGCGGCCATGGCACCGATCCTGGCCCTCACCACCGACCCGGCCGAGCTCCGGGAGGCCGGGGCGGGACTGCGGGCAGCCGACTACATGGTCATCCATCTGCCGGATCACGCCACGGTCGGCGGTCCCGGGCACGCACCGCAGGACCTGCTGGGCCGGGCCGAGGGGGAACGCGAGTCCATCTCCCGCGACGTACCCGGCGGCTGGATCTACCTCCAGCCGGTGATCCTGCCTCAGGACCGGGTGGCGGTGGTGGAGAACTTCGTCCCGGACGAGGACCTGACCCGCGGCGTCGCCCTGTCGTGGAGCGTCATGGCCGGGCTGGCCGTGGTCCTGCTCGCCGGCTCCGTCCTGGTGGCCGACCGGCTCGGCTCGGCCGTCGTCACCGCCGCCGGCCGCCTGGCGGAAGCCTCCCGCAGGCTCGGGACCGGAAACCTCGACACCCGGGTGAAGCCCAAGGGGCCGCCCGAACTGAAAGAGGCCGGCTCGGCGTTCAACACCATGGCCGACCGGATGACGGACCTGCTCGCCGTGGAACGGGAACTGGTCGCCGATCTGTCGCACCGGCTGCGCACGCCCCTGACCGCCCTGCACCTGGCCGTCGAACGGATCACGCCCGGCACCGACACCGGCCGCGTCCACGCGGCCGTCGCCGAACTCGAGAAGGAACTCAACGCGATCATCGCCGAGGCCCGCACTCCCCTGGCCGTGGGGCCCCTGGGCAGGGTGCTGCGCGGGGAGGACGCCGTCGACGGGCCTCCAGGCGCCGGGGAACGCTGCGAGGTCGCCGACGTCGTCCGCCGGCGGGCGGCGTTCTGGGCCGTACTGGCCGAGCAGCAGGCACGCCCCTACGACCTCCGGATCACCGACGAGACGACCCCCGTGTGTCTGCCCGACTCGGACATCACTGCCGTCGTCGACGCCCTCGTGGGCAACGTCTTCCGCTACACCCCGTGGGGCACGGCGCTGGAGATCTCGGTGAACCGCACCGCACACACCGTGGAACTGGCCGTCCACGACGCCGGACCCGGCATCGCCGACCCTGACGGCGCCCTCGCGCGCGGCGGCAGCACGGGTTCCACCGGGCTGGGCCTCGACATCGCACACCGCGCCGCCCTCGCCGCCCGGGGCGCCGTCCGCATCACCCGCGGCCCGCTGGGCGGCGCACACGTCGCCGTCACCCTCCGACTGGCCACGGAGCCCGCGGCGGACCGCCCCCGCTCACGCCGCCGGTCACGCACCGCCGGCCGCGGCCACTGACGGGCGCTCCGGAGGTGCGGCCCTCATCGCTGTTCGCCGACCTGCGGCGCTCGGGCGGCGCCTCACCCCGGGTGCAGCGGGGCCTGCGACACCGTCGACCCGTCGATGTCGACCGGCGCGAGGAAGTGATGCCTAAGACCCCTCGGGCAGCCCTCGGGCATTGTCAGACCCTCACGACATGATGCGTGCATGACCGTACTTCCCGCCGTCGAGGCGTCCCCTGCCCTGTCCACCAGCGCCGACTACACGTCCGCGCTCGACCTGCTGCGTGAGGCGTCGCGTGCCTACTACGGCGATGGGAACAGCCCCATGGACGACGCCTCCTTCGACGCGCTGCGCCGCGCCGTGCTGGAGTGGGAGGCGGAGCACCCGAGCGAGGCGGCCGGTTCGCCGACCGGGCTGGTCGCCGACGGCGCCGCCCCCGAGGGCGACATCGCGCACACCACCCGGCTGCTCAGCCTCGACAACGTCTTCAGCCCCGAGGAGCTGACCGGCTGGGCGGCGTCGCTGACGCGGCGGCTGGGCCGGGAGGCCGAGGGCGGTTTCACGGTCGAGCCGAAGCTGGACGGCGCGGCCGTCGCCGCCCGCTACCGCGGCGGCCGGCTCGTGCAGATCGTCACCCGTGGCGACGGCACCCACGGCGAGGACGTCAGCCACGTGATCGGCAGCGTCGTCGGCCTGCCCGAGCACCTGGCCGAGCCGGTGACGTTCGAGGCCCGCGGCGAGGTCCTCTTCACGCAGGCGCAGTTCGAGATCGCGAACGAGGTGCGCGCCGCGCACGGGGCGGCGCTGTTCGCGAACCCGCGCAACGGCGCGGCCGGGACGCTGCGGGCGAAGGACCGGCCCTACCGGCTGGAGATGACGTTCTGGGCGTACGGTGCGGTCGACCTGGACGGCGAATCGTTCCTGCCCGTCGAGGCGACGCACGCGCAGGTGCTGGCCGCGGTCGCCGGGGCGGGCGTGCAGACCACGGCGGCGACGCCCGCCGGGCTGCACGTGGTGGACACGATCGCCGAGGCCCAGGCGCAGGTGGACGCCATCGCCGCCCTACGCGCCGGACTTCCTTTCGGCATCGACGGCGTGGTCGTCAAGGCCAACAGCGCCGCCGAGCAGGAAGCGGCCGGGCTGGGCAGCCGTTTCCCGCACTGGGCGATCGCGTACAAGCTCCCCGCCGTCGAGCGGCAGACCGTGCTGGAGGACGTGGTCTGGGAGGTCGGGCGCACCGGTGTGCTCGCTCCGACCGCCGTCCTCGCGCCGGTCGACATCGACGGGTCGACGGTGTCGCGGGCCACGCTGCACAATCCGGCCGACATCGCGCGCCGCGGCCTGCACCTCGGGGACACGGTCACCGTCTACAAGGCCGGCGACATCATCCCCCGCGTCCAGGCGCCGGTCGTCGAGCTCCGTCCCCAGGGGGCGGTGCCGGTCCCGCTGCCCGACGCGTGCCCGAACTGTGGTGGCGACATCGACCGGAGCCAGGAGCGGTGGCGGTGCGCGAAGGGCACCACGTGCGCGCTCGCGCCCCTGATCGGGTACGCCGCAGGCCGCGACATCCTCGACATCGACGGCCTGGGCAAGACCTACGTCAAGGCGCTGATCGACGCCGGGCTCGTCGGGGACGTGGCGGACCTGTTCAGCCTGACCGAGGAGCAGCTGACAACCGCTTCGGGCAGCGCCAAGCGGGGTGCGAAGCTCGTCGAGCAGCTCGCCCTGGCCAAGACCCGTCCGCTCAGCCGCGTCTTCTGCGCGCTCGGCATCCCCGGCACCGGCCGCAGCATGTCGCGGCGGATCGCCGCGCACTTCGGCACCATGGACGCGATCCTCCGGGCGAGTGCGGAGGACATACAGGCCGTCGAGGGCATGGGCCCCGAGAAGGCACCCGTCGTCGTCGCGGAACTCGTCGCTCTCGCCCCGGTCATCGACAAGCTGATCGCGGCGGGCGTCAACATGTCCGAACCGGAGCGGCCCGGCGTCGCCACACCGGTCGTGGCCGAGGGGCCCCTGGCGGGCAAGACCGTCGTCGTCACGGGCAGGATGACCGGCCGTCTGGAAGGCTACGGCCGTACCCAGATGAACGAGCTGATCGAGCGCGCGGGCGGCCGCGCCGGAAGCAGCGTCAACGCGAAGACCTCCTACCTCGTCGCCGCCTCCTCGCCCTCGGGCAAGCCGAGTTCGAAGGCCACCGCCGCTCTGAAGCTCGGCGTCGAGGTCCTGACGCCCGAGGAGTTCGCCGACCTCGTCACGGAGCACCTCGCCTGACCACGCGCCGCGCGCGCGTTCAGCGGGGCGGCGCGCCCCTCGCTGTGGTGCGCGCCCGGCTCCAGCGCTCACCGCCCCCGCGGTGAACGGCCGGACCGAGAACGGAGCCGGTCGGCACCTGACGCCCACGCGGCCTGTTCACCGGATCCGGTCCGGCCCGGCGCGCATCTCACCGGGGCGCCTCTCGTTGGTCACGCCGTACCACTCGTGACCCTCGGAAGGCGGACCCATGAAGTCCAGGATTGTCGGTAGCGTGCTGTTGGCCGGGGCTGTCGCCCTCGGCTCCGCCGGTGTGGCCGCGGCCGACGGCCCCGGCGACGGTGACGCGCCGGCGCCGCGGCCCGCGGCGGCGGGCGATGTGTCGGCCGCGCCCGCGGCGGCGCAGAGCGCGCCGGCCCTCGGCGACGTTCCCCTGTCGGGCAACTCGATCTCGCCGCTGGGCACTCTGCTCGGCTGACCACCCGCACCATGGCGCGGACCGCGCCCGGAGCGTGCCTGATCCGGGCGCCGGGCCGGCCGTGCCGGTCCGCGTGCCTGATCCGGGCGCCGGGCCGGCCGTGCCGGTCGGCCTGCCTGAGCCGGGTGCTGAGCCGGCCGTGCCGGTCCGTGTGCCTGAGCTCGGCGCCGGGCCGGCCGTGCCGTTCGGCCCGGCGCCGAGACGACATCACCGTCCTCTCGAACGGCTACTCGTCCCCCGTGGGCCCGGCGGACGAGTTCACCTACCTGGAGTGGCCCCGGAGCTGAGCCGGGGCCCTCCCTGCCGTGGACCGCTCCAGGGGACAGACCGTCACGGGCGGGCAGTGCTCGTGCGTCCGGCCGGAATGGCGTGCCGGGCGAGGGCGGCCGCGCCGAGGTAGGCGAGGGTGCCGGCGGCCATGCTGATCCGGACGCCCGTGCCGTGGCCGGCGGTGGCGAGGAGACTGCCGCCGAGCGCGACCCCGGTGGCGCTGCCGATCTGGCGCGTCGTGTTGAAGAGGGCGGAGGCGGCACCGCCGTACGCGGGCGGCGCGGCACCCATGACGGTGGTGGTGGTGCCGGTGAGCGCGAAGGAGGTGCCGAAGCCGGCGGCCGTCATGAAGAGGGCGAGCAGCGGGTAGGCGGTGTCGGTCCCGGCGAGCGCCCAGCCGGCCAGGCCCAACGCCCCCAGCAGCATGCCGGCGACGACCAGGGGCCGGTGACCGGTGCGGGCGGCGAGCCGGCCGGACAGGATGGAGGCGAACATGGTCACCGCCACGGCCGGGAAGAGCGCAAGCCCGGTTTCCAGGGCGCTGAAGCCGCGCTGTTGCTGGAACTGCAGGCTGGCGGTGAACACCATGCCGTAGAAGGCGAAGTTGAAGAGCAGGCCGATGACCGCGCCGCCGGCCAGGGGCCGTGAGCGCAGCAGTTCCAGCGGGAGGGCGGGCGAGCGGGCCAGCCGTTCACGCAGGACGAAGGCCGCCGCGGACACCGCGGCGAGTGCCAGGCCGGTGACCACGACCGGATCGGACCATCCCCGCCGGCCCGCCTCGTTGAGGGACGCCGTCAGCAGCGCGACCCCGGCGACGACCGCGCACTGCGCCGGCCAGTCCAGTGCCCGGCCGGGGTTCCGGGGCGAGGCGGCGACGTACCGAAGGGTCAGCAGCAGGCAGGCGGCGCCGACGGGCAGGTTGATGACGAACACCCACCGCCAGCCCACGGTGGAGACGAGCAGGCCGCCCAGCAGCGGCCCTGCCGAGGCTGCGATGCCCGCCATCGAACCCCACAGCCCGAAGGCCCGCGAGCGTGCGGCCGGTGCCGGGTAGGCCTGCTGGAGCAGGGCGAGGGAACCGGGCACGATCAACGCGGCGCCGAGGCCCTCCGCCAGCCTCGCGCCCACCAGGGCGGCGGTGTCGGGTGCCAGTGCGCAGCCGGCGGAGGAGAGGGTGAAGACGACGACGCCCCAGCAGAACACCCGGCGGTTGCCGAGCCGGTCGCCGAGCGCGCCGCCGGTCAGCAGGAACCCGGCGAAGACCAGGGTGTAGCCGTCGGTGATCCACTGGATTCCGGTCAGGGAGGCCTGCAGTTCCCTGCCGATGACCGGCACGGCGACATTGAGGATCGTGACGTCCAGGATCACCATGAAGTAGCCGGCGCAGACCGCCGGCAGCGGCGCCCAGGCCCACCCGCCGTCCGCCCGTTCCGGAGGCTCCGGCGGCGAGGACCCGGCATCGCCGGCCGACTTGCCGTTCTCCACGGGCCCGGCTCCTCTCCGTCCGCGGGGGCGTCACGTCAGGAGGCACAGTAGGCCGCGCGAACGCCGGCGGCCGGGAGCCGCCCGGAAGCGACCGGGTGGGATTTCCGGACGGGTCCGACCCCACGGCAGGTGGCCCTCCGGCGGTTCTGCCCCCGCTTCGCCGTGGCGCCCGTCAGTGACCGCCTGCAGCGCCGCGCAGCCGGGCCACCTCCGCCAGGAGTGCGTCACGCCCGATGGCGTCGGCACGGGTCGAGGGCACGGTGCAGGCGTACGCCCCGGCCACGGCGCCGTGCAGGGCGCAGGTGAGGACCGGCGCACCGGCGAGCCAGGCGTGGAGGAATCCGGCGACGAAGGCGTCGCCGGCGCCGTTGCTGTCGACGACGGGAGCGGGCGGGCTGACGGCGGGGATGTGCACGAGTTCGGCGTCGGGCCCGGTGAGGAGGTGGGCGCCGGCGGCGCCGGACGTCCCGATGACCGCGGAGGCGCGGCCCCGGGCGGCGATGTCCCGCAGGGTGCGCTCGGGGTCGTCGAGCGCGGTGGTGGAGAGGAACACGAGGTCGGCGGTGAGGGCGAAGGGCTCGTGATAGGCGTCGCGTCCGTCCCAGTCGTGCAGGTCGGTCGAGATCGTGACACCCGAGTCCCGCAGCTCGGGCAGGGCGTGGGCGCAGGGCTGGGTGAGGGACACGTGCGCGTGCCCGCTGCGGGCGGCGAGCGCCTTGACGACCTGCGGGGGCAGTCGGTCGTCGTCGCGGCCGCGGGTGGCGTCGTAGAGGGACAGCCGACGGCCGTCGGGACCGACGAGGTTCACGGCCCGCTTCGTCCCGGCGGGTTGGCGCACCTCGGTCAGCGGGATGCCCTGGTCCCGGTGGAAGCCGCGGACGAGGTCGCCCTCGGGGTCGGCGCCGAGCATGTCCAGGTGATGGGTGCGCAGCCCGAGCCGGTGCAGCCCCAGCGCGACGAAGTCCCCGGTCTGTCCGGCCCGGGTCACGATGCCGGGCCGGATCATGTGGCTGTCGGCGTACGGCAGGGGCAGTTCGGGGACGTACACGATGGTGTCGACCCCGGCGCCTCCGAGGACGAGGACGTCGATGTCGGCGTCGGCGTCGGCGTCGACGTCGACGTCGACGTCGATGTCGACGTCGGCGTCGGCGTCGGCGTCGACGTCGACGTCCGCGTCCGCGTCGGCGTCGAGTTCGCTCTCGGTGGCGAGGTCGAGGTCCGTCTCGGCGTCGACGTCCGGGCCCGGGCTCGTGTCCGCATCCGCATCCGCATCCGCGTCCGTGTCCGGGTCCGTGTCGGCATCGATGCCGGCGTCGGTGCCGCCGGCGAAGTTGCCAGCGTTGTCGAGGGCGCTGTCGCTGCTGGTCATGCGGGGCAGTCAAACAGCGGACCTCGCGCCCTGCAAGATCCTTCACCACCTTTCTGTAAGAGTGGGGGCGGTGTGGACTCGCGTCCGCAGGGCAGGAGGGACCAGATGGCACAGCTCAGCGGACGGACCGCCCGGTACGCCCACGTGGCGAAACGGTTGCGGCATGATCCCTTCGTCGTCCAGACCCTGCGCTCCACGGCGGCGGCGACACTGTCGTACGTCGCCGCACTCTGGCTCAGCAGCGAGCCGGCGCCACTGACGGCACCGCTGACCGCGCTGCTCGTCGTGCAGGTCACGCTCTACTCGACGCTCACCACGAGCCTGCGCCGGGTCAACTCCGTGGTCGTCGGCGTCCTGATCGCCATCGCGTTCAGTGTCATCGTCGGGCTGTCGTGGTGGAGCCTCGCCCTCGTGATCCTGGCCTCCCTCGTCGTCGGACGGTTCGTGCGGGTCGAGGAGTTCATTCCCGAGGTCGCCATCAGCGCGATGCTGGTCCTCGGGGTGACCCAGGTCGCCGCCACCGCCTGGGACCGCGTCCTGGAGACCATGATCGGGGCCGTCGTGGGACTGCTCTTCAATCTGCTGCTCGCCCCGCCCGTGTGGGTGGACACGGCGAGCGACTCGATCGGAGACCTCGCCCGGCGCATGCGCAGGCTGCTGCTGGACGTGGCCGAGGAGTTCACCGGGGCACCCCCGGTGGAGCGCGCGGCGGCCCGGCTGCTCGAGGCCCGGCGGCTCGACAACGACGTGGCCGACGTGGATGCCGCGCTGCGCACGGCCGAGGACAGCCTGAGGTTCAATCCGCGCGTCAAGGAGGGCCTGCTGCACCGCATCGTGCTGCGCACCGGGCTCGACACCCTGGAGATCTGCGCCGTCGTCCTGCGCGTTCTGGCCCGCAGCGTCACCGACCTCGCGAAGGCGCGCGCCGGCGAGCCCCTGCTGCCCCGGCCGACCGCTCTCGTCCTGCAGGAGACGGCCCAGCACACCGCAGACGCCTTCGTCAGCTACGCCGTCCTCGTCACGGCCCCGGACACCCGGGCCGCCGAGGCGGCCGAGACGCGGCTCGCGGGCGAACTGCGAGCCGCCCGCGCCCGCCGCGCCCGCGCGGCCGAACTGCTCCTGGCCAGCGCCCTGCGGGAGCCCGGCCATTGGCAGCTCTACGGCTCCCTGCTCGCCGAGTTCGACCGCGTACTCGACGAACTCGACCCCGAACACCGGGGCCGCCGCCTCATGGAGGAACTCGACCGCCACGCGCGCGAGCGGCGCGAGCGGCGACGCCGCCTGGCCCCCGGGTCCGGCCCGGCGCCGGCAAGACGCTGACCACGCCCGTACGGGTGGCGCGACGCGTGCGCCCCGGAGGGCCGGGTAGACGACGGGCATCGGGGCCTGGAGCGTCCGGCGGGGCCCGCGAGGACTGCGGAGGTGCACATGGCCGCAAATGGCCACCGATCGGTGCCGCACGCCGCCGACGCGCGTGTGCAGGCATGGGGCTCGACTCGCGAGGCCTGTCTGGCGGAGGCGGTGCTCGGGATGGTCGAGTGCTTCGCCGAGGTGTCGGGCGTCCGGCCCACCGCCGTGGACCGGCTGCTCTTCGAGCCGGGCAGCGACGAGGACCTGCTGGCCGAACTGCTCGACGAGATCGTCCTGGGGCTCGAGGTCGCCGGCCGGGTCCCGGTGGACGTGGAGGTGGAGACGGCCGACGACGGCGGCCTGGAAGTGCGGGCGGCAGTCGCCCCGCTCACGGACGTCGACGTCGTCGGAGCCACGCCGAAGGGCGTCTCCCGACAGGGGCTCCGCATCGGTCCGGATGCGCGGGGCTGGTCGTGCACGGCGATCGTGGACGTCTGAGCGGGCGCTGCCACGCGGCCGGAAGTTCGCGCTGCGGCCGGCCCCGGTGTCACGCCTCCCGACGAGCCGCTACCAGGCCCGATTCGTACGCGGCGATGACCGCCTGGGCCCGGTCGCGAACGGCGAGTTTGGCGAAGAGACCGGTGATGTGGTTCTTGACCGTGGAGGCGCTGAGGCCGAGCCGGTCGGCGATCTCCGTGTTGTCCAGACCGGTCGCGATGAGCCGCCACACCTCCCGCTCGCGGGGCGTGAGCCCGTCGGCGCTCGCGGGCGCCGGGGGTGCGACGGCGGGCGCGGACGCGGTGACGTGGCGGGAGATGAGACGGGTGAGCAGTCTGGGCGCGAGGATCGCCTCGCCGTCGCGGACGACGTGCAGGGCGGCGACCAGGTCCTCGGGCGAGATGTCCTTGGGCAGGAAGCCACAGGCCCCGGCACGCAGGGCGGCCACCACGTGCTCGTCCATGTCGAAGGTGCTCAGGGCGAGAACGCGGCAGTCGGCGAGTTCCGCGGTGAGGCGCTCCGTGGCGGCGATGCCGTCGAGGACGGGCATGCGGATGTCCATGATGACCACGTCGGGCCGGTGCTCGTGGGCCAGGCGCACCGCCTCCGCGCCGTCGGCGGCCTCGGCGACGACCTCGAAGTCCGGTTCCGGGGCGAGCATCAGGGCGAGGCCGCGACGGACGAGGGGCTGGTCGTCGGCGATGAGGACGGTGACGGGCGGGGTCACGCGTACGCCTCCTGGCGGTCGGTGGGCAGGGGCAGGGGCAGCCGGGCGCGTACGGTGAAACCGCCGTCCCCGGGGCCGGCGTGCAGCGTGCCTCCGTGCAGCGCGACGCGTTCGCGCATGCCCATGAGACCGTAGCCGGAGCCGCGCGCGGCCGGTTGGTGGTCGGGAAGCCGGCCGTCATCGGTGACGCTGACGCGTACCTCCTGCGGTGCGTAGGTGAGGAGGACGTCCACCTTCGCGCCCTGGCCGGCGTACTTGCGTGCGTTGGTGAGGGCTTCCTGGACGATGCGGAAGACGGCGAGCGCGACGCTCGGCGGCAGCGTCCGGGGGTCGCCCTCGGTGGTGAGGGCGGTGGGCAGGCCCGCCCGGCGGCTGTCCTCGACGATGCGGTCGAGGTCGTCGATGCCGGGCTGCGGCGCGGTGGCCTCGCCCTCGTCGTTCTCGTCGCCCGCGCGCAGCACGTCGAGCAGGTGGCGCATCTCGTGCAGGGCGGTACGACCGGAGCCCTCCAGGGTGATGAGGGCCTCGCGGGCGGTCTCGGGCGACCGGTCGAGGTTGGCGCGGGCGCCGCCGGCGAGCAGCTGCATGGTCGTGAGGTGGTGGGCGACGATGTCGTGCAGTTCGCGTGCGATGCGGCGGCGTTCGTCGGCGACGGCCCGGTCGGCGAGCAGCCGCCGGTGGGTCTCGGCGTTGCGCTGCCAGCGGTCGACGGCGACGGCGGCGCCCGCGACGAACAGCCCGGACGTGGCGTTGCCGGCGAAGTCGAGCAGCGACCGCGCGGGCAGGAACGGGTGCACGAACTGGAGCAGCGCGATGCAGCCTGCGACGGCCAGGGCCCCGACGGCGGCACGGTGGTGGCGTACGACGGTGAAGAGCGCGACGACGGTCGCGGCGCCGTAGTGCTGGCCCACCGCACTGAACCAGTTGAGCGACAGGTTCATCACCAGGACCCCGGCCAGGACGCACAGCGGGGCGCGACGACGGGCGACCAGCAGCAGGGAGGCGCCGACCACGACCAGGCAGCCGGCCGCCGGCACGTGGCCCTGGTCCATCTGACTGGTGACGGTGAAGCCGACGAGGTCGACGGCGGCGGCACCGACGGCGACGAGCCCGTCGTGCTGGCTCCACAGTCCGGAGCCGCGACGCCGTGAACGGGCGGCGCTGCTCCCCGGAGCCACCGCGCCCCGTATCCGGCCCAGGCGTGTTTCGCCCTCGCGCCGCTTCATGTCGCCCCCTGGGTGCTTCCCGTGAGATCGCCGCGGTGGCGTACTGAGCTGCGGCTTGTCCGTCATGCGCCCCATTGTGTCAGCGCCGTGTGCTGCTCCGGGTCGGGACCCGGGGGGATCGGGTACCGGGAGCAGGCTCCCGGTCGTGGAACGGCGGGGGGCCGTGGTCCCAGGCGGATTCTCGTCCCCGGCGCCGAGGTCCGGGCCGATCACCGCTGATGTCCTGGAGGGGTACCGGGAGCCGCCCGGTACGCGGCGCGCCACCCCTGCCTCGCAGGCGGACCTCGTACGTGTTTCGTGCGCGGAATCGTTCCGGCGGCCGCTGACCTACCCGCCCCCTTACCCGCACCCGCACCGGAGGACTTCCGTGATTCGCGCCCTGACCGGATTCTCGACCCGCAAACCCTGGCGGGTGATCGCCTTGTGGGCGGTGCTCGGCATCTTCGTGTCCCTCATGGGCCAGGTGCTGGTCTTCCGTGTGACGCAGACCGACAGCGCGGGCTTCCTGCCCTCGGAGTACGACGCGGCCGCGGCGCTGCACGTCGCCGAGGAGAAGTTCGGCGCGAAGCCGGACGCCGGCACGGTGACGGTCCTGGTGGCCCGGCGCGACGGCAAGCCGCTGGCCGACGCGGACCGGCGCCGGGTGGGTGAGGTGGCGCGCGGGCTGAGTGCCGAGCGCGTGGAGATGCCGTGGAGCGAGGAGGAGATCCGCGGGCTGTCCAAGGACTACTCCCAGGTCCCCTCGGTGGCCCCGGCGATGACCGCGCCCGACGGGTCGTTCGCGCTGCTGAGCGCGCGCCTGCTGGGCAATACGACCGATCCGGGGATGCACGCCCTGTACCGGGCCTTCCAGGACCGTGCCGAGCAGGAGTTCGGCGACGCCGGGCTGCGTACCGGGTTCACCGGTGGCGTGGCGGACGTGGTGGACCGCGCGGATGCGGAGAAGAGCACGCAGACGGTCGTGGGTCTGGTGATGGTCGGCCTGATCGTGCTGATCAACGTGCTGGTGTTCCGCAGTGTGCTGGCCGCGTTCGTGCCCCTGTTCGCGGTGTCCGTGGTGGGCGGCGCGGCGGCCGGCACGGTGGTGGGGGCCGCCCTGCTGACGGGCTTCGACCTCGACCCGGGCACCCCGAGCCTCATCGCCACGGTCCTCGTCGGCATCGGCGTCGACTACTTCCTCTTCCTGCTGTTCCGCTTCCGCGAGGAGCTGCGGAAGCGGCCTGAGGCGGACCACCGGGAGGTGGCCGCGTTCGTCGCCCTCCGGGTCGGCACCGCGGTGACGTCGGCCGCGCTGACGATCGTGGCGGCCTTCGCCACGCTGGGCGTGGCGACGTTCGGACAGTTCCGGGTCCTCGGGCCTTCGGTGGCCGTGGCGGTGCTGGTGATGCTCCTCGCGAGCCTGACGCTGATGCCGGCTGTGCTCGCGGTGGCGGGGCGGCGGATGTTCTGGCCGTCGCGGAGCCTGCGGAAGGCCGAGCGGCCCGGTACGGCCGGCCGTACCGGAGACCTGGTGGCGCGCCGCCCGATGCTGGTGCTGACGGCGTCGATCGCGCTGCTCGGCGCGCTCGCGGTCGGGGTGACGGGCGTGCGCATGGACTTCACCACCGGCGGCACCCCGCAGGAGACGGCGGCCGCGGCGACGGCGCGGGAGATCGCCCGCGCCCTGCCGCCGGGGGTCTCCGACCCGACGACGGTGTACGTCACCGCCGAGGCCGGGCACACCTTGGACGCCGCCGCGCTGGGCGACCTGCCGAAGGCGCTGTCCCGGGTCGAGGGCGTGGGCAAGGTGAGCTCCCCCGTCTTCAACGCCGATCGCACCGCCGCACGCCTGGACACGTACCTGACGGCGGACGCGCAGAGCCAACGTGCTCGCGACCTCGTAGCGGGACCCGTGCGCGAGGCCGTGCGGGAGGCGACGCCGACCGGACTGACGGCTCATGTGGGCGGCACGGCGGCCGTGTTCGCCGACGTGGCCACGGCCGTCGACGAGGACCTGCGGACCGTGTTCCCGGTGGCCGCGGCGCTGATCGCGCTCATCCTGCTGGTGCTGCTGCGCAGCCTGCTCGCTCCGGTCGTCCTGATGCTCGCGGTCGGACTGTGCTTCGCGGCGACGTTCGGCGCCTCCACGCTGGTCTTCCAGCACCTCGGGGGCGAGCCGGGCGTGAACTTCGTCCTGCCGCTGGTCCTGTTCCTGTTCGTGGTGGCCCTCGGCACGGACTACAACATCCTCATCAGCGACCGGCTGCGCGAGGAGATGGCCCGGCCGGGCACGGCCCGCGCCGCGGTGGCCCGGGCGGTACGGCACACGGCGCCGGCGATCGCCACGGCGGGCCTCGTCCTCGCCGCCTCCTTCGGCAGCCTCGCGGTGAACGCGGAGCCGTCCACCCGACAGATCGGCTTCGCCACGGCCCTGGGCATCCTGCTGTCGGCCTTCGTCCTGTCCCTCCTGCTGGTGCCGGCGGCGGCGGCACTGCTGGGGCGGGGCATGTGGTGGCCGGTGCGGCGGGGGCACCGGGCGGAGCCCGGATCGGATGAGAGGCGGGCGGAGAGGGAGCAGGAGCGGAGGGGGTCGGGCGTCGAGGCAGGGGCGGGGGCGGGCCGGTAGAGGCCCCTCCTCAGGCCCGACTTCATCGGGGCGAACGACACAGCGGGAGCCGGGCGGCACAGCTCGGCTCCCGCTGTGCTCGGCTCCCGCTGTCCTCGGCTATCGCTGTGCTCGGCTCCCGCCGTGGTCGGCTCCCGCCGTGCTCGGCTATCGCTGTGCTCGGCTCCCGCCGTGGTCGGCTCCCGCTGTGCTCGGGGCAGCTCGGGCGCGGCCCTGGGGCGGGGGCGCGCGTTCGACGCCCGGTCGTCCGGACACAGAGGAGGGCACGCGCCCCCTCTCCAGGGAAGCGGACCAGGACCTTCCCGGCATTTCCGTACCCGCTTCTGGGCATGAGTCCCCTCTCCCCTCATCTGAGGAGCCGGCATGAATCCGTTCCCGCCAACCCCTGCTCGGGGTGTTCGCCCGCCTTCGGCCGACTCGTCGCCCCCATCCGCGCGTTCCGGCCCGACGTGGTGGTCGGGCACGACGCCCTGAGCCGGGCGACGGGCCACCCCGACCACGTACGCACGCACCGGATCACCCTTCTCACCGTCGAGGCGGCCGGCCTGGCCCACTGCCTTACCCCGCTGAATCCCCACCCCCCTGGAGAACGATGACCCCGACTTCCACCCCCGACGAACAGCCGGGCCCGGCACTGACCGACGAGGAGTACGGGGCGCTGCGCGCCTCGGCCGCCTTGTGGGCCGGCACGTCCGTGCTGATCACGAACACGCTCGGGCAGGTCATGGTCCAGCACGTCGACTACCTGGAGACCTGCCTTCTGCCCGGCGGGGCCGTGGACGCGGGCGAATCGCCCGCCCGCGCGGCCGCTCGCGAGCTGCACGAGGAGCTGGGTGTCACGGCTGTCGTCGACCAAGGCCTCGCGGTCGACTGGGTGTCCCGCGCCACCATGGGCGCACCGCCGGCGCTGCGGTTTCCCGGCGAGTTGCTGCACGTCTTCGACGGCGGGACGTGGGACGACGCCAGGATCGACGCCGTCCGACTCCCTGAACGCGAGATCAAAGCGATCGACTTCGTCGAGCCGGCCCGTCTGGCCGACCTGATGGCGCCCCGCGACGCCCGCCGCGCCCTGTCCGCGCTCCGTGCCCGCATCAACGGCGCCGGCGCGGCGATCCTGGAGAACGGCGTCCCGATCGCCCCGGGCGTCCTCGATCGCCTTGGCGCCCTGAGCACTCCGCGGCCCCGTGACCACTCCCCCTTCCGGCGTGGCCCGGCCCCGGACGGTCTTCCCGTCGGCCCGTGTTCGGGCTGGCTGTTCGCGCCCGACGGCCGAGTACTGCTCCTCCTCGACCCGGACACGGGCGCCGCTGCCCTGCCCGGTGGCCCGCCCGTACCCTCGGACGACGGCGACGCGCTCGCCACGCTGATCCGCACCGTCGCCGACAGCGCCCTCGCGCACCTGACCGATCCGGTCCGCGTCGGCCATCTGACGGCCCCGGCCGCACCCGTGGCCCACGTGCGGTGGGCCGCACGCCTCACCGGCCTCGGCCCCGAAGCGGCAGCGGGATCCCGCTGCCGACGGATCCTCGCCACACCCGAACAGGCCGTACAGCTCTTCGACTGGGGACCGCGGACGGCCGACCACCTCGCCGCCGTCCTCCAAGCCCGAGAACGCTTCGCCCTCCCCCGAGCCGCACTTCAGGCCGTGACCGAACTCGCCCACCCCGTCGCCTGGTAGTCCTCCGACTCGCAGGCACCGCACCGCAGTGCACCGCACCGCACCGCACCGCACCGCACCGCACCGGGCGAGGACGGGTTGGTGATCACCAGGGGACGACGCCGGCGTCCTCGAAGAACGAACCGGTGGGTCCGCCCTCGGGCAGGGTCGCGAGCCGGATCGCTGTGGCCGCGCCCTGTTCCGGAGTGCGGGGGCCCTGGAAGCCGGTGAAGTCGGTGGCGACCAGACCCGGGCAGGTGGCGTTGATCAGGATGTTCGTTCCGGCGAACTGCCGGGCGTACTGCACGGTGAGGGCGTTGAGGAACGACTTCGACGGCGCGTAGGCCGCCATGATCGGGATCTCGATGTCCGGGTCCGTCTGCCGGGCCAGGGAGCCGACGCTGCTGGACACGTTGACGATGCGTGGCGAGGCAGAGCGCCGCAGCAGTGGCAGCATCGCGTTGGTCACCCGGACGACACCCATGACGTTGGTGTCCACGACCGCGCGGAGCACCTCCAGGTCGAGCGCGGTCGGGTCCTGCACCCAACCCGGGCCCATCTCCCCCGAGATGCCGGCATTGTTGACCAGGGCGTCCAGGCGCCCGGCCCGCCGTTCGACCAGTTCCGCGGCATCGGTGACGCTCTGGTCGTCGGTCACGTCCAGCGGGACCCCGAACGCGTCCACGCCGACGGCGCGCAGCTTCCCGACGGCGGATTCGCGCCGGGCGGCGTCGCGGGCTCCGACGCCCACGCGGTACCCGAGGCTGCCCAGCCCGGCCGCGATCTCGTACCCGATGCCCTTGTTCGCGCCGGTCACCAGCGCGATCATCGTTTCGCTCATGCCGATGATGTTGGCTCGCGGACGAGTGGCGCGGCCAACACCGATACGGTGTCCTGTCATACCTGCCAGGTATCACCGCGTATGCTGCGGCCGTGGACACCCTGGAGACCCGCGAGTTGAGGTACTTCGTGGCCGTCGCCGAGGAACTGCACTTCGGGCGTGCCGCCGAACGCCTCGGCATGGCCCAGCCGCCGCTGTCGCGCGCGATCCAGCAGCTCGAACGGCGCCTCGGGGTCTGTCTGCTGCAGCGCAACCGCCGTGGCGTCCGCCTGACCGGTGCCGGCGAGGTGCTGTTGCACGAGGGACGGGCGGCCCTCGACGCGACCGCTGCCGCCGCCCGCCGCACCCGGCGCGCCGGCGGTGCCGACAGCCCGGACGGCCCCCGCGGTCGGCTGGTCCTCGCGGTGAAGGCCGCCGCGTCCCACGAACTGCTGCGTCAACTCCTCGACGCCTACGCGGCCGAGCCCGACAGTGCCGACATCGAGGTGCTGCCGTGCGGCATCTCCGAGCAGGAGGAGCTGCTGCGTGACGGACGCGCTGATGTCGCCCTCATGCACACGCCCTGGAACTCCCTCGCCGGGTTCGACAGCGAGGCACTGACGACCGAGGGGCAGGTTGCCGTCCTGCCTGCCGGGCACCCCCTGGCCGCCCGCGGGACCCTGTCCCTGGCCGATGTCAGGAACGTCCCCGATCTGCCGCTCGCCCGCTGGCCCACCCACGGCACCTACGCACCCGGACCGGGCCCCGAGATCCACAACCAGACGCAACTGGCCCAGTTGATCGCCCTCGGACGCACCGTGGCGGTCGTCCCCGACTCCGCCCGCTCCTGGCTGTGGGCCGAGCACACGGCCGTCCCCTTGACCGACGCGCCTCCCGTCGTGACCCACATCGCCTGGCCCGCCCACAGCCGCTCCCTCGCCCTGGCCGGCCTGATCCGCACGGCCGCACGGCTGTGACCGTCCTGCCCCCATCGGTCAGGACCCGAGAAGATCGCTGTTCAGTCGGCGGAACGCTCGCCCACGCCGGCCGCGCCACATCGCCCGCCCCTACCAGGGCGCGAGAACCCTCCTGGCCTGTTCGGCGACGGAGGGGTCCGCATCGGACACCAACGCGGAGGCGAGGGTGTCCAGCCGTTCGCAGCCCTCGTCGGACTGGCGGAAGACATTGGTGAGGGCGGCGGCGAGATGATCCCCCGCGTCGTCGTCGGCCACCGCGCGTGCGGCGAGGACCAGTCGCAGTCCGCAGACGTCGCCGCGCCCGAGCAGCGCTTCCGCCGTCTCCTGGGTCACCGCCGTGTCCTGCCCGTCCAGCAGCAACCGGTGGAGCACCCCGGCCACTTCAGGGTCCTCCGCCGCGTTCGCCAGCCGCCGGCCGGCATCCGCTCTGAGGGACCACGACGTGGAGCGGGCATCGTGAAGGGCGGTCGACACGTCGTCGCCAGGGGCGGAGTGGTTCATGGCCGCCATCCTGTCATGTACGCCTGTCCGGCCACGCGCGCCTTCTCCGTCTGGGCCGCGCGACAAGCTCACGGTGCGCCAAGCCCCGAGGCCCGCCGGATCGCGGGGTGGCCGTAGTGCCTGAGCCGCACGGTCGCCACCGTGGTGAGGGGAAATTCCGCTGCCTGCGGCTCCGTCCGTCCCTACGGTGGAGCCGTGAAGAACGATCGACGCCTCCGCCGCCTCGTCACCGACCGGGGAACCTGGTACTGGTCGGTGCGGCAACGCCTGCGCCCCGCCTACGAGGACTGTTCCCTGGCGTTGTCCTTGTTCCCGGATCCGGCGCGCCGTGGAGGGCGGTCCGGACGGCGCCTGTCGTTCGTGTTCCGGCCCACGCCGGACCGCGTCATCTCCCACTGCTACTTCGAGTCGGGCACGGCCATCCGGCTGTCCGACCGAAACCATCTCAACCTCTACGAACCAGGGACGGTACGGCGCCTCCTGGAGGCCGCCGCGCCCGTCCTGGACCTTGGGCCAGGACGGAAGAACGTCGAAGTGGACGGCTGGACCTACTTCGACAAGGTCGTCGACGACCTCGGTCACGGACCGACGTGCGCACCTGGGCGGCGCGCCGTACCGTCGCAGTGACACCCCGATGGGTGCTTCTCCAGGCGGCCTCGCGTAATTCGCACGGCGCGGGGCCCGCCCAGAACCTCGCCCGCACGAGGTGGACGGTCAACACGCGCTGCGCGCGGCGTCCTCGAAGGCCTCTCGTGTCATAGCGCCCCGCGCGGTCAGTACCTGCCCCGGGGGCAGCGCGGCCAGTTGTCCGGCGTCGAAGGTCACCAGACCGTTGTAGACGTAGGAGTCACTCGGGTCGGCGAAGCCCAGCTCGTACTCGTAGCCCGGCCGCAGGGTCTGCGGGCCCCTGCTCACGGCCTTCCACGCCGTCGGCGGCGAGAAGAGGGGGAAGTCCGCGGCCTCGTGCAGGCCGGCGGTGTCCCAGCCGATCCACGGTTGCGCCATCGCGGACGCCTCGCCCGCGGACGCCTCGGCCTCGGCGTCCTGCTCCTCCGCGTCCGCAGTGGCGCCGTCCGGAGCCTCCGTAGGCAGTCTGCCCTGCAGCCACGGACCGCGGATGCGGCCGTCCTCGTCGCACGCTCTCAGCAGCGCGTGCGGCGTCCCGTCCCCGTCCAGGTACACCGCGGCGAGCGGGCGCAGTTCCGGTGAGCAGGCCGCCACCGACACCATGATCGCGCCCACCAGGGCCGGGACCGGCCAGGACCGCCCCCACGTCGCCTTCCACCGGCTCATCCGGCTCCCCCTCCCCTTCCGTCCCGGCGTGCAGTCTCGCAGGCGACTCCCTCATCCGTGCTGCCGTCAGCCGGCCACCCGGTGAAGCCCGGACGAGCGCCACCTTGCGCCGCGGCACGGTCACGCCCCTTCCTTCCCGCCGCCGGTCCACCAAGGACCGCATACGACCCGTGCATGGTTGAACCGGACACGTTCCAGGGCTCGGTGGCACCGGGTTGCCTGCTGCGAGACGATGGTCGAGGGGCTCCAAGCACCCGACGCCGGGGAGCGCAACCATGAACACCAAGCCCGCCTGCGGGCCAGAACGCGACCCTGACTTCTTCGAAGAAGTCGACAAACTGTTTGCCAGGCACCCCGAGGCAGCCAAGCGGTATGCGGTGACCTGCAGAAGGTTGGAGCTCGAGATCCTCAAGATCGACTTCAAGAAGCAGGTAGGGGTCACGCGCATCGACGACGGCCGCATCGTCACGGAGTTCGTCGATCGCGACACCGTCGAGGCCACACGCTCGGCGCACCACGCCTGCTGTGAGTGGCCCCGCAACGACGACGGCAAGTGCAACAAGATCTGTCCGGAGTGAAGCAGGCCGCGGAACACGGCCGGGCCGGTGGGGGCGTACGCTACCCGGTCAGGTGAGCACCGCCTCTGCCCCGGCCCGTGAGGCGTCCGTACGGGCGGTAGAGCCTAGCCCGGGTACCCCTCGGCCCACTGCCCTAACGTTGAGGCATGATCAAGACGCCGTCACGGGTTGAACTGCACCCGCTCACCCTTTCCGACCAGGACGAGTTCTGCACGCTCGTGCGGGCCAGTGCCGAGCTGCACCATCCGTGGATGCAGCTGCCGGCCGACGCCGGGGAATTCCACGCCTGGATGCGCCGCTTCGACGACGGCAGCAACCGGGGCTTCCTGATACGCGTCCGGGAGACCGGCGCGGCAGCCGGCATGGTGAACGTCAACTCGATCATCAGGGGCCGCTATCAGGGCGCGTCCCTCGGGTACGCGGCCTTCGCGCCGTCCGCGGGGCACGGTTACGTGACCGAAGGGCTGGCCCTCACCCTGCAGCACGCCTTCACCGACCTGCGGCTCCACCGGCTGGAGGCCAACATCCAGCCCGGGAACAAGGCGTCCCTGGCCGTCGTCCGGCGACTGGGCTTCCGCTACGAAGGCGTCTCGCCCGCCTACCTCTACATCGACGGGGACTGGCGGGACCACGAACGCTGGTCCGTCACCGCACCCACGCCCTGGACGCCCGACCCTTCGCTCCCGGCCGTCTGATTCGTACGGCGCTCCCCGGGAAACGAGCACGACCCGGGTCGTGCCTGATGGTCCATCAGGCACAGCCCTTGTCGTCTCGTCTCCAGGGCAGGGCTGCCGTCCGGAGCGGCTCGGTCACGGCAGCGCGTCCTCGATGATCTCCCTCACGGCGGCCAGGGCTTCGGCACGGTCCTCCGGGACCAGGCCGATGCGCGTGCGGCGGTCGAGGAGGTCCGCCTCGTCCAGGGCGCCTTCGTGGCGGGCCGCCCAGAGGACTTCGGCGCCGGTGACGGGGTGGCCGGGCAGGAGCGGGGCCGCGAGGTCAGGGTGCCGTTCGGCGAGGGCGTGCACGGCCTCGGCCTCGGTGCCGTAGCGCTGGACGAGGCGACGGGGGGCACGGAGTGCGGAGAGCGTGCGCGGCGTGGCGGCGCCCACGAGGGGAAGGGTGGCCGTGGGTGAGGGGCCCGCGGGCAGATTGTGGGTCGCCACCGCGGCGTCGACGGCGTCCTGGGCCATGCGCCGGTAGGTCGTGAGCTTGCCGCCCACGACCGTGGTCACCCCGACGGAGGACGTCAGGACGGCGTGGCGGCGGGAGATGTCAGCGGTGCGCGGGGCGGCGCCGGGCCGGGTCGGCGGCGCGTCCAGCAGGGGGCGCAGTCCGGCGAAGGCTCCGACGACGTCCTCGCGGCGCACCGGACTGTCCAGGACGGAGCCGAGGACGTCGAGGAGGAAGCCGATGTCGGTCTCGGGGACCTCGGGGACGTCGGGGATGTCTCCGTCCACCGGCTCGTCGGTGAGTCCGACGTAGACGCGGCCGTCGCCCTGGGGCAGGACGAGCACGAAGCGGTTGGTCTCACCGGGGATGGGGATGTGCAGGCCGGCCGGGAGCGGGCCGAGGTGCTCGGAGCGCAGGACGAGGTGGGTGCCGCGGGAGGGGCGGATACGCACGCCGTCGACGAGGTCTCCTGCCCACACTCCGGAGGCGTTGATGACGGCGCGGGCGCGGATCTCGCCTTCCTGGCCGGTGAGTTCGTCGCGTATGCGGGCGCCGGTGGAGGTCAGGTCGAGGGCTCGGACCCGGGTGAGGATCCGGGCGCCCTGCGCCGCCGCGGTGCGGGCCAGGGCGGTGACCAGGCGGGCGTCGTCCGTCACGCGCCCGTCCCAGGACAGCAGGCTGCCCCGCAGGCCGTCGGCGCGCAGCGCGGGAGCGAGGTGGCGGGTCTCGGCGGCGGAGAGGCGGCGTGGTGCGGGCAGCGTCGCGCGGGCGGTGCGGGCGGCCAGGCGCAGGGTGTCGCCGGCCCGGAATCCGGCCCAGGCCAGGGTTGCCTGCGCGCGGCTGACCATGGGGGTCAGGGGCAGGACGAACGGCTGGGCGCGTACGAGGTGGGGGGCGGTGCGCTCCATCAGGATGCCGCGTTCGACGGCACTCTCGTGGGCGACGTCGAGCTGCCCGGAGGCCAGGTAGCGCAGGCCGCCGTGGATGAGCTTGGAGCTCCAGCGCGAGGTGCCGAAGGCGAGGTCGTGGGCGTCGATGGCGACCACGCTCAGCCCGCGGGCGGCGGCATCGAGGGCGGCTCCGGCACCGGTGGCGCCCAGGCCGACGACCAGCACGTCGACGGTACGGCCGTCGGTGGCGCGGGCGAGGTCGTCGGCACGGCGGGCGGCGTTGAGCGAGGAACCGGCTGCGGTCGGGGAGGCCGCGGTGGCCGGGCCGCCGGACGGGCGGGACGGCTTCGCCGCGCTCGCGCGAGCGGACGGACGGGCCGCGCGGGCCGGAGCAGCCGGACCGGCCCCGCGAGGCGAACCGGCCGCACCGGCTCCACCGGCCGGACCCGCCGAGGTCTCCGGACGCGCCGGACCTCCCGAACCGGCCGGAGTCGCCGGGCTGGAACAGCCGGCTGCCATGGGACCGCTCGGGTTCGAGGATCCGGTCGCGGAGGCGCCGGTCGGGCCCGGGGATCCGGCTGCGGTGGGGCTGGTCGGGCTCATGGGGTGAGGATCCTTTCCAGGAGGGTGTGCAGCTCGGCGTAGAAGGCCGCGCCGTTCAGCTCGTCGTCGTCCTCGTCCGTCATGGTCCGCAGCGACAGGGCGAAGGACTGGACGGTGAGCAGGACGGCGCGTGCCTGGCGTTCGGGGTGGGTGGTGCGGACCGAGCCGTCGGCGTGCCCTTCGCGGAGGGTGGCGCCGAGCAGTTCGAGCAGGGCGTCCTGGCTGGCACCGCGGCGGTCGAGCATGTACGGCAGGAGCAGCTCGGGGTCGACGTCGAGGATCTTGTGGAAGAGCGGGTGCGTGCGGAAGGCGCGTACGCCTGCCACCAGTCCGTCGACCATCCGGGTGCGGGTGTCGGTGCCGGCGCGGGGTTCGGGCATGGCGCCTGTCGCCACGTCGATCCACTCACGGGTCATCAGGTCGCCGACGAGGGAGCGTACGTCGGGCCACCGCCGGTACAGCGTCATGCGGGAGACTCCGGCCCGGCGGGCGACGTCGGTCATCGTCGTACGGCGGACGCCGACGGCCATGACGCAGTCGCGTACGGCGTCGAGGACGGCGTCGTTGTCGGAGGGGCTCTGGCGAACCGAGTGGTTGTGACGGTTGGGCGTCATGTGTAACAGTGTAACGCCCCTGGGGATCCCCGGGGCGGCCACATCCCCTCGACACCACCTCGACCTGGCGGGCTCGGCACGATCCGGCTCGACATGACGGGTCGCGTACACCGCGACGACATGGCCGGGCTCGGCGCGACCGAGACCGGTACGACCGAGGGGGCGGCTCGCCCGAGAGGTTCCTGGGGCCGCATCCCTCGAAACGACCGATGAGGACGACAGGCATGGACATGCTGTTCAACGGCTGGGGCGACCCGGCCAAGGCGACGCCGCTGCCCGAGGCCGTGACCGGCCTGCTGCGCGACTGGCTGGGCGTCAAGCCGCTCACCGCCGCGTCGTCCCGGCTGGAGGAGATCACCCTCCCGCTGCCCGCGCTGGACGACGCCGCGCACCAGGCCCTGCTCGCGGCCGTCGGCGGCCGCGAGGACGGCGTGCGGGTGGACGCCGAGAGCCGTATCCGGCACACCCGCGGCAAGTCCACCCCGGACCTCGTGCGCATGCGGAACGGCGACGTCGCCGAGGACGCCCCGGCGGCCGTCGTGCTGCCCGCCGGCCACGACGAGGTGCTCGCCGTGCTCGGCGCCTGCGCCGCACACGGCCTGGCGCTCGTCCCGTTCGGCGGCGGCACCTCGGTCGTCGGCGGCCTGGCCCCTCAGGCGCGGGCCGGGTTCGTCGCCCTCGACCTGCGGCGGATGAACCAGCTGCTCGACATCGATCCCGTTTCGCGCACCGCCACCCTGCAGCCGGGCCTCAGGGCACCCGAGGCGGAAGCACTGCTCGCCGGACACGGCTACACCCTCGGCCACTTCCCGCAGTCCTTCGAGTGGGCGACCATCGGCGGCTTCGCCGCGACCCGCTCCAGCGGGCAGGCCTCGGCGGGCTACGGCCGCTTCGACGAGATGGTCCTCGGCCTCACCCTCGCCACACCCCAGGGCACCCTCGAGACCGGCCGGGTCCCGCGCTCGGCCGCCGGTCCCGACCTGCGCCAGCTGATGCTGGGCTCCGAGGGCGCGTTCGGCGTCATCACCGCCGTCACCGTCCGGATCCGGCCCGTTCCCGAGGTGCGGCGCTACGAAGGCTGGCGCTTCGCGTCCTTCTCGGAGGGTGCCGCCGCCCTGCGCACGCTCGCCCAGGACGGGCCGCGCCCGACCGTGCTCCGCCTCTCCGACGAGACCGAGACCCTCATCGGCCTCGCCCAGCCCGACGCCATCGGCGCGGCTGCCGGCTCCGGCGACACACCGAGCGCTGGTTGCCTCGCCATCGTCGGCTTCGAAGGCACCGAACAGGACACCACGCAGCGCCGCGAGGCGGCCGCCGCCGTCCTCACCGCCTGCGGCGGGACCTTCGCCGGCGACGAGCCGGGCGAGCGCTGGGCGCACGGACGCTACTCCGCCCCGTACCTGCGCGACTCGCTCCTCGAGACCGGTGCCCTCGCCGAGACGCTGGAGACGGCCGCCTACTGGTCGCGCCTTCCCGGCCTGTACACCGCCGTACGCGACGCGCTCACCCACACGCTCACCGAGGCCGGGACACCGCCCCTCGTGATGTGCCACATCTCGCACGTGTACGAGAACGGCGCCTCCCTGTACTTCACCGTGGTCTCCGCCCAGGGCGACGAGCCCGTCTCGCACTGGACCCGCGCCAAGCACGCCGCGAACGACGCCATCATCACGGCCGGCGGCACCATCACCCACCACCACGCCGTCGGCACCGACCACCGCGACTGGTACGTGCGCGAAGTCGGCGACCTCGGCATCGCGGCCCTCCGCGCGGTCAAGGACCGCCTCGACCCGGAAGGTCTGCTGAACCCGGGCGTACTGCTGCCGACGGACTGACGCGGCGGCGGGGACGCCAGGGCCGGGGCTACCAGGCCTGGCGCCGTTCGCGGGCCTCGTACGCCGGGGCTCGTTGGACGGGGCTCGCGCGGCGGGGCCCCAGGCTCGCGCCGCGGGGCCCCAGGCCCTGGCGGCGGGGCTCGCGGGCAGGGCGGGAGCCCGCGAGCCCGGCCGGCCGGAAGCCGGCTCGCGAGCGGAACCGGCCCCGCCACCCGGACCGGAGCCCCCGCCTCCCTCCCCCGCATCCGTCACGAGCTCCCCCTCCCCCGGCCCGTTCTGCGGGGCAGCCGCCTGCCCACCAGGGCCCCATCGGCACACACGCACCAACTCCCTCACCCGCCCGGCACCACCCCCTTCGCCCGGAGGCATCTGATGCGACAGTTCACGGCCGTCGTCAACCCCACCGCGGGCAGCGCCACCGGCGCAGCGGCCCTGCTGAAGGTCGCCCGGCTGTTGCGGGAGGCAGGCGCCGGCCTGGACACCGAATACAGCCGGAGCCTCGCGCACGCCCGCGAGCTCGCCCTGCAGGCCGCCGAGCGCGGACGGGTGGTACTGGCCGTCGGTGGAGACGGCATGGCCGGCGGCATCGGCGGTGCGCTCAGCGGCACCGGGGCGCTGTTCGGACTCGTACCGGCAGGACGCGGCAACGACTTCGCCCGCGCGCTGGAGCTGCCCACCGAACCCGAACAGCTCGCGCGCCTGCTCCTCGAGGGCGATCCGCGCCCCGTCGACACCGTCGAGGTCACGTCCGCCGTCCACGACCGCACCGTCGTGCTCGGCAGCCTCTACGCGGGCATCGACGCGCTCGCCAACCGTCACGCGAACCAGGCCCGCCTGCTCCGCGGCACGGCGTCCTACTACGCGGGGGCCCTGCGCGCGATCACCACCTGGCGCCCGACCCGCTACCGCGTCACCGTCGACGGTCACGAACACGCCTACACCGGATACACCGTGGTGGCCGCCAACTCCGGTTACTACGGCTCGGCCCGTCACATCGCGCCGGGCGCCCGCCTCGACGACGGCCTCCTGGACGTCGTCATGATCCACGACGCTCCGCGCCGCCTGTTCTTCTCCCTGATGCAGGAACTCGACACCGGCAGCCACATCCACCGCCCCCAAGTACGCGTCGTCCAGGGCAAGGAAGTACACATCGAGGCCGACCGCCCCGTCCCGTACGGTGCCGACGGCGAGGTCGAAGCCTCCCTCCCCCTCACCGCCCGCGTGCTCCCGGGAGCCCTCCAGGTCCTCCACTGACCCGCCTGAGGGGGCGGCAACGAGACCGACCGCGTTCCGCTGTCGCCGACCTGCACGACGTCGGACATCCGTCGTGCGCCGGGCCGAGCCGCCCTCAGCAGGCGGTCCCCGGCCTCCTCGCCGATGTGGCGCTCGACGGAGTTCGCCGCCGCATCGGGCCCGGGCCGCGCGTCAGTCCGCCCAGACGCGCGCGTAGCAGCGTCCGGTTCCCGGCTGACCGCTGTCCCGGAAGGGTCTCCTGCCGTGCAGCACGGCGGAGTTGTTCACCAGCAGAAGGTCTCCACGATGCAGCGGCAGGCTCAGCACCATGGCCGGATCGTGGAGCAGCCCTTCCATCGCGCCGAGGGCATCACGCCGCGCCGGGCCGAAGGGTGTGCCCGTCTCCTCCTGGCCGCGCCGGATCCAGTAGCGGTTGTAGTGCACCCGTAGAGTCCTGCCGTCGAGACGGAAGACCGGACGGACGCGGTCGAAGTCCGGGCCGCGGCCGAAACGGAAGTCCCGGGAGAGTTCCCGCAAGGCTTCCGGCCGTTCGGCGGCGAGGCGCTCGTGCAGGGCGGGACCGCTGGCCAGAAGGGACTCACCGCCCTCGGAGGCCGGCCTGACGCACAGGAGCGCCAGAAGCCGGGGCGGCCGGGGGCGCTCGCCCCGGTCCATGTGCGGGAGGAGAAGCTGGGCGTCTCCGTCCGGGGTGACCGAAGCTCTCGCATCCGGCGTTCGCGGGACGGCGGGGGCCGTCGCCGCGGTCAGGAGTTCGCCCGCGGACCGCTGGAGACGGAACCCCACCGGGGCACACACGTGCCCGACGATCTGCGCACACCGTTCGACGCACTGCTGCTCGGTGAGTCCCCCGAGTTCCAGACCCCGGACCAGGACGAAGCCCGTTCCCCGCCAGAGACGGGCATTGACCTTCTCCGCCCATGCTTCGTCAGGCTGCGCCTCCGGCGCCGGAAGCAGCCACTCCTCTCTCTTCAGTGCGGCCGGAACCCAGCTCAACGGTCGCTCCAGCATGCGGAGTTCGGTCATCGCGGCCCCTCCTCCGTACCACCCATCCACCCGCCCTGCCGGCGGGCGCCCCTTGACAGACTGGCGGCGCCAGAGCTGTTTCAAACCGGGCAATGCGGTGGCGCCCCCGCTCCTCGCACGGCCGGACGGCACGAGGTGGCAGGCGAAGCGGCTCAGCTCTGCAGGGCGTCCTTCACGAACACGATCCCGTCGCTGCCCGCCGGACGGGCCGGGTCGAAGGGGGCGTATCCGAACGCGAGATCTTCGACCGTCTGATCTGAGGGAGGAGCGTGATCAGGGCTCCGAGCGTTCCGCCGGGGCCGCCGACGACTCCCGGGCGGGCGCCGGGCGCTGGGCCGGGATGCGGGGCGGGCTGCCGAAGCGGACCGGGACGCCCGGTGAGTAGAGCACGCTGACCGGGTCGCCGGGCGGGCGGGTCAGGCCGGCCGCGGCCAGCAGGTCCTCCTCGTACGAGAGCAGTTCGGCGCGGTGCAGCGGCCAGCGGGGATGCGTGTTCGGCAGGTACAGCGGACGCCCGAAGCAGGAGCTGTGCATGCCCCAGCGGGCGGTGAGGAAGTGCTCGAGGTCGGTCGGGTGCTCGATGCGTTCCCCGACCCGCACGGAGAGGGCGCTGCGGGCGCCCCGCGGCCCGGGCCAGCGCCGGTGGCTGGTGTACGTGAGGGTGTCGCCGTCCTGCCGGACGCCCATCTTCGACCAGACGTACGGGATGCGGAACGCCCAGCGGCCGATCGCCACCGGGATCAGCCGGGAGGCGTCGAGCGAGCGGAAGACCACCCCTCGGCGCCCGTGCTCGTCCACGGAGTAGAGCCGGACGTTCGTCTCCGGGAAGCTGCCGAGGTACGGAATGCCCGGGAGGCGGAACCAGCCGACGCGATGCATCCGGAAGGCGACCAGGCCGGCGTACGTGACCCCGTCGTGGGTGTCGGGGACGGTCCCGGGCGGGAGCAGCGGCGCCACGTCGGCAGGATCCACGGCCCAGTGCAGAAACGCCAGGTCAAGCCATGACTGGGTCAGCAGCGCGGGCTTCGCCTCGTGCCGGGGATCGGCGGTGATGGGCTCGGGCCCGGGTGCGGGGCCGGGCGCTGGCGCGAGGACTCGCGTGGGCGGCTGCATCGCAGCAGTATGACAACCCGCGCGGAGGCGGCGACACGACCGTACGGCGGGCCGCCGACGGCGGGGGCCACGCGCCATCGGGGGGCGACCGGATCCAGCCCTCCCCGGGCACGTGCCGGCCGGCCGTGCCTTCGAGGCCGGGCTCGGGGCACCTCCGATCCGCTCCGACACGGGCCATACGCCGAGCATCGCCGGAGGGCTCGTCACTCTCCGCGAGTAGCCGATTCCGGCTGCGTGACGGCGGGCCGGTCGGGCGCGAGGCCTTCGGGGCCCCGCCCCCGCCGGGCTGCTCCCGGTTGCCGTCGACGGTCCCGGGCGGCGGCCGGGCGGTCGCCCGGGTGGTTGCGTACCCTGGCGGCATGCGCACGCGGCCCACCTTGAGCTGGACCCCCACCGAGGACCTGCCGCCCGGTACCACGGACCTGGGGCCGGTCGCCGACGCGCTCGCCGCCGGCAAGGTGCTGGTGCTGAGCGGCGCGGGGATCTCCACGGAATCCGGCATCCCCGACTACCGGGGCGAGGGCGGAAGCCTGAGTCGGCACACCCCGATGACCTACCAGGACTTCATCGGCGGCACGCAGGCCCGTCGCCGGTACTGGGCGCGCAGCCACCTCGGCTGGCGCACCTTCGGCCGCGCCGTGCCCAACGCGGGGCACGGAGCCGTGGCCGCGTTCGGGCGGCACGGCCTGCTGGGGGGTGTGATCACCCAGAACGTCGACGGCCTGCACCAGGCCGCCGGCAGCGAGCGCGTGGTGGAGCTCCACGGCAGCCTGAGCCGGGTCGTCTGTCTGTCCTGCCAGGCCGTCAGCACGCGGCACGAGCTCGCCGGGCGGCTGGAACGGGCCAACCAGGGTTTCGAGCCGGTGGCCGCCGGAATCAACCCGGACGGTGACGCCGACCTCACCGACGAGCAGGTCGTGGACTTCCAGGTGGTGCCCTGCACCGTCTGCGGCGGCGTCCTCAAGCCCGACGTCGTGTTCTTCGGCGAGTCCGTCCCCCCGCGGCGCGTCGAGCACTGCCGAGCGCTGGTACGGGAGGCGAGCTCGGTACTGGTCCTCGGCTCGTCCCTGACGGTGATGTCCGGGCTCCGGTTCGTCCGCCAGGCGGCCGAGGCCGGCAAGCCGGTTTTCATCATCAACCGGGACCCGACGCGAGGCGACCGGCACGCCGTCAGCCGCGTCGCGCTTCCTCTCGGCATGGCCCTGACCAGCCTGGCCGGCCGTCTGGACGTGCCTCTCGACGCACGGCGGGCATCCTGACCCTGGCCCCGCAGCGGCGTCGCGTGCCGTCGGACGGGCGCGGCCGCCCCCGTCCCGGTGGGCAGGAGGTGGCGCGCCGACCGGCCGACCTTTCCCCCCGCAGGGGGCCGTCAGGGCCCCTCCCGTGACCAAGGTCGATTGTCAGTGGTGGGTGAGACGGTAGGGCTACCGATTGGGAAAGAGGGGGAGCCACCCGTGTCCGGAAGCCAGAACTACATCAACCACGTTGCCCTCGTGCTGGATGCCAGCTCGTCCATGTCCCACCTGAGCGGCAAGGTCGTCGAGGTCGCCGACCAGCAGATCGAGTATCTCGCCCGTCGTTCCCGGGAGTTGGACCAGGAGACCCGCGTCACGGTGTACGTCTTCGCCGACAAGGTGGAGTGCGTCATCTACGACAAGGACGTGCTGCGGATGCCGTCGCTGAAGCAGCTGTACCGGGTCGGCGGGATGACCGCGCTGCTGGCGGCCGCGCTCAAGTCGCAGCACGAGCTCGCCCAGACGGCCCAACTGTACGGCGACCACAGCTTCCTGACGTTCGTGCTGACCGACGGTCAGGAGAACGCGAGCCACCGCTGCCCCGACGCCCCCAGCAAGAAGCCGCGGCAGCTCGTCGAGGCCGTGGCCGGGATGTTCGAGACGCAGCAGGACAACTGGACGGTCGCCGTCCTCGTGCCGGACCAGATGGGCAAGCGCGAGGCCATGCAGTGCGGATTCCCGAAGGACAACATCGCCGTCTGGGACGCCACGAGCACGCAGGGCCTGGAGGAGGCCGGGCAGGTCATCCAGGAGGCCACCGAGAAGTTCATGGTGGGCCGCACGAAGGGTATCCGCGGATCGCGGGCCGTGTTCTCCGTGGGTGCGGAGGCCGTCAACAAGGACACCATCAAGGCCGCCGGCCTCACCCCGGCGGATCCGTCCGCCTACCAACTGGTCCCGGTGACGCGTGACGTGGCGATCCGCGAGTGGGTCATCGAGTCCGGGAACACCTACCGCACCGGATGCGCCTTCTACCAGCTGAGCAAGTCCGAGAAGATCCAGGCACGCAAGCAGATCGCCGTTCTCGAGAAGAAGACGGACCGCGTGTACACCGGACCGGAGGCGCGCGCCCTGCTCGGCCTGCCGGACGTCGAGGTCCGCGTCAAGCCCGACCACAACGACGACTTCACCATCTTCGTCCAGAGCACCAGCGTGAACCGCAAGCTCGTGCCCCAGACCCGGCTGCTGATGATGATCTGACGGCCCCGGAACTCCTGGCCGGGCCTCCGGAGACATCGCCGTCCCGGCGCCCGGCCATGGAGCCGGCGAGGGAGGAGGAACGCCGGCCGTCGGGCCGTCAGGCCGTCAGGCCGTCAGGCCGTCAGGCCGTCAGGCCGTCAGGCCGTCAGGCCGTCAGGGACGGACGTCTCTCAGGGGTCGTCCTCCATGGCGGAAGCGCGGTCCGTGCGCCGGAAGGCGTCCCGGTACGCCCTCGGGCGGTGGCCCGTGTGGCGGGCGAAGAGCGTGGCGAAGGTGCCGGGGTCCTGGTAGCCGACGGCCGCCGCCACGGCGGCGACGGTGCGGTCGGTGGTCTCCAGGAGGTGGCGGGCGCGCCGGACCCTGGAGGCCTGCAGGTGGGCCAGCGGGCTGCGGCCGGTCTCCTCGGCGAAGCGGCGGAGCAGTGTGCGGGTGCTGACCCGGAAGGTGTCCGCCAGGGCGGCGAGGTCGTACCGGTCGGCGAGGTTCTGGTCGAGCCGACGCATCACCCGCTGGGCGAACTCGCCACCGGGCTGCGGAAGGAGCCTCGGGTCGACGTACGGGGTCTGTGAGGTCCGCGCCTCGTCGACGAGCGCGACCCGCGCCGTGGTCCGTGCCACTCGGGCGCCGCTGTGCCGCCGGATGAGGTCCAGTGCGAAGTCGTACATGGCGCTGAAGGCGGCCGTGGTCGTCACGCCGGTGTCGGTGACGACCAGGTGCTCGGGCCGGATGTCCGCTTCCGGGCAGCGCCTGGCCAGTTCGGCTGCGTAGAGCCAGGAGGTGGTGGCCCGGCGCCCGTCGAGAAGTCCGCACTCCGCGAGCAGGAAGGCGCCGACGCAGAGGGAGACGACGGCGGTCCCGGCGGCGGCCTGCGCGCGGATGGCCGCTGTCTCCGCCCTGAGGTGCGCGAGGCGGGCGTCGAGGTCCGTGTCCGGGGACAGTTCGAAGCCGGGGACGACGAGGACGTCGACCTCACGCAGGGGCCCTACGTCCAGGATCGCGCCGCCGGAGGCGGTGACCTGGCGGCGCGGTGACACGATCGACACCCGGTAGCCGGGTGCGTCCGGTCCGGCGACGTGGGCGGCCATCGTCAACAGGTCCGGGACGCCGAACACTTCGGACGCGAAGCAGCCCGGGTACGCCAGGACACCGACCCTGAGCGCCCCTGGCTCGGCGTCACGCCCCGCACGGCCGGCGGTCTGCCGTCCCGCCTCCTGCGGTGCCACCATCCGATGTGCCGCCACCAGAGGTGCCGCCACCCCGGGTGCCGCCCTGCCATCCTGGCCCACGGCTTCCTACCCCCTTGCATCCGGCTTTCCCGGGCTTCCCCGGGCTTCCCCGGACCTCCTGGACCTCCTGGACCTCCCGGACCTCCCCGACCCGCTTCCCGCCCCGTCGGTATACCGCCGGGCCCGTGACGTGTGGCGAGATTACCCCCGGCCTTGGCGATCCGGCCCCTCAACCGGCGGCCGGTCCCGGGCCACGCTGTCCCTCATGAGCTTTGACGATCCCCTCACCGACTTCACCCGCCGGAGCGTCACCGTGGAGGGGGTGAAGAAGACGGTGTACGTGGCCGGGACCGGGCCCGCGGTCGTGGTGCTGCCCGAGATGCCGGGCATCAGTCCCGACGTCCTACGGCTCGCCCGCTGGGTGCGGGACGCCGGCTTCACCGTCCATGTGCCTTCGCTGTTCGGGACGGACGGAGCCTTCCCCACGGTCGACGGCGGCCGGGAGGTCGTCCGCCGCGCGTGCGTCAGCGCCGAGTTCCGCGCCTTCGCCGGGGGCGGGACCAGCCCGGTGACGGCGTGGTTGCGGGGCCTGGCGCGCCAGGCCCACGACACCTGTGGCGGGCCCGGCGTGGGCGCGATCGGCCTGTGCTTCACCGGCAACTTCGCCCTCACCATGGCCCTGGAGCCGTCGGTCATCGCTCCGGTCGTCAACCACCCGTCGCTCCCCCTCGACGATCCCGGCGGGCTCGAACTCGACCCGGCCGACGCGCGTGCGGTGCGCGACCGGCTCGCCCGCGACGGACTCACCGTTCTCGCCTACCGCTTCGAGGGCGACCGCTGGTGCACCGGGCAGCGCTTCGCCGCGTACCGCGCGCTCCTCGGCGACGCCTTCGACGGCCGCGTCCTTCCGGACAGCGCCGCCAACACCACCCCTCCGCCGTTCTTCGCCGAGCTGGTGGGCACCCCGCACAGCGTCGTCACGGCCCACCTCGTCGACGAGGCCGGCCAGCCCACCGTCCGGGCCCGTGACGAGATCCTCGCCTTCCTCACCAGCCGCCTGCAGCCCCACGGAAGCTGACCACCACCGCCTCACGAAACGAACGCCGGAGAAGCGCTTCCACGCCGGTGGTGAGGAAGACCGCCAGCCGCTCGGAGCTGACCGCCGCCCCCTCACGTCACCCGGCGGCTGGATTGCCGTCTCCCCGCCCCTGGTGAGGGCGACCTACGGCCGGATCCCGTCGCAGGCGATCCGCAGATGCCGCGGTCCGCGCAGCACCGCGTTCTGCCGGTACGGGGGCGGATCCTCCAGTAGGCGGGGATTCTCCAGTCTCCGGGCCAGCTCCGACAGGGCGAGTTGGGCCTCGAGGCGAGCGAGCGGGGCGCCGAAGCAGCTGTGGATGCCGCTGCCCAGGCCCAGGTGCTGGACGTCCCGGCGGTCGGGGTCGAAGCGGTCCGGGTTCTCGAAGCGCTGCGGGTCGCGGTTGCCGGAGGCCAGGACCAGCCAGAGGGAGGCGCCCTTGGGGATGGTGACGCCACGGAGCTCGATGTCGGCGATGGTGGTGCGCTGCGGCAGCAGTTGCACGGGCGGCTCGAAGCGGAGGAGTTCCTCGACGATGGGGACGGCCAGTCGCGGTTCGGCCCGCAGCCGCTGGAGGACGTCGGGGTTGCGCAGCAGGGTGAGCATCCCGTTGGTGATGAGGTTGACCGTGGTCTCGTGCCCGGCGATCAGCAGCAGCGCCGCGGTGCTGAGCAGTTCCATCGTGGTCATCGGGCCGTCCCCGCCCTTGGCCGTGGCCAGTTGGGACAGCATGTCGTCGCCGGGGTTCTTGCGGCGCTCCTCGATCAGTCCGGCCAGGTACATGCCCAGTTGCATCCGGGCCTCGTGCGCTCCCTTGCCGCGTTCGGCGGGATCGGCGTCCGGGTCGGGGTCCAGGCTGGCCGCGAGGGTGTCCGCCCAGGTGTGGAAGCGCGACTCGTCCTCGCGCGGCACTCCGAGCAGCCTGCAGATCACCGTGACCGGGAACGGGTACGAGAACTGCTCCACCAGGTCGATCCGTCCCGGGTCGGTGAAGCCGCCGATGAGGCCGTCGACGATCTCGTGGAGCTCCGGGCGCATGCCGTCGACGCGGCGGGGCGAGTGGGGCGGGCCGAAGTGCCGGTTCGTCATGCGCCGCATCCGGTCGTGCTCCGGCGGGTCGAGCCGGAGGAAGCCGGGCGGCAGGGCGCCCTCCTGCGGGCTCTCCTCGGCCAGCGGATCAGTGCTGTTCGAGGCCAGGTTGCGGGCGTCGGAGCTGATCCGGGGGTCGTGCAGGAGGCTGCGGATCTCGTGGTAGGTGCTGACCACGTAGGGTCCGTCGGCCTCGTGGTGGACGGGATTCCTCCGCAGCTCCTCGTAGAGCGGGTACGGATCGGCCCGGTTGGCGTAGTCCAGGATCCGGTGCAGCAGTGATGGCGTCATGGCAGGTCCTCGTGGCCGTGCGGGTCAGTGCGCGGGGGTGAACGTCATCCGGCGGTCGGCCGGCGAGTATCCGCTGAGGGTCACGGTGGGGCCGTGGCTGGGTACGGACGGGTCGGGGAAGTCCGCGTCCATCGGCCGCTGCCCGTCCCTGTGCCGATCGACCGTGGGGAACGGCGGCGGGAACGGGGCGGTGCCCTCGATCAGTTCCTGGTAGAACGGCAGCCATCGGCCGTGGTCGAAGGAGACGGCGCCGATGACGCGTCCCTGGTAGCCGTAGACGCCGACGAACCGGCGGCTGTCGAGTGAGCCCTGCGTGACGAGGATCTCCGTCGCCATCGAGGGAACGCCGACGGACTTGATGTTGACGCCGAACTGGGATGACCAGAAGGCCGGTACGTCCATGTGCGGCAGCCGGTCGACGCTCTCGCTGATCATGTTGTGTGCCGCGATCCCGGCCTGGGCGACGGCGTTGCCCCAGTGTTCGAGGGACAGGAACTGGTAGCCGAACAGCGGGTGCGGGCAGCGGGCGACGTCGCCCGCCGCGTAGATGTCGTCGGTGACGATGCCGCGGATGTCGAAGGCGCGGCAGCCGGCGTCGCAGGCGATGCCGCGGGGTCCGGCCCCGAGCCCGGAGCCGGAGAGCCATTCGGTGTTACGGATGGCTCCGAGCGAGACGACGACCACGTCGGTCCCGACGGTGGAACCGTCGGACAGATGCGCGGCGCGCACGCGTCCCGAGGCGTCGCCCTCCAGCGCGGTCACCATGACCCCGCACCGCAGGTCCACTCCGTGCTCGCGGTGGAGTTCGGCGGCGACCGCGCCGACGACTCCGCCGAGTGCGCCGACCAGGGGCGCGGCGCCGCGTTCGGCGACGGTGACGGGAATGCCGCGTTCGCGGCAGGCGGAGGCGATCTCCGAGCCGGCGAATCCGCCGCCGATGACGAGGACCCGTTCGGGGCCGTCGGCGAGCCGCCGGGCGAGCGCGGCGCCGTCGTCGCGGGTCCGGAGCACGAAGACGCCGTCGAGTTCCGCCTCCTCCTCGCGCGGCCACGGGCGCGCCCGGACCCCGGTGGCGATCAGCAGACGGTCGTACGGCACCTCGTCGCCATCGGCCAGCCGCACCCGCTTGGCGGCCATGTCCAGGCCCGACGCCGGCACGCCGAGGCGCCAGGTCGCGTCGACGGATCGGAGCCGGGGCAGTGCGGTGCGGTCGGCGCGCCCCCTGCCCAGCAGCACCCCCTTGGACAGCGGGGGCCTGTCGTACGGTTCGCAGGGCTCGTCGCCGATCATGGTCAGTGACCCGGCGAAGCCCTTGGCCCGCAGGGTCTCGGCGGCACGCAGGCCCGCCAGCGAGGCACCGACGACGACGATGCGGCCCTCACGTCTGAGCTGGTCCAAGGCTCCGTCACCGAGCATCGGACACCGCCTCGGACGGCTTGTCCACGGCGTCGACGAGGATCGCCTGTACGGGGCAGGCCGCGGCGGCCTGGGCGAGTTTGTCGCGCTGTGCCTCGTCGGCGTCGGGGTCGTAGAGCAGCGCCTCGTCGCCGTGCATGGTGAAGACCTCGGGAGCGAGGAACGCGCATTGCGCGTACCCCTGACAGCGGTTCAGATCGACGGCAATCCTTACCACGGGATCGGTCCTCTCCAATGGCCACGTCCTGTCCCCAGCCCACTCTCGGCGGCCGGGCGGGCCGCGGCGACGGGGGACGGACCGTTCGAGTGAGCAGGGCACAAGTGGCGTGACCGCCGAAGGAGGAGTCCTGCCCGCCGCCGTCGAGCACGCTCCAGGCCGCCGCGGCGGCGCCGAACAGCAGGGCGACCCGGGCGACCCCGGCGGCTCGGGCGAATGCGACGGCTGCGCCGGCTCCGACCCAGCGGATCGCGCTGCCCGCGACAGGCCCCCGGGGCGCGCCGGCCGACTGCGCCGTGCCGTCGCGGGGTCCAGTCTGGGAGAGGACCGCTCCCGCCTCGCCCGCCCCGTACCGCCTCACCCGCCCCTCCCACCCTGTCGGAGTCACCATGGGCCCACCCGCCGACGCACCCCGTCCGCACCGCTCCCGGGCGTCGATCCTCCCGGTGCTGATTCCCATCGGCCTTCTGATCGTGGTGGCGGTCGCCGTGGGATCGTGGCTGCAGTTCGCCGAGCGACAGGCTGTCGACACGGTCCACACCACCGGTTCCGACGCCCCCGACCGGGTGGACGTGGAGGCGAACGTCCAACATGTCGACGCCGCGGCCCGGGAGCTGGTCCTGCGCGTCCGGGTCGGCCTGCACGGGTCCGTCGGCGAGGAGGAGGGGAGCGCTCCGGTGGCCGACCTCGTCGTCGAGACCTCCGTGGCGACCGTCGGCGACCTGGCGTTCGAGGCGCATGAACGGCTCTCCACCAAGGACGTGCAGGTCGCCCTCGCCGACGGGTCGATCAATGACTACCCGTTCGACACCTACGCGACCGACATCGGGTTCCGGGCCCTGTTGGACGGCAGACCGGTCCCCGTGCGGCTGCTGTTCTCGAACAACGACACGCTCTTCTCGGTCTCCGCGACACCCGTCCCGTCCGGGAACGAGGCCGTCATGAGCCTGGACCTGCGGCGTTCGAGCAGCGTGCTCGTCTTCGTGACCTTCATGATGATCGTGATGTGGGCACTGGCGGCATCCGTGCTCATCGCGACCTGGTACCTGACGACCCGCAGCAAGAGCCTGGTGTGGCCGGCCCTCGCCTGGATGGCCGCCACGCTGTTCGCTCTCTCCGCGTTCCGCAACACCGCGCCCGGGTCTCCCCCGATCGGCTGTGTGCTGGACTGGTTCGCCTTCCTTTGGGCCGAGACGATCATCGCCCTCTGCCTGATCTCCGTGGTCCTCTCCGGCGTACGCAACGCCCTGCGCCCGGACGACCCGGCCCCCGGCTGAGGCCTTCCGGAGGGTGCGTCGCGCTGTACGGCGCGTGCCGCGCCCGCGGGACAGGTTCTCGCCGGGGCGCGACGGGGGAGGAAGCACTCAGGGGATGCGACACCAGGGGGCGGCGCCGATGATGTTCGGGTTCGGGGACGAGTGGTGGGTGCTGCTGTTCTACCCGGCGGTGCTGTGGGTGCTGTTCGGCCCGTTCGCCATGGTCTCGCTGGGGGTGTGGTGCGCCTCCGCGCCCGGTTCGCGACCTCGGCTGTGGTCGGTGCTCGTCCCCCTGATACCGGTGGTGACGTCGTCGATCCCCATGATCTTCCCCCTGGACAAGTGGGAGCGCCCGGTCCGGGTGGACGGCGCCCTGGAGCCGCCGGAGCAGCTGTACGAGTTCCTCGGCTACGTGGCCGTGTACGTCGGCGGCATCACGTTGCTGCCCTGGTTGCTCGGATACGGCATCACCCGCCTGGTGCGCTTCGTACGGTCCCGCCGGAGCGGCGCCGGCTTCACCGGCGAGACGCACGCAGGCACTCCTCTGCCGCTACGGTCTCCGGGTGACCGAACTCGACTCTCTGAGCGCCACCAGTCAGGCCTATGACGCCGTCGCCTCCACCTACGCCCAGATGTTCCACGACACTTTGGGCGACCGCCCCTGGGAACGCGCCCTTCTCGGCGCCTTCGCGGAGCTGGTACGGGGGAGCGGCGCAGGCGACGTCGCGGATCTCGGCTGCGGACCGGGCCACATCACCGCCCACCTGCATGGGCTCGGCCTGAACGCCTGCGGTGTCGACGCCTCGCCCGTGATGATCGGACTCGCTCGTGAGGCCCACCCGGAGCTGAGGTTCGAGGTCGGCTCGATGGGCGCCCTGGACATCGGGGACGGCGTGCTCGCCGGGGTGCTTTCCCGCTGGTCCGTCATCCACACGCCACCGCAGGACCTGCACGTCCTCGTGGGCGAGATGGCGAGGGTCCTGGCTCCTGGCGGGCACCTGCTGATCGAGTTCCCCGCGACCGACGGCCCGCACCACGAGACGCAGGCCTACGACCACACGGTGGCGACGGCCTACCGCTGGTCCCCCGACCGCTTCTCCGACCTTCTGAGCGCCCACGGCCTGAAGGAGTCGGCCCGCCTGGTGCTCGAACCGAAGCCCACCGACAAGCGGCAGTTCCAGGAGGTCCAGCTCCTCGCGTACAAGGCGTAGCCGTGCTCGTGACCGCGACCGAACACCGGCCACCAACCGGTGCCTTCGGCTGTTCTCAGGGGCGGCCGGCCGCGTCGGGCCCGTGCGCCGGCCCCCTGTCGGGGGCCGGGTCCTCGGTGAGCAGCGGTCGGAGGGCGCCGAGGACGGCCCCGATGCAGATGTCGCGCAACTGGGTGCGCGTGCAGGTCTCGTGGGCGAGCCAGTCGACGCAGAGGACCTGGACGAAGACCAGCCAGCTCTTGAGGACGCCGGACACGGCCTCGCGGGCGCTCTCGTCGGCGAGGGGCAGGACGGCCAGGAGACGGGTGCGGAGCATGTCCAGCTCGTTGGTCATGATCGTCTGGATCACCGGGTCGCCCGCCAGGACCCGGTTCGCGGTGAGGACGGCGTTGCGGTTCGCCACGAAGTAATCGAGATGGACGTCCATGCCCTGGACGAGCTGGTCCACGAGGGAGTCGGCGGGGTCGAGCCGTGTCTGCGCGAGCAGTTGGTCCGCCGCCTGCTGGTAGACGGCCGCGAAGAGGGCCTGCTTGCTGGGGAAGTGACGGTAGAGCAGGGCCCGGGAGACGCCGGCCTGTTCGGCGACCTCTTCCATCAGCACGTCGGCGTAGGGGTGCACGGCGAAGAGGCGCGCGCCGACGGCGAGGAGCTGGGCGCGGCGGTCGGCGGGGGTGAGTCGCTGGCGGGGAGGCACGAACCCACCTTAGTTGACATGTGTCTACTGACAAGTCACCGTAGTAGACACATGTCAACCAGGCATGGGTGAGACCCCCGGGAGGGGCCATGGGCAAAGCACTGCGCGCACTTACCCTGCTGATGGGCTGGTCCTGCGTGGCGATCGGCCTCTTCCACGTAGCCCTCGGAAACGCGGCGATCCCCGGCGCCGAGTCCGCCGGCGCGACGGTCGACAGCTGGGGCCGGTTCATGGGGGCGAGCTTCGTCGGCTACGGACTGGCCTGGCTCTGGGCCGCGCGGCAGCGTCCGGTCCCGGCCCAGGGCGTGCGATGGCTGGCCGGCGTGTTCCTGCTGGGCGGCGTGGGCCGCCTGATCTCGCTGGCCGTGCACGGCGAACCGCACGGGTTCCAGATCGCCCTGACCGTGATCGAACTCGCCCTTCCGCCGGTCTTCTTCTGGCTGGCCGACGCCGAGGAACGGGTCCTGCGCGACACCGTGGCGGGCGCGGCCGGCACCGTGGGGCGCTGACGCCCTCGCCCACCCCCTGCCGGCCGGGAGCCGCGCATCCGTGCGAACCGGCCGCACTGGAAGCCGGCGCCTGCGTGGCCGCGCTCGCCGAGGGGCCGGTGGGAGCCGTCCGCGATCACATCGGATCCGGACAGTCTGGAGGCGTGGGGGCCGCCACATCTCGTCCGTCAGATCGAAAGATCATCCACCTGGCGATCACTTTCTCCGCAAGATTTTCACGTACGGACTCCTTCGGGCGCTCGGACAGCAAGATCGACTTCGTTCATGTCTGGACTTTTCGGGGCGAGTTGTCCGGTTCACGGCCAACCGGATCTCGCCGATTTCCGCCCCGCCCACATCCCCCCGTACTGATGAGAGCTGCCGGGGGCATATGACCAACCCCCGGCCGCACAGACCACCAGGGGGTTTCCATGTCCAGCATCACCCGCCGCAAGGCGCTCGGTGTCGCCGCAGGCGCCGCCGGGGCCGCCGCGGGCCTCGCGCTCGCCGGGTCCGCCGTCGCCGCTCCGCGTTCCGGCGGCTCGGCCGCGGCCGCCGCTCCTGCGGAGTTCGACGAGGTCTATCTGGGGCGCCGCATCAAGGGCGGCCCCTCGCACGGCGGCGGTCACCACGGGGGGCACCACGGGGGCGGTTACTCCGTCACCATCGACGGCGAGGAACTGCACGTCATGCAGAACGCCGACGGCACCTGGATCAGCGTGATCAACCACTACGAGCCCGTCGCCACACCCAAGGCGATCGCCCGCGCGGCCGTCCGCGAACTGCAGGGCGCCCCGCTCGTACCGCTCACCCTCGCCTGATCCGATCCAGGAGCCGCACCACCATGACCGTACGCAAGAACCAGGCCACCCTCACCGCCGACGAGAAGCGCCGCTTCGTCAACGCGCTGCTCGAGCTCAAGCGGACCGGCCGCTACGACACCTTCGTCACCACGCACAACGCCTTCATCATGAGCGACACCGACACCAGTGACCGCGTCGGGCACCGCTCGCCGTCGTTCCTGCCCTGGCACCGGCGCTTCCTCATAGAGTTCGAACGGGCGCTGCAGTCCGTGGACGCCACCGTCACCCTTCCCTACTGGGACTGGACGGCCGACCGCACCTCCCGTTCCTCGCTCTGGGCCCCCGACTTCCTCGGCGGTACTGGGCGGGCCCGCGACGGGCAGGTCCTCGACGGGGCCTTCGCACGGGCCGGCAACCGCTGGACCGTCAACGTCCGCGTCGACGGCCGTGACTACCTGCGCCGCGACCTGGGCGCCGGCGGGCGTCAGCTGCCCACCCGGGCCGAGGTGGACTCCGTCCTCGCCATGGAGACGTACGACACGGCTCCCTGGAACAGCTCCTCGGACGGCTTCCGCAACCACCTGGAGGGCTGGCGCGGGGTGAACCTCCACAACCGCGTCCACGTCTGGGTCGGCGGCCAGATGGCCACCGGCGTCTCCCCGAACGACCCCGTCTTCTGGATGCACCACGCCTTCGTCGACAAGCTGTGGGCCGACTGGCAGGCGCGCCACCCCCGGTCGCCGTACCTGCCGGCCGCGGGCACCCCGAACGTCGTCGACCTCAACGACACCATGCGCCCGTGGGGCGACGTGACGCCGGCCGACATGCTCGACCACACCCGCCACTACACCTTCGACACCGCCGCCTGAGCCGACGTCTCCCACTCGTCGGGGCGCCTCGTACGCCCTGACGAGTGGGTCCGTCAGTAAGCACCGGCCCGCAGTTGGGCGTCGCGTGCGGCCGCGGTGCCCTCAAGGGTCCCCCGAACCACCGCAGACGTCACCGGTGGCGAGTCACCCGCGCATTCCAGGAGCGACGGACGCTGCGGGCGAGGTCCCGACGAGCCCCGGCGAACTCGCCGCCAGACCGTACCCACCGGTTCGCGCCTCCGCGAGGGGGCGCCACCGGCGCGGGCACCACCGGTGCGGGCGCCGGGTGGACGTCCGCCGGTCGTGGACAACCGCCGCGGGGCCCTGGCAGGAAGACGGCTTCTCAACGGGCGCGTGAGCGGGCACCATCTGCGCATGTCGCTCAGCAACGCCGCAGGGACCGATGGCACGCCTCCTCAGGGCCTCGTGACGGTGGACGCCGGCTCGGTGCCCGAGCCGGACAGGTGGGCCTGGTGGGCCGACATGGTCAGCCGTGAAGTGATGCCGGTGTCGATCCGCATTCCCCGAGCGCGTCCGTTCCAGGGGCAGGTGGAGGCCGTCGGGATGCCCGACGGGCAGGTGGCCGCCTTCGACTTCTCCCCGATGGCCGCCACCCGCTCCCTCACGCAGATCCGTCGTCATGACCGCGAGGAGTACTTCCTGGTGCTCCTCCGCGAAGGGCAGATGGCACTGGAGCAGGCGTCCGACGTCTCCCTCCTCCGTCCGGGGGACATGACGGTCTTCTCGAGTTCACACCCGCTCGCCTGCGAGTTCCTCGCCCACGCCGACCCCGCGGCCGGCACCGGCCTCACCCACGGCCCCGGATCCGCCGCCGGCTCCCGTTCCGGCCCCGGCGCCGTCACCGGCCGCGGCGCCGTCACCGACTCCGGCGCCGGAGTGACCCGGCTGACCCTGCTTCGGCTCCCCCGGCGGATCCTTCCCCTGTCGTCGGGACGGGCCGACGACCTCCTGGCCGTCCCCTTACGAGCGAACGCGGGCGCCGCCGCCCTACTCGGCCCGTATCTCGCCGGGCTGCCCGGCGCGGCACGGGGCTGCGGTGCGGCGGAACTCGGGCGTCTCGGCTCCATCGCGGTCGATCTGGCCGCCACGGCGATCGCCGCTCAACTCGACGTCCAGGAGTCGCTGCCCACCGAGACCAGGCAGGCCGTCACGCTGGCGGAGATCAAGGCCTTCATCGCACAGAACCTGCCCGACCCCGAACTCACCCCGTCGGCCATCGCCGCCCGCCACCACCTCTCGGTGCGCACCCTCCACGCCCTCTTCCGCGACGAACCCGAGACCCTGGCCGCCTCGATCCGCCGTCGACGCCTGGAGCGTTGTGTCGCGGACCTCGCCGACACGGGGCTACGGCACCGCACGATCGGGGACATCGCGGCACGCTGGGGGCTCGCGGCCCACGACTTCAGCCGGTCGTTCCGACGTGCCTACGGCATCTCGCCGGGTGAGTACCGGGCCTCCGCGCTGCGAGCGGCGGAGCTTCGGGACACCTGAGCACCGCATCCGAGTACCGAGCCGCTGCGCGCGGTGCGGATGACCGCGGCGCCGACTGCTGACGACACGGCCGGTCGGCGCACGGCAGATTGGGGCGTGGCCACGCAGCCGTGGCGCATACGCGGAGGACCTGCAAGGCAGTTGGGCTTCGCGACGGCGACGGGGAACGGCGATAGCGGGAACGCCGGCGGTGGGACGGGGCTCCACCGGTCGCCCGTCGCGGGGCCGGGGCGTCGAGCAGTGCGGCGATCGTGCCGCACCGCTCGGCGCCCCTTTCTCTCGTTCCGGGCAAGCGCAGGCAGGGAATCGCACCCTGTCCACGCAGTACAGCATACCCCCATGGGTATTTCCCTACGCGAGTACGGGATACCCATGGGGGTATTTGACATCCACCCGAACACCCACTTAACGTCGAAAGCGTCAATACCCAGGGGGGTATCGGAGAGGACGTCGCAGCATCGTCGAGCGCTCCAGCCGCACGGCCCGTACCAGCCGCGTTACCCGCACCGGCCGCAAGGGCCGTCGCCTCGGCCACACCGGTTGCGTGGACAGCAGGGGCCCCAAGGGCCGCTCGGGCAGCACCGCCCCTCCGCCTCCCCGCATCCCCCGGATGCGCACCCCTCCCCCGTCGAAGGGTTCGTCGTGTTCTTCACCCAGTACTACCTCGACTGCCTCTCCCAGGCGTCGTACCTCATCGCCGACCGGACGACCGGGCAGGCCGTCGTGGTCGACCCGCGCCGTGACGTCTCCGAGTACCTGGCCGACGCCGAGGCGCACGGGTTCACCGTGGTCGGCGTGATCAACACCCACTTCCACGCGGACTTCGTCGCCGGGCACCTGGAACTGGCCGACCGCACGGGCGCGTGGATCGGTTACGGCCGCCGGGCCGAGACCGAGTACCCGATCCGGAAGCTGGCCGAAGGCGAGCGGATCGTGCTCGGCGACGTCACCCTGGAGATCATGGAGACGCCCGGGCACACCCCGGAGTCGATCAGCGTCCTCGTCCGCGAGCACGCCGACGACACCGTCCCGTACGGCGTACTGACCGGCGACGCGCTGTTCATCGGCGACGTCGGGCGCCCCGACCTGCTCGCCTCGGTGGGCGTGACCGCCGAGGAACTCGGCGCGATGCTGCACGACAGCGTCCAGAACAAGCTCATGGGCCTGCCCGACGAGGTCCGGGTCTACCCGGCCCACGGCGCGGGCTCGGCGTGCGGCAAGAGCCTGTCCACCGCGAAGCAGTCCACGATCGGCGAGCAGCGCGCCACCAACTACGCGTGCGCCCCGATGGGCCGCGAGGAGTTCGTCGCGCTCGTCACCGCCGGACAGCCCGCCGCGCCCGGGTACTTCGCGTACGACGCCGAGCTGAACCGCAGGGACCGCGACCTGTACGACGCCACGGCCGCGGCGCGGTCGTTGTCCCTGGCCGAGTTCGCCGAGCTGCGGCGGTCCGGCGCCGTGGTGGTCGACGCGCGGTCCCCGCAGGAGTTCGCCGGCGGGCATCTGCGCGGCGCGGTCAACGTCCCGGTCGAGGGACGCTTCGCCGAGCAGGCCGGCACCGTGCTCGACCCTGCCGAGCGGCTGATCGTCATCGCGCCGGAGAACCGCGAGGAGGAGGTCGTCACCCGCCTCGCCCGGATCGGCTTCGACCGCGCGGTGGGCTACCTGCGCAACCCCGAGGACGCCCTGGAGGCGCTGGCCGACGAGGTCGCCCCCGCGAGCCGCCTCACCGCCGCGCAACTGCGCGCCGCGCTGCGAGGCGACCGGCCGCCGCTCGTCATCGACGTCCGGACCTGCGGCGAGCGCGGCGAGAACGGCTTCATCGACGGCGCTCTGCACATGGCACTGAGCGAACTCCCGGCACGTACGGACGAGCTCCCCGCCGACCGCCCGCTGGTCGTCCACTGCGCCGGCGGCCACCGCTCGTCCATCGCGGCGAGCCTGCTGCGGCACCGCGGCTTCGGGGACGTGTCCGACGTGCTGGGCGGCTACGCCGCCTGGTCACTCACGGCCGGGCCGTCCCAGCCGTGAACAACCGCTGACCGGTCGCCCCGCCCCACCGGCCGTGAGCAACCCTGACCGGCCGCCCCCATCCCGTCCGTCCCCCACCGTGACCCGACCTGCTCCGGCCCGGCCCGGGCGGATCGACAAGGCCCTCTTGCGAGCCGAGAAATACCCCACGGGGTATCCGACCCAGCGAGTCCCGCCCCTCATCCGCCCTCTTCCGCCCCCCCTGTCCCCGCTTTCTCACCTCTCCTCCTTTCTCACCTCTCTCGCTTCCTCCCGCTCTCCCGCCTTCTCCCCCTCCCCCCCCAGAACCAGGAGCCCCCATGGCCCAGCACTCCGCCCAGACCGCGTCGATCACCCCCGCCGCCCTCCATCGGCTCGTCCAGGAGGGGCGCGCTCCGCGCGTGCTGGACGTGCGGACGCCGGGCGAGTTCCGCACCGTGCACATCCCCGGCTCGTACAACGTGCCCCTCACGACCCTGCGCGAGCACCGGGCCGAGCTGCTGTCCCACCTCGACGAGGAGGTCGTGCTGGTCTGCCGCTCCGGCGCACGCGCCGAGCAGGCCGAGCGGGCGCTTGCCGAGGCGGGCCTGCCGAACCTGCGCGTACTCGCGGGCGGCATGAACGCCTGGGAGGCCGCCGGAGCCCCCGCGAACCGGGGCGACGCGCGGTGGGACATGGAGCGGCAGGTCCGGCTCGTCGCCGGGTCCCTCGTCCTGGCCACGGGGCTGGTGGGCGTGTTCGTGCCGGGCGCGCATCTGATCGGCACGGCGATCGGCGCCGGTCTGACGTACGCGGCGATCAGCAACACCTGCGCCATGGGGGTACTGCTCTCCAAGCTCCCCTACAACCGCGGACCGCGCACCGATATCCGTACCGTGATCGCGGAGCTGCGGGGCGACCTGCGGGCCAAGGCGTGATCGTCCTGATCGTCGCCGCGTCCCTCCTGATCGGGGTCAGCCTCGGCGTCCTGGGAGGCGGGGGCTCGATCCTGACCGTTCCCCTCCTGGTCTATCTGGCCGGGCAGGACACGAAGGAAGCCGTCGCGACGTCCCTGCTCGTCGTCGGGGTCACCAGCCTGGCCGCGCTGATCCCGCACGCGCGCGCCCGCCGTGTGCACTGGCGGACCGGGTCGGCCTTCGGCGCCTTCAGCATGGTCGGCGCGTACGGCGGCGGACGGATCGCGGAGTACGTCCCCGGGACGGCGCTTCTCGTCGCCTTCGGCCTGATGATGCTCGCCACGGCGACGGCGATGCTGCGCCGCCCTCGCGGGCGTGCCGGGCCCGGACCGCAGCGCCAGTCCCCCTCGCCGGTGCGGGTCGCCGTCCTGGGCGTGGGTGCCGGAGCGGTGACGGGCCTGGTGGGTTCGGGCGGCGGATTCCTCGTCGTACCGGCGCTCGCGGTCCTGGGCGGACTGCCGATCGGCATCGCCGTCGGCACCTCGCTGCTGGTCATCGCGATGAACTCCTTCGCCGGCCTGGCAGGGCACCTGTCGGGCGTACACCTCGACCGGGGCCTCGCCCTGACCGTGACGGCGGCCGCCGTCGTGGGCAGCGTCGCCGGCGCGCGATTCGCCGGACGGATTCCGCAGGAGGCCGTGCGCAGGGCGTTCGGCTGGTTCGTGGTCGTGATGGGCGTCCTCGTGCTCGCCCAGCAGATCGAGGGCGGCTTCTGGGGGCACCCCGCGGTGTGGGGCGGGCTCGGTGGCACCGCGCTGGCGGTCGGCGCCTGGGCCCTCGTCGGGCGGCGACGGACCGGCCGAGCGCGGTCGCGCGCCTCCGGGAAACGGCGGGCCCGCCGCCGCCCGCATCTCCACACCGGCGCAGGGCGCACCGAGCCCGTCACGGAGCGCTGAAATATACCCCTCGGGGTATTCTGTTGTCACAACGAACAGTCAGGTGGAACGTGGGGGCGACCAGAGGAGGGTCTCCATGCAGGTGGAAGCAGAGGTCGTACGCCCCGTCCTGAACCGGCTGCGCCGCGCCCAGGGGCAGCTGGCGGCCGTCATCGCGATGATCGAGGCGGGACGCGACTGCAAGGACGTCGTCACGCAGCTCGCCGCGGTGTCCCGCGCGCTGGACCGGGCGGGCTTCAAGATCGTGGCCGGCGGCATGCGCCAGTGCCTCAGCGAAAGCGCCGCCGGGGACCCTCCCATGTCGGAGGAGGAACTCGAGAAGCTCTTCCTCACCCTCGCCTGACCCGTTCCGCGGAAAGCGGGAAGGCGCCGGACGGCAAGGGCGGCGCCGGGACGGCCGCAGCGCTGCCGTCGCGCACCGGCGGGTGAACCCCTCCGTCTGACGGACACGCTCGGCGCGCAGACCGCCGAGCCCCTGGGAGACCATGCTTGGCAGAGGCATTGGAGGGAGGCTGACGTGGCAGGTGAGCGCTTCGGACTCGCGGAGGTGCTGGCCGCGGCAGAGGACGCCGCGCCGGGCGCCTCCCTCGATGTCGTGGCACACCATCTGCGCGAGCGATTCGAGGCACGCTCCGTGTCGTTCCTGATCGTCGACATCGTCGGGCAGTTCGTGGTGAGGGTCAGCCGGGAGGAGTCGAGCCCGCAGCGGCAGCGCCGCGCGTCGGCTGAACAGATCCCCCTCGCGGGCAGCGCCTACGAGGAGGTCCTGCGCAGCCAGGACGTCCGCTGGATGCGGGACGACGATCAGGGCTACCGGGTGCTCGCACCGGTCACCAACCGCGGCGACACGATCGGAGTCCTCGAACTGTCCCTGGCGGAGCTCGGAAAGGATGTGCTGGAGGAGATCGCGGAGGCCGCACACGCGCTGGCGTACCTCGTCGTGACCGACCGGCGCTTCACCGACCTCTACCACTGGGGCCGGCGCACCACCCCACTGAGTCTGGCCGCCGAGATCCAGCGCCAGCTGCTGCCCTCGGCCTCCTGCTTCGAGGCCGCCCAGTTCGCCCTCGCCTGTGCCCTGATCCCGGCCGACAGTGTCGCCGGCGACACCTACGACTACACGGTCGACGACGACGTTCTGCACCTGTCCGTCACGGACGCCATGGGGCACGACATCGACGCCTCGCTGATGGCCACCCTCCTGGTCAGTGCTTCCCGGAGGGCTCGTCGCAGCGGGGCGGACCTGGCCGAACAGGCCCAGCGCACTCATCGGGCCCTCATCGACCACGGCCACGACTTCGCCACCGGCCAGCTGATCCGCATCGCCCTCGACGGCAGCGGCGCCCAGCTCGTCAATGCGGGCCACCCGCGGCCGCTCCGACTGCGCGACGGCACGGTCGAGGAGCTCCGCCCCGCAGTGAACCTGCCCTTCGGATTCCGCGAACAGGGCCGGTACCAGGTGCAAGACCTCGACCTGCGCCCGGGCGACCGCCTCGTGCTCCACACCGACGGGATGCAGGAGCGCCGCGCCGCGTCCGTCGACCTCTTCGCCCTCCTCCGGGCCACCGCCGGCGAACACCCGCGTGAGGTCGTCCGCGTCCTGACGGCAGCCGTGTCCGTCGCCTGCGACAGGCATCTCCTGGACGACGCCACCGTCCTGTGCCTGGACTGGCACGGCCCCCGGGCCGGGCCTCGCCACGCGCACGCCGGAGCCGACGCCTGACCGACGGGTCATTCGGCGGACGGTCCGGCACATCGCGGGCACACGGTCGCAGCCGGTCCGGGTCGTCCGGATCGCCGCGAGCCACCCCGGCCGTCGCGGGCCACCCCCGCCGTCGCGGGCCACCCCGGCCGTCGCGGGCCACCCGGGCCGTCGCGGGCCTCGGCCGTCGCCGTCCATCCGGGCCGCTCGCGCCGTCCGGTCCGTCCGGGCCGCCCACGCCGTCGCGTCCGCCCGCGCCGTCGCGGTCCGTCCGGGCCGCCCGGCCTCGCGGGCCGTCGCGAGTCGTCGCGGCGCGTCCCTGGCTCGCGCCGAGGGTTGCTACGCCCCCTGGGGCTTCTCCAGAGTCCGCGCTTCGCGTGCAGCCGACTCGGCCGCAGCGCGCGCCTTGGCCAGGGTGGTCTCCGCGGTCTTCACCGCCTTCCGGGCGCCGGCGGTGGCGGCCTTGGCCTCGTTCGCGGCGCGGCGGGCCTGCGTCAGCTCCTGCTCCAGGGTTGCCAGGCGATCGGTCGCCGCCGTCTCCTGCGCCTCCGCCTCCTGCCGGCCGGCCCGCGCCTGGTCGAGTTCCTGTTCCAGGCGGCGTACCTCGCCCTCCGCGGCCTCCGCCTGCGCCCGAGCGCGCTCCAGCGCCCGGTTCCGCTTCGGCACCGGTACGGACGGCGCGGCAGCGGCGGGCGTACGGCGGGCGGGCGGGGGTGTCCGGCGGGCGGGCGAGGTCGTCGGGGCCACGGCCGTGAAGTCGACCGCGGCCTCGGGTACCTTCACCAGGCGTCCGCGCGCCCACGTCCCGGCGACCTCGGGGTCGGCGAGCACGCCGCGGAGGGTCTGGTCGATCTCGTGGAGCACCGTGTCGCCGACGGTCTGGCCTTCGTCGCGGGCCAGGTCCGCGGCCGTACGGGTGAGGGCTCCGACCAGTTGGTTCCGCTGCAGGCTCGCGGCGCGCAACTGCTCGGCGTCGAGCATGCGGTGAGCCTCCCGAAGGGTCTCGCCGATCTCCAGGAACCGTCGGGCCTCCTCCGGGCGCCGCCGGGCCAGCAGGTTCGCCACCCAGGCCGCGACCGTCGGCCGCCGCAGCGCGGAGACGGCCTTCGCCACGTCCTTGTCGCCCGCCTTGCGTGCCTCGGCGGCGTACGCGTCCCGTGCCGCCACGAACTCGGTCGGCTTGAGTCCGTACAGTTCGTCGGCGACTTCCTCGACATCCACCGCTCCACTCTGCGGGGCCGGCGACGGCGGTGGCGGCGCGGTCCGCCGGATGCCCGTTCCGCTCACCCGCATGGGCGGCGGCCTCCCGGCTCCGCGCCCAGGGCCGTCGAGGTCCGGACGGACACGGCCGCGTTGCACCGGGCCGCTGTCCCGTGGGAGCTCGCGCTGGAACCCTTCCCCGTGCGCGGCGGTGACCGCGGCGGGAAGCCGACGAGTCGGCGTGCCCCGCTGTCACCGCCGCGCACGCCCGCACGGGCTGCCTCGACCGCCTCGGCTTCAGACCCGGATGCCCGTGGGATCGCAGGGCAGGCGGCTGCCCGGGTGGTCCGTGCCGAAGTCGTCGCCGATGTCGGCCGCGGTCTCGGCCATCGCCTCGTTCGTGATCCGGATCTGTCCGGAGAACGGCTTGTCGATGTCCTCGATGAGGAGCAGCGAGCCGGTGAACAGTCCGGCCAGGACGAAGAGCAGGACGAAGTGCGCGGCGCCCCGTCTGCGCGGCAGTCCGAAGGCGAAGGCACCGACGGTCGCGGCCAGCGAGATGACCATGAACCAGTACACGACGGCGGGGATCGCGGGCATGGCCTCGGAAAGCCTGGTCTGGCGGGCGACGGAGCGTTCGTCGTCCGCCCGGACGAGCAGCTCGAAGGTGGCTGCATGCTTCTGTGCGAGCGCCTTGAAATGGTTACGGAAGTCCGACGACCAGACCGAGGCCTCGGCGGCCTTCTCGCCCTTGTCGACCATCGCCGGCCACTCGTACGCCATGATGGCCCGCGCGTAGCAGACCGCCGCGCCCTGCATGCGCTCACGCTCGGGCTCGGGGGCGTAGTCGGCGACCTCGTAGAGCTGGTCCACCCGGTGGGCCTCGGCCCCGGCGGCCGATCCGGCCGTTCCGTACGACTCCGCCGCCACGACGATCACGAACGCCACCAGCAGGACGGCCAGGGTCTCCAGAGGGCTGATCAGATCGCTGATCGACGCCTCCTCGTCCTCCCCGCCTGCGGGAACGCGATGTCGCCGCAGGCGGTTGGCGGTCAGACCGGCGGCGAGCGCGGCGGCCATGATGACGACGGTGATCGTGGTGAGCATGTGCGCGGCCCCCGGGTAGGCGGTCGTTTCCGTGTCCCCGCGCTCAGCCGATCATGGGGGCCGGGCGCTGGCACCCGAGGCTGCTCCGCCTGGTCCAGCCGCTTCGCGTAGCGTGGAGGTGTCGGGTGCCGCATGCAGAGCCGTGATCGGGCGGTGGTGCCGCATGAACCGCTCCCAGCGAGTCCGCTGGGCCGTCGCCGCGGTCGCCGCCGTGCTCGCGGCGGTGGTCGGTGTACTGGTCGGGTCCTCCTCCCCCGCTGACGGGGATGCCGGCAGATCCACCTCCCCCGCGCCGTCGCGCTCGTCCCGGCCGCCCTCCCCCGACCCTCCCACCGAGACCGTTCCCGCGCCCCGACCCGTCCTGGCCCAGCGTGCGACGCCGACGCCGTCGCCCTCCCCCACCCCGCCCGCCACGCGGCTCACGACGGCCGAGCTGGACATCCCCTCCATAGGCCTCGCCCATCTGCGCGTCGTGCCGTACGAGGGGACGACCGACGACCGGGCGGGCACCCGGATCCAGGACCGTGGCGTGGCGGCGAGTCCTTACGGGGAGCGGGGCGGTGTCGGGCCGGGCGAGGTCGGGAACTACCTCGTGACGGCGCACCGGCTCTCCGCCGGGGGTCCGCTGGGCAAGCTGCCGGCCGTGGAGGAGGGCGACCGGGTCTACGTGACGGCGGGCGGCCGGGTGTACGAGTACCGCGTCGTCGACACGCGCACGACGTCCTTCCGCTCCGCGCGCTCGCTGGCCGCGCAGAGGGCCGCCGTGCCCGGTGCGCCCGGCGAGCGACCCACGCGGGCGATGATCACGCTGTCGACCTGCGCGACGCCCGAGGACCACGCGAAGGGCAACTTCTGGCGCGACGCCCAGGGGAATCCGGAGCATCGGATCGACAAGATCGGGGTGCTCGTGTCGGTACGGCCGGCGAAGTAGACCCCTGCCCCGACCCGGGCCAGAACCTGCCGTCGGTTCCGCCCCGGCCGCACCCACGCCCACCTCGCACCCACCCCTCACCCACCACCCGATTACTTCCGCCTGCCTCTACCCCGCTAGCGAAAATAAAGCGCGTGTGCAATTATCTTTGGTGTGTTCACGCTGCACCGCCTCGACGCCGATCTCCGGCGCCTCCGCCGTGAACCCACCGCCACGACGCGCCCCAAGGAGTCCGGGATGAGTTCCCTCTTCGCCCCCTTCACCCTCAGGTCCCTCACCTTCCCGAACCGGATCTGGATGGCGGCGATGTGCCAGTACAGCGCCGCCCCGGACGGCGACGCGATCGGCGCCCCGACCGACTGGCACTTCACGCACCTCGCCGCGCGGGCGACCGGTGGGACCGGGCTGATCATCACCGAGGCCACGGCCGTCAGCCCCGTGGGGCGGATCAGCCCGTACGACCTCGGCATCTGGAACGACACCCAGGTCGCGGCGTTCCGGCGCATCACCGACTTCCTGAAGGCGCAAGGCACCGTCCCCGGCATCCAGCTCGCACATGCCGGGCGCAAGGCGTCGACCGAGCGCACCTGGGTCGACCGCGGGCGGCCGCTCGCGCCCGAGGAGACGCACGGCTGGACGCCGGTCGGCCCGAGCGCCGTCGCCTTCTCCGAGGCGTCGACGGTCCCTGACGAACTCAGCACGGAGCGCATCCGCTCCATCGTGCAGGAGTTCGGCGACGCCGCCCGGCGCGCGCTCGCCGCGGGCTTCGAGGTGGCCGAGATCCACGGCGCCCACGGCTACCTGGTCCACCAGTTCCTCTCCCCGTACAGCAACCACCGTACGGACGAGTACGGCGGCTCGTTCGAGGGCCGGAGCCGGTTCGCCCTGGAGGTCGTCGACGCCGTTCGCGCAGTGTGGCCCGAGGACCTGCCCGTCTTCTTCCGCATCTCCGCCACCGACTGGCTCAGCGAGAACCCGGGGGACGGCCGCGAGGGCTGGACCGCGGACGACACCGTCCGGTTCGCCAAGGAGCTGCAGGCCCGCGGCGTGGACCTGCTGGACGTCTCCACCGGCGGCAACGTCCCCGACGCCAGGATCGAGGCCGGCCCGCACTACCAGGTCCCGTTCGCCGAGCGGGTCCGGAACGAGACGGGCCTGCCGGTGGCGGCCGTCGGTCTGATCACCGAGCCGGCCCGCGCCGAGGCCGTGGTCGCCTCCGGCCAGGCCGACGCGGTCCTGCTCGGCCGCGAGCTGCTGCGCAACCCGTACTGGGCCCGCCAGGCGGCCGAGGAGCTCGGTGCCGAGGTCGCCGGACCCGTGCAGTACCACCGCGCGTGACGCTGCGAGGGCGGCGTAACCCCGGGCCCGGGCCCGGGGTTACGCCGCCCTCGCGTCCCCTCGCCCCGCCCTCGCGTCCCGTCGCCCCGCCCGCGCGTCTCCCTCTCCCGCCCTCGCCCCGCCCCCACTCCCTCACCCGTCCCGCCGCGTCGGCCGAACCAGCGTCAGCAGGTCCCGCGCACACCGCACGCGCGCCGCAGGCGATCAGTTTTCGAGAAGCCCTCGGCCGCCCCTCCTCCCTAGCATGGGAGACATGACGGAGACGAGGAAGACCGCGGCGAAGACCGCCACGCAGGCCGCCGCCAAGGCCCCGGCGAAGACCGCGAAGCGCACCGCCCGGACCGACACCGCCGCCGACAGCTTCACGGCCGAGGAGCGGAGCGCGATGAAGGAGCGCGCCAGGGAGCTGAAGGCGGCCTCGCGGCGCGCTTCGAGCGCGGACAAGGCCGCCGCCGCGGAAGCCGAGCTGCTGGCCAAGATCGCGGAGATGCCGGAGGCGGACCGCGTGCTCGCCGAGAAGGTGCACGCCATCGTGAAGGAGAGCGCGCCGTCGCTCGCCCCCAAGCTCTGGTACGGGATGCCCGCCTACGCGCGGGACGGCAAGGTCGTCTGCTTCTTCCAGAGCGCCGACAAGTTCAAGGCCCGTTACGCGACGCTCGGGTTCAACGACCCCGCACAGCTCGACGACGGTGCCATGTGGCCCACCGCCTTCGCCCTCACCGCCCTCACACCCGAGATCGAGGCGCGCATCAGCACCCTCGTCAAGACCGCCGCCGGCTGACCGCGGCCGCACGGTCGACACCCCTTGGGAGCGCTCTCAAGGCTCGATATCCTGGGCGGGCCCACCGGACCCGACCGCGGCGGCGCCGACCGCACCGCCGCACCATCCGAGGAGTCCCGCCTTGCCCGAGCCGAGCACGGGGTCCCGCCCCACGCTGGAAGCAGTCGCCGCGCGTGCCGGCGTGTCGAGGGCCACCGTCTCCCGGGTGGTCAACGGCGGCGCGGGGGTACGTGCCCCGCTGGTCGAGAAGGTGCGGCTCGCGGTCGAGGAGCTGGGGTACGTGCCCAATCAGGCGGCACGCACCCTGGTGACCCGGCGCAACGGGGCCGTGGCCGTGATCATCGCGGAGCCGGAGTTCCGGATCTTCTCCGACCCGTTCTTCGAGCAGCAGGTGCGCGGCATCAGCCGTGAACTCGCCGCGCACGATTCGCAGCTCGTCCTGCTGTGGGTCGAGGGGCCCGAGGACCACGAGCGGATCGCGCGGTATCTCGGCGGGGGTCACGTCGACGGCGCACTGGCGTTCTCGCTGCACAACGACGGCGAGTTGGCGGCGCTGATCGGCCGGGCCCGGATCCCGACCGTGTTCGGCGGCCGGTCGGCGGCGGGGCGGGACGTCGCGGTGCCGTACGTCGACTGCGACAACCGCGGCGGCGCCCGCACGGCCGTGCGCCATCTGGTCTCGCTCGGGCGGCGGCGGATCGCGCACCTCGCCGGCCCGCCGGACCTGATGGCCGCGCTCGACCGGCTCGACGGCTATCGCGACGTCCTGGCGGACTCCGATCCGGCGCTCGTCGTCCCGGGCGACTTCACCGAGGCGAGTGGTGCCCGGGCCATGGCCGAACTCCTCGACCGCTGTCCGGACGTGGACGGGGTCTTCGCCTCCAACGACCTCATGGCCTCGGGTGCCCTGCGGACGCTGCGGGAGCGTGGGGTCCGCGTCCCCGAGGACGTCGCGGTCGTCGGGTTCGACGACATGCCCTCCGTGGTGCGGGCCTGCGAGCCCGCGCTCACCACCGTGCACCAGGACATCGAGGGCATGGGCCGGCTGATGGTGAAGCTCCTGATGCGGGTGCTGGACGAGGCGGGCGACGGGACCGACGGCGGCGCGACGCCCGAGTCGATCGTCACCCCCACCGCACTGGTTCGGCGCGCCTCGGCCTGAGGTCCGGCCGGCGCCCCCGGGTGCGGGTGCGGCGGCCGCCGCGCGGGTGCGCGACGGCCGCCGGGGGAACCGCTCGGCGTGATGTTCAGCCGTACGGGATGACCAGGACCGATGTGTTCGTGCCCGTCTGGAGCTGTGACGCCCCGTTGCCGATCGCGCTCCACACCTCCAGGCGGACGGTGCCGTTCGCGAGGTCGCCGAGCGTGCCGGTGGCCGAGCGCAGGCCGCGGGTGTGGGCGTACTCCTCCCAGCCGGCGACCGGGTCGGTGGCGAAGTACTGGTACGTCTCCGTCCGGTCGAAGGTGCCGTCGCCGGTCAGGTCGTAGCTGACCCTGGCCTGCTGGCCGAGGCCGACGGCGGTGCCGGCGTCCACCTGGAGGCGGAAGGAGGTGGCCGCACCGGGGGTGAGGGTGCCGTGGACACCGCGGATCTCGTAGACGAGCGGCTTGTAGGGGGTGCCGTCGTGGTTGGCGCCGTCGGCCGAAGGGATCGTGTCTCTCGCCGCGGTGCCGCCCGTGGCGGTGGTCAGCGCGCCTCCCGAGCGCAGCTGGAAGGTGTTGCCCGTCGGCGGCTCGGGGTCGGGTCCCGGCCCGGGGCCACCCGTTCCGGAGCCGGTTGCGGTCGAACGGGCGGGCACCGTCAGGGTCTTGCCGTCGGAGAAGGTGACGGTGCGGGCCGTGCCGCCGTAGTTGTGCGCGGCGTAGGTCCGTACCGTGCCCTTGGTGAAGACGGCCGAGGTGGGCAGGTCGCCGGTGACGGTGGTGTCGGGGGCGCCGAGGGCGTCGAGGGCGCTGATCCAGTGGTAGGTGTGGGCCTTGGACTCACCGGCCTCGGGGGTGTAGCCGGCGTTGCCCGCGTCCCACTTGGCCTTGGCCGCCGCGGGGTCGGCGAGGGACTGGAACTCCCAGAGGATGTCACGCCATTCGACGGCGGGGCCGCCGTTCTCTCGTTCCATCTCGGCGATGTTGCGGCGGACGGCGTCCTTGCGGCCGGCGAGGTGGAGCGAGCCGCCGGCGGTCACGGGCAGCACGTTGATGCCGTGGATCTCCTCGGGATTGGCCGTCCACCAGGTGGAGTAGGCGGCGCCGCTCCCCCACACCATGCCGACGGTGTCGTGACCGAAGGATGCCGGGAAGACCTGCTGGTCGGCGTCGAACCAGTACTGGGCGATCGACTCCGCCTCGGTGGTGAGGAGGTAGGTGCCGAGGTCGCGCAGGGTGGTGTCACCAGTGGCCGATCCCCAGAGGACGAGGGCGGCGCTGAGGTTGGTCGACTCGGAGGACGACTCCTGGTTGTTGCCGGCGGCGAAGCCCTGGTGGCCGGAGGCCCAGCTGTGTCCCGCGTAGACGTCGAAGCCGCGCAGGAAGGGGAAGGCGCCGTCGGTGCGAGCGGGGTTGGCGGTGTCGCGGATCAGGGTCTTGACCATGCCGCCCCAGGCGGAGTCGGCGGCCCAGGCCGGGTCGTACTGGGCGATGATCGCGGCGGCGTAGACGTAGTAGCCGTAGTGGAAGTGGTGGTCGTTGAGCTCGGTGTCGCTGCCGTAGGAGGCGGGGTAGCCGATGAGGGTCTTCCAGGCGGGGTCGTACGAGAACTCGTTCGCGCCGCCGGCGGTGAGCCAGTCCTGGAGGCGCCCCTTCATCAGGCCCAGCAGCTTGTCGCGGGTCCCGGTCGCTCCGATCCGGTCGGCGATCGGGACCAGCTGGGCGAGCTTGCCGAGGGCCTTGCCGGTCCAGTAGGTGTCGACGGCGCCGGAGAAGGGGTCGGAGGAGTTCGCGACCTCGTCGAGGTAGGCGCGCAGCCGGGCCGGGTCGGTGCCGTCGGCGCCGGGCAGGGCGGGCAGCACGGCGGAGGCCGGCTGGGTGGTGGTGAAGGAGGCCGCCTCGCGGACCTTCATGGTGCCGCGGGGCGAGACGTACGTGTACGGGGTGAGGGCGTCGGTGGTGTGGAGCCACTGGTGGCGGTAGAGCGCCTGGAGCGTGCCGCGTTCGGTGCCCTCCTTCGCCTCGGTGGTGAGGGTGTAGGCGGCGCGGACGGTGCCGCCGGTGTAGCTCCAGTTCACGGTGGAGCCGGTGACGAAGCTGAAGGCGTACCTGCGGAAGGTGGCGAGGGCGTCGGTGGAGGGCAGGACGGCGACGGAGAAGTAGTCCTTGCCCCCGAGGCCCGCGGTGATGCTGCTCCCGGCGACGGTCCAGTCGGTGCCGGTCGGGGCGAACAGCGCGTAGTGGTGGCCGGCGACGGTGATGCCGAGGACGTTGCCCTGGTCGGCGAAGACGGTGGGGGCGACGGCGGCGGTGATCTGGGCGTTGCCGCCGGTGCCCTTGGCGTACACGAAGGGGCTTCCGTGACCGATGGTGGTGCGCAGGGTGCGGGTGCCGTCGGACCAGTAGGGCGTGACGGTCCAGTCGGACCAGGCGTCGGCCTTGGTGTCGGGCGAGTTGAGGCCGCTGAGGCCGATGGTGAGGTCGCGCTTGTGGGCGTACTCGTACTGGCGCCCGTCGCCGACGATCTGCGGGCTCGTGGGGTAGCCGACGTCGAGGCCGCCGGCGGTGGCCTGGTAGGTGAGGGGGTGGCCGTACATGGGGGTCGAGTACGGGTTGTCCCCGTAGCGCTGGAAGGCCAGTGAGGACCACCAGTCGTTGGTGGGGACCGGCTTGCCCTGGGCTGCCGGGGTCACCTTGGGGGTGACGGGCGTGCCCGTGTTGGTGGTGGGTCCGGAGGTTCCGGCGGGGCGGCTGTCGGAATAACTCCCGGAGCCTACGGGGACGGTGGCGGCGGCCGCCGGGGACGCGGCCGGGACGAGTCCGACGGCGGCCAGGGCGGTGGCCAGGACCAGCACGGCGGCCGGTCTGTTGCGGGGGGCGGGCATGGACGGCACCTCGTGTCACTCGTGTCATCACGACGGATTGGGGTGTGTCAGCGCGGGATCTGGTTGCGTGAGAGCGCTCTCAGACGCTGGGGAACGTAAAACTCCTGAAACTTCGCTGTCAAGAGAGGGCGCAGCAGGCGCAGTTGAGTGCACCTCCCACGGACTCGGTCGCGAATCCAAGCCGTTACGCCTTCGAGTCTTGACGTGAAGGACACCTGGCGGGCACGCTCCAGTCGCATCGCTGAGAGCGCTCTCAAGACGTTCCTCCGCGACTCTCTCGATGCACTTCTCTCTCCGCTCCGAAGCCAAGGGAGGCTTCCATGCCCATCGCCCGAGCCGCCAAGAGGGCCACCGTCCGCCTGGGGGCGGTCGTGCTGGCCGGGGCCCTGCTCGCCGCCTGCGGAGGATCGTCGGACGGGACCTCGTCCGACGGCGCGGGCGGCGACGTCACCGTCACCGTCGATCTGTTCGGCTCCTTCGGCTACAAGGAGGCCGGGCTCTACGCGGAGTACGAGAAGCTCCACCCGGGCGTGAAGATCAAGCAGACCGACACCGAGGACGAGGCCGACTACTGGAAGTCGCTCCAGACCCGGCTCGCCGGCGGTGGCGGCCTCGCCGACATCCAGGCCGTCGAGGTCGGCCGTATCGCCTCGGTCACGCAGGAGCAGGCGAAGCGGTTCGAGGACCTCCGGAAGTACGGTGCCGACAAGCTCAAGAGCCGCTTCCCCGAAGCCAAGTGGGCCGCGGGCACCGGGCACGACGGCGAGGTCCTCGCCCTCGGCACCGACGTCGGCCCCGAGGCCCTGTGCTACCGCACGGACCTCTTCCGGCAGGCCGGGCTGCCCACCGACCGCGAGGAACTCGCCAAGAAGTGGTCGACCTGGGACGGCTATCTGGAGCTCGGCAAGCAGTACAAGGCGAAGGCCCCGGCGAACAGCGCCTGGATCGACACCGTCGGCAGCCTGTACTCGATCATGATCGGCCAGGAGAAGGAGCGTTACTACGACGCCTCCGGCAAGCTGATCTGGGAGACGAACCCGGCCCTGAAGACCGCCTGGGACACCTCCGTCCGCGCGGCGCAGGGCGGGCTCAGCGCCAAGCTCGACCAGTGGTCGCCCCAGTGGAACCAGGCCTTCGCCGCCGGTTCGTTCGCCACCCTCCCCTGCCCGGCGTGGATGCTCGGCTACATCAAGGGCCAGGCCGGCGACGCCGGCAAGGGCAAGTGGGACGTCGCCACGCTGCCCGGTGGCGCCGGCAACTGGGGCGGCTCGTATCTCGCGGTCCCGAAGGCCGCCCGCCACAAGAAGGAGGCGTACGAGCTGATCCAGTGGCTCACCGCCCCCGAGCAGCAGGCCCGGCTCTTCGAGAAGAACGGCAACTTCCCCTCGGCCACCGGCGCCATCGACAAGGCCGCCGGCGCCAAGGACCCGTACTTCTCCGACGCCCCGATCGGCCGGATCTTCGGGGACGCCGCCAAGGCCGCCCCGGTGCAGGTGCTCGGAGCCCACGACCAGAACATCGCGCAGCAGATCACCAATGCGCTGAGCGAGGTCGAGCGCAAGGGAACGGCTCCGGAGAAGGCGTGGGAGAACGCGCGGAAGGGTGTGGCCAACACGATGGGCTGACGCCGCGGGGCGGCACCCCGGCGCCCCCCGCGTCTCCGCATCGCCTTCGGGCCGGCCCGTCGCCGGCCCGGAGGATCCTCCTCCATCCCGGCACCGACTCACCCCCAAGGGCCGCCCGTGACCCTCGTCTCGCCCGCGAAGCCGCTCGCACCGTCCCGTCCGCCCCGACCGCCCGCGCTCCGACGCGCGTGGCGGAAGGTCTCGCCGTACGCCTACATCGCTCCCTTCTTCACGCTGTTCGCCGCCTTCGGGCTCTTCCCGCTGGTCTACACCGCGTTCGTCTCGCTGTACCGGGTCGAGCTGCAGACGCCCGGCGACATGGAGTGGCGGGGCCTCGACAACTACACAGCGCTGTTCACCGACGAGTTCTTCTGGACCTCCCTGCGGAACACCTTCACCATCGGGGTGCTCTCCACGGTCCCGCAGCTGCTCATGGCCCTCGGCCTCGCGCACCTGCTCAACTACCGGCTGCGCGGCCGCACCTTCTTCCGTACGGCGATGCTGCTGCCGTACGCGACCTCCGTCGCCGCGGCCACCCTGGTCTTCGCACAGCTCTTCGGCCGCGACTTCGGTCTGGTCAACTACGCGCTCGGGCTGGTCGGCATCGACCCGGTGGACTGGCAGACCGGCACGGTCGCCTCACAGGTCGCCGTGTCCAGCATCGTCGTCTGGCGCTGGACGGGCTACAACGCCCTGATCTACCTGGCGGGCATGCAGTCGATCCCGCACGAGCTGTACGAGGCGGCCGAGATGGACGGGGCGTCCCGGTGGCGGCAGTTCTTCCACGTGACCCTGCCGGGACTGCGCCCGACGATCCTCTTCACGGTGGTCGTCTCCACGATCGGCGCGACCCAGCTCTTCGGTGAGCCGCTGCTCTTCGAGGGATCCGTCTCGGGCGGCATCGCCCACCAGTACCAGACACTCGGCCTGTACCTGTACGAACAGGGCTGGGGCTTCTTCCACCTGGGCCGCGCGGCCGCGATCGCCTGGGTGATGTTCCTGCTGATCCTGCTCGTCGTCGGCGTCAACGCCCTGCTCGCACACCGTCGTTCGTCGAAGGAGGCCGGCCGATGACCGCGCTCGCCGATCCGCCGGTGGACCGCCCGGCCGCTCCGACTCCCGCGGCACCCGTGCGCCGCCGCCGGTCCCGGGCGGGCCGCACGATGCGGGGCGGGAAGCTGGCGTACGCGTTCCTCGCCGTCGCCGTGCTCGTCTCCGCGTTCCCGTTCTACTGGACGATCGTCGCGGCCAGCCGCTCCAACGCCGAGCTGGCGCAGGTGCCGCCCGCGCTGCTGCCGGGCCGGCACCTGATGCGCAACTTCGAGGCGGTGATGGAGGAGGCCGACATCGGCAAGGCGCTGGTGAACTCGTTCATCGTCTCCGGCTCGATCACCGTGGGCACGGTGCTGTGCTGCACGCTCGCCGGATTCGCCTTCGCCAAGCTGCGGTTCCGCGGCCGGGGCGCCCTGCTCGCGGTCACGGTCGGCACGATGATGATCCCGCCGCAGCTGGGCGTGATCCCGCTCTTCATGCTCATCGCCGAACTGCAGTGGGCCAACCAGCTCCAGGCGGTCATCCTGCCCGGCCTGGTCTCCGCCTTCGGTGTCTTCTTCATGCGCCAGTACCTCGTGCAGTCGCTCCCGGACGAGCTGATCGAGGCGGCCCGGGTCGACGGCGCCTCCACCGCCCGGATCTTCTGGTCGATCGTGGTCCCGATCGCCCGGCCCGGGATGGCGGTACTGGGTCTGCTGACCTTCATGGCCGCCTGGAACGACTTCTTCTGGCCCATCGTCGCCCTCAGCTCCTCCGAGCCGACCGTTCAGGTCGCGCTGCGCCAGCTCGGCGGCGGATACGTCCACGACCAGTCCGTGATCATGGCCGGCACCCTGCTCGGCACCCTGCCGGTCCTGCTCGTCTTCGGCCTCCTGGGCCGCCAGATCGTGGGCGGGATCATGCAGGGAGCGGTGAAGGGCTGAGCCGGGCCCGGGATCAGGTGACCGACCTCCGACGGCCACCACCAGCCTGCCGACACCCGATCTCCGTCCTCCCCCTCCACACGTCCCTCGACGACGTCTCGACTCCAGGGAGTTCCCTCCTCATGACCGCGCTCGATCCACGCCCCGCACCCGACACGACGACCGCGCTCCGGTTCCCGACCGGGTTCCGCTGGGGCACCGCCACGGCCGCGTACCAGATCGAGGGAGCCGCCCGCGAGCACGGCCGGACCCCCTCCATCTGGGACACCTTCAGCCGAGTGCCCGGCAAGGTCCGCAACGGTGACACCGGCGACATCGCCGCCGACCACTACCACCGCGTGAGCGAGGACATCGCGCTCATGCGGGAGCTCGGCGTGACCGACTACCGCTTCTCCGTCTCCTGGCCCCGCGTGCAGCCGACGGGCCGCGGGCCGGCCGTACGCCAGGGGCTCGACTTCTACCGGCGGCTCGCGGACGAGCTGCGGGAGGCCGGGATCCGGCCCGTGGCGACGCTCTACCACTGGGACCTCCCGCAGGAGCTGGAGGACGCGGGCGGCTGGCCGCAGCGCGAGACGGCCCTGCGCTTCGCCGATTACGCGGCCGTCATGGCCGAGGCGCTGGGCGACCGGGTGACGACCTGGACGACCCTCAACGAGCCGTGGTGCGCCGCCTTCCTGGGCTACGGCAGCGGCGTGCACGCACCCGGCCGTACGAGCGCGCTCTCGTCGCTGCGCGCCGCCCACCACTTCAACCTGGCGCACGGTCTGGCCACGCGGGCGCTCCGCGCCGTCCTGCCCGGGGGCGCGGCCGAGGTGTCGCTCACCCTCAATCTCCACGCGGTACGGGGCCACACGGACTCGCCGGAGGACCTGGACGCGGTGCGCCGGATCGACGCGGTCGGCAACCGTGTGTTCCTCGACCCGGTCTTCCGCGGCACCCTGCCGGAGGACCTGGTCCGGGACACCGCGTCGGTGACGGACTGGTCGTTCGTCCAGGACGGGGACCTGGCGACGGCCTCGGCGCCGATCGACTCGCTGGGCATCAACTACTACTCCCCCACCGTGGTCGCGGCAGGCTCCTCCGTGTCCGACGGCCGGTCTCGGGAGCCGTCCCCCTGGGCGGGCGCCGAGCGGCACGTACGCTTCCTGCCGGCACCCGGCCCGCGGACCGCGATGGACTGGCCGGTGGACGCGGACGGGCTGCACGAGCTGCTGGTCCGGCTGCGCGACGAACTGCCGGGCGTACCGCTGATGATCACCGAGAACGGCGCCGCGTACGACGACTACGCCGACCCGGAGGGCCGGGTGCGGGACCCGGAGCGGGTGGCGTACCTGCGCGCGCACCTCGCGGCGGTGCACCGGGCGATCGAGGACGGCGCCGACGTCCGCGGCTACTTCCTCTGGTCGCTGCTCGACAACTTCGAGTGGGCGTACGGCTACAGCAAGCGCTTCGGCATCGTGCACGTGGACTTCGCGACCCAGCGCCGCACGTTCAAGGACAGCGCCCGCTGGTACGCCGAGGTCATCGCGCGGGGCGGGCTCGAGTCCTAGGGCCTCCGTCCGGCGCCGGAGGCCTATGGGTCAGGCGTTCGGCGGTTCGTCGCGGAGGGTGATCCGGTGCGCAAGGGCGCCACCCCGTGCACCGGCCGCGCGTTGGGGTTCCCAAGACGCCGTGTGCAGTGACGGTTCTGCACGCTGGGCCAGCGGGTTTGCGGCCACTGCCGTGCCCTTGAGGCCTTGCGGCATCCGCGACGGGAAGCAAGGGCTGCATCGTGTGGGAGTACTCGACCGCGGGGACACGGGACGGCGCGCAGGCGGCCTCGGAGACCCGGAAACGGGACGCGGGCGACCCGCCCGTACGAGGAACGGCCGATCCACCGGTACCGGGAGCGGGCGGCTCGCCCGTACGGGGAAAGGCCGGCCCGCCCGTACGGGGAGAGGCCGGTCCTCGGGGGCAGGGAACGGAGGGTGATCCGGGGCAGGGAACGGAGGGCGCTGCGGGGCGGGGAACGGAAGGTGATCCGGGGCAGGGAACGGAAGGTGATCCGGGGCAGGGAACGGAAGGTGATCCGGGGCAGGGAACGGAAGGTGATCCGGGGCGGGAAACGCCCGGCTCGCCGGGGCGGGAAACGCCCGGCTCGCCGGGGCGGGGAACGGCCGGCTCGCCGGGGCGGGGAACGGCCGACCCGTGGGGGAAAGGCGGAGCGGCCGGCGCGCCGGTGCAGGGTGCGGGCGGCCTTCTGGTCGGCCGCGGCCGGGAGTCGGCCGAGCTGCGGACGGCTCTGCGCGTGCACCGGTTGGTGAGCGTCACGGGAGCGGCCGGGGTAGGCAAGAGCCGGCTCGCCGTGACCGTCGCCGCGTCCCCCGCCGAGGGCGCCTGGCAGGCGATGGTCCGGGTGCGGTGGCACGATGCCGTGCCCGTCGGGCCGCGGGCGCTGTCGGCGCGGGTCGCGCGCGCCCTCACGGCCGCCGCGGGAGCGCCGCCGGGCGCGCACGGCACGGACGTCACCGCGGCGGCGCGCGCCGTCGCCGGGACCGACGGTCTCCTGCTGGTCCTGGACGACGTCGACCCCGTACACACCGAATGCGTGGGCCTGGTCCAGCGTCTTCTGCTGGCAGTACCCGCTCTGCGCGTCCTGGTGACCGCCCGCAGCCCGCTCGGGCTCGGCGACGAACGCGTGCTGCCACTGGCGCCGCTGGCGGTCGAACCCCCGGCGGACGGAACGGGGCCGGCCGCGGCCGTCGCGCTCCTCCTCTCCGCGGCGGGCGACGGGCCACCGGTCGCGGAGTCGGACCTGCCCGAGCTCACGCGTGTGTGCCGGCTCCTCGAAGGGATGCCGCTGGCGATCGAGTTGGCCGCGGGCCAGCTGGGCGACCGGACGGTGCGGGACCTCGCCGCCCGGCTGGAGGTCGACCAGTGCTGGCTGGCCGGCCAGGGACCCGTGCTCCGGCGGCACCGTTCGCTTCGTGCCTCCCTCGGCGCCGTCCACGCGCTGTGCGCGCCGGCGGTACGGCGGGTCTGGCAGCGCGCCGGCGTGTTCGCGGGCTCGTTCACCGAGCCCGCGGCGGCCTTCCTCTGCGCGGGAGCCGGGATCGAGCCGGACCAGGTGCCGTCCTGCCTGGCCCTGCTGTGCGCGGTGGGTGTCCTGGAGGCGCTGGGCGAGCCGGGTGCGCTGCGCCTGCCCCGCTACCGCATGGCGCGGGCCGCACGCGACTTCGGCGTCGAACGCCTCCGCCAGTCCGGGGAGATGCCGTCCGCGCTGGCCCGGCACGCGATCCACTACCGCGGTGTCGCGGCCGTCGCCGAGACGCTGTGGCACATGGGACTCCAGCGCCAGGCGGCCCGGGTCGTCATGGACGAGCACGACGACCTCATGGCACTGGTGGACCGCGCGACGGCTCTTGAGCCGCTCCCGGCATCCGCCGGCACCAGGACGACGGGGGCCGCCGAGGGCGGCGACGGCGCCGAGGCCGCACTGGAGGCCGTGCTCCGTCTGTGGTTCTGGTGGGCGGCGTACGAGCGCGGCGCGGAGGGCACCGCCCTGCTGCTGCGTCTGCTGCCGCTCCTCCCCGCCGACAGCCCGCTCGTGGCGCGCGGCCGCTGGCTGGCGGCCTGGCTGACCGCCGCGCACGACCCGTCCACCGCGCGGCGGCAGCTGGAACTCGCCTGGCCCGCGGCCGTCATGGCGGGGGACGACGCGCTCGTGGGCCGCATCGCCCACGTCCACGGCACCCTGGCGTGGCGGCGCCGCGACCTGGACGCGGCCGCCGGTTACTACCGGCAGGCGGCCGACGGCATCCCGGAGACGGCGTCCGGCGGCCCGCCGCCGAGCGTCAGTCTCGCCGCCCTGGCGGTCGTCCAGGCACACGCCGACCCCGGCACCGCCGTACGCACCGCCCACCGCGCCCTGGCTCAGGAAGGCAACCGCGACGACCCCTGGGCGGCCGCCCTCGCCCACTACGCGCAGGCCTTCGCCGAGCACCGCGCCGGACACGCCGGCCGTGCCTGGATCCGCGCCCACCACGCACTCGCCCGCCTCGCCGCGGACCCGGACGAGGCGCCCCAGCCCCGTACCGCCCTCCAGCGTCTGGTCGACCACCTCGAACAGACCCACTTCGTCGCCCACCCGGCCCCTGGAGGTCCCTCGTCAGGAGGTGGAGTCGCGGCCGCAGGCGCGGAGGGGGAAAGACGGCGCACGCGCGCGGAGGCGGGCGCCGGTTGAGCGTGATCAGGCCGAATGGACCCACTCGTTCCGGCGGTTTGGCCGAACTACGCGTAGACCAGATAGATGCCTGAGGCATGTAGTGGAGCTGGCGTGCACGCCAGCCCCCCGGAACCGACGATCCGCCGTCTGCGAGGTCCGCATGACCGAAACCGTGGCGTTTCCCCAGAGCCGATCCTGCCCCTACCACCCGCCGGCCGCCTACGACCCCCTGCGCGAGGACCGCCCGCTGGCGCGGGTGACCCTGTGGGACGGGCGGGAGGTATGGTTCGTGACCGGCCATCAGGCCGCCCGCGCGCTGCTCTCGGACCAGCGGCTGTCCACCGACTCCACGCGTGAGGACTTCCCCCTCCCCACCGAACGCGCCTCCGCCGTACGCCGGCGCCGCCGCGCCGCGCTGCTCGGGTGGGACGACCCGGAGCACAACGTCCAGCGCCGGATGCTGATCCCGAGTTTCTCGCTCAAGCGCACCGAGGGCCTGCGGCCGCGCATCCAGGCGACCGTGGACCGGCTCCTCGACGCGGTGGAGGAGGCGGGGCCGCCGGCCGAGCTGGTGCGCGCGTTCGCACTGCCGGTGCCGTCGATCGTCATCTGCGACCTCCTCGGCGTGCCGTACGAGGACCACGACTTCTTCGAGGAGCAGTCCCGGCGGCTGCTGCGCGGCCCCACGGCCGAGGACACCGAGGACGCTCTCGCCCAACTGGAGGGCTACCTCGGCGATCTCGTCGACCTCAAGCGGCGGAAGCCCGGCGAGGGCGTCCTCGACGACCTCGTCGCCCGCGGGCTCGAGGACGGCGGGCCCGATCGCGAGGAGCTGGTGCAGCTGGCGTCGATCCTGCTGGTCGCGGGGCACGAGACGACCGCCAACATGATCTCCCTCGGTACGTACACCCTGCTGCGCCACCCCGACCGCCTGGCGGAACTGCGGGCCGATCCCGCGCTCGTGCCCACGGCCGTGGAGGAGCTGCTGCGGTTCCTGTCGATCGCCGACGGCATGCTGCGGGTGGCACGCGAGGACGTGGAGGTGGGCGACACGGTGATCCGCGCGGGCGAGGGCGTGGTGTTCTCCACCTCCGTGATCAACCGCGACGACGCCGTCTATCCCGAGCCGGACTCACTGGACTGGGCCCGGTCGGCGCGGCACCACGTGGCCTTCGGCTTCGGCATCCACCAGTGCCTGGGGCAGAACCTGGCCCGCGCGGAGCTGGAGATCGCCCTCGGCACCCTGCTGCGCAGGCTGCCCGGGCTGCGGCTCGCAGCCCCGGCCGAGGAGATCCCCTTCAAACCGGGCGACACGATCCAGGGGATGCTCGAGCTGCCCGTCGCGTGGTGAGTCACGTGCCGTCGCCGCAGTCGGCGTCTCCGTCGAGCCCTTCCGACGAGACCTCCCCCACGAAAGGAACCCGGGCGATGCACATCTCCATCGACACGGACGTCTGTATCGGCGCCGGGCAGTGCGCCCTGGTCTCCCCCGCCGTCTTCACCCAGGACGACGACGGATTCAGCACGCTGGTCCCTGGTCACGAGGACGGAGCAGGCGGTTCCCTGGTCCGCGAGGCCGCCCGCGCCTGCCCCGTGCAGGCGATCGCGGTCCGGGAGTAGCCCTGTCACCATCAGCGCATGGTCGGCGGAGGGTTCGGTCGGGCGGTCGGCGCGATCCGCGACGTCGATGTGTTCGGTCACCCGGAGGCCGAGGTGCCGGACGCCCTGCCGGCGCTCCCGCACCCGCCCCGTGCGGCGTCACCGACGCACGACTCGCGGAGGTACGGCTGACGGCGGTGTGAGCGGCCGCCCCTACCTCCGGCGGGCTCCGTACGAGCGGAGTCCGGCGCACCCGAGACGGCGTCGCCGCGTCCGCGGGCCGGGCGGGTCCGGCCTCAGGCGATGTGCCCATCGCGCATCACCCTGCGCGCCACCTTCCTGCCAGCATCCGCCAGTTCGGCGTCCAGGGCAGCGGCGCGCGGCGCGTCCAGGACGACGCCGGGCGGGACGGTCTCACCCCTGGTCACGTGGCGGCGGCGCAGATGCGTGGGCGGGTGGGTGGCGTCGACACTGTGGCCGCGCAGTTCGGCGACCCGGCGGAGGCGCTCGTACTCCCGCTCCGGAACGGCCGCGACCTGAACCGCGACGCGTTCCCACAGCCCCTCGGCCGGGTCCTCGCTGCGGGCGGTCCGGCCGATCCGGGTGCGGGCGGCGACGGTCTCGCGCTGGAGCACGGACTCGGCGCTGTCGGTGACGAGGAGCCGGTCCATCAGGCCGACCGTGGCGTCCACCCCGGCCGCGCGGGCGGCCGAGGTGTCCGCGAGGTACTCGGCTCGCTGCGAGGCGCGCAGGGTCGCCTGGTCGAGCAGCAGGGTCATGCCGTGGACGGCGAGCCTCGGGAGGGCCGTGAGCAGGTTGCCGAACTGGTCCATGAACGTCTCCCCACGGTTCGGGGCGAGCATGTACCGCCAGGTGGCGAGGGACCGCAGCGCGCTGCCGACGAGGACGCCGTGGCGGGTGTCCCCGTGGGCGTAGTGGCCGAACTCGTGGCCCAGCAGGGCGACCCGCTCCTGCCGGTCCAGGACGGCCCACAGACTGAGGCCGAGGGTGAGCGCACGGCGCTGCCGGAGGCCGTACGTGCGCACGGAGGCGTTCGCTTCCGCGTCGATGAGCACGACGTCGACGCCCCGCGTCCCGACCGCACCGGCGACCTCGTCCAGGAGAGCGAACAGCTGGGGAGCGTCGGTCCGTTCGAGCACGGGGGCGTCGTCCCGGATGTCGGCGAGACTGCCGAACCGAGGCCGCAGCGTGAAGGCGAGGGCCAGGCACAGGGCACCCACCGCGGGCTGGAAGCCCTCGCCCCAGCGCCCGATCAGCAGCCAGAAGCCCAGCAGTACGAGGGCGACGGTGCTCCCGTGCACGATCAGTGCGAGGACGGCCGCGAGCAGCCCGGCGGCTCCTGACGAACCGGACTCGGCGGCCGTGACGGAGGTCGTGGGCGAGGTCGCCGCATCGCCCGGGGCCGGGGTCGAGGCGGACTCGCGCCCCAGGTCGGCGAAGAGCTGCTCGCCGTAGCGGTGTGCCAGGGTCCGCCGCAGGCGGTCGATTCGACCGCTACCGCGCTCGCGCGTGTCGCCGCCCGGGTCGACGTTCCAGCCGCACGCGGCGCACCACACGACGAACCGGCGGTCGTCGGGTATCCGCTCCCCGCATGCGGGGCATTCCTGCTGCCCCGCCACCTCCGCCCCCGCCGGCCGCAGCGCCGATCCCTGTTCCTCACCGGGTCCGTTCCCGCCCGGCCCCTCGACCGCTTGCGCCGTCTCCGCCATCCCCACCCCTCATTACGTGCGTGTCGCAGACCGCACCCTAGGGGCTCGAACGACCGTACGCACAGGGGATTTCACCCGGCGGCGGGCGAGCCGCGGCGGTGAGCCGCACCCCGCGGACCGTCGCACCCCGCGGACCGTCACGCCGGGCACACGGCACACAGCGCAGGACGCCGGGGCGCGCTTCCTGCGGGCAACGCGCCCGAAAGGGGCTTCAACCGGCTCCTCTTGCTGGCAACCGCCTCACGGAGCTATCTTGCATTACATGGTTCCTGGTGAAGCAATGAACGAGGCGGGGGGCAAGGTCCCCAGCCAGCTCCGCAAAGGCGTCCTGGAGCACTGCGTTCTGGCACTGCTCAGGGACAGGCCGCGGTACGGAGTGGAGCTGCTCGCCGAGCTGTCGGCGGTGAGCGTGATGACGACCAGTCAGGGGACGATCTATCCCCTGCTGTCCCGGCTGCGCCGGGAAGGGCTCGTCGACACCGAGCTCCGCGAGTCCCCGAGCGGGCCGCCGCGCCGGTACTACACGCTCACTGCCGTCGGCCGGGCGGCTCTGGCCGAGTTCACCCGGGCGTGGCCGCTGTTCCGGGACGCCGTCGACCACTTTCTCAACGATCCACAGGGGGAACCCTCATGAACACCACCGACCACCCGCTCGTGGCCGAGTACCTCGACGCCGTGGCGCGCGAGACGGCCGAACTGCCCGCGGAGCGCCGGGCGGAACTCCTGGCCGACCTGCGCGAGCACATCGAGGTCAGCGGCGCGGGGGACGACCAGCGGCTCCGCGAGGTCCTGGCCGAGCTCGGCGAGCCGCGTACGGTGGCCGCCTCCGCCCTCGCGGAGGAGCCGCAGGCCGGCGGGGCGCCCGAGCCCAGGGCCCCCGTCCTTCCCGAGCGCCCGACGCGCGCCCGCCTGACCGTGGGGCTCCTCGCCGTGGCGGGGCTGCTGGTCCTGCTCAACTCGTTCGCCGGCGGGGTGGCCCTGATCGCGGGCCTGGCGCTGCTGTGGACCTCCCCGTACTGGGACAACCGTCACAAGGTCATCGGTACGGCCACCGCCGCCGGCGTCCCCCTGCTCCTGCTCCTCGCGGCCGTACTCCTGGCGGCGACGCGCCTCGGCCCGGTCGAACTCCTCGTCCTCATGGGCGTCTCCGTCGCGGTCCCCGCCTTCGGCGCGATCACCCTCCTGCGCGCACTGCGCCGCTGACGCCCGCGAGCCCCAGGCACGCGAGGCCCCGTATGCGGGGAGCCCCCCGGGAGATCCCTCCCGGGGGGCTCGTCGCGTACAGGGCCTGTCGGCGTGGTCGGCAGCCTAGAAGGTGAGGTTCCAGGCGTCGATGCGGCCCGTGTCCTGGGACGCGACGTCCTGGACGCGGAGCTTCCACGTGCCGTTGGCGACCTCGGATGAGGCGTTGACCGTGTACGTCTTGACGACGTCGTCGGCGCTGTCGCTGTTGGCGAAGTCCTCCAGCAGGTACACCGTGCCGTCCGGAGCGACGAGGGAGAGCACCAGGTCACCGCGGTAGGTGTGCTTGATGTCGACACCGACCTTGAGGGTGGACGGGGCGTTGCCCGTGACGCCGGAGACCGCGATCGGGCTCTCGACGGTGGCGTTGTCGACGACGGCGACGTCGGTGAGGTTCTCGAAGTACCGGCCGGTGGGCGGCTGAGTCGTACCGCTCACGGCCTTCAGGGCGTCGACCTGGCCCTCGCCGAAGAAGCCGTTCTTGGTCGCGGTGCCCGTGCAGCGGCTGTCGGACGGGCAGGCCTTGTCCGTCGCCTGGGTGCCGAGCGCGCCGCGGATGTCGGCCGGGGTGTAGGTCGGGTTGGCGCTCGCGATGAGCGCGGCGACGCCGGTGACGTGCGGCGAGGCCATCGACGTACCGCTCATCGAGCCGTACTTGCCGCCCGGGAGCGTGGAGTAGACACCGGTGGCACCGTCGCCGCCGGGGGCGGTGACGTCGATGACGCCGTTGCCGAAGTTGGAGTACGAGGCCTTCGCGCCACCGTTGGCCTGGGCGGAGACCGTCACGACGCCCGGCAGCTCGGTCGGGATGTCGATGCAGGCGTTGGTGATGGTGCGGGTGGTGGGCGTGGAGTCGTTGGGGCTCTCGGAGTCGGTCGTCTTGTTCGCCAGGTCGTAGTTCGAGTTGCCGGCGGCGGCGACCTGCAGGGAGCCCTTCGACTCGGCGTACGCCTGAGCGCGGCGGACGCCCTCGATGATGGCGGCCTGGTCGATGTTGTCCGGGCAGTTGAACTGCCACGGGTCCGTGTAATAGCTGTTGTTGGTGACCTTGAAGCCGTGGTCACCGGCCCACATGAAGCCGCAGACGGTGTTCTCGGCGAAGAACAGGCTGCTGGTGGGCTCGGCGATGCGCACGGAGGAGATCTTCACTCCGGGGGCGACGCCGATGACGCCCTTGCCGTTCTTGGCGGCGGCGATCGTGCCGGCGACGTGCGTGCCGTGGCTGCCGACGTCGCGCCAGGCGCCGGCGCGGGTGTCCGCCTTGCCGTAGGCGCAGGAGACGGAGTCGGCGGCGTTGAAGTTCGGGGCGATGTCCTGGTGCTGGTCGTCGACGCCGGTGTCAAGGACGCCGACCTTGACCGCGGCCGAGCCGGTGGTGACGGCCCAGGCCTGGTCGGCCTTGATCTGGGTCATGTCCCACCGGTTGGACTCGGTCAGCGTGGTGGCCGACTGCGACGGGTTGGCCGGCAGCGCCGGGTTGTACGCGTCGGCCGGGACGTCGGAGGTACGGGTCGCGCCGACCTGCTGGACGCCGGAGACGCCGCGCATGGTGGCGGCGAAGGAGGCGGAGGTCGAGTGCGCGACGACGACGCCGATGGCGTCGTAGGAGGCGAAGACCGTGCCGCCGTTCGAGGCGACGGCGTTGCGGACCGCGGTGGTGTCACCGGGCGTCGTGATCACCAGGTACGCGCGCGTGCCGGCGGCCCAGGCGCCGGCGAGGGCGGGCGCGGTGCGGGCCGACGTGGCGGCCGGGGCCGCCTGGACGGGGGCCTTGGCCCGCGACAGGTCGCGAGCCTGGGGCTCGACCGTGGCCTGGGCGGGAGCGGCGATGGCGACGGTGGCGCCGACGACGGCGGCAGCCACGACCGGGAGTCTCAGCCGACTCGATATGTGGGAAAACAATGCGTCCTCCGATGGCCCGGAGGTGCTGGTGGCACCGGCCGGACCCTGTGTTGTGTGGGGTGGACGCAAGATCCCAGGCGGCCGGTAGCGGAGGAAAGGATTCTGCCCGCCATATCCCTTTCCGTTACCCATTGTTGATCTGACGGCACGCCACGTCGGGGACGAAGGAGTGCAGTGACGACATTCCAGGACCGGAACTCCTGGTCACGACCCGGCGCCGGTCAGGGGAGCGAGGGCGGGTGCGCGCCGGCCAGGGGAGCGGAGCCGGACCGTACGCCGTCACGAGGCGGACCCGGCGCGGCGATCACGGCGCACAATGCCCCCATGAGGCTTCCCACTCCCGTCCACGTGCTCAACGAGGGACTCGCGTTCCTCCTCGAACTGGCGGCCCTCGCGGCACTCGCCTGGTGGGGCTGGCAGAGCGTCGGGAACATCGCGCTCCGTCTCGCCCTGGCCCTCGCCACGCCCGCGGCGGCCGCCGCCCTGTGGGGTCTCTTCGCCGCCCCCAGGGCCCGGATACGCGTTCCGCTCCCGGGCGTCCTCGCCGTGAAGGCACTGGTCTTCGGCGCCGCCGTGGCGGCCCTGTACGCCCTGGGCCGGCACACCGGAGCCATCGCGTTCGGCGTCGTGGCGGTCGCCAACACGGCGTTGGCCACGGTGGACCGACGTGCGGCGACGCACCGCTGAGCCCGACACGTCGGCCGGCCTCACCGGCGCACGTGCCCGGACAGCGAGACGCTCAGACGTCGAGAGCCGCCTGGAACGCCTCCGCCGTCGGGGCGATGACCGTCGCCCTTTCGCGGAGTTCGGCGGGCAGGTGGTGGCGATCGGACTCATCGAAGACCAGCGCTCCGCCGTCCTGCGGCACGATCGAGGCCCCGAGCGCTGCCGCCAGCCGGGCAAGCACGCCACTCATCGCGCCGCGGGCGAAGTGCGTCGCCGTCACACAGCGCAGGTCGCCCTCTTCGTGGGACGCGTGATAGAGGTCGGCCTCGCCCCCGTCCTCCGCGCGTAGCTGCGAGAATCCCTCCCCGGGTCCGCCCACCACGACATACGGCTCCGCCACCTGACGGAACCGTTCGGCGTCGAGGGTGACGACCTCACCCTCGACGAACCGGAGCATGAAGATGCTGTAACTCACGGGCACACTCTGCCGCACCGTGCTCCACGGGAGATGCCCCCTGCCAGGTCAGCGCTCGAAAACGCCGCCATGGAGACAACCCCTCAGCCGCACTCCCCCGTGAGGCACGCGTGGCAGAGGCAGTGGTCCGGGTGTGGAGAGTGGGGCGACACGTCGGCGCGGTACCGCTGCGCGTACCGTTCGAGCGTTTCGGAGGTGTCGAGGGCTTCCTCCGGACCGAACCGGCCCGGGTTTCTTACGTCGTTCAACCGCGCCAGCACGCGCGGCGTGTGGACGAGTCTCGGGCGGAAGCCGTACAGATGGCGGGTCGCGGTGTCGATGACGATCCAGCGGCCGGTGTGCCGTTCGCGGCCGATCACCGTGAGGCGGTCGCCCCCGGGGCCCCAGTGCACAGCCGCCACGTACACCTTCGCGCCGCCCTTGAAGCTCTTCGTCCCGGGGAACAGTTGCTGTCCGCCGACGCCGCGGCGACGCCAGGCGACGACGTTCGCGGCCACGAGCCACGCCGGCTCCGGCGGCGATTCCGGTTCCGTGCTGTCACTCATGGGGCTCCCTCCCTCAGCGCTCTCGAGGGCGCCACCACCACCAACGGCCCGCCGTCCGCGGGCTCGCCGGGGCCACCGGATCCGGCAGCGCGCGGCGTGCGTACTCGTCGTCTATCCGCCGCACCGGCCGCCACCTCGCACGGGTGAGAGCGGACACACCGGCAATCCGTTGCACCGGAACGTACTTGGGCGGCCGCCATCGCTCCGCGCGGACGGCTTTCGGACGCCTACGCGGCATCGGCCTTTCGGATCAGCAGGCCGTCATGCTGGCACGGACCCCTCCGCCACAGGAAGCCGATTTCGAGCGGTGAGCGCGCCCACCGTGGCTCGACGCGGCCGTCCGAGCCGGGCACGTGGGCGGCGTCTGGTCCGAACGTCCCGCGCCGGACCCCGAGGGGAGCCGACGGCACGGGTCGGGCCGGCGGCTCCCCACGCTCACGCCTTGGCGGCGCAGATCACGTCGTACTGCCGGCCGATGGCGAGCGTCAGGCGCATCGGCCCCGTGGTGCCGGTCGGGCATTCCTTCTCGTCCTTCGCCAGGCCGAGGACCTGGTATCCGCGGCCCGCGGCCAGCCGGGATCTCCTGGGCGGTGTCCGTCACGCAGTCGCCCTTCACGAGCTATCCGCCTCCCGCGAGGAGCGTCACCATGCGTGGGCCCGTTCGGGCCCTGAGGCAGGTGCCGGCCCTTCCCGCCCGGATCGCGCCTGCCTCACGCCCACCCCCGCGCCCATTCGGGCGCCCAGGCGGCCCCGTCCGCGCGATCGGCCGCCCCTGCGGCCAGGTGGGCGCGGAGGGACGCGAGCGCGGGGTGGGGGTTGTCGCGGCGCCACAGGAGGGCGTGCGGGTACACGGGCGTCGGGTCGACCACCGGGATGCGGCGCAGGTCGTGGCCGGTGGGCCAGACGAGACGGGTCTGCGCGCCGACGAGGGTCGCGAGGGCCGGCGTGTCGGCGATGACGTCCAGGAGCGCGTCGACCCCGAAGTTGGGGCCCGTGGACTCGATGGTCAGACCGAACGCGGCGGCCAGGTCCTCGTAGTACGCGGCCCACTCGGTGCCCGGCACGATGCCCGGGATCCAGATCCGGTGTCCGACGAGCCGCTCGGGGGTCAGCGAGGCGGCGCCGGCGAGGGCGTGAGCGGGGCCGGTCAGGAGGTCGTGCGGCTCGTCGTGCACGCGCTCCGCGATGATGTCCTCGGGCAGCGGGTGCCCGGGAGCCGGGGCGGCGCGGAAGGACGCGTCGATGCTGCCTGCCTGGAGGGCGGCGAGCGCCTCCGCGACGTCGAAGAGGTGCACGACGTCGAGCTCGGTGCCGGGGTGCGCCCGGTGGAACTCGCGCAGCAGCGCCGACGGGGCGAGGCGGGAGCCGATGACGTCGACGCGCAGCGCGCGCCGGCCGGGGCGTACCGAGGCGACGGCGCGGTCCGCCGCGATCAGCAGGGTGCGGGCGTGCGGCAGGAAGGCCTGTCCGTCGAGGGTGAGTCGCGCCCCGCGCGGGGTGCGCGTGAACAGGCGCACCCCGAGATCCTTCTCCAGGGCGGCGATGCGCTTGGAGACGGCCTGCTGGGTGATCGACAGGTCGACGGCGGCCAGGTGGAAGCTGCCCGCGTCGGCGGTGGCGACGACGGTGCGCACGGCGTCGAGATCCATGCGGACCACTCTAGGGACACAACCATAGGTTGTGGGACTGCATCGTCCAGGTTGTTTGACCTGCCGCTCCTCCGGCCGCTTTGATGCCGCGGGTCAACGATCGGTGGGAGGTGTGCGGGCGGGTGGCTCTGGGACGACGGTTCGGGTTCCTGTGGGCGGCGTACGGGGTGAGCGCTTTCGGCTCCTCGCTCGCCTTCAACGCGTTGCCGCTCCTCGCGATCCGCGAGCTGCACGCCGGCCCGACCCGGGTGGCGGCGCTGGCCTCGGTCGGTGCCGCCGTCGGTGCGGCGCTGGCGGTGCCGCTGGGGCCGTGGGTGGAGTTCCGGCGCAAGCGGCCGGTGATGATCGCGATGGATCTGCTGCGGTTCGGGGCGCTGGCGAGCGTCCCCGCCGCTTACGCGCTCGGGCTGCTCGGCTTCCCCCAACTGCTGGTGGTGTCGGCGGTCGTGGCCGCGGCGGGCATCACGTTCGGCGCCGCCTCGGGCGCGTACCTGAAGTGGCTCGTCGGGCCTGACGACCTGCTGACCGCCAACAGCCGCTTCGAGGGGACCACCTGGACGTCGATCCTGCTGGGGCCGCCGCTCGGCGGTGTGCTGCTGGGTGCCCTCGGCCCGGTGGTGACGGTGGCGGCGGACGCGCTCAGCTACCTGCTCTCGGCGCTGGGAATCCGCGCGATCGGCGGCCACGAGCCGCTCCCGGCGCGCAAGGCCTCGCCCACTCCCACCGGTGAGCGTTCATTCCCTGACGTGGGGCAGGCGTCGACGGGCCAGGTGCCCGGGGACACGCACACGAACCGGTCCGTGCGGGAGGCCCCTGCCGCCCCCCTGGGCGAGCCCGCGGCCGCACCCGCGCTCACCTCCGCGCCCACCCCCGGGGCCGACGCGCCTCGACGGTCGCGGGCCGGCGGCCTGACGGAAGGATGGCGCTACATCCTGGGCGATCCGGTGCTGCGGCCGCTGTTCTTCCACACGATCCTCGTGAACGCGCTGATCCTCGCCCCGGAGCCGTTGCTCGCCGTCCTGCTCCTGGACCGGCTCGGCTTCTCCCCCTGGCAGTACGGACTCGCCTTCGCGCTCCCCTGCGCGGGCGGTCTGGTGGGCTCGCGGGTCGCCCGCCCGCTGGCCGCCCGGTTCGGGGCTCGGCGGGTCCTGCTGGCGAGCGGGACGCTGCGGACGCTGTGGCCGATCGGGCTCGCGTTCGTCGGGCCCGGAACGGCGGGTCTGCTGCTCGTGATGGTGATCGAGTTCGGGCTCATCGCCTGCATGGGCGTGTACAACCCGCTCTTCGCGACCCGGCGGCTGGAGCGGACGCCGCAGGAACGCACGGCCCGCACGCTGTCCGCGTGGACCGTGAGCGGCCGGGCCGTCATCGCGACGCTGACCGCGACCTGGGGGCTGCTCGCCGCCGCCGTGGGCCCGCGTACCGCGATCGCGGCGGCCGGGGTGCTGCTGCTCGCGACCCCGCTGCTGCTGCCCTGGCGCGACAAGGAGGAGACGCCGGCGCGGGAGGCGGCGGAGCGGGCCGCGGTCTCCTGACCAGGAGGAGAGTCCGCGCCCGGCGCGGACGCGCCCGCGAGGGGTTGCGCCTGGCGGGAACTCCGAAGGCTCCCTGCCTGGCGAGGACGTACCAGAGGGACCCCGCCTGGCGAGGACGTCCGAGAGGGGGCCCCGCCCGACGAGGACGTCGGAGAGGGGCCCCGCCTGGCGAGGACGTACCAGAGGGACCGCGCCTGGCGGGGACGTCCGAAAGGGTTCCTGCCCGGAGGCGGACAAGCTCGACGCGTCACTTGGCCACCGCCCGCTCCTCTCCCTACCCGAGCGCCTCCACCGCGGCCAGTTCCTTCAGGGCCGCTGCGAGCGACTCCTCCGAGGCCGGAAGGAGCGGAAGGCGGACGTCCGGGGTGGGGATACGGCCCTGGGCGTGGAGCACGGCCTTGAGGACGGTCGGATTGGGCTCGGCGAAGAGGCGGGTCGAGAGGCGGGCGAGGTGGTGTCCCAGAGTGCGGGCGCGGCTCGGGTCGCCGGTGCGCCAGGCGTCGACGAGGGCGGCGAATCGCGCGGTCGCCAGGTGGGCGGAGGCGAGGATGCCGCCGGCCGCGCCGAGGGCGAGCAGCGGCGCGGCGTAGGTGTCGTCGCCGGCCAGGACGGCGAAGCCGGGCGGTACGTCGCCGAGGAGGTCGACGGTGTCCTGGTCGACGCCGCCCACGGCGTACTTGACCGCGACGACGCCGGGGATGGCGGCCAGGGCCCGCAGGGTGGCGGCATCGAGCGAGCGGCCGGTGCGGTACGGGATGTGGTAGACGATCAGCGGTACGGGGCTCTCGGCGGCCAGGCGCGCGAAGTGGGCGGTCACTCCGGCCTGAGAGGGCCGTACGAACGCGGGGACGGTCACCAGGGCCGCGCGAACCTCCGGCCGGCCGCGCAACCCGGCGAGGTCCCGGGCGGCCTGCGCGGTGGCGCCCCCGACCGCGCCGACGACGAGCTGGGCGTCGCGCGCCCCGCACACCGCCGCGCAGGTGTCGACGACCGCGCGGCGCTCGTCGGGGTCCAGGGCGCCGACCTCCCCGGTGGTGCCCAGAGCGACGAGTCCGGCCGCGCCCTCGTCGAGAGCGGCGTGGGCGAGGCCCGCCAGTGCGTCGAGGTCGGGGCGGCCGTCGCGTGCGAAGGGGGTGACGAGCGGTACGTGGACCCCGTACGGGGTGAAGTCCTGTGCCATGGAGTCGAGGGTGGGCGAGCGGAAGCCTCAGGTCCAGTTCGCTTTTCCGATGCGAACCGTAAGCTGAGCTGATGCTCGATGTACGACGCCTCCGCCTGCTGCGTGAACTCGCCCTGCGGGGCACCATCGCCGCGGTCGCAGAGGCCCTGTCCTTCACCCCGTCGGCGGTCTCGCAGCAGCTCGGCACCCTGGAACGGGAGGCCGGGGTCGCGCTCCTCGAACGGTCCGGGCGCGGTGTGCGGCTGACGCCGGCCGGGGAGAACCTGGTCCGGCACGCCGAAGCCGTCCTCGAACGCCTGGAGCGGGCGGCGGCCGAACTCGCCGAGGCCCGGCACGGTCCGGCCGGACCGTTGCGGATCGGGGCCTTCCCCACCGCGTCCCGCACGATCGTGCCGGGAGCGCTCGCCCGGCTCGCGGCCCGGCATCCGGCTCTGGAGCCGAGGGTCTCCGAGACCGACCCGGCGGGGGTCGCGCACGCCCTCCGCGCCGGCGACCTGGACGTGGCGCTCATCCACGACTACGACCTCGTGCCCGCGCCCCTCGAACCGGGTCTCGCGGCCGAGCCGTTGTGCGAGGAGGTGATGTTCCTCGCTTCACACGCTCCGGCACCCGGCGATCTCGAGGGGCTGGCGCTCCTCGCGCACTGGCGGGACGCGCCCTGGATCATGTCGGCGCCGGACACGCTGTGCCGGCAGGTGACCGAACAGGTCTGCCGCACCGCCGGGTTCGTGCCTCGGGTACGGCATCAGGTGGACGAGTTCGCGACCGTGCTCGCCTTCGTCGCCGCCGGTCAAGGATGTGCCGTCGTACCGGAGTTGGGGGCGACCTCCGCACCGTCCGGAGTGTTCCTGACCCCGTTGCCGGTCCGGCGCCGGACCCGCGTCGCCTTCCGCAGCGGCGCCGGCCCGCACCCGGCGGTGACGGCACTCACCCGCGCCCTGAGGGAATCCGTACCGGGAAGACTGGGTGACGCCTGAGCCGACGGAACCCGCCCGCGGACCGGCCGTACGGGCGGACCGGTCGTACGGGCGGCCCGACCAGCGCGGCCGGCCCGTCGCCGGACGTCCGCCGTGAACGCCCGTCCCCTGTCGCTAGGCCGGGTCCCCCGCGAGCCGCACGGTCTTCTCGAGGAGCGTGAACGACTTGGGTGCACCGCCCGGCTGCGGCTTGCCCTCCTTGCGTCCGACGGCCCGGTAACCCGCCTTGAGGTAATAGGAGTTGAGTCGCTCGTTGCCGGCCAGGCAGTCCAGGCGCACCACCGACCGGCCCGCCTCGACCACGCGCCGCTCCGCAGCGCGCAGAAGCCGCCGCCCGGTTCCGGGCGGAACGCTGCCGTGGTCCACCATCAGCCGGTGCACGTAGCCGGCCGTCGGCGGCTGCGGCCCCCAGGCGTCCTCGTCCTCCCACCACAGCTCCCAGGCCCCGACCACCCGGCCCTCCGCCTCCGCGAGCCAGACCTCCCCGCCGTCCATGATCCGTCGGAAGTGGTCCCGGCCCAGCTCACCGGGCTGCCACTGGCCGGTGACGCCCTGGGCCAGCATCCAGCGGGCGGCGTCGTCCCGCAGACGCACCACGGCCGGGAGGTCGGCATCACCGGCGAGACGGAAGCGCAGTTCGTTCACGCCGCGATCCTCGCACAGGCGTCCCCGCCGCCTCGACCCGGCCGCCGAGGTGCACCCCAGGAGAGAGCGGCCTGCCACGGCAGGATGGTCCGCATGCGCATACACCGACGGCCACAGGACCAACACGTCTGGATCAAAGGGCCCTTGGAGGTCGTGGCCGACGGGGGAAGGCGAGTCTGCCTCGACTGCGGCACGCCGATCCGCTCGTACGTCTTTCGAGCCCACCCGCCGGAGTCGGACTCGTTCGAGCGGTGCATCTCGTTGGCCTGGTGCGGCGTCTGCCGGCTCTACACGGGGAACGTGGTCCACGTTCCGCGGCGCCGCGTGCTCGTCGACGCTCTGGCCGACCTGTCCGCGGACGCCAGGCAGGGCCTGCTGGGGAAGGAGGCGGTCCTGGTGGCCCACCTGGACCGCCTCTTCCGGGGCGCGGACGGTCACGCCTGACCGGGCCGTTCACGGGCAGCGCCCCGGATCAGAGCAGGTCCGGCCCGGCGAAGAGTTCCTCGATCCAGTAGGCGCTCGCCTCGTGGCAGTCGTCGGCCGGGGTGCCCGGGAAGAGGCGGAACCACGAGACCGCCCGTCCGATGGCGGCGAGGCGGACGGCGAGGGTCGCGGCGCGGCGCAGGTCGGGGAGCGGGATGCCGAGGTCGGTCCACGGCTCCAGGTACGTGTCACGGACGCCGGCCACGGCCTCCGGCCCGTAGCGCTCGCGTACGTCGCGGGCCGGGACCAGGAGGCTGGAGAACGGGTGGCCCACGGCGGCGTCGCCCCAGTCGAAGAAGGTGAAGCTCCCGGCGCCCGGGGCGAGGACCTGACCGTCGTGCAGATCGCAGTGGTCGAGCGAGTCGGGGATCCCCACCGCGTCGAGTTCGGCGCACCAGTCGAGCAGCCGCGGCCGCCCGGCCCGCAGGGACCGGCGGGTGTCGGGGGCGAGGGTGGGATGGGTCTCGACGAGTCCGTCGAAGATCTCCGGCAGGTGCCGGGTCCGGGCGCTGGGCACGCCGAGGCCGGTCATCCGGTCCGTGTACGGGGTCAGGGCCCGTTGCATCCGTGCGTACTGCGCCACCGCCGCGAGCCAGTCCGCCGGCCCGGCACCGCCCGCGTCGAGGACGTTCCGGAAGAGCGGGCCGCCATCGGGCAGCAGCGACCAGCCGCGGTCGGGGTCCACCGCGAGCGGTGCGAGGACGTGCTCGGGTACCCACTCGGCGAGCGCCCCGCCGAGCGCCGCCTCGAATCCGGCGGCCGGCGCGCTCGCCTTGAACCACACGGCGTCCCGCTCGCCGGCGCCGGTCCGGAAGCGCACGAGGATCGACCAAGGCCGTACGCGAGCCTCCCGGGGTCCGGTCTCCGCCCGTCCCCGCCCGGCCAGCTCCCGCTCCGCCCAGCGGAGCGCGGCCTCGCGCCAGGCCGGCTCCTCCCATGGCGTGACCGCTTCGGCGAACCGTCCGCGGTCGACGGTCATCGGGGGCTGGGTGTCGGGTCGCATCCGGTGATTGCACCACCAGGGGTGCGGCGGACGCATCCCGATTACGGCCGGGGGTCCGGCCGGGTGTACGTACGGGAGTGCGGGCACACGAAGACGCCGGGCGGGGACGGCCCCTGCCCGGCGTCGTGCTCGCGGTCGGCCCTCGGGCCCGCGCCGTGCCGTCCGGCGCGCGAGGCCTGCGCCCCTCGCGCCGGCGGTCGGCGTGATCAGTCGCGCTCGGCCCGCGCCGCCTTCTCCGCCTTCTCCGCGCGCTGCTCCTTGATGCGGACGGATTCCTTGCGGACCTCGGCCTGGGTCTCGCGCTCCTTCCGGAGCCACTCCGGGTTCTCGGCCTTGAGGGCCTCGATCTGCTCGGTGGTGAGGGCCTCGGTGACCCCGCCGCGGGCGAGACCCGAGATGGAGACACCCAGCTTGGCCGCCACGACCGGGCGGGGGTGCGGGCCGTCGCGGCGCAGGTCGCGCAGCCACTCCGGCGGGTCGGTCTGGAGGGCGTTGAGCTCGGCGCGGGAGACGACACCCTCGCGGAAGTCGGCGGGGGTGGCATCGAGGTACACGCCCAGCTTCTTCGCCGCGGTGGCGGGCTTCATCGTCTGGGCGGTCTGGTGCTGCGTCATGCTGACAAGAATATCGGCCAGGTACGCCGGTGCCGACCACGGCCGGTAATCTGGCCTGGTGACAGGCTCGGACGCATCCTCCTCCCCCACTCCCGCCGCCGCTCCGCCCCAGGAGCCCCCGGCGGCCCCTTCCGCCGGGCCGTCGTTCCGGCTGGTCTACGTGCCGGGCGTGACGCCCTCGAAGTGGGTGCGGATCTGGAACGAGCGCCTGCCCGACGTTCCGCTCGAGCTCGTGCAGGTGTCGGCGGCCGACGCGGAGGCGCGGCTGAAGGAGCGCGGGGCGGACGCCGGTTTCGTACGGCTCCCGGTGGACCGTACGGAGCTCAGCGCGATCCCCCTGTACACGGAGACGACCGTCGTCGTGGTCCCCAAGGACCACCTGGTGGCCGCCGCCGAGGAGGTGACCGTCGAGGACATCGCGGAGGAGATCGTCCTGCACCCGCTGGACGACACGCTGGACTGGGAGACCCCTCCGGGGCTTCCCGCGTTCGAGCGGCCGGCGACCACGGCGGACGCGATCGAGTTGGTGGCGGCCGGGATCGGCCTGCTCGTCGTGCCGCAGTCCCTGGCCCGGCTGCACCACCGCAAGGACCTCACGTACCGCACGATCACCGGGACGCCGCAGTCGCAGATCGCGCTCTCCTGGCCGGAGGACGCCACCACGGATCTGGTGGAGGACTTCATCGGGATCGTGCGCGGGCGGACCGTGAACAGTTCGCGGGGCCGCAAGCCGGACGAGAAGGCCGCCAAGGCTCCGCAGGGCGCGAAGGGCGGGCGTCCCGCGAAGCAGGGACAGCAGCGCCAGGGGCAGGGGCAGAAGGCGCAGGGCTCCGGCGGGCGCGGGCGCCGCACCGGCGGCGGCCCGGCCCCCAAGAGCGGTCGCACGGGCAAGCCGCGCCGCAAGTCCTGAGAGCCGGCCCGCCCCGGCCGACCGGCCCGCAGGGAGCGGCGGGGGCAGGGGACGCCCGGCCCGCCCGGCGTCACCTGCCCCCTCCGCGTCACACCGCCGACCAGCCGCCGTCCACGGGCAGCACCGCCCCGTTGATGTCGCTCGCCGCGTCGGAGGCCAGGAAGACCCGGGCCGCTGCTCTCTTCTCTCGGTCCGTGGAAGCGGTGCTCAGGCCGCCGTCTCCGCCGCCGGCGCGGGTTCCTCGGCCGGTACGGCCGGCGCCGGGGCGGGCCGCACGGGGATGAGGGACGCGACCAGCGCGGCGGCGAGGCCGACGCCGCCGCCGATGAGCATGGCGACGCGGAAGCCGTCCTCGGACGGCAGCGGGTGGCCACCGAAGTCCGTGGTCAGCTGGGCCAGGACGACTCCGATGACGGCGGCCGACACGGAGCTGCCGATGGAGCGCATGAGCGTGTTGAAGCTGTTCGCGGAGGCGGTCTCGTGCAGCGGCACGGCGCCCATGATGAGGGCGGGCATCGCCCCGTAGGCGAGTCCGACGCCCGTGTTGCAGACGAGGGTCACGACAAGCAGGCCCCAGGTGGAGCCCATGAGGAGGAGCGAGGAGGCGTAGCCGACCGCGATGACGAGGCTGCCGACGGCGAGGGTGACCTTGGGGCCGCGCGCGGCGGAGAGCTTCGCGCCGAGCGGGGCGAGGGCCATCATCATGAGGCCGGCGGGGGCCATCCACAGGCCCATGGCCATCATCGACTGGCCCAGTCCGTAGCCGGTGGCCTCGGGGAGCTGGAGCAGCTGGGGGACGACGAGCGACTGGGCGTACATCGCGAAGCCGACGAGGACCGAGGCCGCGTTGGTCATGAGGACCTGCGGGCGGGCGGTGGTGCGCAGGTCGACGAGCGGGTCGCGGGTGCGGAGCTCCCAGAAGGCCCAGGCGAGCAGGACGACGCCCGCGGCGACGAGGAGGCCGAGGGTGGTGGCGCTGCCCCAGCCCCAGACGGAGCCCTTGGAGACGGCGAGGAGCAGGGCGACGAGTCCGCCGCCGAGGCCGACGGCGCCGAGGGCGTCGAAGCGACCGCCCGAGGGGGCGACCGGGCCGGTCGGCGCGAAGAAGCGGACGAGGACGCCGACGAGGAGGCTCAGGGCGGCGGCGACCCAGAACAGCACGCGCCAGCTGGCGTGTTCGGCGACCGCCGCGGAGAACGGCAGGCCGAGGGCGCCGCCGACGCCCATGGAGGCGCTCATCAGGGCGATGGAGGAGCCGAGCTTCTCGGGCGGCAGGACGTCGCGCAGCAGGCTGATGCCCAGCGGGACGACGCCCATGCCGAGGCCCTGCAGTCCGCGGCCGACGACCATCGGGGCCACGGAGCTCGACAGGGCGCAGACGACCGAGCCGGCGACGAGCGGGGCGGTGGAGGCGAGGAGCAGGCGGCGCTTGCCGAACATGTCGCCGAGGCGTCCGGCCACGGGAGTGGCGACGGCGGCGGCGAGCAGGGTGGCGGTGATGACCCAGGAGGCGTCGGAGGCCGAGGCGTGCAGGAGGGCCGGGAGGTCACCGATGAGGGGGACGACCAGCGTCTGCATGAGGGCGGCGACGATGCCCGCGAGGGCGAGCACGCCGACGAGGCCGCCGGAGCGGGGAGCTGGTGTGGGGGCGGCGGACATGGGGTCTCCCTGGATGGCGTACGGCAAGCATTGTGCAACGTACACATGATGTGCATGATGCACAAGCACTGCAGGCTGCATATGCTGGAGCCGACGCCGGCCCGGCCCCGCCGACCGGACGAGCCCGACCGACCCGCCGGAACAGGAACGCGATGGACCACGCGAAGGACAAGCCCACGCATCTGATCGAGTTCGAGACCATGCTCCTCGGGCGTCACTCGCACCTGTACGCGCCCCGCTCCCGCGCGGCCGGCGGCAATCTCGACCGCAGCGCCTACGTCCTGCTCAGCCGGATCCGGATGGACGGTCCCATGTCCATCAGCCAGCTCACCGAGGCCTTCGGCCTGGACACCTCGACGCTCAACCGGCAGACCGCGGCCATGCTGCGCGCCGGCGTCGTCGAGCGCATCCCCGACCCGGACGGCGGAATCGCCCGCAAGTTCCGCATCACCGAGGAGGGCGAGCAGCGCCTCGACGCCGACCGGGACTTCAACATCCGCGGCCTCGAGCGGGTGCTCGCCGACTGGACGCCCGAAGAGGTGGCCGACTTCGCCGCCGCCCTGCAACGCTTCAACCGCGACATCGAGCGACTCGACGGGCGCCCCTGGCCACGCCCCTGACCGCCGGCCCCCGGGCCCGCACGACACCGCCCGACCCGCACGAGGCCACCCGACCCGGAGGAACCCGTCCATGCGCGTCGCCCTGTTCGTCACCTGCGTCAACGACGCCCTCTACCCGGCCACGGGCGTGGCCACCGTCCGGCTCCTCGAACGCCTCGGCGTCACCGTCGACTTCCCCACCGCGCAGACCTGTTGCGGGCAGCCGCAGTTCAACACCGGCTACCGCGAGCGGACCGCCCCCCTCGTGCGGCGCACGGTCCGTGCCTTCGAGGGCTACGAGCACGTCGTGACGCCCTCCGGATCGTGCGCGGCCATGGTCCGCCGGCACTACGGGCAGTTCGGCCCGGAGGCCGCCGAACTGGGCCCGCGGACCTACGAGCTGACGGAGTTCCTGGTCGACGTCCTCGGCGTCAGCGATGTCGGGGCGTACTTCCCGCACCGGGTGACCTACCACCCCTCCTGCCACGGGCTGCGGCTCCTCGGCCTCGGCGACCGGCCGCGCCGGCTGCTCGAAGCGGTGAAGGGCCTGGAGCTGGTCGAACTGCCGGGGGCGGAGGAGTGCTGTGGCTTCGGCGGCACCTTCGCCGTGAAGAACCCGGACGTGTCGGCCGCCATGGGCGCCGACAAGGTCCGCAACGCCGCCTCCACGGGTGCCGAGGTGCTGTGCGGGGCGGACAGCTCCTGCCTGATGCACCTGGGTGGCACGATGAGCCGGATGGAGGTGCTCCCGGCGATGCGGCCGGTGCATCTGGCGGAGATCCTGGCGAGCACCGAAGAGGAGCCCCTGGCATGAGCGGCACGTTCGTCGGGATGCCCGCGTTCCCCCGGGCGGCCCACGAGGCGGTGCGTGACGAGCGCCTGCGGGGCAACCTCCGGCACGCCACCCACACCATCCGGGACAAGCGGGCCCGCGCCGTCGCCGAGCTCGCCGACTGGGCGGAGCTGCGGGAGGCCGGCCGGCAGATCAAGGACCACACGCTCCGGAACCTCGACCGCTACCTCCTCCTGCTGGAGCGGTCCGTGACCGCGGCCGGTGGCACCGTCCACTGGGCGGCGGACGCCGACGAGGCCAACCGGATCGTCGCCGGCCTCGTCAAGGCCACCGGTGAGACCGAGGTGGTCAAGGTCAAGTCCATGGCCACCCAGGAGATCGGCCTCAACGAGGCCCTGGAGGCGGAGGGCATCCGCGCCTACGAGACCGATCTCGCCGAGCTCATCGTGCAGCTCGGCGACGACCGTCCCTCCCACATCCTGGTCCCGGCCATCCACCGCAACCGGGGCGAGATCCGCGACATCTTCCGTTCCGAGATGGCGAAATGGGGCCGCCCGGCGCCCGAGGACCTCACCGACTCGCCCGCCGAACTCGCCGAGGCCGCCCGCCTGCACCTCCGCGAGAAGTTCCTCCGCGCCAAGGTCGGCATCTCCGGCGCCAACTTCATGGTCGCCGAGACCGGCACGCTCGTCGTCGTCGAGTCCGAGGGCAACGGCCGCATGTGCCTCACCCTGCCCGAGACGCTCATCTCCGTCGTCGGCATCGAGAAGGTCGTTCCCACCTGGCGGGACCTGGAGGTCTTCCTGCAGACCCTCCCCCGCTCCTCGACCGCCGAGCGCATGAACCCCTACACGTCCATGTGGACCGGCACCACGGACGGCGACGGGCCGAGGACCTTCCACCTGGTGCTGCTCGACGCGGGCCGCACCGACGTCCTGGCCGACGCCACCGGCCGTCAGGCACTGCGCTGCATCCGCTGCTCGGCCTGCCTGAACGTCTGCCCGGTGTACGAGCGGGCCGGCGGCCACGCGTACGGCTCGGTCTATCCCGGGCCCATCGGCGCGATCCTCACGCCCCAGCTGCGCGGTACGGCGAGCGAGGTCGACGCCTCCCTGCCCTACGCCTCCTCACTGTGCGGGGCCTGCTACGACGTGTGCCCCGTCGCCATCGACATTCCCGAGGTCCTGGTCCATCTGCGCGAACGGGTCGCCGGGCAGGGCGGCCCCGGACACCGGCTCGAACGGGCGGCCATGACGGCCGCGGGGTGGGTCCTCGACCGGCCCGGTGTGCTCGCCGCCGGGGAGCGTCTGGCGGCCCGCACCCGCGCGCTGCACCCGAGGAAGCCGCCCGGCGCCGGTGCGTGGACCGAGACGCGCGATCTGCCCGAGATGCCGGCGGAGTCGTTCCGCGACTGGTGGAGGAGGAACCGTACGTGACCGGAGTCCCGCAGCCCGCCGTCCCCTCCTCACGGGACCGGATCCTCGCCCGGATCCGCGCCGCCGTCGCCGGTGCGCCCGAGGCGCCCGAGGCGGAGCGCCGCTATCAGGACCGGCACGCGCCCGACGACCCGGCGGCGCTCGTCGAGCTGCTGCACGAGAACCTCGCCGACTACCGGGCGGTGGTCCGGCGCACGGACGCCCCCGGGCTCGCCGGGCTGGTCGGCCGGGTGCTCTCCGAGCACGGGGCGCGCAGCGTAGCCGTACCGCCCGGGCTGCCCGGTGCGTGGTTGTCGGGCCGGGCGCCGGACGTCGAGCTCCGGCTCGACGACGGATCGCTGACGCCGGGCCGGCTGGACGGGACCGATGCCGTGGTGACGGGGTGCGCCGTGGCCGTGGCCGAGACCGGCACGATCGTCCTCGACGGCGGGCCCGCTCAGGGCCGGCGCGCCCTCACCCTCGTGCCGGACCTGCACGTGTGTGTCGTGCGGGTGCCGGAGCAGGTGGTGGCCTCGGTACCGCTCGCACTGCCCCGTCTCGACCCGGCCAGGCCGCTCACCTGGATCTCCGGCCCCTCCGCCACGAGCGACATCGAGCTCGACCGGGTGGAGGGGGTGCACGGTCCGCGCCGGCTCGAGGTGGTCCTCGTCGCCGAGGGATGAGCGGCAGGCCGTGGCCGTGCGGTCGCGCCCGGTCGGCAGGTCAGGACCGGCCGGCGCTCCGGTGGCGGGGCGGTGCGCCCGGCGCTGGGATGAGGAGCATGGACGATCGTGCCGCCCCCTGGTGGGCCGTGCTCCCACCGGTCGCCGGGGCGGCGGTCATGGCGACCGGCATCCTCTCCGTCGGCCTGCATCTCGTCGGTCCGGAGGTCGTGTCGCTGGTGGCCTTCGGGCTCGCGGGGGCCCTGTGGATCCTGCTCGCGGGTGACTTCGCGGCCCTGTCGCTGGGCCGTCGACACGACTGGGAGGCGTGGGCGGACACCCCGCCCGCGCTGACCGCCGTGGCGGCGACCACCATCCTGGGAGTGCGGTGCTCGCTCCTGGGGTGGGGGCCGGTGGCACTGGTGCTGCTGGTGATCGCCGCCGTCGCCTGGGTCGCCCTCCTGCCGGCGGTGCTCCGGCATCTGGGACACCGGATGCCGGGAGGCGCCTTCCTGATCTGCGTGGCGACCGAGGGACTGGCGGTCCTGTCGGCCACGCTCGCGCCGCGCTACGGCCGCCCGCTCGCCTGGGCGGGTCTGGTCCTGCTCGTCCTGGGGCTCGTGCTGTACGTGGACGCCCTCGTCCGGTTCGACTTCCGGCAGGTCGTGGCGGGCGCGGGCGACCAGTGGGTGGCGGGCGGTGCGCTCGCCATCTCGGCGCTCGGCGGGGCGAAACTGCTGGCGACCGGGGTGTGGACGGGTGAGGTGCTGCGGACGGGCACCCTGGTCGTCCTCGGGCTCTCGCTGCTCTGGTACGCGGTGCTGCTCGTCGCCGAGGTGGTGCGGCCCCGTCCGGCCTACGACATGCTGCGGTGGGCGACGGTCTTCCCGCTGGGGATGACGGCCGTCGCCTGCCTGTCCGTGTCGGACGCGGCGGGGATCGGGTGGCTGGACCCGCTCGGGCGGGTGCTGCTGGGGATCGCCGCCGCGGCCTGGTTGCTCACCGCGTACGGGCTGGTGCGTCAGGCGTCGAGCGGGAGGCCCGTGTAGTTCTCGGCGAGTTCCGCGGCGGCGTGCGGCGAGCCGGCGATCCGGTCGAGCTGGGACTGCTGCAGCCGGGTGTCGAAGGACGACTGGCCCGGGTCGGCGTGGAGGGTGGTGGTCATGAAGTACGAGAAGTGCTCGGCCCGCCAGACCCGGCGCAGGCAGGTGTCGGAGTAGGCGTCCAGGAGTTCGGTCGAGCCGGTCTTCGCGTGGTGGGCGAAGGCTCGGGCCAGGACGATGACGTCGGCGGCGGCCAGGTTCAGGCCCTTCGCCCCGGTCGGCGGGACGATGTGCGCCGCGTCCCCGGCGAGGAAGACCCGGCCGTGGCGCATGGGCTCGGTGACGGAGCTGCGCATGGGCAGGACGGACTTCTGGGTGACGGTGCCGCGCGTCAGGCGCCATCCGGGGTCGGCGGTCAGCGAGAGGCGGGCGTCGAGTTCGTCCCAGACGCGCTCGTCGGGCCAGTCGGCCGGGTCGGTGCCGTTCGGGACCTGGAGGTAGAGCCGGCTGACGGAGGGCGAGCGCATGCTGGCGAGGGCGAAGCCGCGCTCGGAGTGGGCGTAGATCAGCTCGTCGTACACCGGCGGCGCCTCGGCGAGGATGCCGAGCCAGGAGTAGGGATAGGTGCGCTCGAAGGTGCGCCGCACGCTCTCGGGGACGGCGTGCCGGGTGACCCCGTGGTAGCCGTCGCAGCCGACCACGTAGTCGCAGGTGAGGGTCTTCTCGCGACCCTCGTGGGTGTAGCGGATCAGGGGACGGTCGGTGTCGGCGCCTTCGACGGCGGTGACCTCGGCCTCGAAGTGCAGCGGGCCGCCTTCGGCGAGTTGGAGGGCCACGAGGTCCTTGACGACCTCGGTCTGGGCGTAGACCCAGACGCGCCGGCCGCCGGTGAGGGCGGGGAAGTCGATGCGGGTGGCGCGGCCGTCGTGGCGGAGCTCGACGCCGTCGTGCGGGAGTCCCTCGGCGTCGAGGCGGGCGCCCGCGCCGGCGGCGCGGAGGGCGTCGACGGTGGCCTGTTCGAGGATGCCGGCCCGTTGACGCCGCTCGACGTAGTCGCGGTCGCGGCTCTCCAGGACGACGCTGTCGATGCCCGCCTGGTGCAGCAGGCGGGCCAGGAGCAGGCCGGAAGGGCCTCCGCCGATGATGCCGACGGTGGTGTGCATGGGGTCTCCTCGTTGCGTCGAACCGGTGTGTCCGGGGGCTCGGCGGTCGCGGAGGGGTCCCCGGGGTGCGCCGGCGCGGCGGATTGTTCGCATAGTGAAGACAACTTCACTATGCTGGGAGTCTGGTAGCGGGCGGGTTCGCCTGTCAACGGGGTACCCGGCCCCGTTCGCTACGGTGGACCGAAGATCAGCGACGGAGAGCCGATGCCCCCTGCCTACGATTCGCCCGCCGAGACGCCCCCCGAGGCCGTGACCCCCCTGCTGCGGGGGGTCGGCGTGCTGCGCCGGCTCACCGACGCCGGCGGGCGGATGCCGGTCGGTGAACTCGAGCGCGCCACCGGGCTCGCCCGGTCCACCGTGGACCGCGTCACCGGCACGCTGGCGCGCATGGGCTACGTGCGGATCGACGGCCGCGACGTACTCCTCGCGCCGCGCGTCCTGGAGCTCGGCAACGCCTATCTGGCGTCCGTACGGCTGCCCGACCTGCTCGGCGCGCGGGCGGACGCGCTCGCCGACGAACTGGACGAGTCGGTGTCGCTCGCCGTCCCGGACGGGGACGGGATCCGCTTCGTGCACCAGGCCACCCGGCGCCGCGCGATGTCGGTGAGCTTCCGCATCGGCGACCTGCTCCCCGCCGAACGCACGGCTCCCGGCGCCCTGTTCGCCTCCGAGTGGGACGCGGCCGCGTGGGAGGGATGGCGCGCCCGGCGGGCCGCCGACCCGCAGGGCCGGGGGTTCCCCGCCGCGCCCTCGCGTACGGCGGGCGGCGTGGACTTCGAGGAGCGCGCCGCCGCGGCGGGGACGGCCGGCTGGGCCCTCGACGACCAGCTGGTCGAGCCCGGACTCGTGGCCCTCGCGGTGCCGGTGCGCGGCGGCGACGGGCGGATCGCGTGTGCGCTGAGCACCGTGAGCCACACGAGCCGGCACGACGCCGCCGCGCTGCGCGAGGCGCTGCTGCCGCGGCTGCGGACGGCGGCCGCCGCGATGGAGCGCTCGCTGCGGGAGGCGCCGGCGGCGGCCCCGGCCGCGCCGACCGGGCTCGCCACCTGGACGGGTGCGTCGAAGCAGGAACTGGGCCGGGAGTTCGTGGAGTCGCTGGCGCGCGGGCTCACGGTCCTCACGGCCTTCGGCGAGGGCCGTGCCGCGCTGCCGCTGACGGCGGTCGCCGAGGCCACCGGGCTCGCCCGGGCCACCGCCCGGCGGGCGCTGATCACCCTCGAACACCTGGGCTGCGTGGCGGTGGACGGCCGGGAGTTCCGGCTCACGCCCCGGGTGCTCTCCCTGGGCTTCGCGCCGCTGTCCCGTACCACGCTCACCCGGATCGCCCAGCCGCATCTCGCCGACCTGGCCGAACGGGTACGGGAGTCCACCTCGCTGGCCGTCCTGGTCGGCGGCGAGGTCCAGTACACGGGGCGGGTCGAGACCAGCCGCATCATGAACGTCCACATCACGATCGGCACCCGTTTCCCCGCGTACGCGACCTCCATGGGCCGCGTCCTGCTCGCCGACCTGCCGCCCGAGGAGCGCGCGGCCCGGCTCGACGCCTCCGAGCCGCGCGCCCTCACCCCGCACACGGTGACCGGGCGCGCCGAACTCGGCGCGCTCCTGGACCGGGTGGGGAGCGAGGGGTACGCGCTGGTCGACGAGGAGCTGGAGGAGGGCCTGCGATCGATCGCGATGCCGGTCCGCGACCGCACGGGCCGGGCCGTCGCCGCCGTCAACGTGGCCCTGCACGCCAGCCGGAGATCCGCGGAGGAATGCGTACGCGAGGTCCTCCCGGAACTGGCGACGGCGATCACCGGCATCGAGGCGGACCTCCACATGACGGAACGCTTCGCCCGGGTTCCGGCGTACTAGCCGCGGTACCGGAACCGAACCGTGAGCTCCTCGTGAACCAGGCGTACCGATGCCCCCGAACCGTGCGCGCTCGGGGGCATCGATGACCGATCGTTCCGTTGCCGACGACGTCAGTGAACGGGGTCCTCGGCCCGGACCTCGGCGCCGATCCCGGCGGAGTGCCTCACGGGGAGATCTGAATGCGCGTGGAGTAACTGGCGGGCTGCGAGCCGGTCTCCATGTTCCTCACGAAGCACCTGGCGTAGATCTCCTCGCCTCCGAGTTCGGTGTCCAGGTCGCTGCTGCTGATGGTGAAGCTTGCCGTGCGACTCTGGTTGACGGGGCTGACGTTGGCCTTCTTGCCTCGCCTGATGAGGTCGTCGTCATCACTGTCCTGTTCCCAGATGTCGCACCAGGACTGGAATGCGAATTGGTTCGTGCGGTCGAACGTGGTGAAGTTCAAGTTGTAGTCGACCTTCATGTCCCACAGGGTGCCGCCCGAGCGCTGACGAACCCCGTACAGCGTGGCGCCGTTGATCCCCAGCGTGGGGACGAGGTCCGGAGCAGCCTCCACGGACGCCGTGGTGGAGGCTGCCGCCACGGGTATGCTCCCCACGAGCGCCAGTACTGCCGCCGCCGCGGATACGGTTGCTTTGCCGGTTCGCATGGTGACCTCCAAGGGGCGTCCTTCGGAGACCTGCACGCGCAACGAGAAGGTTTGCCGGGTCGCCGAAGGCGCCACTTTTCCGATGACGCCAGAAGTGGTTTCTCATCGCCGCACTCGCACCCGCACCCGCATCCGCACCCTCAGTGGTTGAAGTGCCGTCGATGCCGGATGCAGCCGACCACATCAGGCAGTTGATGTTTATACCTGATGGTTCACGCGGCAACCTACGTGTCGCGTTCCGCGATGCTGCGGCCACATTCAGATTACGCCTGGCCCTGACCGGCAGCAAACAAAGCTACGGCCGCCGGGGCCCGGTCCGAAGGAATCGCCCTCTACTCCTCCTCCCCCAGCACCCGTTGGGCCACGGCGAAGGCCGTGTTGGCCGCCGGGACTCCGCAGTAGACCGCGGTCTGGAGCAGTGCCGCCGCGATCTCTTCGTCGGTCAGCCCGTTGCGGCGGGCGGCGCGCAGGTGCATGGCCAGCTCGTCGTGGTGGCCGTGAGCGACGAGGGCGGTGAGGGTGATCAGGCTGCGTTCGCGCCGGGACAGGGTGGGGTCGGTCCAGATCTCGCCCCAGGCGTAGCGGGAGATGAAGTCCTGGAAGCGGGCGGTGAGCGGGGTCTGCCGGGCCTGGGCACGGTCCACATGGGCGTCGCCGAGGACCTGACGGCGGACGGCCGTGCCGCTTCGGGCGGGCGTGCCCGTGAGATGGGCGCGGAGAGCGGCGAGCACGGCCTCCGGCTGTTCGGCGGGGGCGAGGTGGGAGGCACCGGGGAGTTCCGTCAGGGCGGCACCGGGGACGGCGTCGGCGATCTCCCTGAGGTGGGCCGGCGGGGTCGCCGGGTCCTCCCGGCCGGCGACGAGCAGCGTGGGCGCGGTGATGTCGGCGAGCCGGTCGCGCAGATCGAAGGCGGCCAGCGCGTCGCAGCAGGAGGCGTACGCCTCGGGGTCGGCGGCCCGGTGGTCGGCCACCAGGCGCGGCACGGTGAACCCCGGTGTGAACCAACGGGTGTCGGCCGTCCCGGCGAGCTTGTCCAGTCCTTCGCGGCGGACGGTGGCGGCCCGTTCCTCCCAGGGGGTCGAGCCGCCGAAGTGGGCGGATGAGCAGAGGACGGCGAGGCGGTCGACCCGCTCCGGGTGGTGCACCGCGAGGTGGAGTCCGACGGCGCCGCCGAGTGACACACCGGCGTACGAGAAGCGGTCGACGCCCAGGGTGTCGGCGAGGTCGAGGACCAGTCGGGCCAGGTCGGCCATGGTCGCCCCCGGGCCGATGAGGTCCGCGGGCGAGCCGCCGTGCCCGGGCAGGTCCCACCGGACCACCCGGTGGGTGACGGAGAGTTCGGGGGCGACGGCGTCCCACAGGGCGGTGGAGGTGCCCAGCGAGGGTCCGAGGACGAGGACCGGTGCGGTGGCGGGCCCTTCGACGAGGTGGTGCGGGGTGCGGGGGCTCATCGGCGCTCCAGGGCTCGGTCGGTGAGGGCTCCGGCGCAGCCGGTGGCGCGGGTCGGATCGGTCAGGGCGACCACGTCGATCCCGGCCGACTCGGGATGCCCGTCGAGGAGTTCGGCGAGCGGGCGGCCCTCGGCGCGGCTGCGCGCGGTGAGTTCGGCGAGCAGGGCACGTGCGCGGCTCCGGCCGAGGAGGGGGGTGAGCGCCACGGAGAGGCGCTCGGCGACGAGCAGCCCGCCGGTGAGGTCCAGGTGGGCCCGCATGGCGGTCGGGTCGACGCGGAGTCCTTCCGTGAGGGCGGCGGCGTGGTGGGCCGCGCCGCCGACGAGCCGCAGCAGTTCGCGCAGCGGTTCCCACTCGGCGTGCCAGGTGCCGGCGGGTCGTTCGTCCTCGGCGGCGAGGCAGCCGTAGAGGCTCGCGGCGAGGTGCGGGGCCCGTCGCGCGGCGGAGGCGACGAGGGTGGCGCGCACCGGGTTCGCCTTGTGGGGCATGGCGGAGGACCCGCCGCCCGCGCCTTCGGCGACCTCGGCTATCTCGGTGCGGGACAGGACGAGGACGTCGACGGCGATCTTGCCGAGCGCCCCGGCCGTGAGGGCGAGGACGCCCGCCAGATCGGCGACGGGGGTGCGGAGTACGTGCCAGGGCAGGAGCGGCGCGGCGAGGCCGAGTTCCCGTGCGTACGCGGCGGGCAGCGCGATCGCCTCCTCGCCGCCGGCGCCGTGGTCGGCGAAGGCGGCCAGGGTCCCGGCGGCGCCGCCGAGTTGGACCGGCAGTCCGTTCCGCACCGCCTCGATCCGGTCCCGCGCGTCGAGGACGAGCGAGCGCCAGCCGGCCGCCTTCAGACCGAAGGTGGTGGGGACGGCGTGCTGGGTGAGGGTGCGGCCGGGCATCGCGGTGTCCCGGTGGGCGGCGGCGAGGGCGGCGAGCGTCCGTTCCGTCCGGGTGAGGGCGTCGAGGACGAGCCCCAGGGTGCGGGCGGCCACCAGCATGGCGGCCGTGTCCAGGATGTCCTGGCTGGTGGCGCCCCGGTGCACGTACGGGCCCCATTCCGCCACGGCCTCGGTCAGGTCCGCGACCAGCGGGATGACGGGGTTGCCCCCGCTGCGCGCCCGCAGGGCGATCGACCGGACGTCGAGGCGGGCCGCCCGGGCCGCGGCGGTGACCGCGCGGGCGGCCTCCGCGGGAGCGGCGCCGGTGGCCGCCTGGGCGCGGGTGAGCGCGGCCTCCGCGTCCAGGAGAGCCTGGAGGAAGGCCGTGTCGCCGGTGGCGGCCTCGGCGGGCGAGCCCGCCCGTACGGGGTCGAGCAGCCCTGCGTCGACCGCTCCGGCGGCGTCGTCCGGCGGTCCGGCGTCGGCCGGAGCTTGTCCGGCCGTGGCACGCGCGGTCGGGGCGGAGCCGGCGGCTGCGGGGCCGATGGGGCCGAGGCCGGTGGCAGCGGGGTCGGGAGCGGGGTCGGTCACGGGAACTCCAGGAACACCGTCTCGCCCTCACCCTGCAGCCGGATGTCGAAGCGGTAGGTGCGGTAGGGCTCCTCGGCGGCGACCAGGGTGTTGCGCCGGTCGGCCGGGAGCCGGTCGAGCAGCGGGTCGGGCCCGTCGGCGAGGTAGGCGCGCGTGTAGAGGTGGTGGAGCAGCCCGCGGGCGAACACGCAGACGCTGACGTGCGGTCGGCCGGAGTTGCCGGGCGGCAGGGTGTGCAGTGCGTAGTGTCCGTCGGCGTCGGTGGCGACGCGGCCGAAGCCGGTGAACCCGGTGCCGGCCCGGCCGAGGTGGCCCCCCGTGACGGGGTCCCGGCGCAGCGAGCCGGGCGCACCGGCGAGGGAGCCGTCGGGCGCGGCCTGCCAGAACTCGAGAAGGGCGTCGGGCACGGGCGCGCCGGCGCCGTCGAGCACGTACCCGTGGAGGGTGATGCGCTCGGGGTGACCGTCGGGCGCGATGCGCTCGCCGCCGGGGAACGGCAGCGCGTAGCCGTAGAACGGTCCGACGGTGTGGGACGGTGTGGGCAGCAGGGGCGTGGACTCCACGGCGGTCAGCGTCCTTCCTCTGTCCAGGTGGCGGCCGGCCCGTCGAGGACGATGTCCCAGGCGTAGCCCAGCGAGAACTCCGGTACGGACAGGCCGTGTTCGTAGCGGGCGACGAGCCGGTCCCTGGCCGCCTCGTCGGTGACCGAGCGGATGATCGGGTCATGGGCGACGAGCGGGTCGCCGGGGAAGTACATCTGCGTGACCAGCCGCTGCGTGAACGCCGTGCCGAAGACGGAGAAGTGGATGTGCGCGGGGCGCCACGCGTTGGTGTGATTGCGCCAGGGGTAGGCGCCGGGCTTGATCGTCGTGAAGGAGTAGCGGCCCTGGTCGTCCGTCAGAGTGCGTCCGACACCGGTGAAATGGGGATCGAGGGGCGCCGGGTGCCGGTCGCGTAGGTGGGCGTATCTCCCCGAGGCGTTGGCCTGCCAGATCTCGATCAGCTGGCCCCGCACCGGTCGGCCCGCCCGGTCGAGGAGGCGCCCGGAGACGGTGATCCGCTCGCCGAGGGGTTCGCCGGTGTGCATCCGGGTGAGGTCGTGGTCGTGTTCGGTGACGTCGGTGACGCCGAAGACGGGTCCGGCGAGCTCGACGGCCTCGGGGTCGCCGTCCACGGCGACCAGCGGGCGGCGGGGATGCCGGAGCAGGGAGCTGCGGTAAGGGGCGTAGTCGCGCGGCGGATGGTGGCGGGGTGGGGCGCCGGCGGCCAGGGCGCTGTCGTAGGCGTCCTGAAGGGCGCCCATCTCGGCGTCGACGCGTTCCTGGGTGAGGTCGTTCACGAGAGCTCCAGCGAGTCGGAGAGCGAGGGACGGAGACGGTGGCGCGCCGCTGCCGGGTCCGGCACGGGGACCGCCGTCAGCTCCGGCCCGAGCACGGGCGCGGCCGTCCGGGCGACGACCTCCCCGGCCGTCACACCGGGCGCCGTCTCGACGAGGACGAGGCCCTCCTCCGTGACGTCGAGGACGGCGAGGTCGGTGATGACGCGGTCGACACAGGCGCGTCCGGTGAGCGGCAGGTCGCACTCCTGGACGATCTTGGGGGTGCCGTCCTTCGCGGTGTGGGTCATGACGACGATGACGGTGCGCGCGCCGTGGACCAGGTCCATGGCGCCGCCGATGCCGGTGACCAGGCGGCCGGGGACGGCCCAGTTGGCCAGGTCGCCGCGGGCGGAGACCTGCATGGCGCCGAGGACGGCGACGTCGATGTGGCCGCCGCGGATCATGCCGAAGGAAAGGGCGGAGTCGAAGTAGGAGGCGCCGGGCAGGACGGTGACGGTCTCCTTGCCGGCGTTGATGAGGTCGGGGTCGACCTCGTCCTCGGCCGGGTAGGGGCCGGTGCCGAGGATGCCGTTCTCGGATTCGAGGACGACCTCGACGCCTTCGGGGAGATGGTTCGGGATGAGGGTCGGCAGGCCGATGCCGAGGTTGACGTACTGGCCGTCGCGCAGTTCGAGGGCGGCGCGGGCGGCCATCTGTTCGCGGGTCCAGCTCATCGTGTGGTCCTCTTCTCTATCGCCTTGTCGGCGGCCTGCTCGGGGGTGAGGGCGAGGACGCGCTGCACGAAGATGCCGGGCAGGTGGACGTGGTCGGGGTCGAGGGCGCCCGGCTCGACGAGCTCCTCGACCTCGGCGACGGTGATCCGGCCGGCCATGGCGGCCAGCGGGTTGAAGTTGCGGGCCGAGGCGTGGAAGACGAGGTTGCCGTGGCGGTCGCCCTTGGCGGCGCGGACGAGGGCGTAGTCGGTGCGGATGGCGTGCTCCAGGACGTACGGGACGCCGTCGAAGTCGCGTACCTCCTTCGGCGGGGAGGCGAGCGCGACGCCGCCCTCGCCGTCGTAGCGCCAGGGCAGTCCGCCGTCGGCGACGAGGGTGCCGACGCCGGCGGGGGTAAAGAAGGCCGGGATGCCGCAGCCTCCGGCGCGCAGGCGTTCGGCGAGGGTGCCCTGCGGGATCAGCTCGACCTCCAGCTCGCCGGCGAGGTACTGGCGCGCGAACTCCTTGTTGGCGCCGATGTACGAGCCGGTGACGCGGGTGATGCGGCCGGCGGCGAGGAGCACCGCGAGGCCGGAGTCCAGGGCGCCGCAGTTGTTGGAGACGACCGCCAGGCCGCCGACGCCACGCTCGTGGACGGCCTGGATGAGGGCGTTCGGTACGCCGCTGAGGCCGAAGCCGCCCACCGCGAGCGACGCCCCGTCCGGGACGTCCGCCACCGCCTGCGCGGCGGTGGCGACCACCTTGTCCATGGGATAGCCCTTCGTTTCTTTGCGGTCGGACCGATCCGGGGGCTCCGGACCGTCCTGGGAGTGACGAGCGGAAGAGTGGCAGGTGCATTAATCAGTGCACTGACTATTTCCGATGGCGAGGCCATGCTGGCAGGCGACTGCCCCGTCGTCAACGGGTTCTGATCGGCCAGAGCGAGGCAAGGTATCGTTCCGTGCACCGACGAAACCCCAGGAGGAGGCGCTCATGGCCGCGGTGGATCTGGCCACGCATCCCGGGCATCTGGCCCGGCGACTGCAGCAGGCGCACCACCTGCTCTGGACGACCATGGTCTCGGAGGAGATCACCTCCCCCCAGTTCGGCGTCCTGAACGCCCTCACGGCCGAAACGGGTCTCGACCAGCGCACGGTGGGCGAGCGGGTGGCCCTCGACCGTTCGACGATCGCCGAGGTGGTCGGCCGCCTCATCCGCCGCGGGCTGCTCGACAAGGTGCGCGACCCCGCGGACGGGCGCCGCTTCCTGCTGCACCTCACGCCCGAAGGGGCGCGCGTCCACCGCAAACTGACGGTTCGCACGGCGCGCATGAACCAGATCTTCCTGGCCCCGCTCTCCGCCGAGGAGCAGACCCTCTTCCTCTCCCTGATCCGGCGGGTGTCGGATGCGGCGGAGGAGCTCCGCAATCCCCCGGAACCCCTCCCCGCACCCTGAGGCACGGGTCGCGGGTCCGGAGTAGTCACTCCCCCACGGCCGCCGCCGACGCCGCCGCGGGGGCTCCGGCGGGTGCGGCCGGCCGCCCGAGGCGCGCGGCGAGCGGCACCAGGACGACGGCGACGGAGCCGAGGATGCCGGCGACGGCGAAGGTGGTGAAGCCCCAGCTCTGGTTGCCGGCCGCGGCGAGCGCACCCACCAGCCAGGGGCCCACGACCGCGCCGATGCGGCCGACACCGGTGACGAGGCCGAGGCCGGCGGCACGCTCGGCACCCTGGTAGACGGCGCCGGTCGCCGCGTACACCATCACCTGGGCGCTGAACAGCCAGACACCGGTCACGGCGACGACGACGTAGGTGACTCCGAGCGGGAGGTGCGCCCTGAGCAGGAGCGCGCCCACCGCGGTGAGGACGAACCAGATCGCGGCGATCCGGAGCGGGCCGAAGCGGTCGGCGAGCCGGCCCGAGATCAACAGGCCGACGATGCCACCCGCGTTGATGACCATGAGGAAGGCGACGGAGGAGTCCAGGCCGTAGCCGGAGGCCCGCATCATCGTCGGCAGCCAGGTGGCGACGCCGTAGACGAGGAGGAGCCCGCAGAAGGAGGCCGCCCACAGAAGCGGTGTCACCCAGCGGGACTCGGGACGGAACAGGGCCCGCACGGCGGCGACGCGCCCCAGCGCGCCGGCCGTCGACGCGGCGACGGGAGTCGGCCGGGCGAGGCCGTAGCGGTCGGCGACGGCGTCGGCCCGCTCGCGCTGACCACGGGCGAGCAGCACCCCGGGCGATTCGGGCAGCAGGGCGAGCAGCAGCGGTACGGCGACGACGGCGGGCAGGACGCCCGCCCAGAACACCCAGCGCCAGCCCGCGGTGGGCGCCAGGCCGATCCCGAGGCCCGTGGCCGTCATGCCGCCGACGTGGTACGAGGTCATGAGCAGACCGGTCATCAGGGCGGCCCGCCGGGGCGGGGCGAACTCCAGGACCATGGCCAGACACAGGGGCATGAGACCGCCGAGGCCGAGTCCCGAGACGAAGCGCCCGGCACCGAAGAGGACGAGGTCCCCGGCGAGGGCGCAGACCGCGGAGCCCGCGGAGAAGAGGACGATGCTGGCGACGAGCATCGGCCGGCGGCCGAGCCAGTCGGTGACGGTTCCGGCCGTCAGTGCACCGACCAGCATGCCGAAGGTGGTCCAGCTGCCGATGGTGCCGGCGCTCGCGGGCGTGAGGCCCAGACCGGGGTCGTCGAGCATGTGCGGCATCACGGCGCCGTAGATGGTGACGTCCATACCGTCGAAGAAGACCGCGACCCAGCAGAGGGCGAGCACGGGGAGGACGGACCGGAGGGTGTGGGCGCGGGGTTGGGGCGGAGCGGTGGCGTTCGTCATGGGATTCCCTGGGGACGCGGCTCGTTCGGCGGCTCTTGCTCGCCAGTCGTGTTCGCCTGGTGAAATTCGTTTCACTGGCTAGGTGGCATGAGTGTCCGCACGGATCGACCGGGTGTCAACGGTCACGGCGAAAACCGTTGGTGCACTGACGATCTCCCGGGACCTTGCGCGGTGGCGCCGGGCGGGGCGGCCGCGCCGGGCCGGGCGGCGGGCCGGGCCGGGCGGCGGGCCGGGCCGGGCGGCGGGGCGGGCCGGGCCGGGCGGCGGGCCGGAAGACCGCAGGAGGCAAGCCGGACGGGGCGGCGGGCCGGGCCGTGCGAACCGTACGAGAGCGGGCCGGACGAGAGCCGGCCGGACGAGAGCGGGCCGGACGTGGCGAACCGGGGCGCGGCGCGGGCGCACTGCTGGTACGGGCCGGCCCGGGCCGGCGGGCGCACCGCTGAGCCGGGCCGGCAGTGCACCGCCGAGCCGGGCCGGCCCGGGCCGGAAGGCCGGACCGGCCGAGCCGCGCCCCACCTCCCGTCGCGGTCAGCCGAGCAGCGTCGGGGCCGCGTGAGCCAGCACTCCGGCGATCCGCTGCCAGGTGTCCTCGTCCTGCTCGACCGGGTCGAGTTCGCGGCCCGCGCCCGCGCCCCAGACGGTCGCGAGGGCGACCGGGTCGACGCCGTTCGCGGCAGCCCCGGCGAGCGCGGCCGCGCCCAGGGCGACCAGTTCCGTGGCGGCGGGGACCACCACGGGTCGGCCGGAGAGGCGGCGGACGGTGTCGGTCCACACCCGGCCCCGCGCGCCCCCGCCGATGAGCCGCAACGGCAGCTCGCGTACGGACGGCGCGGCGGGGTCCAGACCGCAGGCGGCGAGGAGTTCGTCGAGGGCGCGCAGCACGGTGAAGACGGCGCCCTCGTAGGCGGCGCCGAGGAGGGCCTGGGGGGTGGTGGCGTGCCGCAGGCCGGTGAGCAGGCCGGTGGCGTGCGGCAGGTCGGGGGTGCGCTCGCCGTCGAGGTACGGCAGGAGGACGAGGCCGTCGCCGCGGGTGGCGTCCTCGCGGTCGAGGCCGAGGAGCGCGGCGATGCGGTCGACGGCGAGGGTGCAGTTCAGGGTGCAGCCGAGGGGCAGGTGACTGCCGTCGGCGGCGGCGAAGCCGGCGATCCCGGGGCTGGCGGGGCGGGTGCGGGTGGCGGCGAAGACGGTGCCCGAGGTGCCGAGGCTGACGACGGGACGGTCGAGGAGTCCGGCGCCGCCGAGTCCGAGCCCGACGGCCGCGGCCATGTTGTCGCCGGTGCCGGCGGCGACGGTGACACCTGCCGGGAGGCCCAGCGCGTCGGCGGCGGCAGGGGTGAGCGTGCCGACCCGGGTGCCGCCCGTGGGGGCGACGGCCGGGAGCAGGGCGGGGTCGAGGCCGAGCAGCGCGAGCAGTTCGTGGTCGTACGCGGCGCGGCCGGTGTCGTACCAGCAGGTGCCCGAGGCGTCGCCGGGATCGGTGACGGCGGTGCCGCAGAGCCGCTCGGTGAGGAAGTCGTGCGGGAGGCGGACGGCTGCGGCACCGGCGGCGGTGCGGGGTTCGATCTCGCGCAGCCACTGCCACTTCGCGGCGGTCATGGAGGCCACGGGGACGGACCCGGTGCGGGCGAGCCAGGCGCCGGGGCTGCCGAGGGCGTCCGTCAGCGCGGCGGCCTGCGGGGCGGAGCGGGTGTCGTTCCAGAGGAGCGCGCGCCGCAGGGGCCGGCCGGCGGCGTCGAGGACGACGAGGCCGTGCTGCTGGCCGGCCACGGCGATGCCGGTGACGGCCGCGGGCGGAACGGCGGACTGCCGCAGGGCGTCGGCGACGGCCCGGGTCAGGGCGGTCCACCACTCCTCGGGGTCGGTCTCGCGCGCGCCTTCCGCACCGCCGACGGTGTGGGGCGCGCGGCCGAGGGCCAGCAGGGCGCCGGTCTCCGTGTCCACGAGCGCTGCCTTCGTGGACTGGGTGGAGCTGTCGACGCCGATCACCACCGGGCCTGTGGGCATGGGCCAGGTCTCCTTTCCCGGGTGCGGGCTCTGGCGCCCGGCCTTCGCTGAGAGTATTAGTTATCTCAGAAAACAAATCTGGCGGCCAGCCTCACGAAGGAGCCGGACATGCCGCAGCATCTCCTCCCCACCCCCGACGACCGCTTCACCTTCGGCCTCTGGACGGTCGGCTGGCAGGGCCGTGACCCCTTCGGCGACGCCACCCGGCCGGCCCTGGACCCGGTCGAGTCGGTCGAGCGGCTCGCCGGTCTCGGCGCGTACGGGGTCACCTTCCACGACGACGACCTCATCCCCTTCGGCGCCGGGGAGGCCGAGCGCACGCAGACGGTGAAGCACTTCCGGGCCGCGCTCGACCGCACCGGCCTGAAGGTTCCGATGGCCACGACGAACCTCTTCACGCACCCGGTCTTCAAGGACGGCGCCTTCACCGCCAACGACCGAGACGTGCGCCGCTTCGCACTGCGCAAGACGATCCGCAACATCGACCTCGCCGTCGAGCTCGGGGCGTCCGTGTACGTGGCCTGGGGCGGCCGCGAGGGCGCCGAGTCGGGCGCCGCCAAGGACGTGCGGCTCGCGCTCGACCGGATGAAGGAGGCCTTCGACCTGCTCGGCCAGTACGTCACCGAGCAGGGCTACGAACTGCGCTTCGCGATCGAGCCCAAGCCGAACGAGCCCCGCGGCGACATCCTGCTGCCGACGATCGGCCACGCCCTGGCGTTCATCGAGCGCCTGGAGCGGCCCGAGCTCGTGGGCGTCAACCCCGAGACGGGCCACGAGCAGATGGCCGGGCTCAACTTCCCGCACGGGATCGCCCAGGCGCTGTGGGCGGGCAAGCTCTTCCACATCGACCTCAACGGCCAGTCGGGCATCAAGTACGACCAGGACTTCCGGTTCGGGGCGGGCGACCTGCGGCAGGCCTTCTGGCTGGTCGACCTCCTGGAGACGGCCGGATACGCGGGGCCGCGCCACTTCGACTTCAAGCCGGTGCGCACCGACGGCTTCGACGGGGTGTGGGAGTCCGCGAAGAACTGCATGCGCAACTACCTGATCCTCAAGGAGCGCGCCGCCGCGTTCCGGGCCGACCCCGAGGTCGCCGCCGCGCTGACCGCCTCCCGTCTCCACGAGCTCGCCGCCCCGACGGCCGCCGACGGCCTCGCGGGGCTGCTCGCCGACCCGACGGCGTACGAGAGCTTCGACGCGGGCGCGGCGGCCGAGCGCTCGATGGCCTTCGAGCGGCTCGACCAGCTCGCCCTGGAGCATCTGCTCGCGGTGCGCTGATCCGCCGGAGCGGCCTTCACCCCGGCATGTCCCCGGCAGCGCGGGCTCGTCCTCGGCGTCCTCGGCAACGGCAGGTCCCTCGTCGGCATCGGCACCGACGACCAGCCGGTCGTCAAGGGTCTGGTGCTGCTCGCGGCGGGCGGCTCCGGCGTCTGGAACGCCGGGCGGGCTGCTAGAACAGCTCTCCCGCGGGCGGACCGGCAGGGGGCCAGGCCTCGCGGTCCACCAGGTCGAGGACGAGGGCGGCGATGTTCCACGCGTCGTCCTCGCCCCGGTGGTGGCGTCCCTCCAGGGGCAGTCCGGCGATCTTCAGCGCGCCCGCCATGCCGGGTCGCTTGCGCAGACCATAGGCCTCCGTGAAGACGGCCTTGGCGTTGGTGTGCCCGTGCTCCGCGGGCCGCCCGAAGGGGTAGGGCGCGCCCGTGGCCCGGCACTGGCGGTCGAACTGCCCGCGGTCGTAGTCGCCCCAACTCGCCCAGGGTCGCCGCCGCGCGTCGTACGTGTCGGCCAGCAACCGGCAGGCCTCGTCGAAGGCGACGCCGGAGGCCACCTCGGCCAGGGTCAGACCGGTCAGCTCGGTGCAGAAGGCGCTCACGTCGGAACGGGAGGGGCGGACCAGGACGCGGTGCCGGGAGACCCGGCGCCGGGCGGCGAGATCGACGACCGTGAGTCCGATCTCGATGATCTCGCTCACCTGACCGGGAGGGGGCTGCCCTTCCCAGCAAGTGGCCTCCACGTCGACGACGTTCAGTAGGACGGGTCCGCTGTTCATGGCGGCAGCGTAGGGAGGCGCGCAGGTCCCGGGCATCCGAATTCTTCTGCGCACGGGCGCCGGGCACGCGCGCCCCGGTCATCGGACGGTGCGCGGATGGCGAGGTTGACTTCCTGGACAGGTGTCCATACATTCGAGACAGCTGTCCATTTACATGGCGAGGGACGCGCCCGGCACCGGGCGACGGGATCCGCGCGACCTGAGGGAGTGAACGCACCGATGGAGACGACCGGAAGCGTGCTGGTGGGCCTGGTGGCCTTCCTGCACCTGTCCTTCATGGCCCTGGAGATGTTCCTGTGGCAGCGTGCACCGGGACGCAGGCTCTCCGGTTTCGACGCGGACCTGGCCCGCGCCACCGCGCCGCTCGCCGCGAACCAGGGCCTCTACAACGGGTTCCTCGCGGCCGGTCTCGTCTGGGGACTGTTCGCCGGGGACCCGACCGGTTTCCAGGTCCGGGTGTTCTTCCTGGTCTGCGTCGTGATCGCCGGCGTCTACGGCGGCTTCACCGCCAACCGCCGCATCCTGATCGCCCAGGCCCTGCCCGGCGCCCTCGCGCTCGGCGCCGTCCTGTCGGCCGGGTGAACGCGGTGCCGGAGGACCCTCGCACCGAGCGGACCCGGGCCCGGCTGCGCGAGGCCCTGCTGGAGGAGTGCGCGAGCGGCCCGCTGGAGAAGGTCAGCGTCGCGGCGCTGGTGCGCCGGGCCGGGGTCGGCCGGGCCACGTTCTACGTGCACTACGCCGATCTGGAGGCGCTGGCCGTCGACGCCTGCGCCGGAATCGTCCGCGAGGCGGTGGACGCCCTGCACGCCTGGCGCGGCGTAGCCGACCCCGCGAGCCCGCCGCCCGCCCTGGTCGACTTCTTCGAGCGTCTCCCCTCGCACCGCACGCTCTACGGCGAGCTGCTCCGGCCCGGCGGTGGTGGCCCGCTGGGCCAGGTCCTGCACCGGGACCTGCGCGCCCGCAGCCGGGCCGAGCGGGAGCTGGCCGGCGCGCCGGAGCCGGAGCTGGTCGCCTCGGCCGTGGCCTCGGCCTTCGCCGGGGTACTGGCCGACTGGCTGCACGGCATGATCGAGGCCACACCGGCCGAGATCACCGGAAGGGTCTGGCGCCTGCTGATCAGCCTGCACCGCACACCGCTGCCCTGACCAGGCTCCTCCGACAGCTCCCTCGGCGGGGCCGGGGTTCCTGTCATGTCCAGGACCCGACGCGGGAGCTGTCGGAGGCATCGGGCAAGATCGCGCCATGACCCACACCAGCAGACGCACCGTTCTCGCCTCCGTGGCAGCCGTGGCCGCCGGCCTGCCCACCCTCAACGCCGTCGTCGGCAACGGGGCCACCCGGGCCGCCGCGGCCGACACGTACGCCTCCAACACCGAGCTGTACACGAAGACGGCGAGCAAGGAGGGCAGCGACTGGGTGCGCCGGTTCCGTATCGGTGCTCCGGTCCAGGTCACGGACAACGTCCGTGCCTCGAGCGTCCCGGTGTCCACCACGGCCGTCATCGCGCCGCACGGCGGCGGCATCGAGGCGGGCACCAGCGAGCTCTGCATGGCCGTCGCCGGATACACGCCCTTCGAACAGGGCGGCGATCCCACCGACTCGGCGGTGCCGGGCACGCCCCAGCGCGACTTCTGGATGTTCGAGGCCCTGGCGAACTCACAGGCGCAGCACGTGACTTCCACGGGCTGCGACGATCCGGCCGCGCTCGCCGCCTGCGGCAACAACCTGTACGCCGTCTCCCTGCACGGTTTCTCGGACACGGCGAACAAGCGGGTCATCGTCGGCGGCCGCGACGAGCGGCTGAAGCGGAACCTGGCCGCGGCCTTCGCGCGGAACGGTCTCAAGCCCGGCAACGGCGACGCCGCGCTGGACGTGAGCATCGAGGTGAACGGCACCGACCCGGGCATCGACGGCAACCACCCGTCGAACATCGTCAACCGCACGCGCACCGGGGCCGGCGCCCAGCTGGAGATATCCACCGCACTGCGCGCGGCGATGTTCGGCGTCTGGGACCAGGGAGCGAGCGGACGCATGTCCAGCTATGGCACGCCCTCGACGAAGAACCCCTACGCGGACCACTTCTGGACCGCGTTCGTCACCGCCGTCCGGGAGGCGATCCGGAACCACGAGCTCGGCAAGGATCCCCTCTACACGGAGGGCTGAGCCGCACCCGTACCGCGGCACGTCTCCGCCCCGCACACCTCCCGGCACGCGGTACGTGGCACGCGCTGCGGAACAGCCGGACCGGTCACCGCCCGTCACCGCCCTCCTCGTCACCGCTCACGGACGCGCGACGGGCCGCCGCCGATCCGCAGGAGGGCCGGCGGCGGCCCGGTCGCCGGCCCGGTACCGGGGATGCCCGATCCGGCGTGGCTCATGCCGCCTCGGGGCCGGCCAGCTGCTCCGCGAGCTCCTTCTCGCTCTCCTCGGAGAGCGAGGTCTTGAGCACTGTTCCGCCGAAGGGCGCCATCGCCGCGGCGAACCGGTCCTCGGTGACCTTGGAGGCCATCACGACCACGGCCGAGTGGCCGGGCCTGAGCAGCTCCTGCACCTTCCCGCGGAACTTCCCGTCGACGCCCATCTGGTTCAGCTTGCCGATCAGTCCGCCGACCGCGGCACCCACCACCCCCATGGCCGGCGTGAGGATGACCATGCCGAAGACCATGCCCCACAGGGCGCCGGCCGTGGCCGAAAGAGCCACTTCCTCGCTCCTGGCGGGCGTGTCCACATGGGTCTTGCCGTCCTCGTCCACCGTGACGACCGCCAGACCGGTCAGGTCGACGACGTGCCCGTCCTTCAGCTTCTGCACCTCCGCGAAGGCCTTGTTGGCGACCGCCTGGTCCTCGTAGCCGATGACGATGAGCTCGGACATCCGTTTCTCCTTACAGGGGAGGGGCCGGTGGCCCGGCACTCCGGGCCGGTACCGCGTCAGTAGCGCAGCACTCCGGCGATGCGCCCCCGGCCGTTCAGGGAGTCGTCGGGCACGAAGCGGACCTCGGCCCCGGTCTCGAGGGCCTGCTCGACGATCTCGTCCACCATGTCGTCCCTTGCCCCCGACTCCGAGGCCTCCGTGGGCTCCAGGTGGCCGCCCTCGTCGCGGACGGTCGCCTGGTAGTGCTCCTCCACGGCCAGCAGACGCATCCGGCCGTCCCTCACCGCCTGCCACACCTCGTCGATGCCACCGGCGTACTCGCGGCGGCCCCTGGCCGCGTCGAGCTCGGCGACGACGGTGGCCGTCGCGGCGGCGTCGCGTGCGGTCCGGATCGGCTCGACCGCGTCCCACACGGCGGCGGCCGGCCCGGCGGCCAGTCCGCCGTGCTCGACCGTCAGAGTGGCCGGGCCGAAGGAGCCGAGGTCCGACAGGAGCGCGAGCGCGGCGGACGATCCGACCACGTAGAGCGGCCGCGGTTCGGAGGCCAGCACGACCCGCAGCTTCTCGTGCGCCTCGCGCAGGAACTGACGCGTGGCCTCGTCCTGGAAGGTACTGGGGAGGTCGCCGATGCGTTCCTTGCGCTCCGCGTCCGGGTCCTCCAGGCTGCGGGAGAGCGGGAAGCCGTCGCCGGTGTGCTCGGCGGCCCGCTCGGATCCGCCGTCCCACAGGGACACCCGGTCGGCGGCCACCGCCAGCACCCAGTACGGCTGCTCGGCGGCCTGCGCGGCGACGAGGTTGCGGGTGAGGAAGGTGTCGGCCAGGACCACGCGTTCCGGGACCTCCCGGGCCACCGACCAGACGTGACGCTCTCCCGGAGCGACGAAGACCACCAGTCCGTCCTCGGCGTGCGCCAGGTCGATCTCGGCCTCGGCCCGCCGCAGTTGGTCGAGGACGTCGGCCCGCTTCTCGCGCGTGACCGCCGGGTCGTCCTGGAGGGCCTTCTCCGCCTCGGCGATGAGGTTCCGCAGCCGGACCGGGTCCTGGCTCTTGTCCGGTTCTCGCCGGTGCGTCGGCATGACGAGGGAGAGGGCGGGGTACGGCCGGGGCTGCCGGAGCTTCGCGAGCGAGCCCGGGGTGAGCACGGGGTCCATGGGATGGCCTTCCTGGGCGGTGGCGGCGGTTCGGGTGCCCGGTGCGCCGCCGAGGGGGTCACGGGGGACGCGGCGGCTACGGCGTGCCGGTGAGCTGCTCGGCCAGGTCCCTCTCGTCCTCGTCGCTGAGCGAGGTCTTCAGGACGGTGCCGCCGTGCCGCTGCATGGCCGCCGCGAACTTGTCCTCGGTGACCTTCGACGCCATCATCACGACGGCTGCGGAGCCGGGCCCGAGCAGGTCGCCCACCTGCCGGCGGAACCGCTCGTCGACACCCGACTTGCTGAGCCTGCCCACGAGGCCGCCGAGCGCCGCCCCGGTCAGCAGACCGAGCCCGGGCACCAGGAAGAGCACGCCGAAGATGGCGCCCCACAGGGCCCCGGAGGCGGCGGAGACTCCGACGATGCGGCTCGACGAGTCGACGTGGGTCCGGCCGTCCTCGTCCACGGAGACGACCGCGAGGCCGTTGAGGTGGACGACGTGGTCCCGCTGCAGGTCCTGGACGGTGCCGAAGGCCTCTTCGGCCACGCGGGGGTCGTCGTATCCGATGACGATGAGCTCAGCCAACTGACGCCTCCTGGTCGGCGGCCGCGCCACGGCGACCGAAGCCGCGCGGTGCGCGTGCCCCTGAGGGTCCACAAGATCCCATGGTGCCCCGGTCGTCCCTTTCCCGCGACCCGGGCCGGGGGGTGGGAAGAGGAGGCCGGGCGGACCCCGTGTGAGGGTCCGCCCGGCGTCGTCGTACGCGGAGCCGGCTCGCTTTCGCGGGGCGGCGGTTATTCGAGCAGCTCCGCGTACGAGCCCATGGCCAGGGCGATGTCCGCCTGGGCCCAGAACCGGTGGTAGGTGAAGACGGGGGCGGCGCCGCCCGCCAGATAGGCCTCGATCTTCGGCCAGGCGGGGTCGTTCCGGTAGAAGGAGCGGATCGAGGCGAACGTGGACGCGGCGTTCACGGCGTCGCCGTTCGGCATGGTGCCGGTCCAGCCGCTCGGGACGTACACGGGGTCGTCGAAGCGGTTGTAGTCGGCCCGGGTCTCCGGGACCGCGATGCCCAGCGGGTCCTGGTGGTGGGCCCACATGCCGTCGAGGAGCGCCCTGGCGACCCGCTTGGCCTCGGCGTGGCCGGACCTGGCCGCGTAGTAGGTCAGGGTCTTCGCGTAGGCGGCGGCCACGCCGACGTCGTCGGTGTAGTCGGCGACGGTCACGTGCAGCCCCTTGTTGGCGCCGGGGCTCGCGGCGTTCCAGGTGTCGGGTGCGCCGGACCACTGCAGGGTGGAGGGGATGCGGTAGGTGCCGTCGGGATTGACCGTGGTCTTGGAAAGTGCCCAGGCGACCCACTTGTCGAGCACGGTTCCGGCGGCCGGGTCGCCGGTCTGCTGGTAGTACTCGGCGACCCGCTCCATGGACCAGGCCTGGAAGCCGAACCACTGGTTGGACGGCGGGTCGTGGTAGACCGGCTTCTCGTCGTAGAACATGCCGTGGAAGGTGGGGGTGCCGGCCGGCGGGGTGGCGTAGCGGCCCTGCCAGCTGTTGGTGGCGCCGCCCGCGATGGCCCCTTCGTCGGACTGCAGCCAGCGGTAGAACTCCAGCTGCCGGGTCAGGCTGGTCGCCCAGTCGGCGGCTCCGGTGGCCGACTTGGGCTTGAGCGGGGCGTAGGAGCTGAGGGCGTAGGCGGCCAGCGGGTTCTGGTACCCGCCGTGGGCGTGGCTGGAGCCGATGCGCCAGGCCCAGCCGGCCGAGGTGTCCGTGGCGCCGCCCCAGGCGTAGTACCAGGACATCAGGTAGTGGGAGCTGTCCTTGCCGGTCCCCGCGGGGCAGGCGGTGGGTCCGACGCAGTCGCCTACCTTCTTGAAGTACTTGTCGACCATGGCGTAGCGCAGGTAGTCGCCCATCTTGGCGGCCTTGCCGACGGTCGTGGCGATCTGGGCGCCCTTGCCCTGCTGCCTGGCCCAGACGTCGGCCCAGTAGGCGGCCTGGACGGCGCGCGCGTCGGCGTCGGGGGCGTTGGTGAACTTCCACTGCCTGGCGTACGAACTGTCACCGGTGAACAGGTCGAGGTAGCCGTTCCTGCCGCCGTAGGCGAACCGGTCGCAGGTGGGGTGGGGGACGGTCTCCCAGACGGACTCCTGCGGGCCGCGCTGGAAGGTGTTGACGTACGAGGGGCCGGTGGCGGTCGGGCCGGTCGAGCACTTCCCGGGCTCGTTGCCGTAGCCGTAGACGTTGTCGACGTCCTGGATCCAGTGCATGCCGTAGACGTCGTCGGTGCCGTACGCGCTCTTCAGCTCGGCGGCGAGCGGGTCGGCGCCGGCCGTGACGGCGGTGTCGAGCTTCGCCGGGTACTGCGAGGGCAGGTCCCACTCGGGCGCGTAGGTGGCCGGCTTGGCGGCGTTGTAGAAGGAGTTGGTGGGCTGGTCGGCGTGGGTGGGGATCATGTACTTCTCGAGGGTGTCCCACGCGCCGTTGAACTTGGACCAGTCGCCGGTGATCTTCCCGTACATGGCCTGGAGCCAGACGAGGTAGCTGTAGGCCTCCGAGGTCGTCTCGTGGCCCTGGTCGGGGGCCTCGACGATCAGGGTCTCGACGGAGTGGTACGGGATGCCCTCGGGCGAGAAGTAGCCGTTGGCCGGGTTGGTGATCCTCCCGTAGAGGTCGAGGAAGCGGGCGTCGTACGTGGAGTTCGCGGCCAGTTGGGCGACGGTGACCTCGGCCTTGGCGTGACCGGGGGCGGTCGCGGTGAAGACGGCCGTCCCGGTGCCGGTGGCCGCGGCGGCGACGGTCACCTTCTGGGCGGTGTTCCAGTTCGCCGGGGTGAAGGTGAGTGCGGCCGGGCTCGCGGTGAGGCCGGTGACGCCCGAGGTGCGGGCGACCCCCACGGTCACGTTCGCCGTGGGCGGCGTGGAGAGCTTGAGGTCGAAGGTGCCGCTCCCGCCCTGCCGTACGGAGAGCTGGGCGGGAGTGGCGACGAGCGCGGGGCCGGCGGCGACGGTGATGCCCACGGGCGCGGACTCGCCGGTGGCCCCGAGGGAGTCGTACGCCTTGGCGTAGAGGGAGTGGGCACCGGCCGGCAGGGAGGTGGCACCCAGGGTGAAGGGCGCCGTGGTGTCGGTGCCGATGAGGCTGGTGTCGCTGTAGAACTCGACCTTGCCGATCGTGGCGCCGTCTGCGGCGGCCGCGGTGGCGGCGAGCGGGACGGCGTCGCCCTCGGTGTACACGGCGCCGGGCGCCGGGCTGGTGAGGACGGTGACCGGGGGCTGGTTGGCGCCGGTGCAGGGGGTGCCGTTGACGCTGAAGGAGGTCGGCGCGGTGTTGGTACCGGTGTACGCGAACTGGGCGCCGGTGGTGACGGCGGCGCCCGCGGCGACCGTGCCGTTCCAGGCGGCGTTGGTGACGGTGACGGTCCTGCCGGACTGGCTCCAGGTGCCGTTCCAGCCGTTGCCGAGCTTCTGGTCGCCGGTGTACGCGTAGCTCAGCGACCAGCCGTCGAGGGCGGTGGTGGCGCGGTTGGTGAGGGTGAGCTCGGCGGTGAAGCCGGAGCCCCAGTCGTTGGTCCTGTAGTCGACGCTGCACTGCACGGTGGCGGCCTGGGCGGCCGGTCCGACCGTCAGCAGGGCGGCCGGCAGGGCGAGAACGGCGGCCAGCGCGGTGAGGGGCCGGACCGGACGGCGTGGGCCGTGGGGCCGGTGGGGGCGTGGTGGCATGCGGGTGGTTCTCCTCGCGGCTCGAAAGGTGGGGTGGTGCGAGGGCGAGTGGTCAAGCTCTGAACCAGTGGGAGCGCTCCCACTGTGCAGACCTGACGAGACGCCGTCAAGACAGCCGAAGAGTCGAAGGCATCCGGTCCGGAAATTTGGCCAACTCCTCTTTTCCTTGGGGTCAGTTGCCGCTACGGTCTGCCCGACCAGTGGGAGCGGTTCCATCCAGTCGGCACGCCACCGGGGCGTGCCCTCGCTGCGAGGACTCGCTCATGCGACATCCCCCACGTCTGACGGCGCTGCTCGCGGGAGCGGCGCTCACGGCGGCGAGCACCGCTCTCGTCGTCTCGGGTACGGCCTCGGGAGCCGCGGCCGCACCGCTCTGCACCGTGCAGTACTCCGTCACCGGATCCTGGTCCGGCGGCTTCCAGGGCGCCGTGACCGTCACCAACGACGGTCCCGCCGTGAGCTCCTGGAAACTCGGCTTCGACTTCCCGGGCGGCCAGGTGATCAGCCAGGGCTGGGGCGCCAAGTGGTCCCAGTCGGGCGCGAGCGTCACCGCCGTGAACGAGAGCTGGAACGGCTCGCTCGCCACCGGGGCCGGCGCGACCACCGGCTTCCTCGCCACGTGGTCGGGCAGCAACCCGGCACCGGGCGCGTTCACGCTGAACGGCACGGTCTGCGACCAGGACCCGGGCCCCACACCGACCCCGACCCCCACCACCCCGACCACTCCTCCCACGACCCCACCCACTACTCCGCCCACGACTCCCCCGACCACACCACCGACCCCGGTCACCGGCGCGCCCGAGCTCGGCGTCACCGGCAACCGGCTGACCGACCGGAACGGCGCCACCCGCCGCCTGCTCGGCGTGAACCGCTCCGGCGGCGAGTTCATGTGCGTGCAGGGGTACGGCATCTTTGACGGTCCTGTCGACGACGCGTCCGTCCAGGCCATCGCCGACTGGAAGGCCAACGCCGTCCGCATCCCGCTCAACGAGGAGTGCTGGCTCGGCCTGACGAACATCAAGCCCGAGTACCGCGGGGCGAACTACGTCTCCGCGGTCAAGGACCTGGTGAACCGGGTGATCGCGCACGGCATGACGCCGATCGTCGAACTCCACTGGACCTACGGGCAGTACACCGGAAACTCGGCGGGCTGTGCCGACGTCCACGCGAGCTGCCAGAAGCCGATGCCCGACGCCCAGTACACCCCGGCGTTCTGGACCTCGGTCGCCGACACCTTCAAGAACGACCGGCGGGTCGTGTTCGACCTCTTCAACGAGCCCTACCCGGACCGGGCCACCCCCACCGCCGCGCAGGCCTGGACCTGCTGGCGCGACGGCGGGAGCTGTCCCGGGATCGGCTACGAGGTCGCCGGCATGCAGGACCTGGTGGACGCGGTCCGCGCGACAGGAGCGCAGAACGTTCTCCTGGTCGCCGGCCTCGCGTACTCCAACGACCTGAGCCAGTGGCTCGCGCACGCCCCCGCCGATCCGGCGGGCCGTGTCGCCGCCGCCTGGCACGTCTACAACTTCAACACCTGCGCCGACGAGTCGTGCTGGACGGGCACGCTCGCCCCGGTCGCCGCCCAGGTCCCCCTGGTGGCGGGCGAGATCGGCGAGAACACCTGCGGACACGCCTTCGTCGACCGCGTCATGAAGTGGTTCGACGAGCGCGCACTCTCCTACCTGGGCTGGACCTGGAACACCTGGAACTGTGCCTCCGGGCCGGCCCTGATCACCTCGTACGACGGCACTCCCACCACCTTCGGCATCGGGCTGCGCGACCACCTGCGCTCCCTGAACGGAAACTGAAAGGGCTACCACCCCATGAGCCGCACAACCAGCCGCACCGCCCTGCTCGCGGCCCTCGGCCTGATTACGGCGACGGGCGCCACCGCCACCGTGTTCGGCACCGCCGCCGCCGGCGCCGCCACCCCGGGCTGCCGGGTCGACTACCAGATCTCCAGCCAGTGGAACTCCGGATTCGGTGCCAACGTCACCGTCACCAACACCGGCGACCCCGTCTCCGCCTGGACCCTGGAGTGGTCCTTCGGTGGGGACCAGAAGGTCACCCAGTCCTGGAACACCACGCTGACCCAGTCCGGGTCCGCGGTCACCGCGAAGAACGTCTCCTACAACGGCACGCTCGGCACCGGGGGTTCGACCTCCTTCGGCTTCAACGGCTCCTACAGCGGGACCAACGCCGTGCCGGCGGTCTTCACGCTGAACGGCGTCGTGTGCAACGGCGCGACGCCGCCGACCACACCGCCCACGACCCCGCCGACCACTCCCCCGACGACCCCGCCCACCACGCCTCCCACCACCCCGCCGCCCGGTACGAAGGCCGACAACCCCTACGCCGGGGCCAAGGTGTACGTGAACCCGGAGTGGTCGGCGAAGGCCGCCGCCGAACCGGGCGGAACCAAGGTGTCCAACCAGCCCACCGGGGTGTGGCTGGACCGGATCGCCGCCGTCCACGGCTCCGCGACCTCCATGGGGCTGCGCGCCCACCTCGACGAGGCGCTGAAGCAGAAGGGCAGCGGCGAGCTCGTCGTCCAGCTCGTGATCTACAACCTGCCCGGCCGTGACTGCTCCGCGCTCGCGTCCAACGGCGAGCTCGGACCGACGGAGATCGACAAGTACAAGTCGCAGTACATCGACCCGATCGCGGCCATCCTCGCCGACCCCGCCTACGCGGGCCTGAGGATCGTCACCACCGTCGAGATCGACTCGCTGCCCAACCTCGTCACCAACGTGACCGGCCGCCCCACGGCGACCGCGAACTGCGACGTGATGAAGGCCAACGGCAACTACATCAAGGGCGTCGGCTACGCCCTGAACAAGCTGGGCGCGATCCCGAACGTCTACAACTACGTGGACGCCGGCCACCACGGCTGGCTGGGCTGGGACGACAATTTCGGCGCCTCCGCCGAGCTCTTCAGGACGGCCGCGACCGCCGAGGGCTCGACCGTCGCCAACGTCCAGGGCTTCATCGTCAACACCGCCAACTACAGCGCCCTCAAGGAGGACCACTTCACCATCAACGACTCCGTGAACGGGGTCTCGGTGCGCCAGTCGAAGTGGGTGGACTGGAACCGCTACACCGACGAGCTGTCGTACGCCCAGGCGATGCGCGACAAGCTCGTCTCGATCGGCTTCGACCCGAAGATCGGCATGCTGATCGACACCTCCCGCAACGGCTGGGGCGGCGCGGCGCGGCCCACCGGGCCCGGCGCGTCGACCAGCGTCGACACCTATGTGAACGGGGGCCGCTACGACCGGCGCATCCACCTCGGCAACTGGTGCAACCAGTCCGGCGCCGGCCTCGGCGAACGGCCCCAGGCGGCGCCGGCCGCGGGCATCGACGCGTACGTCTGGATGAAGCCGCCGGGCGAGTCCGACGGGGCGAGCAAGGAGATCCCGAACAACGAGGGCAAGGGCTTCGACCGCATGTGCGACCCGACGTACACGGGCAACGTCCGCAACGGCAACAGCATGTCGGGCGCCCTCCCGGACGCGCCGCTGGCGGGCCAGTGGTTCTCGGCGCAGTTCCGGGAGCTCCTGAAGAACGCGTACCCGGCGCTGTGACCCGCGCCTGAGTCGGCCCGCCGGGCGGGCCGGAACCTCCGGGTCCCGGCCCGCCTCCGGCGGGTCCACCCGCCCATCGCCGCGCGCTCCGCGCCCCGGACTGGTAAATCCGTTGCCCCACCGGGGCGGGCGACGGAACATGGGCCCGCTCGGCGCTACCCCCTACCGACAGGCGCACAGGTGACCTCGAACGACGAACGACGCCAGACCCTCTCCGACCCCGACGGCCGACCGGTACTGACCTACGTCCCGGGTACGCGCGACGGGCACCCCTGGGCCGACCTGGCCGAAGTGGTCGGCCCCGATCCCGTGCCGGCCGTCCTCGCCGGCATGTCCGGATGGGCCGTATCGGGATCCGTGGAGCTCGGCGAGGAGCTGATCCGGCGCGGCGCCCGCACCCTGCGCCACGCCCATGGCATGCGCCGTGACCTGGTCGCCGACCCGCCCCCCGCCGAGTGGGCCGCCCCGGTCCTGCCGGACGGGCTGCGCGCCGTCCCCTGCACCCGGCCGGCCGCGGACCTGTTCCCGGCCTGGCGCGCCGCCTTCGCCACCGGCCATCCGGACCACGACGAGGGCAGCGACGAGGACGTGCTCTCCGCGCTTCTGGCCCCGCTCCTGGCCGGCGACCGCCTCGGACCGGTCCTCCCCTGCAGCGCGCTGGCCGTCGACGCGGCGGACAGTGTCGTCGCCGGTGTCGTCGTCACGGACCGGGACGGCCTCCCGTGGATCGCGAGCGTCTTCCGCCGGCCGGGTGCCGCCGGGGCCGGGCTGGGCTCGGTCCTCCTGCGCCGCATGCTGGCGGACGCGGCAGCGCGCGGCCTCCGGGAGATCGAACTGGTGGTGAGCGAGGGCAATCCCGCCCGCTTCCTCTACGAGAAGCTCGGCTTCGGGCTCACCAGGACCTCCCTCACCGTCCTGGTTCCCTGACCGTGACGGCGCGATCGGCCGGGCACCCGTGGCGGTGATCGGCCGGGGCACCCCTTGGCAGTGATCGCCGGGGCACCCGTCGCCCCCGTCCGGTCTCCGAGCCGTCCGCCCCCGCCGGGCCGGCGGGGGCCGCTTCGTGGCCGCGGGCGGCAGTCGCCCCGGCCGGTGACACCGGCTCAGGACGAGTCCCGCACCACCAGCTCCGTGGGCAGCACGCGCCGCTGCGGCTCCGGCGCCTCCGCCGGGGCGGCGATCCGGTCGAGGAGCATCCGCGCCATCGTCCGGCCCATCTCCTCGATGGGCTGCCGGACGCTCGTGAGCGGCGGGTCCATCAGGCGGGCCACGGCCGAGTCGTCGACGCCGACGAGGGCGACGTCCTCCGGGACGCGCCGGCCCGTCTCGCGCAGGACGCCACGGGCTCCGGCGGCCATGACGTCGGAGGCGGCGAAGACGGCGTCCAGGTCCGGGGCGCGGTCGACGAGTTCGCGCATCGCCCGCCGGCCGCCCTCCTCGGTGAAGTCGCCGGTGGCGACGAGCAGGTCGTCGGGATCGAGGCCGGCCGCCGCGACGCCCTCGCGGTAGCCGTCGAGGCGGGCGCGGGCCACGTCCATGTCGAGCGGTCCGGTGATGGTCGCGATCCGGCGGCGGCCGCGCTCGGCGAGATGGGCGACGGCGGCGCGCCCGGCGCCCGCGTTGTCGGAGTCGACGTAGGCGGCGGACTCGTCGGCGGAGCGCCGCCCGTTGAGGACGACCGGGAGGCCGAGTTCGCGCACCAGGTCGGGCAGCGGGTCGTCGGCGTGCACGGAGGCCAGCAGGACGCCGTCCACGCGCTGGGCGGCGAGGTACTGCTCGAAGCGCTGCCGCTCCCGCTCGGTGCGCACGAGGGTGAGCAGCAACTGCTTGTCGGCCTCGCCGAGTTCGGCACTGACGCCGCGGATGATGTCGAGGAAGTACGGCTCGGCGAAGAGGCGGGCCTCGGTCTCGGGGATGACGAGGGCGATCGCGTCGGTGCGGCTGCCGGCGAGCGCGCGGGCCGCCTGGTTGGGCACGTAGCCGAGTTCCTCGATGGCCCGGTGGACGGCCGCTCGGGCCTGTTCGCTCACCCGGGGCGAACCGTTGATGACCCGGGACACGGTGCCCCGGCCGACCCCGGCCCGGGCCGCGACCTCTTCGAGTGTGGGCCTGCCGCTGTGCCGTCCGCCGTTCACGTCTCTCGTGCTCCCCTCGCCATGTGCCTCGTACTCTCCTCGTACGACCGCCCCGCGCGCCCGCGGCGATCAGGTCAAGATAGGCCACGGCCGCCGACTCCGTCAGAATCGCCGCTCTTCGACGACCGAACGGTGGGAGCGCTCCCACCGTAGCGGAACGCGGACGGCCGCGAATTCGCGTTCATCTCTTGACACCCCCACCCGCGAGGCAGGAACCTTCCGGCAACGACGACGTGGGAGCGCTCCCATCGCAGACACCACCTTTTGGACGAGGAGAGTGGAATGCGCACTACCAGCAGCAGACCGGCCCCCGGCCGCGCACGCCGTACCGCACTCGCGGCGGTCGCGGCCCTGACGGCGGGCTCAGCCCTGCTCACCGGATGCGGGGACGGCGGCGACGGAGGGGACGCCGCCGGCGGCGGGACGATCACGCTGCGGGTCGGAACCTTCGGTTCCTTCGGCTACGACAACAAGACCGGCGCCAAGCTCTACGCCGAGTACGAGAAGGCCCACCCGAACATCAAGATCGTCGAGTCCAACGTCGCCGACGGGCAGAAGTACTGGGACACCCTCAAGCTGCGTCTCTCCCGCAACAGCGGCCTGGCCGACATCCAGGCGATCGAGGTCGGGTACATCGCCGAGGCGACCGGCTCCGCGATGGCCGGCAAGTGGGTCGACCTCTCCAAGAACGGCGGCGCCGACGTCGGCGCCTACCTGGACTGGAAGACGAAGCAGGCCACCACCGCCGACGGCAGCGTGATCGGTCTCGGTACCGACATCGGTCCCATGGCCATCTGCTACAACAAGGACCTGTTCGCCAAGGCCAAGCTGCCCACCGACCGCACCGAGGTCGCCAAGCTGTGGTCGGGCGACTGGGCGAAGTTCCTGGAGGTCGGCAAGACCTACCAGAAGAACGCGCCCACGGGCACCTTCTTCCACGACTCCGGGAGCGGCCTCTTCAACGCCGTCGTCAACAGCGACCCGGAGCAGTACGCCAACGCGAGCGGCGAACTCGCCTGGGAGACCAGCCCCGGTGTGAAGAAGGCCTGGGAGACCGCCGTCGCGGCGGCACAGGGCGGCCTGACGGCCAAGCTGCGCCAGTTCGACGAGAAGGGCACCTGGAACGCCGCCTTCAAGAACTCGAAGTTCGCCACGGTCGCCTGCCCGAGCTGGATGACCGGCATCATCAAGGACCAGGCCGGCGCGGCCAACCAGGGCAAGTGGGACATCGCCGCGCCGCCGGTCGCGGGCAACTGGGGCGGCTCGTTCCTGGCCGTGCCGAAGTCCGGGAAGCACGCCAAGGAGGCCGCCGAACTGGCCGCCTGGCTGACCGCTCCGGCGCAGCACGCCAAGGTGTTCGCGGTCAACGGCAACATCCCGTCCACCAAGGACACGCTCTCCTCGGCCGCGGTGGTCGGCGCCAAGCTGCCGTACTTCGGCGACACCCCGGTCGGCGAGATCTACGCGGCCGCCGCGGCGCACATCCGGCCGGCCCCGATCAGCCGCTGGGACGGACAGGTGAAGACCTTCCTCACCGACAACGGCATCCTCGACATCGAGCAGCGCGGCACCGACCCGGCCAAGGCCTGGGAGAACGTCAAGAAGCTGGTCGACGACAAGATCGACCAGTAGCGGGAGCGGGGGTGTCCCGCCGCGCCGGGCCGGCCGGCGAGACACCCCTGACCCACCGACCGCGCCACCCGTACGCACCGATCTGGAAGGACGCCCCCGTGGCCACCTCCGTACGGGCGAGGAACGGCGGCTCCCCGTCGCCCGACGCACCGCCCTCCCGCTCCCCGCGCCCCGGCGCCCGCCGGCCGGACGGCCCGTCCGCCCGGCGCAGCAGGCTCTACCGCTGGGACCTGAAGGCGACGCCGTACGTCTTCGTCGCCCCCTTCTTCCTGACCTTCGCCGCCTTCGGCCTCTTCCCGCTGCTGTACACGGGCTGGCTCTCGCTCAACCGGGTGGAGCTCGGCGGCGATCCGCAGTGGAAGGGCCTGGAGAACTACACCGACCTGGCGGACAGCGACTTCTTCTGGAACGCGCTGGCCAACACCTTTACCATCGGGGTGATCTCCACCGTCCCGCAGCTGCTGATGGCGCTCGGGCTCGCGCATCTGCTCAACTACAAGCTGCGCGGCCGGGGTTTCTTCCGGGTCGCCGTCCTCGCCCCGTACGCGACCTCCATCGCGGCGGCGACTCTCGTCTTCACCCAGCTCTTCAACACCGACTACGGGCTGATCAACTCCGCGCTCGGCCTGGTCGGTTTCGACCCGGTCGACTGGGAGTCGTCCAAGTGGCCCGCGCAGATCGCCATCTCGGTGATCGTGACCTGGCGGTGGACCGGCTACAACGCCCTGATCTACCTGGCCGCGATGCAGGCGGTCCCGCAGGACCTGTACGAGGCGGCCGCCCTCGACGGGGCCTCCCGCTGGCGCCAGTTCCTGAGCGTGACGATCCCGTCGATCCGCCCGACCATCCTGTTCACGGTCATCGTCTCGACCATCGGCGCCACCCAGCTGTTCGGCGAGCCGATGCTGTACGGCGGCAGCGTGGGCATCTCCGGCGGCAGCGGCAACCAGTTCCAGACGCTGAGCCTGCTCATGTACGAGAAGGGCTGGGTCACCGGCGCGCTGGGCCAGGCCTCCGCCATCGCCTGGGTGATGCTGCTGCTCCTGCTCCTCGTCGGCGGCCTGCAGGCGCTGATCTCCCGCGTGAACCGCAAGAAGCTGGGGGGCTGACCCGCATGCGTACCCCTACCCGTACCCCGACCCCGGCTCCGGCCCCGGCCCCGGCTGCCGTTCCCGCCCGTGGCCGTGCCCGGTTCCGGCAGTCGGCCGGCCGCCAGCACCACGCGGGCCCGCTGACGTACGTCCTGCTCGGCGGCGCCGCCCTGCTGTCGCTCTTCCCGCTCTACTGGAACCTGGTCGCCGCCTCGCACAGCGGCGATCGGGTGGTCACGGCCCCCGCGCCGCTCCTCCCCGGACCGCGGCTCCTCGACAACCTCTCCTTCGCCTGGAACCAGGTCGACATGGGCGAAGCGCTGGTCAACACGACGGTCGTGGCCGGACTCGTGGCCCTGTCCACGGTGCTCTTCTCCACGCTCGCCGGTTTCGCCTTCGCCAAGCTGCCGTTCAAGGGCCGCAACGTGCTGCTCACGCTGGTGGTGGCGACGATGACGATCCCGCCGCAGCTGAGCGTCATCCCGCTGTACCGGATCGTCACGGACCTCGGCTGGGTCGACCAGCTGCAGTCGGTGGTCCTGCCCTCCCTGGTCGCCGCGTTCGGCGTGTTCTTCATGCGCCAGTTCCTCATCGAGGCCCTGCCCGTCGAACTGGTGGAGGCGGCCCGGATGGACGGCGCGCATTCGCTGCGGATCGTCTGGCACGTGGTCTTCCCGGTCGCCCGGCCCGCGATGGCGGTCCTCGGAATGCTGGTCTTCGTGCAGGCCTGGAACGACTTCTTCTGGCCGTTCATCGCGCTCACCCCCGACGGCAATCCCACCCTCCAGGTGGCGCTCGCCGGCCTCGGCGCGGGTAACCACACCGTCGACCAGGCGGTGGTGCTCACCGGCGCGCTGATCTCGACGGTGCCGCTGCTGCTGGTGTTCGCCCTGCTCGGCAAGCACATCGTCGGCGGGATCACCGCGGGTGCCGTCAAGAGCTGACGGCCCCGCCCACCCGCTCCGGCACCCGCCCTTCCCTGCCCGTCATCCACCCGTCTCTGCGTTGGGAGCGCTCTCTCATGACCGCGTCCGAAACCCGGCCGCTCACCGCCGTCCGCCGCTTTCCGTCCGGCTTCCTCTGGGGCGCGGCGACCGCCGCCTACCAGATCGAGGGGGCTGCGGCGGAGGACGGGCGCACACCGTCCATCTGGGACACCTTCTCGCACACCCCGGGCAAGGTCTTCCAGGGCCACACGGGCGACGTCGCCGTCGACCACTACCACCGCTTCCGCGAGGACGTCCGGCTGATGTCCGAACTCGGGCTGAACGCCTACCGGTTCTCGGTGTCCTGGTCCCGGGTGCAGCCGACCGGCCGGGGGCCGGCCGTGCAGCAGGGCCTGGACTTCTACCGGCGCCTCGTCGACGAACTCCTGGAGGCCGGCATCGAACCGGCCCTCACCCTCTACCACTGGGACCTGCCGCAGGAACTCGAGGACGCGGGCGGCTGGCCGGAGCGCGCGACCGCGGAGCGCTTCGCCGCGTACGCCGGGCTGCTCGCCGACGCCCTGGGCGACCGGGTGAGCCGCTGGACCACCCTCAACGAGCCCTGGTGCAGCGCCTTCCTGGGGTACGGCTCGGGGGTGCACGCCCCCGGCCGCACCGACCCCGTGGCCGCGCTGCGCGCCGCGCACCACCTCAATCTCGGCCACGGACTCGCGGTGCAGACGCTGCGTTCCGCGCTGCCGGCCGGGGCGAAGCTGGCGGTGTCGCTCAATCTGCACGAGGTGCGGCCGCTGACCGGATCGGTGGAGGACCGGGAGGCCGCCCGCCGGATCGACACGGTCGGCAACGAGGTATGGCTGGGGCCGATGCTGGACGGGCGGTATCCGGAGCAACTCCTCGCGGACACCGCGCACCTGACGGACTGGGGCTTCGTGCGGCCCGGCGACGAGGCGACGGCCGGGCAGCCGCTGGACTGGCTGGGAATCAACTACTACACACCGACGGTCGTCTCGCGGGTCGCGGAGGGCGAGGAGAAGCGGCAGGACGACGGGCACGGCAACAGCGCGTTCTCGCCGTGGCCCGGTGCCGACGACGTCGCCTTCCACCAGGCGGACGGGCCGCGTACGGCGATGGGCTGGCCGGTGGACCCGTCGGGCCTCACGGATCTGCTGACCCGGGTCTCGGCCCGGTACCCCGGCCTCCCGCTGGTGGTCAGCGAGAACGGCGCGGCGTACGAGGACGAGGTCGGCGCGGACGGTTCGGTGCACGACCCGGAGCGCGCCGCCTACGTCCACGCGCACCTGGAGGCGGTCCACCGGGCGGTCGAGGAGGGGGCCGTGGTGCACGGCTACTTCCTGTGGTCGCTGCTGGACAACTTCGAGTGGGCGTACGGCTATGCGAAGCGGTTCGGTGCCGTGCACGTCGACTACGAGACGCTGCGCCGCACACCGAAGTCGAGCGCCCGCTGGTACGCCCGGGTGGCCCGCTCGGGCGAGCTGCATGCTCCCGGGGCGGGCGCCTGACGGCCCGTCCGGGGGAGGTACGGTTCCCGGGCGGACCGCCGACCGGGAACCGCTTCGTCACGGAGGAGTGCAGGAGACATGGCCGAGATCCACAGGACCACCATGACGCCGACCAAGCTGGAGTTGCTGGAGTCCTGGCTGCCGACGCGTCCCTGGTACCGGGGCGGTGCGGAGTCCGTGCCCCGGCTCGCGAAGGCGGGCGGCTTCCGGCTCGACGACCCGGAGGGCGAGGTGGGCATCGAGTTCATGGTGGTCGCGGACTCCTCCGGTGACGAGGTCCATGCCTACCTCGTGCCCATGACCTACCGGGCGGCGCCGCTGGAGGGCGCCGAGCGCGCCCTGATCGGCACCTCGGAGCACGGGGTGCTCGGCACCCGCTGGGTCTACGACGGGGCCCACGACCCCGTGCTCGTGGGCCGGTTGACCGCGCTCCTCGAAGGCCGGGCGGAGCCGCAGGCGCAGAGCGCGTCGGACACCCCGGACCCGACGGTCGAGGCGCGTTCCGACGGGCCGGGCACGTGGGACGCGGCGGGCGCGGCGGTCGTGGAGGACGGGGCGTACGGCACCGACCTGCGGCTCGGCGCGGGCGTGCCGGTGCTGCGGCTGGCCCGGGTGCTCGACCCGAAGGCCACGGGCTCGCGGGGCCACGTGATCACCGGCTGGCACCTCCCGGACGGCGAGGAGCTCCGCGGGGCGTACGTCCTGGCCTTCGACCCGGCGGCCTGACGGGTCCGGACCGGGCGGGACGGGCCTGGCGGGCCGGGCGAGCGGAACCGCACCACGCCCGGCCGGACCGGTCAGAAGACGGACAGGCCCGTGATCGTGGTGAACCGGTCGAGGGCGGCGACGCCCGCGACCGAGTTCCCCCGCTCGTCGAGACCGGGGCTCCACACGCACAGCGTGCAGCGCCCCGGGACGACGGCGATGATGCCGCCGCCGACCCCGCTCTTTCCGGGCAGTCCCACCCGGTAGGCGAAGTCGCCGGCGGCGTCGTACGTGCCGCAGGTGAGCATGACGGCGTTGACCTGCTTGGCCTGGCTGCGGGTGAGCAGCCGGGAGCCGTCGGCGCGGATGCCGTGCCGGGCGAGGAAGCCGGTGGCGAGGGCGAGGTCGGCGCAGGAGGCCTCGATGGAGCACTGCCGGAAGTACTCGCGCAGCAGGGTCGGCACGGGGTTGGCGATGTTGTCGTAGCTCGCCATGAAGTGGGCGAGGGCCGCGTTGCGGTCGCCGTGCGCGGTTTCGGAGGCGGCGACGTCGCGGTCGAAGTCGAGGTCGTGGTTGCCGCTCTCGGCGCGCAGGAAGTCGAGGAGGACTCCGGAGGCGTCGCCGGTGATCCGGTGCAGCTGGTCGGTGACGACGAGGGCGCCCGCGTTGATGAAGGGGTTGCGCGGGATGCCGTTCTCGTACTCCAGCTGGACCAGTGAGTTGAACGGGTTGCCCGAGGGTTCGCGGCCGACGTGGTCCCACAGCGGTTCGCCCTTGCGGGCGAGGGCCAGGGCGAGGCTGAACACCTTGGTGACGGACTGGGTCGAGAAGGGCTGCTGCCAGTCCCCCACCCCGTACACCGTGCCGTCGAGCTCGGCGACGGCCATCCCGAAGCGGCCGGGGTCGGCGGTGGCGAGCGCGGGGATGTAGTCGGCGGGCCGGCCGCGGTCGACGAGGTCGGTGATCTCCTCGGCGATGCGGTCCAGGACGGGTTCGAAGGTCAACAGCATGCGCACATCATGCGTCGGAAGGTCCCCGGGCGTTGTCGGCACCCCCTTCTATGATCGTTCCCGTGTCGCTAGGGTGCGGCATCCGGCCGCAGGACCGGCCGGTCACGGAGGGGGGATCCCGTCATGCGACGCAACATCCGGCGCGGCCTTCGGCTCGCGCTCACGGGCGCGCTCGCCGCGGTGCTGCTGCCGGCGTCGGCCGCGCAGGCCGCGACGCCGGCGCCGCGCACCTACACGGTCTGGCAGTGGAACGTGGCGGGCAACACGATCCACGACGGTTCCACGACCGACGGCCTGGTCACCCAGGCGGCCGCGTCGATCGTCACCCGGGGCGCCGACTTCGCCGCGTTCAACGAGCTGTGCCAGGGGCAGTACAGCGCCCTGGTGAACGAGCTGCGGACCAGGGGCTGGCCGCAGGACCAGGCGAACTTCGCCCGTTTCGAGCCGAGCCGCGCGGCCGGGAACGCGGCCGTGTGCCAGGGCGAGGCGTTCGGGAACGCGATCTTCAGCAAGCGCCCGCTCGGCGGCGCCGCCCGCTTCGCCCTGCCGGACGACGGCACGGCCGAGAAGCGCAACCTGCTGTGCGCGCCGCTCACCGACGGGACGGCCACCCGGTTCTGCACGACGCACATCACGACGAGCCAGTCCTTCAACGTGGCCCAGCTGGACTTCGTGCACCAGAAGCTGGAGGAGTACGCGGCGTCCGGCGAGACGGTCCTGACCGCGGGCGACTTCAACGCCCAGCCGCACTACGGCCGCCTGAACTCCTACTACGCGCCCAGCGTGAACACGCCGAACAACGCGGACAACACCGGTCAGTACCGCGAGCTCGACGACGACGACCCGGGCCACTGCCCCGGCTACGGCGAGTGGACCGCGGACGGCACGCCCGGCGCGACGCCGCCGTGCGGGGGGAACGCGAAGATCGACCACATCTTCGTCCGGGAGAGCGCGCTGGCCGGGGCGTACAGCGCGGACTCGCTGGCCGTCTCCACGGCGTGCACGGGCGTCACGGTCTGCTCCGACCACCGCATTCTCGTCGGGACGGTGACGGTGAAGTGACGCCCTCCTCACCTCGCGCGCCGCACGGCGGACGGTGAGCTCAGATCGTGCCACGGCTCCGGGGCCCTAGCCGGGCCGGCGGCGCGGACGCAAGCAGCCGGGCCAGGTGAGGCCGGTGACGCACAGCATCGGGACGCATCGCTTCGGTGCGGCGGCGGCCGGGGCGCCGGGGAAGGCGCTCATTGAGTGGCGCGGCCGGTGCGTCCGGGTGAGGGTGGCCTGGGGGCAGAACCGGGGGCGAGGCCGAACGGGAGTGAGGTGAGCCGGGTGCCGTTGACCGCGGATGAGCCGGGAGCGCCCTGCTGGATGAATCTGGCGGCGCGCGATCTCGATGCGGCGGAGGAGTTCTACGGGGCCGTGCTCGGCTGGACCTTCCGCCGCGGCCCCCTGGGCGACGGCTTCTCGATCGGCGAGCGGGACGGGGTCCCGGTGGCCGGAATCGGCGAGGTGGTCGTCCGGATGGGCGTACCGGTTGCCTGGACGGTGTACTTCGCGGTGTCCGACGCGGACGCCGCAGTCGCGCGTATCCGGGAGCGCGGCGGCACGGTCGGCGTGGGCCCGGTGCCCTTCCCGCCGCGCGGGCGGGCGGCGCTCGCCACCGACCTGGAGGGGGCCGTGTTCGGGATCTGGGAGGGCCGGATCTCCTCCCGCTGGCGGCTCGGCGAGCGTCACGCCCCCGCCTGGCTGGAGCTGCACACCCGCAACGCGTTCGACGCCGCCCTCTTCTACGGGGGCGTACTGCAGTGGGTCGACGGCGGCGCGGACCGTTTCGAGGTCGCGTACGAGGACGAGCAGGTGGTCCTGCGCAGCCACGGCGAGGCGGTCGCGCGGCTGAACAGCGGCCCCGCCGAGGCGGCCTCGGCGCAGCCGCAGCTGCGCCCCCGCTGGCTGATCCACTTCCGCGTCCCCGACCTGGAGCGGGCGACCGCGGCGGCCCTCTCCCTGGGCGGGACGCTGGTCCCGGAGGCGGACCACGGCTGGCCCGCCGCGGCGTCCCGCCAGGTGACGGTGCGGGACCCACAGGGCGGCCTGTTCACTCTCGACGAGTCATCGGCGGACGACCAGGACTGAGAGCCAGATCCGGCCGACAGATCCGGCCGACCCCTTCGGCCCGCGCTCACGCCAGGTCGCGTAACTCCGGACGCACCGAATGCCGGCCGCTCCCGGCGCACGGGTACACCGGATGCCGGCCGCTCCCGGCGTACGAGTACACGGGATGGCGGCCGCTCCCGGCGTGCGGGTACACCGGATGCCTGCCGCTCTCGGCGTACGGCTACACCGGATGGCGACCTGACCGCTCTCGGCGTACGGGTGCCGCGGGTCCTCGTCTCGGCCCCCGGCGGGAGTCTCGCGGCGGCCCGGCTCAGCTCTCCGGACGCGCTGGAGGGGTGAGCCCCAGCTCGCCCGCGGCGCGCGGGGCGAACCAGCCCTCGGTGGCCTGCTCCGTCACCTGGGCGAGCGTCGGCGGGGTCCAGCGCGGGTTCCGGTCCTTGTCGACGACCTGGGCGCGGATGCCCTCGACCAGGTCCGGGGAGGCCAGGGCGGCGCAGGAGAGGCGGAACTCCATGTTCAGCGTCTCTTCGAGGGAGTCCTGGGCCCGGGCGCGGCGCACCGCGGAGAGGGTGGCCTTGAGGGCAGTGGGCGAGCGGGTGAGCAGGACGGTCGCGGTCTCCTTGGCCTCGGGCACGCCGGAGTCGGTGAGACGCTCCACGATGCCCTCGACGGTGCCGGCCGCGTAGCAGGCGTCGATCCAGGCGCGCCGTGCGGCGAGGTCCCCTTCGGGGGCCGGCCGGGCGAAGCGGGCGACCGCTTCGGTGGCGGGCTCGGTGGTGAGGGCGGCGGCGAGCGCGGGCAGGTCGGCGGCGGGGACGAAGTGGTCGGCGAGGCCGGCGAGGATCGCGTCGGCGGCGCCGGCCGGTGTGCCGGTGAGGGCGAGATGGGTGCCGAGTTCGCCGGGGGCGCGGCTGAGCAGGTGGGTGCCGCCGACGTCGGGGACGAAGCCGATGCCGGTCTCGGGCATGGCCACGCGCGAGCGTTCGGTGACGATGCGGACGGAGCCGTGGCCGGAGACGCCGACGCCGCCGCCCATGACGATGCCGTCCATGAAGGCCACGTAGGGCTTGGGGTAGCGGGCGACGCGGGCGTTGAGCCGGTACTCGTCGCGCCAGAAACCCACGGTCGCGGTGCCGCCGGCGCGGGCGTCGTCGTGGATGGCGCGGATGTCGCCTCCCGCGCACAGGCCCCGCTCCCCCGCGCCGCGGAGGACGACGGTCGTCACGGCCGGGTCGTGCTCCCAGGCGGTCAGCGCCTCGTCGATCCGGCGCACCATGCCGTGGGTGAGGGCGTTGATGGCCCGGGGCCTGTTCAGGGTGAGGAAGCCGGCGCGGCCCTCGGTGTGGACGAGGACCTCCGGCTCGGGGAGGCCGGTGGGTACCGACATGCTGCCTTCTTCCTTCCTGCGTGCCGGACCGGGGTCCGGGCTGTCCCTGGGCATGAAACGATCTTCCGTCCACCGTAGCCGTCGGGACCGTGCCCGCACAGGCCCCTCGTCCGCTACCGTACCCGCGGGTAACGCAGTGGACCGAGGGGAGCGGACATGGCACGGCAGCGGAGTCTCGAGGAATCGGTGCTGGTGGAGGCGGAGCGCGCCACCTTGTACGGCCTGGTCGCGGACCTGCGGAACATGGGGCGCTGGAGCCCCGAGTGCCGTCGGGTCCTCACGGGCAGGCCGCCGGTGCGGACCGGGAGCCGCTTCGTCGGGCTGAACCGGCGCGGCCCGTTCGTCTGGTTCACCACCGGCCGCGTCACCACGGCCCGCCCGGGCGAGGAGTTCGTCTTCGACGTGGGCGTCTTCGGGCTGCCGATCGCACGCTGGGGATACCGTTTCGAGGACGAGGGCACGGGCACCCGGGTCACGGAGACCTGGCAGGATCTGCGTACGGGAACAGGCTCGGGCTTCGCCGACCTGCTCGGCACGGTCTTCGCGGGCACCTCCCCGGAGCGGCGGATCGCCGTGAACCGGCACGGGATGCGCACCACGCTCGCGCGCCTCGCGCGCGCCGCCGCTCCGGCCGCCGGCTGAGCCGGCGGTAGCGCTCCGTGGCGGCCTCCCGTTTCCCCTGCCGGTGGCGGCGGGGGCAGCATGGAAGGAAGCCCCGGCTAGCAGGGCGGGAAGGAGCGCACCGTGACGCGAGGCGCGGACGGGTCCCCCGGTGGCACCCACGGGCGGCCCACCGGACTACGGAGCGTCGCGAGCCAGGTCTTCGCCCTGCAGGCGGTCATCGCGCTGCTGATCGTGGCAGCCGCCGCGCTCGCCCTGGTGCTGCAGGGCAAGTACGACAGCGAGCAGGACGCCCGCAACCGCTCCCTGGCCGTCGCCGAGACCCTCGCCCACGCGCCGGGGATCGTGGAGGCGCTGCGCTCGCCCGATCCGTCCTCGTTGCTGCAGTCCAAGGCCGAGGCGGCGCGCCGGGGATCCGGGGTCGACTTCGTCGCGGTGCTCGCTCCGGACGGGGCCCGCTACACGGACTCCGACCCCTCGCTGATCGGCCAGCGGGCCCAGGGCGACATCGGCCGGGCCCGGGCCGGCGAGTCCTTCACCGAGGTCTTCCACGGGGCGCCGAACGACGCCGTGCGCGCGGTCGTCCCGGTCCGGGACGAGACGGGGGCCGTGGTCGGCATGGTGTCCAGCGGCGTCGAGGTGGCGACCGTCGGGCACGCCGTGCAGGGGCGGCTGCCGCTGCTGCTCGGCGCGGCGGGGATAGGCCTCGCGTGCGCGGTGGGCGGCGCGGCGCTGGTGAGCGGCCGGCTGCGGCGCCAGACGCACGGTCTGGGCCCGGCCGAGATGACCCGCCTCAAGGAGCACCACGAGGCCGTCCTCCACTCGGTCAAGGAGGGCGTGGTGATCGTCGCGGGCGACGGGCGGCTGCTGCTCGCCAACGACGAGGCCCGTCGCCTGCTCAAGCTGCCGGAGGACGCGGAACAGCGGCATGTGCGGGAGCTCGGCCTGGAGCCGCGTACGGCCGCGTTGCTGCTGTCCGGGCGGGCCGCGACGGACGAGGTGCACCCGGCCGGCGACCGGCTGCTCGCACTGAACGTACGGCCCACGGGCGACGGCGCGGCCGACGGCGGCTGTGTGATGACCATGCGCGACACGACCGAGCTGGCCACGCTGACCGGTCGGGCCGAGGTGGCCCGCGGGCGGCTGCGGCTGCTCTACGAGGCGGGCACCCGGATCGGCACGACGCTGGACGTCGTACGGACGGCGGAGGAGCTGTCGGAGGTCGCCGTGCCACGGTTCGCCGACGTCGTGACCGTGGAGCTGCTCGACCCGGTGGTGCGCGGCGACGAGCCCTCGGGTGCGTTCACGGAGATGCGGCGGACGGCTCTGAGCGGGGTGAACCAGGAGGCACCCTTGCAGCCGGTGGGCGACCTCATCCGGTTCGTCGTGCCGAGTACCCCGATGGCCTCGGCCCTGGACGAAGGGCGCGCCGTGCTCCAGGCGGATCTGGCGGCGGCGGACGGCTGGCGGGCCCAGGACCCCGAGGGCGCCGCGCAGGCACTCGCGTACGGGCTGCACTCGCTGCTCACGGTGCCGTTGCTGGCCCGCGGCGTGGTGCTCGGGATGGCCAACTTCTGGCGTGGGCGGGAGACCCCGGAGCCCTTCGGCGAGGAGGATCTGTCGTTCGCCGAGGAGCTTGCGGCGCGTGCGGCGCTCGCGATCGACAACGCGCGGCGGTTCACCCGCGAGCACTCGATGGCGGTGGCTCTGCAGCGCAGCCTGCTGCCGCGGGTGCTGCCGGAACAGAGCGCGATGGAGGTCGCGTTCCGCTATCTGCCGGCGAAGGCGGGGGTCGGCGGCGACTGGTTCGACGTGATCCCGCTGCCGGGGGCGCGGGTGGCGCTGGTCGTCGGGGACGTGGTGGGGCACGGTCTGCACGCGGCGGCGACCATGGGCCGGCTGCGGACGGCCGTGGCGAACTTCTCGACGCTCGACCTGCAGCCGGACGAGCTGCTGAGCCACCTGGACGAGTTGATCGACCGGCTCGGCGAGGAGCACGAGCCGGGCGGCGACGGGGGCGGCGAGGCCGGCAGGGACGGCGGTGCGGAGGGCACGACGGGCGCCACCTGCCTCTACGCCATCTACGACCCGACCACGGGTTCCTGCACGATGGCGAGCGCCGGGCATCCGGGCCCCGCGCTGGTCCGTCCGGACGGGAGCGTGGAGTTCCCCGCGGTGCCGGCCGGCCTGCCGCTGGGCCTCGGCCTCGGCGACCGTCCCTTCGCGTCCGCGCGCCTGAAGCTGGAGCCCGGCAGCAAGCTGGTGATGTTCACCGACGGACTCCTGGAGGACCGGCACCGGGACTTCGACACCGGCCTCGAGCTGCTGCGCAAGACGCTGGCACGACCGGGGCGGTCGCCCGAGCAGGCCTGCGCGGACGTGCTCGCGACGCTGCTGCGGCCGATGCCGAACGACGACATCGCCCTCCTGGTGGCGGGCGCCGACCGGATCCCGTCGGACCGGATCGCGGAGTGGGAGGTGCCGAGCGATCCGTCCGCGGTCTCGCCGGTGCGGTCGGCGGCGGCGGCGCGGATCGCGGCTTGGGGGCTGGACGAGGCCGGGTTCACGGCGGAGCTGGTGCTCAGTGAGCTGATCACCAATGCGATCCGCTACGGGCGCCCGCCGGTGCGGGTGCGGCTGGTGTACGACCGGATGCTGATCTGCGAGGTGTCGGACGGCAGCAGCACCTCGCCCCACCTGCGGCACGCGACGGACACCGACGAGGGCGGCCGCGGGCTCTTCCTGGTGGCGCAGTTCGCGCAGCGCTGGGGCACCCGGTACGCGCGTCGCGGCAAGACGATCTGGGCCGAGCTGCCGATCGCGCCGGGCCAGGCGGGCGGCAACGGTGCGGGGCCCGTGCCGGACCTGGACGCCCTGGAGGATCTGGCCTGGTGAGGGCGGGTTAGGGTCGGCGCGAGCGAGCGACCCTGGAGGAGCGTATGACCGGCCCGGCCGTGACCGGCACCCTGCACCACGTGGAGATCTGGGTGCCCGACATCGGGCGGGCCGCGGCCTCGTTCGGTCCGCTGCTCGCGGCGCTCGGTCACGAGCCGTTCCAGGAGTGGGAGCGGGGCCGGAGCTGGCGGCTCGGCGCGACGTATCTGGTGTTCGAGGAGTCCTCGGCGCTGAGCGCGGACGCGCACGACCGGCTGCGTCCGGGCCTCAACCACCTGGCGTTCCACGTGGCGACGCGTGCGGAGATGGACCGGCTGGTCGAGGGGGCCGTGCGCGGCGGCTGGCGGCTGCTGTTCCCCGACCGCCATCCGCACGCGGGCGGGGAACAGAGCTGCGCCGCCTATCTGGAGAACGCGGACGGTTTCGAGGTCGAGCTCGTCGCGTCGGAGTGGTGAGGGTCCGGCCGGCGGCTCAGCCGAGACCGGTGCGCAGGGCGTTCATGAGGGTGCCGTCGGCGGTGTCGCCCGGCATCTCCCGCGCCTTTCCGTCGACGCTCTGCGCCGGGCGGCGACCGCCGAACCGCGCACCCTGCCCGACGGACCATGTTTCACTGCGCCCGTAGTACTCTCCCCGCAGTACTGGTGAGGGCCGACGACGGGAGACGACGGTGGCGCGCAGGAACCCGGAGCGCAGGGCGGCGCTCGTCGACGCCGCGATCGAGGTGCTCGCCCGGGAAGGGGCGCGGGGGCTCACCTTCCGGGCCGTGGACACCGAGGCGGCCGTCCCGCCCGGCACCGCGTCGAACTACTTCGCCAACCGCGACGACCTGCTCACCCAGGCCGGCGCCCGCGTCTACGAACGCCTGCAGCCCGGCGAGGAGGAGATCTCCCGGCAGCAGGCCGCGTCCCCGGACCGGGAGACGTACAAGGAGCTGATGAAGGAGGTCGTCGGCCGGGTCAGCTCCTTCCGCACGGGCTATCTGGCCCTCCTCGAACTGCGCCTGGAGGCCACCCGCCGCCCGGAGTTGCGCTCGGTCCTCACCGAGCGGGTGCGCGCCGACGTCGACGCCAACGTCACCTACCACGAGGCCTCGGGCCTGCCCGGTGACGCGACCGCCGTCAAGCTGCTGATGCTCGCCTTCAACTGGCTGATCACGGAGCAGCTCACGCTGCCGGGCGTGTTCTCGGAGGAGGAGCGGAACGCCCTGATCGAGGCCGCTGTGGACCGCATCGTCGGCGGCGCGCAGGCGTAGTCCGCCTCCGTCGCCCGGTTCCCGTCGCCGTCGCTCCGGTCACGGCGCTCGGCGGCGTCACAGCCGCTCCGCGAACCAGGCCGCCGCGAGCGTGCCCACCTCCTCCAGGGCCCCGGGCTCCTCGAAGAGGTGGCCCGCGCCGGGGACCGTGACGAGCCGGTGCTCGCAGCGCAGCCGCCGCTCGGCCTGGTGGTTGAGGTCGAGGACCAGGGTGTCCGCGCCGCCCACGATCAGCAGGGTCGGAGCGGTGACCTCGGGCAGACGCTCGTCCGCGAGATCGGGCCGGCCGCCCCGGGAGACCACGGCGCCGATACCGCTGCCGGGTTCCGCCGCGGCCCACAGCGCGGCCGCCGCGCCCGTACTGGCCCCGAAGTAGCCGATGCGCAGCCCGCCCGTGCCGGGCCGGGCGGCGAGCCAGGCGGCGGCCTGGCCCAGGCGCTCGGCCAGCAGCGGGGTGTCGAAGACGTTGGCCCGGTCGGCGGCCTCGTCCTCGGTGAGCAGGTCGAAGAGCAGGGTGCCGAGTCCGGCCCGGTTCAGGGTCCCGGCGACGGCGCGGTTGCGCGGGCTGTGCCGGCTGCTGCCGCTGCCGTGCGCGAACAGCACCACGCCGGTGGCCCCTTCGGGCACGGTGAGCCGTCCGCCGACGGCGAGTTCGCCGAGCGGTATGCGGACCTCGGTGTCCTCCCCGCGCGCACCGCGCCGCAGGCGCAGCAGGGCGACGACGTCCTCGTCTGGCGTCTGCGAGAAGTCCTGGTAGAACTGCCCGATGGCGTAGAAGGCCGCGGGGTCGTGCACGCAGTACGTCTCGTCCGCGGCCGCTCCGAGTCGCGTGGTCCAGCCCTGCGGCGCGACCGGCACCGCGAGGACGATCCGGGCGGCGCCGCGGGCCCGGACGACCTGGCACGCGGCGAGCGCGGTGGCTCCGGTGGCGAAGCCGTCGTCGACGACGACCGCCGTACGGCCGTCGATGTCTGCGGGCTCACGGGCGCCGCGGTAGCGCCGGGCGCGCTCCTCCAGAACGGCCCGTTCGCGCCGTTCGACCCCGGCGAGGTCACGCTCCGAGACGCCGGTCTGGACGAGGACGTCCTCGTTGAGGACCCGCACGCCGCCCTCGCCGATGGCGCCCATCGCCAACTCGGGCTGGTAGGGCACCCCCAGCTTCCGTACGAGACAGATGTCGAGCGGCGCGCCGAGCGCGTCGGCGACCTCGGCGGCGACCGGCACTCCCCCGCGGGGCAGCCCGAGAACGGTCACGTCCTGCCCCTTGAGCCCTTCGAGCCGGGCGGCGAGCTGCCTGCCCGCGTCGGTGCGGTCGGTGAAGTACATGTCCTGCCCGCCTTCCTGCCCGTCCGCGCGCACCGGCCCCGACGGGCCGTCACACGGGCCGGGCGATCAGGGCCGGTTCGCCGTCATCCCCCACGGGGGCGGCGGCGATCCGCATCCCGTAGGGGCGACTGATCCGGCCCAGCACGTCGTGGAGCCACCGGACGTCCTGCTCGGGGGCCCGTTCGAGGCGCAGGCGCCGACTGCGCAGCGGCACGAGCCGCACCTCCGCCAGGCTGCCGTCCTCGTCGTGGACGGTGACGAGGTGGAGGAGGCGCAGGTCGTCGCGGTAGCGCTCCTGTCCGGTGATCCCCTCGTAGTCGTTGACGAGGTCGCCGCAGCCGTGCAGGACGAGCCTGCCCCGGTACACCTCCAGGGGCCGTGGGTGGTGCGAGGAGTGCCCGTGCACGATGTCGGCCCCCGCGTCGACGAGGGCGTGGCCGAGGGAGACCTCGGCGCGCGCCGGGGCGTAGCCCCAGTTGGAGCCCCAGTGCACCGAGACGACGACGAGGTCGCCGGGGCGGCGGGCTTCGCGCAGCCGGGCGGTGAGCCGGGTCGCGGCCTCGTCGTCGGGCCCGGCCGCGTAGTGGACCCCGCCGCGCCGTGCGGTGGCCGCCCAGTCCCGCGGCACCCCGCTGGATGCCAGCCCGATCGCGTGGACGAGCAGCCGGCGCCCGCCGGGCAGCGGGACGGCCGCGGGGCGCCGCGCCTCCGCGGCGTCGCGCCCGGCGCCCGCGGTGCGCAGCCCCGCCTCGTCGAGGGCGTCGAGCGTGTCGTCGAGGCCGCCCCGCCCGTAGTCGAGGACGTGGTTGTTGGCGAGGATGACGACGTCGGGGCGTACGGCGGCGAGCGCGGGCAGGTTGGCCGGAGCCATGCGGTAGTGGACGGCCTTGCCGGGGAAGGGCTCGGCCCGGCGGGTGACCGAGGTCTCCAGGTTGACCACGCGGGCGTCGGGCCGCCCGGCGTCGATCAGGTCGAGGGCCTCGCCCCAGGGGTAGGCGGGCGCCACGGATCGGGGCACCGGTCCGGAGAGGGCTTCGGCGAGGGTCACGTAGTCACGGGCGTCGCGCACCCACCGCTCGGGCAGGGCGGGATCGAGGGGATGGGGAAGGATCTGGTCGATTCCCCGGCCGAGCATCACGTCGCCGCAGAGGAAGAGACCGGTCAGACCGCCGCCGCCCATACACCCAGGGTAGTCCGCCGGACGTCATGCGTTCCGGTGATCGTGATCGTTCCGGGGAAGGACGCGTGACGCGGGCGGGCCGTACCAGGATGGACGGTCCGCGCACGGACGGTGCGCGGACCGCACGCGGAGAGGACCTCCTTTGACGCGCACCACGCCCACCGCACGCTCCAGCCGCTTAGGCCTCGGGCGCCCGGCCCGTACGTCGGCCGTGCTCTCGACCGCCCTGCTCGCCCTGTCCCTGGGCGTACTGCCTGCCCAGGCCGCCGACGCCACGGGGGCGTCGGCCGGCCGGGCGGCGGCCCGCCATGTGCCCGCGCTCGACCGCGCGGCCCTGCGCGATTCGCTCGACGCCTTCCACACCGCCGGCATGTACGGAGCGTTCGCGGCGGTCCGCGACGGCTCCGAGCAGTGGCGGGGCGCCACCGGCCTCGCCGATCCGTCCGGCGGACGACCCATGGCCCCGAACTTCGAGCACCGGGTCGGCAGCATCACCAAGAGCTTCACGGCCGTCGCGATCCTCCAGCAGGTCGAACGCCACCGGATCGACCTGGACGCACCGGTCGCCCGCTACGTCCCGGACCTCGTGCCGGGCGAGCGCGGCGAGCAGGTGACGGTCCGCATGCTCCTCAACCACACGAGCGGCATCGCCGACTACGTCCTGCCGGCCTTCCCCGGCCTGCTGCAGGACCCGGGGAAGACCCTGGACGAGAACCGGCTGCGGCACGTCGAGCCGGAGGAACTGGTGCGCCTCGGCCTCGCCGCCCCGCCGGCCGCGCAGCGCGGGGAGTTCGCCTACGCCAACACCAACTTCGTCCTCGCGGGGCTGATCCTGGAGCGGGTCACCGGCCAGGACGCGGAGGCGTACATCACCCGCAACGTCATCCGCCGCGCCGGCCTGCACCACACCTACTTCCCGTCCTCGGCGTCCCTGAAGGGCCCGCACGCGGGGATGTACGAGTCGTTCTTCGGCTTCATCGACCCGCCGCGCGACTACAGCACGTACGACATGTCGTGGGCGGGCACGGCGGGCGCGCTGGTGTCGACGACGAGCGACCTCGACGTCTTCTACCGCAAGCTGCTCGGCGGCAAGCTCCTCGGTCCCGCCGCACTGCGCGCGATGAAGACCACGGTCCCGGCGGCCGTGACGCCCGACGGCGAGGTCGTGATGCGCTACGGCCTCGGTCTCTACACCCTCCGGATGCCGAGCGGCTGGTACTGGGGGCATGACGGCGCGGTCTTCGGCGCGGGCACCTGGTCCCTCGCCACGGAGGACGGGCGCCGTCAGGTCTCCGTCGCCTTCAATCTGATGAAGTACCAGCGTCTCGACGAGCAGGGGCACACCCTTCCGGAGCCGATCACCCCGGCGCTCTACGCGTTCGTCGACGGCGCCCTGAGCGGCGGCGCCCCGACGGCCGTCCCGCGCTCCGCGGTCCCGCTGCCGGCGGCCGGCCTCCCGCCGCTGGTCGACCAGCTCCCGACCGGGCGCCAGGCCTCCTAACGACCGGCCCGGGCCGCGCGGCGGATGGTGGCGTCCACGAGGGCGAGCGCCTCCCCCGCGGTCCGGCCCGGGGCCCGGTTCCAGGGGCCGATGAGCTGGTACCAGCCGCGCGAGCGGAGCTCTTCGAGCATCCACGCACCGGCCTCGTTCATGGTGCCGGAGCTGCCGTAGCCGAGGCGGTGGGCGGCGAGCATCGCCCCGCAGACACAGCGCGCGCCCCGGGCGTCCCGGAGCTTGTACGGGGTGTTCTGCCAGCCCCAGTCGGTCAGGACGCGCCGGGCGTGCGCGAGGTGGACCGAGGGGCGCACGTCGGGCTGCCCGATACGGCGCCAGACGTGCAGCCGGTCCGGCAGCATCGCGCCGATCCGCCCCGGGAGGGCCCGCTCCTCGGGCCGGGGGGCGAGCGAGGCGAGCGCGTCGGAGACGAGCCGGTCCACGGGGACGGACAGCAACGTCCGCCAGTCGGCCTCCTCCTCCCGTACCGGCTGGACCTCCGTCCACGCCGCCACGATCTCCTGCCAGGCCTCGCTGTCGAGCAGGGCCGCGGCCTCCTGGTCGAGCGCGTCGGGGGTGGTGGCTGCGGTGGTCATGCGGGCGACTCCACGACTCGATTCTTCCTGCTTTGGTAGGAATGTCGGCTTTGTCGCGCGAGAACTTGAGTCGTACGCCCTCTCGAAGGCAGGCCAGGGCGTACGGTCGCCTCGGGTCCCCGACGTCACGAAGGAGCGCAACACGCATGAGAATCGCGGTACTCGGCACGGGAGAGGTCGGCCGTCGACTCGCGAGCAAGCTGGTCTCGCTCGGCCACGAGGTGACCCTCGGCTCCAGGTCCGCGGATCACGCGGGCGCGACGGCGTGGGCCGCGGAGCACCGCTCCGCGCACGGCACCTTCGCCGCCGCCGCGTCCGGCGCCGAGCTGGTGGTGAACGCGACCGGCGGGCTCGTGTCACTGGCCGCGCTCGAGGCGGCCGGCGCGGAGAACCTCAAGGGCAAGGTCCTCGTCGACGTGTCGAACCCGCTGGACTTCTCGGAGGGCCTGCCACCGAAGGTACAGACGCCGGACGGCGGCAGCCTGGCCGAGCAGATCCAGCGGGCGTTCCCCGACGCGCGGGTGGTGAAGACGCTCAACACCATGACCAACACCGTGATGGTCGATCCGTCCCGCGTCCCGGGCGACCACGTCGTCTTCGTGTGCGGCGACGACGAGGAGGCCAAGTCCGGAGTGACCGACCTGCTGAAGTCCTTCGGCTGGCCGGACGACCGGATCCTCGACCTCGGCGACCTGACGGGGGCCCGGGCCACCGAGCTGGTACTGCCGCTGTGGCTGCGCCTGTTCGGGACCTTCGGCACCGGGGACTTCAACTTCGCGGTGCCGAGGGCCTGATCCGGATCAGTCCTTCAGCACACCGCCCGAGGTGCCCGTCAGGTACTCGGTGGTGAGCAGCTCGGCGAGCCGCTCGGGCGGGAGCAGACCCTTCTCCAGGGTGAGTTCGGCGACCGAGCGGCCGGTGGCGAGGGCCTCCTGCGCGATGGCGGTGGCCGCGGTGTAGCCGAGGTGCGGGTTGAGCGCGGTGGCCAGGCCGATCGAGTTCTCGACGCTCGCACGCAGCGTGTCGACGTTGGCGGTGATGCCGGTGACGCAGCGCTCCGCGAGCGTGAGGCAGGCCGCCTTCAGGGAGGTCAGGCTCTTCGACAGGGCGTGGAAGATGACCGGCTCGAAGGCGTTGAGCTGCAGCTGACCGCCCTCCGCCGCCATCGTGATCGTCATGTCGTTGCCGATCACCTCGAAGGCGACCTGGTTGACGACCTCGGGGATCACCGGGTTGACCTTGCCCGGCATGATGCTCGAACCGGCCTGCACGGGGGGCAGGTTGATCTCGCCGAATCCGGCGCGCGGGCCGGAGGACAGCAGCCGCAGGTCGTTGCAGGTCTTGGAGAGCTTCACGGCGATCCGCTTGAGGACGCCGGACAGCTGCACGAAGGCACCGCAGTCCTGGGTGGCCTCGACCAGGTTGGCGGAGGTGACCAGCGGCAGGCCGGTGATGTCCGCGAGGCGCCGGCGGGCGGTCTCGGCGTAGCCGGGGGCGGCGTTGAGGCCGGTGCCGATGGCGGTGGCGCCGAGGTTGATCTCGTGGATCAGCTCGACGGCCTCGGCGAGCCGCCCACGGTCCTCCTCCAGCATCACGGCGTACGTGGAGAACTCCTGGCCCAGCGTCATGGGCACGGCGTCCTGGAGCTGGGTGCGGCCCATCTTGACGACCCCGCCGAACTCGACGGCCTTCTCGGCGAACGCGTCCTGGAGCACGGCCATCGCGCGCAGCAGCTCACGGGCGGCACCGATGGCCGCGATGCGGATGGCGGTCGGGTAGACGTCGTTGGTGGACTGGCCGAGGTTGACGTCCTCGTTGGGGTGCAGGTGCGCGTACGCGCCCTTGGCGTGGCCGAGGAGTTCGAGGGCGCGGTTGGCGACGACCTCGTTGGCGTTCATGTTGGTCGACGTGCCGGCACCGCCCTGGACGACGTCCACGACGAACTCGTCGTGCAGCGCGCCGCCCCGGATCTCACGACAGGCGGCGACGATCGCGGCGGCCTTCTCGGCAGGCAGCAGACCGAGCTCCTCGTTGGCGAGGGCGGCGGCCTCCTTCACGGCGGCGAGAGCGTCGATGAGCTGCGGGTAGACGGAGATCGGGGTGCCGGTGATGGCGAAGTTCTCCGTGGCGCGCAGGGTGTGCACACCCCAGTACGCCTCGGCGGGGACGTCCCGGTCGCCGAGCAGGTCGTGCTCGCGGCGGACGTTCTTCTGTTGTGCGGGGATCACGGTGTGGGTGCCTTACGCGTGGGGAGGGAGGGGAACGAGCGTGCGCCGACGACTCTCCGATGCGAGGGAGGGCCGACGACGGCGGGGAGAAGTGGAACGAAGTGGAGCTCGCAGTCCGGACACCCCCTCCCCCGCGGAGACGCCGGCCCCCGTGGGTCCACGGGTTTCGCGCAGCGCCCTCAGGGCGAGCGTCCCTACGCGGCACGCCCCGCGGGACGGACGCTTTCCGGGCGGGTGAGCGCGCCACGGGGGCGGGCGCGGGTGCAGGGAGCCTGGGCCCGGCAGGGGCTTGCGTCCCGTGTGCCCACCCGTCCCGCCCTGCGGGACGATTGCCCACACTCAGGTGGGCGGGTGCAGCGAGCGGGCCGACGTGGGGTGGGGTGGGTGCGTCCCGTGGGGTCTCGCCGCGGGTCAGTGGGCGACGGCGAGAACCGGCTCGGGGCGCACCGGGCCTTCGAGAAGGTCGCGCAGCAGCGCGGTACGACGCTCCGGCGACGTGTGGTCGGCGAGCAGCGCGGCCAGCAGCGCGATCCGGGCCTGACCAGGACGCAGGGTCCCGGCCAGGACGGCACCGGCGGCCGCCAGGTCGACGGCGCCGCCGCCCGTGTAGACCTCGGCCACGGGGCCGGAGGCGACGCGGGTGGACAGCACGACGTGGACGCCCTGGTCGACGGCGCGGGCGACGGCCGCGGCCATCTCGGGAGTGGCGTTGCCGGCGCCGGTGCCGACGAGCACGATGCCCCGGGCGCCGGCGGCGAGGGACGCGTCGAAGAGGACCGGGTCGGCATCGGAGTGGTGCATCACGATGTCGACGCGGGGCGCGGGGCGCCCGTCACCGGGCAGCGGGAGCGGCGCGGGCCGCTCGGGCTCGCGCTCGATGTCGACCTGGCCGAAGCCGAGGCGGCCGAGCCGCTCGCCGGAGGGGTCGGCGAACGGGTCCGCGGCGAGCGTCTTGGTCTTGACGGTGCCACGGGCCGCGTGGACGAGGCCGTCGAAGACGACGAGCACGCCGATGCCGTGGACCGTGGCCGCGACCTGGAGGGCGTCGTAGAGGTTGCCGGGGCCGTCGCCGTCACCCGTGCCGAAGGGGCGCTGGGCGCCGGTGAAGACCACCGGGCGCGGGTCGGAGTGGTGCAGGTCCAGGAAGAAGGCCGACTCCTCGAGGGTGTCGGTGCCGTGGGTGACGACGATGCCGTCGACGCCCGGGTCGGCGAGGGTCTCGTGGACGGTGCGCAGCAGGGTGAGCTGGCGGCCGGTGGTCATCCGGGAGCTGTTCACGTTGAAGAGGTCGACGACCTCGACGTGCACGTTGTCGGGTACCGCGGCGGTCGCGACGACGTCGTCGCCCGACGCGTCGGCGGCGTATCCGCTGCCGGTCCAGCGGCTGGCTATGGTGCCGCCGGTGCTGATGACCACGATGCGGCGCGGCCGGGCGTCTCGCGTCCACTTCATGATGATGCTGTCCTTCCTCGGGGTGCGCGGCAACGATAGATCAGCAGACGCGCAACGCGATTGCGAAATCTGCCCGGACTCATGAACTCCGTGGTGGATAATTGCGCCATGGACCGTATCGATCTTCAGATCTTGCGCGAGCTTCAGCAGGACGGCCGACTGAGCAACCAGGAGCTCGCCCAGCGGATCGGCCTCAGCCCCTCCCCCTGTATGCGCCGGGTGCGCCAGCTGGAACAGGACGGCGTGATCCAGGGCTATCGCGCGGTGATCGCCCCCGAGGCGGTCGGGCGGAGTTTCGAGGTCCTGGTCTCGGTGGAGGTGAAGCGGGACCGGGAGACGGTGGAGGCCTTCGAGGAGGCGCTCCAGGACATCCCGGACGTGATCGAGGCGTACCGCCTCTTCGGCAGCCCCGGCTGCCTGCTGCGGATCGCAGTCGCGGACCTGGCGGCGTACGAGCGTCTGTGGATCGAGCGACTGACGACGCTGACCGGGGTCACCGAGGTGAACTCGCAGATCATCATGAAGCGGGTCAAGGAGCCGCGGGGTCTGCCGGTGGAGCGCTGATCGTTCACCGGAAAGCCGACTTCCGTACGGAGCTGGGCATTCCATGGGCGGGATTTGGTCATGTACGGTTCAACCGCGCGTGACGTGAGCGTCCGATCCCCGACGTTCTACGCGCGCAGAGTGGGCGCCCGCACCGCCTTTCCGCCCTTCCGCCCCATCCCTCACGGAGGTCTGACGGATGCTCGGACTCAGAAGGTCCACCCGCCGTTTCGCCGCCCTGACCGCCGGCGCGGCCCTGGTAGCCGCGGCAGCCTCCCCCGCCCTCGGCTCGCCCGCGGCCGCCGCGCCGGAGACCGCCGCCGCCACGCCCCTGCGCGTGCTCTTCGACAACTCCAGGGCGGAGACCACCGGGAACGCCGACTGGATCATCGGCACCGGCCAGCCCGACCCCCTCAGCCAGGACCCCACGCCCTCCGTCGAGACGGACCGGACCGGAGCCCTTTCGGCCCGGGGCATGGCCCTGATCGACGACACCTCTCTCACCGTCCGCTGACACCCGCTCCCCCACCTCAGAAGGGACACCCATGTCCGTAGCGCACAGACGCGGCTGGAAGACCTGGGCCGCGATATCCGCCGCCCTCACCGGCCTCGTCCTCCCCACCCTCACCGCCTCCCCCGCCGGGGCCACGACCACCGCGTACGACAGCACGTACTACAAGAACGCGGTGGGCAAGTCCGGCACGAGCCTCAAGTCCTCGCTGCACACCATCATCAGCAGCCAGAGCAAGATCTCGTACGACGCGGTCTGGAACGCGCTGAAGGTCACCGACCAGGACCCCAACAACGCCAACAACGTGCTCCTGCTCTACAGCGGTGTCTCACGCAGCAAGAGCCTCAACGGCGGCGCCGTCGGCAACTGGAACCGCGAGCACGTGTGGGCCCAGTCCCACGGCGACTTCGGCACCTCGGCCGGCCCCGGCACCGACCTGCACCACCTGCGCGCCGCCGACGTCCAGGTCAACAGCACCCGCGGCAACAAGGACTTCGACAACGGCGGCAGCGCGGTCAGCGGCGCCCCCGGCAGCTACACGGACTCCAACTCCTTCGAGCCGCGCGACGCCGACAAGGGCGACGTGGCCCGGATGATCCTCTACATGGCCGTCCGGTACGAGGGCGACGACGCCTGGCCCGACCTGGAGGCGAACGACTCCATCAACGGCAGCGTGCCCCTGCACGGCCGCCTCTCGGTCCTGAAGCAGTGGAACGAGCAGGACCCGCCGAGCGCCTTCGAGGAGCGCCGCAACGACGTCATCTTCAACTCGTACCAGGGCAACCGCAACCCGTTCATCGACCACCCGGAGTGGGTCGAGGCGATCTGGTGACCCGAGCGTGAGGCGGCCCGGGGCTCCCCGCGGGTGCGGGGAGCCCGGGCCGCCGCGGGTGCGGGGGCCCCTGGGCCGCCGGGTTCCTCCTGCTGCGTCAGCGGTGGCCCGGCACACGTTGACCCGGCCGTCGGGGTCACGGACGAAGAACCGCCGCACGGGCCCGCGCACGCACCTCCTCCGCGCGCCCTCAGACCCGGGGCGACGGCTCGCCGGGGAGCCGCACCGTGACGAGGAGGCCGCCGGCGGGGCGCGGGGCGAGGTCGAGGGTGCCGTCGTGGGCGCGGACGATGCTGTGCACGAGGGCGAGGCCGAGGCCGACGCCGGCGTGTTCGTCGGTGCGCGCCCGTTCCGTTCCGCGCTGGAAGGGTTCGGTGAGCGTCGGCACCAGTTCCGGCGGGAGCGGATGTCCCGTGTTCTCCACCCGCAGCAGGCTCGCGTCGCCCTGCGCCGCGCTGTGGACGGTCACGGTGCCTCCGGCGGGGAGGTTGTGGACGATCGCGTTCTGGACGAGGTTCGTCGCCATGCGCAGCAGGAGCTCGGCGGAACCGCTGGTCCGGTTCGGCGCGCCGGTGACGTCGAGGGCGACCCCGCGCCGTTCGGCGAGGGGGAGCAGGGTCTCGGCGGCCTCCTCGGCGACGAGGGAGAGGTCGACGCTGTCGCGGGTGAAGTTCCCGCGGTCGCTGCGGCTGAGCGTCAGGAGTGCCTCGGTGAGGCCGATGGCCCGGGTGTTGACGGCCTGCAGGCGGGCGAACACTTCGCCCGGGTCCCGGGAGGGGTCCTTGCGGGCGACGTCGAGCAGCGTCTGCGAGATGGCCAGGGGCGTGCGCAGTTCGTGGGAGGCGTTCGCGGCGAACCGCTGCTGCTCGGCGACGTGCGATTCGAGCTGTTCGAGCATGGTGTCGAAGGCGTCGGCGAGTTCACGGAACTCGTCCTGGCGCCCCTCCATGCGGATCCGGTGGGACAGCGATCCGTCCCCGGCCTCGCGGGCCGCGGCGGTGATCCGGGTGAGCGGGGCGAGCATCCGGCCGGCGAGGAGCCAGCCGCCGACGAGGCCGAATACGAGCAGGACCCCCATCGCGGTGGCCGCGGCGGGGGCGAAGGTCCGCACGAGGAGCCAGCGGTTGGGCGAGACACCGAGGAGGCCCTGGGGGTTGTCGGGGACGTAGCGCAGCAGATACGCCCACACCACGGTGAGCAGCAGCGCACCGGCGACGGCGAGGAAGCCGGCGTAACTGAGGGTGAGTTTCAGGCGGGCGCTGAGCCCGGGGCGTCTAGGCATCCGTCCGGCCGCCGCGGGTGCCGGGACCGGCGTCGATGCGGTAGCCGACGCCCGGCACCGTGGCGATGACGCCCGGTTCGCCGAGTCGTTTGCGCAGGGCGGAGACGGTGATGCGCACGGCGTTGGTGAAGGGGTCGGCGTTCTCGTCCCAGGCGCGTTCCAGCAGCTCTTCGGCGCTGACGACGCCGCCCTCGGCCGCGACGAGGATCTCGAGCACGGCGAACTGTTTGCGGGTGAGCGCGACGTAGCGCCCGTCGCGGAAGACCTCCCGCCGGAAGGGGTCGACGCGCAGGCCCGCGATCTCGCGGACGGGGGGCCGGGCGTACGCGCGGCGGCGGTCGAGGGCGCGCAGCCGCATGACGAGCTCCCGCAGCTCGAAGGGCTTGGTGAGATAGTCGTCGGCGCCGAGCTCGAATCCGGACGCCTTGTCGTCGATCCGGTCGGCGGCGGTGAGCATGAGGATGGGGATGCCGCTGCCGGAGGCGACGATGCGCCGGGCGACCTCGTCGCCGGAGGGGCCGGGGATGTCGCGGTCGAGGACCGCGAGGTCGTAGGAGTTGACGCCGAGCAGCTCCAGGGCGGAGTCGCCGTCGCCGGCGATGTCGGCGGCGATCGCCTCCAGCCGGAGACCGTCCCGGACGGCTTCCGCCAGGTAGGGCTCGTCCTCCACGATCAATACACGCATGTCGGAAGCCTAGGGGGTGGTGTCGTGCCGGTCAGGTCGGGCTCGGACGGGGCCGCACCCGGCTCAGGCGGCGGGCACCGGCGCGGGGCGGGACCGGTCCGCCGGCTCCTCCGCCGTGGTGCGCCACCAGCGGCGCGACGCGAGCGCGGCCAGTACGGCGCCGGCGGCGTTGACCAGGACGTCGTCGACGGAGGACACCCGGTCCAGCCGCAGGACGTACTGCGCGGTCTCGACGAGGACGGAGCAGCCCGCCCCGAGCGCCAGGATCCGCGGCAAGGACGCGAGCGCCGCCCACCGCATCGGGGCGAAGAATCCGAGCGCCGCGAAGACCAGCAGGTTGCCGGTGATGCCGAGCGGCCCCATCGTCGCCAGGTCCCGCAGCGGCACCAGGCTCAGCCGACCGGGCACCGCACCGGCCGCGGCGCCGGGCATCATGGTCATCCACACGAACGGCACCGTCCCGTGGACCATGCCCACCTCGGCCAGCGAGCTCCGCCACGCCGAGGCGACGCCGGCGGCGCGACGGCGGCGCGCCAGGAGCCAGGCCACCAGCCCGGCCGGCGGCAGCGCGACCAGCGTGACGAGCACGACGCCGTTGAAGGTGTCGAGGCAGCCGTGCCACCGCCCGGCCAGGCACGTCGGGGCGGCCATCATGAGCGGCCGCCGTAGGACGAACGCGGCACCGGCCACGCCGAGGGTCACCAGGACGAGGAGCACGATGCCGCGCGTGCGGCGGGGCGGTGCCGACAGGGGTGCGTGGTCGTTCATGCCCCCAGGGAAACCTGAGGCCCGTTCCGGTGGCGTATGCGATTTTCCATACGCCCGCGATACACGCGCTCCCCCGTCGCCGCGGGGCCTCCGCCGCGCGGCTGATGGACGTGGCCCCGTCCTGGCGGGAGACCCCGGGCTCCACCGGCTGATCCCGCCGTCCGGCCGCCGGGCCCGGCGGGTGCGGGACCCGCCGGTGGTCCGGCTGCCGCGGGCCTCGCGATCCGGGAGGATCGCCCCGGTCTGCGAGGTGCCCGCGGACGGACTCGACCGCGTACCGCTACCACGATCTCCACGGGCATCCGGCCCGACGGGCCCGCCCGATCGCTTCCTTCTGCTCCTGGCCACGGCGGAGTTCGCGGGTCGGGGCGGAACCCGGTGCGCCACGCCCGGCCTGGAACGAGTCCGAGCAGACAGCCCTGGCCGGCGGACCGGAGGGCCGCCTGTCAGGCAACCGGCCCAGCTCCGCGAGCGCCCGGGGCGAAGGCCTGGTGAGCTGTACTGGGAGATCGCCGGCGCCTTCGCATCCGGACTCCCGGAGCGTATGGAGGAGGATTCCGTGCCGGACCCGACGACGTCGTACACCGACCTGCGCGCCCTGGTGATCAACTGCACCCTGAAGCGTTCCCCGGAGCGCAGCCATACACAGGGGCTGATCGACATCAGCACCGGGATCATGGAGCGCCAGGGCGTGCAGGTCGAGGTGCTCAGGGCGGTGGACATCGACATCGCGACCGGTGTCTGGCCGGACATGACGGAGCACGGGTGGGAGACGGACGAGTGGCCGGTGATCTACTCCCAGGTGATGGCCGCCGACATCCTGACCCTGGCCGGGCCCGTGTGGCTGGGTGACAACTCCTCGGTCATGAAGAAGGTGATCGAGCGTCTGTACGCCTGCTCGTCGATCCTCAACGAGCGCGGCCAGTACGCCTACTACGGTCGTGTGGGCGGCTGCCTGATCACCGGCAACGAGGACGGCGCCAAGCACTGCGCGATGAACGTCCTCTACAGCCTCCAGCACCTCGGATACGTCATTCCGCCGCAGGCGGACGCGGGCTGGGTCGGCGAGGCCGGCCCGGGCCCGTCGTACCTCGACCCCGGCTCCGGCGGGCCGGACAACGACTTCACCAACCGCAACACGACCTTCATGACCTGGAACCAGCTCCACCTGGCGAGGTTGCTCAAGGACGCCGGTGGCATCCCCGCCCACGGGAACCAGCGCTCCGAGTGGGACGCCGGCTGCCGGTTCGACTTCGAGAACCCCGAGCACCGTTAGGGGCGGACTGGGCGCCGTGAGGCAGCCGGGGATCCGGCCGCCGGCCGGACTTCGCCCATCCCGAGCACCGCTGAGGCCGGCTCCGGCGCTCGGTCGCCGACCGCATCCCACCTGGGCGGATGCGCCGCGTGCCGGTTCGTGCGACGTCCGTCACGATCCACTTGACTCCAACCCAGGAGGCACTTAGCTTCGCCTTACCTAACCATCGCTTTCACGCCAGCCGAAAGAATCGGGACATGCCGAGAACCCTGCCGCGTCCGCCCCGCACCACCGCTGTCACGGCGGACGCGACAGGGCGCGGGGCGCCGCTCCGGGACCTCACGCCCGGCTGGCACCTCACCGTCGCCGGCGTGCTGGCGGCCGGCATCCTCGCGGCCTCCTGCTGGACGGCCGGGCACGTGCACGCGGACCTCACCCTGCAGACCACGGCCCGCTTCCTCCACGTGGCGAGCATGGTCGCGGGACTCGGCTCGGTCCTCGCCGTCGACTGGTTCGCGGTGCTCTGGCTCACCGGCCGCCGACCGCTCGCGGGCGTCCTGGACACGGCCTGCGCCCTCCAGACCCCGATATGGGCGGGTCTCGGCGGTCTGACGGTCTCGGGCCTCTTCCTGCGCCCCGACCTCCACTCCCCGCTCACGCTGGTCAAGCTCGGCCTCGTCCTCGCCGTCACGGTCAACGGCCTCTACGCCCATCGCCTCGGCCAGCTCCTCGAACGCCACCGGGACGACGGCGACGTGCCCCGCCGGCTGCTCGTCCGGTCCGGGGCCGCCGCCACAGTGAGCCAGGTCGGCTGGTGGGGCGCGACCTTCATCGGCTTCCTCAACAGCCAGACCTGACCCGATCGGAGCCGAGCGGACGCCCGCTCAGGAGCCCCCGGTGGACCCGGTTTTGGTTTTCGGAGGATCATCCCTACGATCCTCCGATGATCACGAGAAAACGGCTGGCGACCGGGGCCTGCGCGCTGCTCGCCGCCCTGACCGTCGGGCTCCTCCCGACCAGCGCCGCCGCCGACGACGGACCGGCGGCCACGGACTCCCCCAAGGAATCCCCCAAGGTCGAGCTGGTGCTCGACGTCAGCGGCTCGATGCGCGCCCGCGACATCGACGGACAGTCCCGCATGGCGGCCGCCAAGCAGGCCTTCAACGAGGTCCTGGACGCGGTCCCGCAGGAGGTGCGGCTCGGCATCCGCACCCTCGGCGCCGACTACCCCGGCCAGGACCGCAAGCGCGGTTGCAAGGACACCCGGGCGCTCTACCCGGTCGGTCCGCTGGACCGCACCGAGGCCAAGACCGCCGTCGCCACCCTCGCCCCCACCGGCTGGACCCCGATCGGCCCGGCCCTGCTCGGCGCGGCCGAGGACCTCAAGGGCGGCGAGGCCACCAAGCGGATCGTGCTCATCACGGACGGCGAGGACACCTGTGCCCCGCTCGACCCGTGCGAGGTGGCGCGTGACATCGCCGCCCAGGGCATCCATCTGGTCATCGACACCCTCGGGCTCGTCCCGGACGTCAAGACCCGCCGCCAGCTGATGTGCATCGCCGAGGCCACCGGCGGCACCTACACCTCCGTGCACCGCACGGAGGAGCTGTCCGGCCGCGTGCGGCAGCTGGTGGACCGCGCCGCCGATCCGGTCGTCACGCCGATAGCCACCGAGGGTGCCGCGCGCTGCGCCGGCGCCCCGCAGCTCAAGCCGGGCCTCTACACCGACCGCCAGGTCTTCGGACAGCACCGCTGGTACCGGGTCGACGTCCTGCCGGGCCAGGAGCTGCGCGCCTCGGTGAGCGTCTCCGCCGACCGGGCCGTCAACGAGGACTACGGGGTGCTGCTGCGCGCCGTCACCACGCACGGCCGGGAGATCGTCCGCGGCTCGGAGGCCGGCGACGGACGCACCGACGTCGTCTCCACCGGTCTGCGCTACCCGAAGAAGGACGACGAGGACGCCCTCGACGACGACACGAAGAGCGCCGCCGAGACCGTCTGTCTCCAGGTCAGCAACTCGTTCTCCGCTCCCCCGTCGGTGAAGACCACCCCGGGCATGCCGATCGAGCTGGCGATCGACGTCGTCGACGGGCCCGACTCCGCCTCCGACGTCGCCTCCTTCGGCCTCGGCCGCGGCTGGTGGCTGCTCGGCGTCCTGGTGCTCGCCGGCTTCCTCGGCGGCCTGATCTGGGGCTGGCTTTCCCGCTGGCGCTTCGCTGTCTGGAGGACCCACTGATGCGTACCGTACGCACGATGCTCGCGGCCGCCGCGCTCGCCGGCGCCGCCCTGCTCGGGCCGGCCGCCTCGGCCGGAGTCGCCGACTCGGCGACCCCCACCCCGAGCGGCAGCGCGAGCGGCGCCGCCTCGGAGGCCGGGCCGACCGAGGCCGGCACGTCCTTCCGTACCGCGGCCTTCTTCAAGCAGGGTCAGCAGGCCACCGCGCAGGCGTCCACCGGTGACTACCTCTACTGGGTGTTCCCCGCCGACACCGGCGAGCGGCCCACGGTCACGGCGACCGTCACGCTGCCCGAGGCGGCGCTGCGGCACGGCTCGTCCACGTGGCGGATCGACGTGTACGACGGTCTGCGCCGGCGTCAGCCGTGCATGTACGGCATGCAGTCGCGGCCCGCGGCCAAGGAGGCGTCGACCGTGGAGCTGGCGTGCACGCTGCGCCCGGTGCGGGCCGCCGCGGACACCTGGTCGAACGACCCGCTGCCGGGCAGCTACTTCGTCCGGCTGACGGTGACCGGGCTGCCCGAGGAGGACTCGGGCCAGCCGTTCTCGGCGCGCGTCGGCGCGACCTCGCGCGACATGGGCGGGGCGTACGCCACGGACGGCGCGCTCTCCGTGCCGCTGGTGCCGGGCGCCACGACCCCGGAGACGGTGGAGGCACGAGCGCCCGAGGACGGCTGGTCCTCGGGCTGGTGGTCCGACCGCTGGCTGTGGACCGCCGCGGGCGGGGTGCTCGCCGCCCTCGCGGGCGTCGGCGGCTACGTCCTGACGCGCGGTTCGGGCCGCCCCTCGCGCGTCCCGCCCGCCGTCTGACCCCGGACCGGTTCCCCGGACGCACCGGCCCCCGCCGTACCCACGGCGGGGGCCGGTGCCGTGTCCGGCCGGATCGTCACGGGCCGCCGGGCCGGACGAGACCCGTCTCGTACGCGTGGACGGCGGCCTGGGTACGGTCACGCAGGGACAGTTTGGTGAGGATGCGGCTCACGTACGTCTTCACGGTCTGCTCGGCGACCACGAGGCGTCCGGCTATCTCCGCGTTCGACAGGCCGTGCGCGATGAGGGTGAGGACCTCGGTCTCGCGCTCGGTCAGGGCGCCGAGCCGGTCCATCAGCGGGGCGCGGGGCGCGACGCTGAGCCGGGAGAACTCGGCGATCAGGCGCTTGGTGACGTTGGGCGCGAGCAGCGCGTCGCCGCGGGCCACCACCCGTACCGCCTGGGCGAGTTCCTCGGCGGACGCGTCCTTGAGCAGGAACCCGGCGGCGCCCGCGCGCAGCGCCTCGTACACGTACTCGTCGAGGTCGAAGGTGGTGAGGACGAGCACCTTGACGGTGGCGTCGGCGGGGGCGGTGAGGACGCGGGTGGCCTCGATGCCGCCGGTGCCGGGCATGCGGATGTCCATCAGGACCACGTCGGGGGCGAGTTCGGCGGCCTGGGCGATCGCGTCGGCGCCGTCGACGGCCTGACCGACGACCTGGATGCCGGGCTCGGCGTTCAGCAGGACCGTGAAGCCCTGCCGGACCATGACCTGGTCGTCCGCGATGAGAACCCTGATGTCGTCGCCGGTGATTCCGTCGCTCATGAACCGTCCTTGGGGTGGGGCTGGGTGGGGAGAGGGGCGGGCAGGGTGGCGGTGACCTCCCAGCCACCGTCGGGGGTCGGTCCCGCGGCGAGTTCGCCGCCGAGCATGGCGGCGCGCTCGCGCATGCCGAGCAGACCGTGCCCGGGCTCCCGCGCGAAGCCGGGGGACACCCCTCCGGCGGGCCGGGTGGCGGCGGTGTTGGTGACGCGTACGGTCAGTCCGCCGGGGTGGTAGTGGGTCCGCACGCAGGCCCGCGCGCCGGGCGCGTGGCGCATGGCGTTGCTCAGGGCCTCCTGCACGATGCGGTACGCGGAGAGTTCGGTGCCCGGGGAGAGCGGCCGGGGCGCGCCCTCGGTCCCGGCGGTCACGTCGAGACCGGCCGCGCGGACGTTGGCGAAGAGTTCGCCGAGCCGGTCCAGGGTGGGCTGGGGCGCGTGCCGTACCCCGGCGGCCGCGTCGTCCGCCGCCCCGTCGCCGCGCAGCACGCCGAGGACGCGCCGGAGTTCGGTGAGCGCGTCGACGGCGTTCTGCCGGATGCCGGCGAGGTTCTCGCGCAGCTCCGGGGAGGGGTCGGCGACGAGGTGCGGGGCCACCTGGGCCTGGATGGAGATGACGGACATGTGGTGGGCGACGACGTCGTGGAGCTCGCGGGCGATCCGGCCGCGCTCCTCCAGCAGGGCGCGCCGGGCGCGTTCCTCGGCGGTGACCTCCTCCTGCTCGGCGAGGCGGGTGCGCGAGACGCGGCTGGCCCGCAGGGAGCAGCCGACGACCACGGCGGTGACGAAGGCGACGGAGCCCTGGGGCAGCGTCGGCAGGTGCGCCACGGCGCGCGGGACGGCGGTGGCGGCGCCGCTGAGCAGGGTGAGGCCGAGTGCGGCCACGGCGGCGGCGGGCCGCACCCGCAGCGAGAGCAGCAGGAGCACCAGGGTGTGCAGGGCGATGCCCGCGCCGGTCCACGGCCAGTGGGCGCCGAAGACGGCGGCGGTGAGGGCGCCGGACACGAGCAGGGCGCCGCTGGAGAGCCAGAAGGCGGCGGCGGGCCGGGTGAGGGCGAGAACGGGGGCGGCCCCCTGGCAGAGGACCAGCAGCGTCATGCTGCCCGGGGCCGGGTCCATGGCGTTCTCGTAGAGGGCCATGTCCCACATGCCCAGGAGGACGGAGAGCAGCACGAGATGTGCGTGCGGCAGCCAGCTGAGCCAGCGGTTGCGGGGCAGCGGGTCGCGGCGGCCCGGCCGCAGGTCGGCGCGCAGGACGCCCGGGGCCGCACGCAGGGCGGCCTCCCATCGTGCGGTGTCCGTCACCGTGCTCCCCCCGCTCGTGTGATCGTTCTGCCGCCACAGCCTAGGCATGTCGTGCCTCCGTCGTTCTGTCGGGCCTCGGCCTCGGCGCGCGGGCCGCACGGGTGCGTTCGTGTACGTGGAAGGCGGCGCCGCAGATCAGCAGCGCGCCGGCGAACAGGGGCAGCCAGCCGACCCGGGCGAGGACCCAGGCGTAACCGTCGGGGACGGTGTGCAGTCCGGTGAGCGGGGCGTGGCCGAGGAGGTTCGCGGTGAGGAGTCCGCCGGCGGTGACGGCGATCATCGCGGTCTGGTGCCAGAGGAAGACGGTCATCGCGCACAGGTTGAGCAGGGCCACCGCCGCCCAGACCAGGGGCCGGCGCAGGGCGCGACGGAGCGGACCGAGCAGCAGGGCCGCTCCCCCGGCCTGGGCGAGGCCGAAGGTGACGGCGGCGAGCGTGGGCGGGTTGAGGTTGGAGACGGGTGCGCCGGGGACACCGACCATGGAGCCGGGGTAGCCGGCGAACGCCACGAGCAGGCCGGTCGCGGCGGCGCCGCCGAGGAGCAGGGTCCAGGCGGCGGACGGGCCGAGCGGGCCTCGGCGGGCGAGGAGGGCGCCGAGGCAGTACGGCACGAGCCAGCCGGCCGGCAGGTTGAACCAGCCCAGCCACTCCGGTCCGTCGAAGCCGAAGCGGACCACGTCGACGTGGAGGACGACGGCGAGCGGCCACAGCGGGTGGACCCGGGCGACGAGCGGGGTCGCGGCGGTGAGCGCGGCGAGGACCAGCAGGAACCAGAGCGGGGACAGCACGAGCTTGCCGAGCGTGTACAGGCTCGGCCAGGGCACCCCGCAGCCGAGCATGACGGCGGACGCGAGGAGCCACACCCCGAGCAGCGGGAGGACCGGCCGGAACAGCCGGGCCAGGCGGGCGGCGATCCAGCGGCCGTGACCCTCGCCCCGGGCGCGGGCGGCGGCGTGGCCCCGGGCGGCGACGTGTCCGCCGACGAGGAAGAAGACGGCGAGGGTCTGGAACACCCAGGAGACCGGAGTGAATTCGGGCAGGTGTCCGAGGGGGCTCTCGACGTGCAGGGTGCCGCTGTCGACGACGAGGGCGGTGACGAGCCAGTGACCGAGGACCACACCGAGGATGGCGAAGGCCCGCAGCGCGTCGAGGGCGCGGTCACGGTCGGGCGGGGTGGCGGCGGCTATGCGGTGGGCGAGGTCACGCACGGTCCGGCTCCTGTCCGCCGACGAGTCGGGCGAGGTTGCGCAGGGACACGGAGCCGCGGGCCAGGTAGTCGCTGTGGCCGCCGTCGCCCGCGGCGAAGCGACGGGCGCCGAAGCCAGGGTCCACGGGGTCGGTGCCGAAGCCGAGTTCGGTGCCGGGCAGCAGCGGGAGGCGTACGTGGGGCACCTCCCCCACCCAGTCGCCGGAGGCCCGCCCGGCCCAGACGGCGGCGGAGGCGTGCAGGTCGGCGGCGGTGTCGAAGCCGGTGCCGGGGCTGCCGTAGAGGACGACGGCGGCCACGGGCAGGCGGGCCGCCGCCAGGGCGCACACGACGGAGCCGTAGGAGTGTCCGAGCAGGGTGATCCGCGCCGCGGGGCGGACCGCGCGCAGTTCCTCCACGAAGGAGCGGAGTGCGGGCGCGGCCTGTGCGGCGCGGCCGGGGGTGACGGAGGCGGCGCTGCCGGTGGCGGGGGTGCGGTAGCCGAGCCAGGCGACGACCGCTGTGCGGGCGCGGGACTCCCGCCGGAGGGTCTCCTGGAGGGCGGCCGCGCCGGCCCGGAAGCGGTCGTAGCTGTCGAGCCCGGTGTCGGCGCCGGGGACGAGCACCGCGATCCGCTCGGCGCGCGCCAGGTCCCCGACGACCTCGACGCTGCGGCCGCCGTCCCGCCCGTCGAAGGAGAGGATCCGGCGGCCCGGAGCCGCCATCGCGCGCAGCGAGGCGGCCCGGCGGTGCGCCCCGTAGGCGTCGGCGGTCCGCTCGGCCGCCCGCAACGCCTCCCGGCCGGCCGCGTACCGCGCGGCGAGCTCCCCCTCCAGCGCCGTGGGCTCGGCGGAGGTCAGCCGCGCGATGCCCGCGGGCGCGGGCGCGGGGACCTCCGCCGGCCGGGCGGCTCCCGCGACCGGCACCGCCACGGCGGCGGTGACGAGCGCGGCGAGCACGGTGCGGCGGAGCCGGCCGGTGCGCCGGGGTCGGCGGAGGCGGACGGGGGCGGGGGCGCGGCGGTCGCCGCGCGCGAGGGGCGCCATGGGGGTCCTTCCGGGACGGAGTTCGTTCCGTCACGGACGGTAGGAGGCGGCTTCTGTAGTCGGCGTCCCGCGCAGGGGCCAACCTCCCGGGTAGCTCTGGGGTATGACGGGTACTCGGCCGTGGAGGGCCCCGACATGACCTTCGGCCGACCCGGACGGACCGCTCCTCACGGAGCGTCCGCTCCGCGCGATCCGACCGCCCGGTTCCGGCGTCACCGGCGGACGACGGTCCGGCCTCCGATGACCCACAGGTCCGCCGGAACCGGCGTGCACATGGTGGCGCGGGAGGGCTTGCCCGGATCCGACAGGTCGGCGCCGGCCCAGCCCACCCGGCGCTCGCCGTGCTCGTCGGCCGAGTAGAAGGTGAGCCCGGTCTCGGGGTGCCAGCCGGCCGGCCCGGTGGTCGGCGGCCGGCCGCCGACCGGGGTGGCGGTGGCCGTGGTGACGGGCCCGGTGACGGTGACGGCGCCATGGCCGGTGGTCAGGCAGTCGACGTCGAACTCGACCCGTACGGTGCCCTCCCCGATGAACTCGTGCTGGACGACGGCGTGCCCGCGGGTGCGGCCGCCGACGGTCCGGGCGTCCACCCGTGCGGTGAGCCGCTCGCCGGGGTTCGCACCCGGGCCGTGCTCGTTGAGCAGCGTCCAGCTGCGCAGGGAGAGGTACTCGGCACGGGCGGGCGCGGGGGCGGGTACCGGAACCGGCGCCGCCGCGGCGGTTCCGGAGACGAGGGCCACGGCCGCGGTGACGAGTGCGGCGGCGGCGATGAGCTTGCGCATGGGCAATCCTCCATGGGTCGAAGGGCGTCGGGTGATCTCCCGCTGCCTCCGAACCTTCCACCTCACCCCGGTCCGCGGCCTCCTCCTCACGGTGGGACCCGCTCCCCCGGGCGGGGGAGAGCGCCTTCCTTCACCCGGCCCAGGACCCGCACCGGAAGGGCGGCCCGGCCCTCGTGACGGGCGACTGGGCGGCCCCATGGAGCCGCCGTCGGGCGTACGCCCGTCAGCCGAGCGAGAGTGGGATCCGCACGCCCGCCTCGGCCAGGGCGGTCCGTTCCGCGGGGCCCGGCGCACGACGGCCGGTGCCCACGAGCAGCGCCTCCGTGTCGGACAGCGTGGCCGGGAACGGTGCGCCGGCGATCCGCTCGAACAGCCGGCGCGCGGCTGCCACGCTCTCCGCGGGCGGTCGCGGCGCGTGTGGCAGGTGGGCCACGAGGTCCAGGTGGTGCAGCGTCCACTCCACGACGTAGGCGGAGAGGTAGTCGCCGACCGTGAGCACCTCGCCGCGGGTGCCGACCCACCCGCCCGGTTCGGCGAGCACGGCCGCGCGCCCGGCGGCTGAGCCGACGTCGTCCAGGTGGAACCTCAGCAGTCCCGGGTCCTCGTACGCGGCGGCGAGCCGTACGGTCAGCGCGTCGAGCGGGTCCTCGCCCGTCGGCGGCGTCTCGGAGACCTCCCAGTAGGACGCGGCGTCGCGCGTGGGAGGGGTGTCCGCGGGCGTCGCGAGGGTGATCAGGACGTCCTGGGCGTCGATGACGAGGTGGCACACCAGGTCGCGGACGAGCCAGCCGGCGCAGCCCGAGGGCCGGGCGAAGTCCTCGTCGGCGAGACCTGCGACGGCCGCGCGCAGTGCGGTCCACGAACGTGAGAAGTCGTCCACGCCCCGCAAGCTACCAACACGGGCGGGGCGGCCGACGCAACACGGGCGGGGCAGCCGACGCGTTCCGGCCGCCTGACGCCCGGGGGCCGCCCGGCCCGAGGGCCTCCGCTCGATCGGAAGGTGCCGCGTGCACGGGACCCCCGGGCTCGGGACCCCCGCGTGCGGGACCCCCGGGCTCGGGCCCTGCGCGCCAGACCCCCGGGCGCAGGGCCCCGCTCGGGACCCCCGCGTGCGGGCCCCCCGGGCTCGGGACCCCCGGGCTCGGGATCCCCCGCGTGCGGGCCCCGCTCGGGACCCCCGGGCGCGGGCCCCGCTCGGGACCCTCCGCGCGCCTTCGCTCCTCCCCCTCGATGTGTCCGTCGGGGGAGACGGACATCAAGGGGACGATCTTTCCGGGCATGGGCGGCCTTTCCGGGCATGGGCGGCGCTCCCTCACGTCGGCGGAGGCCGCCCGGCGGGCCGGTTCACCCCATACGGCGGGCGCCCTCCTTGATGGCCTCACGGATACGGTTGTAGGTCCCGCAACGGCAGATGTTGCGGATCTGGTCGAGGTCGGTCTCGTCGATCTCCCGCCCTGCCTCGTGGGCGCGCCGTACGGCGGCCACGGCGGTCATGATCTGGCCCGGCTGGCAGTAGCCGCACTGGGCGACGTCGATGTCCAGCCAGGCCTCCTGCATCGGGTGCAGGTCCTTGCCGACGGTGGCGGGCAGGCCCTCGATGGTGGTCACCTCGTCGGTGTCGGCGAGGTCCCCCACCGGCACGGAGCAGGGCGTGAAGGCCCTGCCGTTGAGATGGCTCGTACACGCCTGGCAGACGCCGACGCCGCAGCCGTACTTGGGCCCGGTGACGCCGAGGACGTCCCGGAGCACCCAGAGCAGCCGGACGTCGTCCTCGACCTCGGCGGTGACGGCCTTGCCGTTGAGGATGAAGGTGTGCTGGGGCACGGTGGCTCCTGAGATCTGTGGTCGGTCCGGGGATCAGAGCGCGCGGGCGCGGCCGTCGGTCGGCGAGGCGGGGATCGGCGGGACGGTGGGCGCCGGGGTGAAGGGCAGGGGCGCGCCGTGGTTGACGGGGAAGGTCGTCGGCATGGTGCCGGTGGCCCGCCCGTACGCGCAGGCCACGGCGGCCATGGAGGCGGCGACGGCCAGCTCTCCGGCGCCGCCGGGCTTGTCTCCGGTGGAGGGCATGACGACGATCTCCAGCTCGGGCGGGGTGTTCCACTGCCGCGTGTAGAAGTAGTTGTCCCAGCTGCTCTCCAGGAAGCGCCCGTCCTTGAGGTGGAGGCCGGAGGTGAGCGTGAGCGCGATGCCGTCGATGATGCCGCCCATCATCTGGGCCTCCAGACCGCGCGGGTTGACGGCGAGGCCGACGTCGACGGCGCACACGATCCTGGTGACCCGGGGCCCGGTCCAGGCGTCGCGGATCTTGCGACCGGTGGTCTCCGGGCGGCAGTCGATCTCGGCGAGGACGGCGACGACGGAGTGGTACTCGGGGTGGAGCGCGATGCCCTGCGCGGTGCCGGGCGCCATCGTCCGCCCCCAGTGCCCGATGTCCGCGACCTTGTCGAGGACGGCGCGCGCCCGCTCGTCCTTGAGGAAGCGGCGGCGGAAGGCGAGGGCGTCCTGGCCGGTCCTCCTGGCGAGTTCGTCGACGACGAGCTCCTGGGCGCAGCGCACGTTGGGCGAGTAGATGCCGCGCATGGAGCCGGTGTTGAAGCCGTGGTCGACCTCGCTGAGAAGCTGGGTCGTCAGGCCGAAGTGGTACGGGCTGGTCTGGGTGAGCGTGAACATCGTCTCGGAGAACGTGAGGTCGGCGACCGGGAGCTTCGCCGCCTCGGAGGTGATGATCTCGCCGACGCCGTGGCCGAAGTCGGTGGCGACGGAGGTGTGCCGCTGCTCGTACGTGAGGACCTCGCCGAGCGCGTAGGTGGCGCGGACCCGTGAGGTCGACATCGGGTGCGTACGCCCCTGCCGGAAGTCGTCGGTGCGGTGCCACATGAGGCGTACGGGCTTGCCCATGGCCTTCGAGATCTCGGCGGCCTCGCCGGCGGCGTCGTGGAACAACTTGCGGCCGAAGGAGCCGCCGCCCTCGGTGACATGGACCTTGACGGCCGAGGGAGGCAGACCGAGTTGGAGGGCGATCTTCTCCTGGGCGACGATCGGCGACTTGAGGCCGGCCCAGATCTCCGCGGAGCCTGGCCGTACGTCGGCGACGGCGCAGTTGGTCTCCAGGGCGGCGTTGCTGGCGAAGTGGAAGGTGAAGCGGGCGTCGACGGCCTTGGTGAGGAGGTCGAGCGGCGGGACGACGAGGGGCAGTTCGGCGCCACGGAGTTCCTGGAGCACGGTGGCGTCGGAGGCTCCCTCGGCCGTGCCCGGGCCCCAGGTGACCTTGAGAGCGCGGACGGCGTCGACGCACTGCCCGAAGGTCCGACCGCGGACGGCGACACCCGTGGAGACGGTGACGACGTCGGTGATGCCGGGCATGGCCCGGACCTCGGGCAGGTTGGCTACGGAGCGGACGGTTCCGTTGATCGTGGGCGGGCGGCAGACCATGGTGGGCAGGGCGCCGGGCACCTGGACGTCCATGGCGAACTTCTTGCGCCCCGTCACGGCGTCGAGGGCGTCGACGCGATTCCGGGCGGTGCCGATGACCTGGAAGTCGCCCGGGTCCTTGAGGGTGACGGCGACCCGGGTGTCGCTGAGCGCGGCGGCCTTGACGGCCAGTTCGCCGTAGGTGAGCCGGATGCCCGCGGCCGAGGTGATCACACCGGCCTTGGCGGTGAGGGTGCCGACGGCCTCGCCGAGTTCCAGCGCCGCGGCGCGCAGCAGCCGGCCGCGGGCGACGGCGGCGGCGACCCGGATCGGGGTGAAGGTGGACACGGTGGTGTTGGAGCCGCCGGTGAGCTGGTTGAAGAGCAGTTCGGGGCGGGCGTCGGCGAGGGTGACCTCGATCCGGTCGAGCGGCAGGTCGAGTTCCTCGGCGATGATCATGGCGGTGGAGGTGGTGATGCCCTGGCCGACCTCGGCGCGGGGCAGCGCGAAGTGGGCCGTGCCGTCGGGATCGACGCGGAGGGTGATGAGGTCCGCCGTGGGCAGGGCCGCGGCGGTGAGCAGGTCGTTGAGGTCGAGGATCTCGGCGGGCCCGGGGAGGGTCGGGATGATGCCGGGCGCGGTGGCGGGGGTGGCGGCCGCCGCCGGGGCGGGGGCGAGGACGTCCTCGCCGATCCGGGCGGCGACCGTGAGGGTCGGTGCCGCCAGTACGTACCCGAGGAATCGGCGCCGGCCGATGCCGCGTGGCGGCTCGGACTCCTGCTCGTGGCGTGCGCGGTCCTGCGCTTCCATGGGCGCTGCCCTTTCGACGTGTGGCCTGGGTGGCCTGGACGAGGCCCGGATGTGGCCTGGACGAGGTAAGTGGATCATCACCTGAACGGATCGGTCACGGGGTCGGAACGGGCCGTCTTTCACTCCGGACCCGCCAAGCCCTCGCCTCGGGGGGAATAGCACCCCGTCCGGGCCGGTTGGCCAGTGCCGTGACGGCGACACGCGCCGCCGCTCGCTCGGCCCGGAAGGAACGACGATGAAGATCGGCATCATCGGAGCAGGCAACATCGGCGGCAATCTCACCCGCCGACTCAGCGCGCTCGGACACGAGGTGTCCGTGGCCAACTCGCGTGGCCCGCACACGCTCACCGCCCTCGCGGAGGAGACCGGTGCGAGCCCGGTCCCGGTCACGGAGGCCGCGCGGGGCGCGGAGGTCGTGATCGTGACGGTCCCGTTGAAGGCCGTCCCCGAGCTGCCGGCCGGCCTCTTCGACGGGGCCGCGGAGGGCTTCGCCGTCATCGACACCAACAACTACTACCCGCGGGAGCGCGACGGGCGGATCGCGGGCATCGAGGACGAGGGCCTGACGGAAAGCCGCTGGACCGAGCGTCACCTCGGTCACCCGGTCGTCAAGGCCTTCAACGGCACGTACGCCCAGGACATCGTGGAACGCCCCCTGCCGGCCGGCGCCCCCGAGCGGATCGCCCTTCCGGTCGCGGGCGACGACGAGGCGGCGAAGACCACGGTCCGCGCCCTCATCGACGAACTGGGCTTCGACACCGTCGACGCGGGCGGCCTCGACGAGTCCTGGCGCCAGCAGCCGGACACCCCGGTCTACGGCCTGCGGGCCGGCGTGGACGCCGTCACCGCGGCCCTGGCCGCGGCCTCACCGGAGCGCCCGGCGGCCTTCCGCGGCTGAGAGCGACCTCCGTGCGGCAGGACCGGCGCCGACGTGCGACGCGAAGACGGCCCGATCCATGTCTCCTCCCGGGAAGGCCGACCGGTGAACGCCGGTACTGTGCCGCGTCATGACCGAGTCCGCACGCGTCACCGCCACCCGCCGTTCCTACGACACCGTCGCCGTCTCCTACGAGCGCCTGCTCGCCGCCCAGTTGGCGGCGGAGCCGCTCGACCGGGCGATGCTGGCCGCCTTCGCCGAGGAGGCGCGGGCCGGCGAGGGCGGACCGGTGGGGGATCTGGGATGCGGGACGGGGCGGGTGGCGGGGCATCTGCGGGGGCTCGGGGTGGACGTGTTCGGGATCGACCTGTCGCCCGGGATGGTCGCGGTGGCCCGGGAGACGTATCCGCAGGTGCGCTTCGAAGTCGGTTCGATGACGGCGCTCGACCTGCCCGACCGCTCCCTCGGCGGAGCGCTGTCCTGGTACTCCACCGTCCACATGGCCCCGGATGAGCTCACGGCCGTGTTCGCCGAGTGCCACCGGGTCCTCGCCCCGGGCCGCCCGCTGCTCGTGGCCTTCAAGGTGGGTGACGAGCGGGTGCGTCTGGAGGAGGCGTACGGGCACGAGGTGGACCTGGACGTCTACCGGTACCCGACGGAACGCGTCGCCTCGCTGCTGACCGACGCCGGCTTCGTCGTGACCGCGCGCCTGGTGCGCGAGCCCGGTCCGGCGGAGGCGACCGCGCAGGGCTTCGTGACGGCACGCAGCGCCGACTGATCCCAGGCGCCGCGGGCCCGCGCGACGGCGCGCCCGCCGCAGTCGCGCAGCTGGGTGCGGGAGAGCCTGGCCCGCTGGCCGCCACCCGCGATCAGCGCGTTGACGGACGCCGTCGGGTCGCCGCCCACCGAACGGGCGAGCAGCGCGCCGACCACGACCGGCAGCAGCGCCACCGCGAGCGCCGAACCCGTGGCGGTGGCGGTCGCCGTGACGAGCCGGAGGGGGCGGGGGCGCGTGGTGTCGTCGCTCATGACGACAGTTCATCAGCGGGGCGGTGCACGGGCATCGGACGCCGTACTCAGATTCCCGCGCGCCGGGTACTCAGCGCACGGGGCGCTCAGGGCTCGCGACTGCGCCGGGCCACCACCGTGACCAGGGTGAACGAGGCGGGGAACGGTCCCTCGGCAAGGCCGGCGACCCAGCGGCGGGCCCCGGCGACGTGGGGCAGCGCGCCGGTGCGCCGCCGCGCGTCGGCCGACATCGCCGGATCGCGGTCGCCCCTGATCACCCGACCGTCCGGCCCGGGAGGCAGACCCCTCGGACAGGTTCCACAGAAACGATTCTTCGGCCACCCTCGGGAGGTGACTCACCACCACGAGACCCTGTTCCCCGCAGACCGGGAGGCCGTACGCCCGTGACCACGCATTCCGCACCCCCCGTCCTGGTGATCCAGCACGAGGCCGATGCCGGCCCCGGTCTCGTCGCCGAGCGCCTCCGCGCGGCCGGCGTCGACCCGCGGGTGTGCCACCCGTGGCAGGGCGAGGCCCTGCCCGCGTCGCTGGAGGGCTGGGCGGGCCTGATCGTCCTCGGCGGCTCGCCCAACTGCGAGGACGACACCGCCGCTCCGTGGCTGCCCCGGGTCAGGGCGCTGATACGCGAGGCCGTCGACGCTCGGCTCCCGCTCCTCGGCATCTGTCTCGGTGCCCAGCTCATGGCCCACGCGCTCGGCGGCAGGGTCGCGCCGCGCACCCGGGAGCCCGAGCTCGGCGCCGTACCGCTCCGCCGACTCCCCGCGGCCGACGGGGACCGGGTGCTCGGCGCGGTGCCCGAGGGGGCTCCGGCGGCCCAGTGGCACTGGGACGACGTCGAGCTCCTGCCGCCCGGCGCGGTCCCCCTCCTGACCGGTGACCACTGCGTGCACCAGGCCTTCCGGGTGGGCACGCGGGGATGGGGCCTGCAGTTCCACCCGGAGGCCCTGACCGGCACGATCGCGGACTGGGCGGCGGCGGACGGCGCCCGGATCCGGGCCGAGGGCGGCGATCCGGACGCCGCCGTCGACTCCGTACGGGAGGCGGAGCAGCTGCTGCGGACGGTGTGGGGAGCCGTGACGGAGGCGTGGGCCGGCGTCGTACGGGAGGGCGTGCCCGTGTGCACGCCCGCCGCACGGGAGTGATGGGATGAGGGTGCGTACGCGCTCGCGTGCGCACCCCGTCCCCTTGAGGAGCAGTGCCGTCATGGCCGACTACCGGATCGAGACCGTCCGTACCGGTTACCGCACCTGGACCGCCCGGAACGACCGGGGCGCGGAGGTGCGGATCGCCGCCGACGACGACGCGGACGCGCAGCCGTCGTTCACGCCCGTCGAGCTGCTGCTCGCGGCGATGGGCGGCTGCGGCGGGCTGGTGATCGACCGCACGGCACGCGCCGTCGACCACGACGACCTGCGGATCGTCGTCGAGGGCGTGGCGGGCCCGGAGGACGACGGCCGGATCGGACGGATCAGGGTCAGCTACGAGTTCGAGCTTCCCGACAACAATCCGCGGGCGGCCGACGTGTTCGCCCGCGGGGTGCGGCTGACGCACGAGAAGTTCTGCACGGTGAGCCGCACCGTCGAGCACGGTGCGGAGGTCGAGGCGGTGCTGCCGGACGGGTCGATCGGCTTCCGGGCCGGCGGCTGACCCCCGCGAGGCCCGCTCCCCCGGCGCCCGCGCTCTCTCCACCGGCGCCTGCTCCTCCCGGTATCTGCGCCTTCCTGAGTCCGGGCCTTCCGGCAGCTGCGCCTCCCTGCGCCCGGGACTCCCGGCTTCCGGGCCTCCCGGCATCTACGCCTCCCTGCGCCCCCGACTCCCGGCATCTGCGCGTTCCGGCTTCCGGGCCTCCCGGCAGCTGCGCCTCGGCCGCCGGGGCCGCGCGACGAGCGCCGCTCGGGGCCGCCGGGTGCCGTGGCGCGTGCCTGTGCGGGGCATCCGGGCCCCACGACACGTGGCTGCGTGGGCCCGCCGGGCCCCTGGCGCGTGCCTGCCTCCCCGTCTCCCACCGGTGGACCCCCGTCCCACCGGTGGGGCGGCCCGTGCGCCTACTCCTCGATGGCGCCACCGATCCGGCGCAGATGCCGCCGGAAGCTGTACTCCGGGTCCCGCGCCCGCAGCTCCAGGTACTCGTCGAAGCGCGTCTGGTCGCGCAGGGTCTCTCCCGCCCTGATCCGCCGGGCCTGGTCCCGCTCGGTGCGGAAGATGCTCTCCGCGGTGTCGAGGACGGCGTCCACCCGGTCGGCCGCCACGAACAGCACGCCGTCGTCGTCGGCGAACACCGCGTCGCCGGCGCCGACGAGGTGCTCGCCGAACCGCGCCGTGCTCAACGCCTCGGGCCCGCGCGGATCCAGGCGTACGGGACCGGGCGCGTGGGCGCCGTACGAGTAGACCGGCAGGCCGATCTCGACCAGGTCGGGCGTGTCGCGGTGCAGCCCCCAGACGACGACGCCCGCGAGGCCCGCGGCCTCGGCCTCGAGGACCGCCAGGTCGCCGACGCAGGCCTCGTCCCGGCGCCCCTCGTTGTCGATGACGAGCACGTCGCCGGCGGCGGCGTGGCTGGTGAACGCCTCCAGGAACACGTCGACGCTGCCGTAGTGGCGCACCGGGAGCGCCCGCCCGGCGAGGCGCCGTCCCGGGAGCACCGGCAGGATGCCCGCGGGCGCGGCCCGCAGCCGTTCCCCGAGACGTACGCAGGCGTCGGCGATCAGCGGGGTGGAGAGCTCGGTGAACCGCTTGAGCATGGCTGCTCCCTTCGAACGGACTGGGGCGGTCCGGATGTTATCCCGGTCGGAACGTCAGAAAAGGGCCAATCAGCGGCGGTTGGCCCGCGCGGCGGCGTCGGGGCGCGCGGTACGTTCCGCTCGGAGAAGCGAAGCAGTCGGACCGGGCGGGGACCGCGAAGGGGAGCCAGACCGTGATCGTGATCGCGCACCTGAGTGACATCCACATCGACTCCGCACCGCGCAGCAGGCGGCGGGCCCGGGCCGTCGTCGACTACCTGGACTCGCTCGCGTACGACTTCGACGCGGTGATCGTCACCGGTGACGTCGCCGACAACGGCCAGGAGACGGAGTACGCCTGGGTCAGGGAGAACGTCCTCGGCTCCCGCCACCCGGTGCTCGCCTGTCCGGGCAACCACGACCGCCGGGACGCCTTCCGGCGCGTCCTGCTCGGTACGGAGCCGCCTTCCCCGGAGGCCCCGGTGAACCAGGTGCTGCGCGGGGACGGCTTCGTCGTCGCCCTGTGCGACTCCTCGGTCCCCGGGAAGGACGAAGGCTTCCTGGAGGAGGAGACGCTCGACTGGCTGGAGGCGGAACTGGCGCGGACGCCCGAGGGCACGCCGGTGCTCGTCGGCTTCCACCACCCGCCGACGCCTCTGGGCATCCCCTTCGTGGACGGCATCCGCCAGTTCGGCGAGGACCGGCTCGCGGCACTGCTCCGCCGGCACCCGTCGGTCACCGCCCTCCTCTGCGGGCACACCCACACCGCCGCCGCCACGTCCTTCGCGGACCGTCCGGTCCTGGTGGCACCGGGTGTGGTGTCGATGTCGAAGCTGCCGTGGGAGCAGAGCGGGGACCCGCGCGACTACGTCTACCGCGACGAGATGGCACCGGCTCTCGCCTTCCACCTGCTCTCGGACGACGGGCGCCTGACCACCCACTACCGCAGCGTGCCGACCGCCTGACCCCGCGCCCGCGCCGCCGGTCGGGGCACCGGAACCGGTGTGTCCGCGGGCCTGGGCCGACATCCGCGGGGCCGGGCCGACAGGACCGGAGCCACACCGGCGACACCGGGTCCGCGGGCCGGAACCCGGACCGGGGGCAGAACCCGGACCGGGGGCAGAACCCGGACGGGGGGCCGGAACCCGGACCGGGGGGCCGGTCCGTCCTGGCCCAGAGTCCCGTTCCTCAGCCGAGCCAGACGGTGCGGACCGACGCCAGCGGGTCCTTCGCCGTGCGCGGCGTCTCGTCCCAGATCATCGTCGTCCGCGTCGCGGAGGTGTACGCGGGCCACTCCTCGCCCGGGTCCTGGTCGGTGACGAAGCCGACCCAGGCTCGGTGCACCGCGTCGGCCAGGGACTGGGGCGGGGTGCCCCCGGCGGCGGCCTCGACGCCTTCCGCGTCGAGGAGGTCGAAGGCGAAGGGCAGGTCGAGGCAGTGGTAGGCCTGCCCGTTGACGGCCGAGGCCCACTCGAACTGGTAGAGCCAGGTGGGCTGTTCGCGCTCGGCGCGGGCATCGGCGACGGCGAGGGACGGGGCGCGGAAGGTCAGGTCGGTGAGTGCCTGCCCGAAGAGGCCCGCGGGGTCCGTGTCCGCGTACGTGTCCGCGAAGGCGGCGGCGCGCTCGCCGACGAGCCCGAGCCCGCCGAGCAGGACCGGCAGGGGCGGGCCGTCCGGACCGGCGGCGGGAGACGGAATCATGTTGAACTCGTGGGCGGTGAAGCCCAGCATCAGCGGGACCCCGGCACCCGCGTCACCCGTCGTGAGCGCGTCCAGTACCGGCTCGGGGATGAGGTCTCCGTCGGCGAAGGGCACGAGGGACAGCATCGGCGGCAGCCCCTCGCGGTCCGGACCCGGCCGCCCGAGCCGGTCCTGCAGATCGAGGAGTTCGTCGTCGCTCAGGTCCCCAAGGGCGGCGGCCGTGGCGGGCAGGCCGGTACGAGCGGTGAACAGGCGCGAGACGGTGCGGGCGACCTCGGGACCGTCGGGACGCATCACCGCGCCGGAGACGGACAGGGCCCCACGGAACAGACCGCGCGCGGAGGGTACGGCCAGCAGGGTCTGGACCGCGCCGCCACCCGCCGACTGGCCGGCGACGGTGACCTTGGCGGGGTCGCCGCCGAAGCGGGCGATGTTGTCCCGGACCCACTCCAGGGCGGCGACCCAGTCCCGAACGCCCCGGTTGTCGGGCGCGTCGTCGAGGTGGAGGAAGCCCTCGATGCCGAGCCGGTAGCCCAGCGAGACGAGCACCACGCCGTCGCGGTTGAACGCGGCACCGTCGTACCAGGGGCTGGCGGCGGAACCGGCGACATAGCCACCGCCGTGGATCCAGACGAGCACCGGCAGCCCGGCTTCCGGGTCCGGCTCCGGGGTGAAGACGTTGAGGTTCAGCACGCCCTCGCCCGGGACGCAGGGCTCGGGGATCGTGGTGACGTCGGCGAACGGGCGGCGCTGGGCGGTGGGTCCGTAGGCGGTGGCATCCAGCGGCTCGGTCCACGGCTCCGGCGGTACGGGGGCGGCGAACCGGAGCGGGCCGACCGGCGGCTCGGCGTACGGGATACCGAGGAAGCGGCAGCTTCCGTCCGCACGCCGTTCGCCGCGGACCGGGCCGCGGGTCGTGGTGACGAGGGGGGTCTCCGGGGACATGGGCGTGCCTTCCTGGCCTGGCCGGTGCGGCGGCGGCGTGCGGTGCTCAGAGAAGAGTGACACGTGTAACCTGCCCGTGTCATCTCCCCTCGCTCTTCGCCCTCACGACTCGCCCTTTCCCCCTCGGCCCCTGTGTCCCTCGGTCGGACGCCCGCAAAGGGTGGGCGGCGCCGGCGCAGGGGACGACCCGGCGGCAGCGTGGCGGCGCCGATGCAGGTTCGCCGCGGCACGGGCGGGGAAGGGAGGCGATGTGAAGCTGACTCCCGACGCGACCCTCGGCGTCCTGGTGGTCGTGACCGGCGCCGTGCTCATGGCGGCCGGCGCGCTCTGGAAAGGCCGCGCGGTGCGCCCACTCGCTCCCCGGCGGGCGCGGGCCCTCGCCTGGCAGGCGTATCTGCGCGCGCTGACCCGCTCCGCCGAGCTGGCGATCGTGTCGGCACGGGACGCGGCTGGGCACGGCGAGCCGGCGATCGTCACCGTCGAGGACGTCGTGCGGCTCGCGCACGTGCGGTTCGGTTACGAGGAGGTCGTCCGCGAGCACGCGGCCGCGGCGCTCCGGCACGCGTACGAGCGCGGCGGATGCGCGGCCGACACCGTGACGGATGCTTACAGCGCGATCCAGTAGCGCCGCTTGAGCCCGATCTCGGTCTGGCGGACGTCCTCCAGGACTCCCCCGTTGCGCTCGATGGTGCGCGCCGAGGCGGTGTTCGTGTCGTCGCAGGTCAGCAGGACGCGGTCGAGACCGAGGGCGCGGGCCTCCGGCAGGACGGCACCGAGCGCCCAGGTGGCGAGACCGCGGCGGCGGGCCGAGGGGCGGACGCTGTAGCCGATGTTGCCGCCGGCCCGCAGCAGGAAGTCGTTGAGTTCGTGGCGGAGGTCGATGGCGCCGAGGTACGTGTCGTCCTCGACGATCCACCAGTGCGTGGCGTGGACCCGGCCCTCGGGCACGGGCCGGGTGCGGTCGGACTGTTCCCGCAGGCGTCCGACCCAGGAGGCGAAGACCTCGGGGACGGCGAAGGCGTTCTCGGGGGCGAGCCACATGCCGACGCCGTCCTGACCGCTGCCGGGGGGCCACTCGGCGTGGGCCTCCAGCCAGGAGGTGCGAAGTCGCTCGGTGGGAGTGATCAGCTGCGGCATGCGGCGACGATAACAGCGCCTCCGCGCCCACGGCCGGTGCGCGGCCACCACCTTTGGTCCGGTGGCGTACGCCGACGTCCGCTCACTCGCCCGTACTGCCGTCGATCCGCTCACGCAGCAGGTCGGCATGCCCGTTGTGGCGCGCGTACTCCTCGATCATGTGGGCCAGCACGTACCGCAGCGAGTACGTCTCGTCGCCGACGGTCCCGGTGACGTCGAGGGAGGGTGCGGCGGCCACGATCTCGCGGGCGCGGGCGCACTCGTCCCGCCAGACGGCGAAGCCCTCGTCCACGTCGGCGTCGTCCACGTCGAAGTCGGCCCAGTCGGTGGAGCCGGCCGGGGTCCAGGGGCTACGACTCCGCTCGCCGTTGATCACGTTGCGGAACCACCCCCGCTCCACCTCGGCCGCGTGCCGCACCAGACCGAGCAGCGACAGCCCGGACGGGCTGACCGGCCTGCTCCTGAGCTGCTCGGGGGCGAGCCCGGCGCACTTCATCTCCAGCGTGTCGCGCTGGAACTGGAGCATGGCGGTGAGCGTGGCGCGTTCGTCGGCGGTGCGGGGCGGCGGTGTGCGGTGATCTCGGTTCATGGGCCGCATCGTGCCGGAGGGCGCGACGAGAGGGGCGGCGATTTCGGCATGCGGACGACCCGCCCGGACCCGCCGACGCGAGGCGAGGCCCGGGTGGGTCAGGGCGAGGGATGCGGGCCGACCCCGCTACTTCGCGTAGTCGACGAAGCCGACCCAGTCCAGCGCGACACAGGGTTCGTCGCCCTCCACCCAGGCGTCGTGCCCCGGCTGGACCTCGTAGAAGTGACCGGGAATCAGGTCGGCGGACTCGCCGTCGTCCATGACCACTTTCATCCGGCCGCTGACGACGTACCCGACGTGGTGCGCCATGCACTTGTCGGTGCCGGCGAGGGGCTTCACGTGCTGTGACCACTTCCAGCCCGGTTCGAACACGGCGCGGCCCACCGCGCCGCTGCCCGTGGTGATGAGATCGAGTCGGCCCTTGCCGTCCTCGAAGGGACGGACCTCGTCCGCGGAGTCGAAGCTCCTGGAAACGATTCCGGTCATCGTCCGCCTCCCGGCGGTGGGAAGGTGCGACCCCGAGTCCACTTCCAGGCTACGCCGCGAGGCCCGGACACACCTGGCCGTAAACGCCGTTGCAGACGAAGATCGCCAGGGGTTAACGTGATCGTATGACTGCCGGGTCGGCCATGAGCCGTGATCGAGAGAGGCGCCCGGCCGTGGCGTGAGCGCCCCCGGCCGGTGGGCGCGGGGTCCGCCGCGGTCCTCCGCCCCGTACCACGCGTACGGGAGAGGAGAAGACACCAGCGCCTGCCCTGCGAAAGGACCCCCTGTGGCCGTCGAGCTCAATCACACCGTCGTCCATGCCCGTGACAAGCGGGTCTCCGCCGAGTTCCTGGCCGAAGTCCTCGGCCTGGAGGTCGGTGCGCCCTTCGGACCGTTCCTGCCGGTCGACACCGGCAACGGCGTCACCCTGGACTACTACGACGCGGAGGACACCGCGTTCACCCCCACCCATTACGCGTTCCTCGTCCCCGACGAGGAGTTCGACGCGATGATCGACCGCCTCGAGCGGATGCGCGTCACGTACTACGCCGATCCGCAGCACTCCGACCCGGGCCGGATCAACCGCCTGTTCGGTGGCCGCGGCGCCTACTTCGACGATCCTTCCGGGCACAACATGGAGATCATCACCCGGCCTTACACGCGGGCGCCGCGTCCGGCCGCCGCGTCCTGACGATCCCTCTCCGCGGCCCCGCGCGCATATCGATACGGGGCCGCGTTTGCCCTTTCTCTAAACTTTTGTTGAACGCTTGGGCGGATTTGACGATTCCGCCCATATCGCGCGCGGGTTTTCTGTACACATCCCTTATCGGACACATCTACACATAAAGGCCAGATAAGAGCACAATGAAACCGCGGCACGATGCCGCAAGCGCGGTCGGACGTGCAAGACGCCAGAAGGAGGCGAGTCGTATGGCCGACGTCTCTCACCGTCCCGGCGATATCAGGGGACACCCGGACGCGGGAGAAATGCGGGATCGTTATGCCCGTATGCTCCAGACCCGAGGTGTCGCGGCCGTAGAGGAACTGGTGATCATCGCCGGAATCTACGCCGCCGTGTCCGCATGGACGGTCCACTTCTCCGCCGCGAAGCCGGAGCTCGCCATCAGCAACCTCATCGTCGGCCTCGCGCTCGCCGGCCTGGGGCTCTGCATGTCGATGGCTCCGGAACGGTCCCAGGACCTCAACTTCGTGGTGCTGCTGATGGGTGTGTGGCTGATCGTCTCTCCGTGGGTGGTCTCCCGGGACGCCGGCACCGGCGCGATCCTCAGCAATGTCATCACCGGCGCCTGCGTCTGCCTCTTCGCCCTCACGGCAGGCGGACTGCTCATGAGCAAGAGAAGGACGTGACAGCGGATCCTCTTCCGGAACGGCGTCGCCCCCTCACACAGGGGGGCGACGCCGTTCACTTCTGTCGCGCCCGTGTCTGTGAACGGCCACTGCAAGGTAACGAATTGACCCACGCCGTTTCAGCCACATAAGTTCTGCGTAAGCCTAGCTCCACAGGGACAGGCTCCCGCTCTCAACCCAGTCCTTGGGGGGACAAAGTGAACTGGTACCTCGAAGCCTTCAAGAAGTACGCGGTGTTCAGCGGCCGGGCGCGCCGCAAGGAATTCTGGATGTTCCAGCTGTTCAACTTCATCGCGTCGATCGTCACGTCCGTCATCGACGGCGCCCTGGGCATTCAGCTCATCAGCATCATCTACCTGCTCGCGGTGCTCATCCCGAACCTCGCGATCTCGGTGCGCCGTCTGCACGACACCGGCCGCTCCGGCTGGTGGATCCTGATCGGCCTGATCCCGCTCGTCGGCTTCATCGTGCTCCTGGTGTTCTACTGCACCGAGGGCGACCAGGCGCAGAACGAGCACGGCGCGAACCCGAAGCTGGCCGGCGCCTACTAGGCCGAAGCCGCTCACCCGAGCCGCTGCCGCTCACCCCGGCTGTTCGACGAAGCCCCCGGAAGGTCCGCCTTCCGGGGGCTTCGCCCGTTCCCCGACGACGACTTGGGCCCGCCGCCCTCCCTGACCACGACTTGGGCCCGCCGCCCTCCCCCGACCGCGCCTCGGGACCGCTCCCCGGAGTCGCCGCCGCAGGAAACGTGCGCCGCGCATAGAGCCGGTCCGGCGCAATCGCCTCCCGCCGCTTGTGCACGGTGGCGGAGGACCCGCCCCGACCGCCCCGCCTAGCCTCGCCGTCACCAGGCGCGACAGTACGTACGAGGGGCGGTACCACCGGTGAACTGGCTCATCCACGACTACCGCGAGAGCGATCTCGCCGCGGTCGTCCATCTGATCGACACCACGGCCGAACTCGGCCAGGAGTCCGTCTTCTCGCTCGCCGAGTGCATCGGCGCCCTCACCACGCGCCAGCCGGCCGTCGTCGCCGTCCACCAGGGCGTACCGATCGGCGCCGCGCTCGCCTGCGTCGCGGGCGAACGGGCCTGGGTGATGCGGATCGCCATCTCCTCGGCGTGGCGCGGCCGGGGGCTGGCCAGCGCGCTCCTGGTGGAGCTGGAGCGACGGCTGGTCGCCGCCCGGGTGGCGCGGATCGCCTACGTGCTGCCCGAGGAGGAACTCCTCGGCGAGGGACTGCTCAACGCCGGGTACACCCGGCAGCCGGCCGTCGCCTACTTCGAGAAGGTCGAGCCGCTGCACGGCCCCGCCGCCAACCTCCTCGACGACCTCGGCGGACGGGTCCTGCCCACCGACCTGTGGGCCAAGGTGGCGGGCATGGAACGCGAGAAGGACCTGATCGAGCGGCGTGTCGTGCTGCCGCTCGCCGAACCCGAGCGCGCCGCGCGCCACGGGGTGCGCCCGCCGCGGGCCATCGGTCTCTTCGGCCCGCCCGGCACCGGCAAGACCACCTTCGCGAGGGCGGTCGCCTCGCGGCTCGGCTGGCCGTTCGTGGAGATCCTGCCGTCCCGCCTGGCCGACGAGGGCAACCTGGCCGCGGCACTGCGCACCGCCTTCGCCCGTATCGCCGAACTCGACCAGGTGCTGGTCTTCATCGACGAGGTCGAGGAGATCGCCCCCGTACGCACCGAACCCGTGCAGCCGGGCGGGATGCACGGGGTGACGAACGAACTGCTCAAGCTCATCCCGGGGTTCCGGGAGCGCGACGAGCGGCTGCTGGTGTGCGCCACCAACTCCATCCGCTCCCTCGACCCGGCCTTCCTGCGCCCCGGCCGTTTCGACTACCTCATCCCGATCGGTACGCCGGACAAGGCGGCCCGGTCCGCGATCTGGGCGCGCTACACCGGCGCCCGCCCGGACGTCGACGTTGACGCGCTGGTCGCCGCGAGCGATCTGTTCACCCCGGCCGACATCGAGCACGCGGCGCGGATCGCCGCCCAGAACTCCTTCGAGCGGGACCTGGTGGCGCTCGGCGGCCACCAGGGAGGCGGCGCCGCGCCGACGCCCGGCGCGACCACGGCGGACTACCTGGACGCGATCGGCCAGTGCCGGCCGACCGTGACGTCGGAGATGATCGAGCAGTTCGCGTCGGACATCACGACGCACGCCCGCTTCTGAGCCGGCCGGCCGTCCGTAGCACGAAAGCCCCGCGCCCGACGGCCGGTTCGTCCCGGCCGGCGACCGTGGCCCTACGATGGTCGCGATCTCGGCCAGGCCACGGAGGGGCGTCCGCATGGAGACGAGCGAGACCGTCGAGGGACTCGCGGTGATCGCGTTCGCCGACGGGCCGGAGCTGGAGGCCTGGCTCGAGCGGCACCACGGGGACACGCCGGGCATCTGGCTGCTCCTGGGCAGGAGCGGCTCCGGCCTGAGCTCGCCGACGTCCGAGGACATCCTCGACGCCACGCTCGCCTTCGGCTGGATCACGGGCAAGCGCAAGGCACGCGACGAGCGCAGCTACGTCCAGAAGATCACCCCGCGGCGCCCTCGCAGCCTCTGGTCGCAGGTGAACGTGCGCCAGGTCGAGTCGCTCCTCGCCGCCGGCCGGATGCGCGAGCCGGGGCTCGCGGAGGTCAGGGCGGCGCAGGCGGACGGGCGCTGGGCGGCCGCGTACCCCTCCCAGAAGGACGCGGCCGTCCCGGACGACCTGGCGGAAGCCCTGGCGGCGGAGCCGAAGGCGGCGGCCGCGTTCGAGGCGCTCGGGAAGACCGACCGCTACCTGATCATCCTGAGCCTGTGGCAGGCCCGGACGCCGAAGACGCGGGCGGCGCGGCTGGCGCGGGCGATGGCGACCCTGACGTCCGCCGCCTCCTCGGAAGCCCCGTGACCGCCCCCGGGGTCAGCTCCGCACGCGCCGGTAGAGCACCTGATGGGCGTCCCACTCGACGAAAGACTCCGCTTGGGTCATGCCCACGGCTTCCAGAAGGCGACGGGAGCGCGTGTTGGCCTCCTGGGTGACGGCGACGACGGCCGGGACGTCCTTCAGGGCGCGCTCGACGGCCGCGGCGACGGCCTCCCGCGCGTAGCCCTGCCCCCAGTGTTCGGGGAGGAACTGGTAGGACACCTCGGTCTCGCCGTTCCGGCCCTCCCTGTCGACGGTCACCAGACCGAGGACGACACCGTCGGAGGCCCGCTCCACCGCGTGGAAGCCGGGCGCGCCGACGATCCGCCGCTGCCGGATGCGGATCACGGACTCGACCACCGGCCCGCCCAGATGCCGCCGCACCTCGGGGTCGGTCCACAGCCGCGTCAGCGCGGGGACGTCCCGTTCACGCACGGCCCGTAGCACGAGCCGCTCGGTGACGAGGGGCTCGGCCGAAGTGGTCGCTGCCGGGGAGGAGGCCATACGTCGATGATGACAGGCCCCGAGACGTACCACGGACGTCGGACCGGCCCCCGGCGCCGTACCGCCCTGCGGGCCGACCTGGCGACCCGCGGGCCCGACCGGCGGGGCCGGCCTCGCGGCCGGGTGCCTGCGCCCGGACTGCCCGGCATGGCGGGTGAGAGGGGCGCCGCGCCGTCGGCGAGACGACGTAAAGATCACGGTCCGAGGGACGATGGTCACGCGGTCGTGGGGCCGGGAGCCCTTGAGGACGAGTCCGGCGACCGCCGGACCGGCAGCGGTCCGTTCGGCGAACCCCTCGTCGGTGACGGGCTGCCGAGCAGTCCCGGCGTGCTCTCCGGTCGAGTGGTGGCCGACGGGCGGGAGCCCCTGCCCGGGGCGGCTCATGCCTGGGTGAGGAGCGCCTTCACCTCGTCCCATCCAAGGTCCGTCGGTGCGTGGGTGTCGCGGGCGGTGGCCGTGTCCTTGTAACCGCTGGAGGTGACGACGCAGACGACGGGGCCGTCCTCGTCGGCGGGGCCGTGCGCGCGCAGGCTCGCGAGGCCTGCGGCGGAGGACAGCTCGCACCACAGGCCCTGCGAGGCCAGTTCGGCCTGGGCGTCCGCCATCTGGCGGTCCGTCACCTTGCGGGCCGCTCCGCCGGTCGCCCGCAGGGCCACGACCCCGCGGTAGCCGCTGATCTCGCAGTCGATGGCGTACGCGGCGGTCGGGCCGACCGGGACCCGTGCCGCGTCGGCACCGGTGCGCATCGCCTCGGTGAGCGCGCCGGCGGCGGCCGGCTCGGCCGCGTACACGCGCGGCACCGAGTCCGTGACGCCGAGGCGGGCCAGCTCCTGGAAGCCCTTGGCGATGCCGAAGAGCAACTCGCCGTAACCGGTGGGCACATGGACGGCGGCGGGAGCACGGCCGAGTTCGAGGGCGATCTCGTAGGCGATGGTCTTGTACCCCTCCGGCCCGAAGGGGTGGCCGGTGTGCGCCGTTTCGGTCACGCTGCTGACCGACTGGTAGTCCAGCTCGGCCACGATCCGGCGCATCAGGGGGCGTACCGAGGCGTGCGGGACGGTGAGGACGGTCGCGCCGTAGGCACGCAGGTGGCTCGCCACGGCCGGCGGGGCGAAGGGCGAGGTGAAGACCACGCACGGCAGGCCGGCCCGGGCCGCGTACGCGGAGGCCGACGCGCCGTGGTTCCCCGAGGACGACACGACGATCCCGCGGGCGCCCGACCCCACCGCGGCACTCACCGCGACACGGTTCAGCCGGTCCTTGTGGCTCCACGTCGGATTGCGCGACTCGTCCTTGACCCACACCCCGTCGGCCAGCCGCACCAACGGCGTGTCGCCCTCACCGAGGCCCGGCGCGGCGAGCGGCGGCAGCAACGGCGCCCATCGTTCCAGACCGTGGGCCGCGGGGCGGGTGAACAGGTCGCCCGGAACGCGGTCGTAGGCGTAGTCGACGTCGAGGGGGTACGCGACGGTGTCGGTGGACAGGACCGGATCACCGGAGGCGAGCGGAGGCCACAAGGGGTGACGCACGCTCGGGTCTCGTAGCGAACGTTGCTCGGTGGCGAGGGAGTTCATCAGCCCATCCTCCTCTGGAGGGCGGCCAGGGCCCCGGCGCGTCGGCCGGGCACCGCGCGGCGCAGCTCGACGAGCGCGGGACCGAGCGCGCGGGCGCGGGCCGGATCCCGGATCTGCTCCCACTGGTGGTGCGCCCGGTCCACCGCCCCCTCCACGTCCGGCTCGTCAGGCCCCTGGCGCAGCCCGAGCCGGGCCTGCGCGGCGGCGATCCACAACTCGCAGCTCCGCGCGGGCTCCCCTGCGAGACGGGCCAGATCCGCCCGCACCTCCACCCAGTGCAGCGCCTCCCCCGACCGCGGCCCGTACCGCCGCAAGGCGTCGCTCTCCCAGGCGGCTGCCATCGCCGCCGCCTCCCCGTGCCGCCCCGCCATGGCCGCCGAGAGGATCGCCGGATGCGGATCCGCCTCGCTCCCGGGCCGCGGCGGCCCGTCGGGCCCGGCGCCGGCGGCTGCCCCGGAACCGGGCACATGCCTCCGCGGCGTCTCCGGTGCCGCTACGCCCCCGGGGGCGTAGGCGGGCCGCGGCGGCACAGAGACCGGCGGGGAGGGTGCGACAGGGGCGGGGAGAGGCGCGGGGGTGGGGACGGGCTTCGGCGCGTCGCCGGCCGCGGGGCCGTGCGGCGGCACACCGACGACCCGCTCCGGGTGCGCCGCGTTTGGCTCCGGAATCGGACGCGGCTGCGGCTCCGGCTCCGGCTGCGGCTGCGGCTGCGGCTCGACGGTCGGCTCGGGCCGGGCCGTGGGGGCCGGTTCGGCGTTTCCGTCGGGAGCGGTCTCGGGAGTCGACAGGCGTCGTGACTCGGACGCCGGCTCCGGCTCCGGCTCCGGCTCCGGCTCCGGCTCCGGCTGAGGCTCCGGCAACCGCTGCGGCTGCGGCTGCGGTTCGACGGGCGGCTCGGGCCGGGCCGTGGGGGCCGGTTCGGCGTTTCCGTCGGGAGCGGTCTCGGGAGTCGACAGGCGTCGTGGCTCGGACGTCGGCTCCGGTTCCGGTTCCGGTTCCGGCTCCGCCTCAGCGGGCGGGTCAGGAGTCGGTTCGGGGTGCTCCCCGTACTCGGTGACGGGCCTGTCGCCAGCCGAGGCGACCGAGCCCGCAGGCCCCACGGCCGGCTCCGCGGCCGGTTCCCCGGCGGGGCGCCGGGGCCCTTCGTCCGCGATCTCCCGACCGGCGGACGTATCCCGAGCGGCCACCGCCGCCCCCGGCTCCGGCTCCGGCGCGTCCGTCGTTCCCTGCCGCTCGGCCCTCGGCGCATCGCCCGTCGGCGCGTCGTGCCGCGCGGACGACGACGCGCGAACCGACGTGGCAGGCCGAGCCTGCTCGGCGGCCGGTTCCGTGACTCCGTGATCCTCGATCCCCGCCGTGGCAGCGGGAGTTGCGGAAGGCGGCATCACTTTCGAGCCGAACGGCGCTCCGGGCGCCCGTTCCGCACCGGCGGACGTCGCCGGCGGCGTCGCCATGGCCCCGGCGCGCTGGGCGCCGAGGCTCGCCGCCCGTTGCGCGAGACCCGCCCCGCCCAGGCGGCGGGTCGGCGGGGAGTCCACGAGCGCCACCGCCCCGAAGGGCTGTGGCAGGGGCGCCACGGTGGGCGCGGCTTCGGCCGGGAGGGGCGGGGCGAGGAGCAGCGACTCCGACTCGCTCACCGCTGCCGCGGCTGCCGCCGCCTCCGCGTGGAGCGTGGGGAGCGGAGGGCGGACGCCCGTGCGCCAGAGGGTGGCGAAGTGGCGGAGGTAGTCGGGGGCGAGGAGGGCACCGCGGCGCGGGAACGGAGTGATGCGGGCGTAGAGGGGAACCGCCTGCCCGAGGTTCAGGGCGTTCCGGTCGGCGGCCAGGCGCTGCCACAGCTCCGGATCGGCGGCCAGGTCGGCGACGACCGTGGTCGTGCCGGGGCGGCGTGGCGCGAGCTCGGCGGCGAGCCAGTGCCAGGGAAGTCCGGTGTAGCGGAGGGTCGTCGGCGTGCTCCGGGCGAGTGCCAGGTGGGGCAGTTGCTGGCGGCGGTCCAGCTGGAGCTGGCCTGCCAGGTAGAGGGCGAGCGGGCCGGGGCTCGCCGCGGCGGCGCGCAGCCTCGTGAGGACGGTCTGCGGGTCGAGCGGGTCCGCCAGTTCGACGACCGTCGCCATGTCCGTGCCTGCGAGCGCCCCGGCCGGGACCGCCGCGAGCGCGGGCAGCACGGACGCCGCGTCGATCGCCCGCCCCCGTCCGGCCGGTGCCGCGGCCAGCAGCAGCGCTGTGCCCATTGTGTTCTCCGAGTCGCTCACCACAGCAGCACCGTAACCCGTGCCGGTGTGGCCGAATGTCGACTGGTCCCCCGGTGGGCCTCGGGCATATGCCATAAGCACCACCGTATCGAGTGTTGCCAAATCACTTACGAGGTGTCCCGGGCTGTGCCAAAGTCGAACCCGGGCTTCACCTTCCAGACTTGGCCGCGCCACGTCGCCTGCATCGGAGTACGACATGCCGTCCCATCTCTTCGCGGACCGTCCCGCCCAGCCTCCAGAGCCAGGCACGGTGGACGCGCTGATCTCGCAGACGCGTCGCCTGCGGGGCGACGTGGACGCGGTGCGCCGGGACGCCGTCGTGGACGAGGACGACCCGCACAACCGGTGGCAGCGCGCCCTGTGCGATCTGGCCGTGCACCAACTGGACGATCTCGACGAGCATCTGGGCCAGTTGAAGGAGGGCCTGCCCGGCCAGTTCGAGGCCGACTCGCCGGCCGCCTACGCCGAGTCCGCCTTCGAGGCGGCCGTTCCCGCGCCCCGGCTGACCGGTTCGCTCCTCTCCCGGGTCGGCAGCGCCGAGTGGGACCTGCTCACCGACGACGTGCACTGGTCCGACGAGCTGTTCCAGATCTTCGGCCGCCCGGAGGAGAGCGGCCCGATGTCCCTCGACGAGCTGCCCTCGATGGTCTTCGCCGAGGACCAGCCCCTCCTCCAGGCCATGGTGACGGACTGCCTGATCGACGGGAAGCCGATCGACGGCGAGTTCCGCATCGTCCGCACCGACGGCCGGGTCCGCACCGTCCACATGACGGGCGAGCCGGTCCTCGACTCCGACGGCTGCACGGCCTCCATGTGGGCCGTGCTGCGCGACGTCAGCGAGCTGCGCCGCAGCGAGCGGGCGGTGCGCGAGAGCCGCGACACGCTCCAGCGCCATCAGCACATCGAGCACACCGAGCGGCGCGTCGCGGTCGAACTCCAGGAGGCCGTGCTGCCGCCGTGGCGCGGCTCCCTCCGCTTCGCGCACGACGGCCCCGCCCCGCTCGACGTGGCCGGGCACTATCTGCCGGCCGCCACGACCGGTCTCATCGGCGGCGACTGGTACGACGCGCTGGCGCTCCCGGACGGGGACGCCCTGCTGACGGTCGGCGACCTGACCGGGCACGGCGTGTCGGCCACGTCCTCCATGGCGATGCTGCTGGGAGCGCTGCGCGGCATGGCCGTGGCCGGCATCCGGCCGGGGGCGCTGATGGGGCACCTCAACCAGCTCCTGGAGACCTCCGTCCAGCCGGCCCTGGGCAGTGCGATGTGCTGCCGCTACGATCCGGCCGCCCAGACCCTCAGCTGGTCCCAGGCCGGCCACCCCGCCCCGCTGCTGTTCCGCGACGGGACGGGGCGCGCCCTGGTACGGCCGGAGGGCGTGCTGCTCGGCGCCACGACCGGCGCCGTGTACGAGGAGGCCGAGACGCGCCTGCTCCCCGGTGACCTGCTGCTGCTCCACACCGACGGACTGACCAGGACCGACGACTGCATGGACGACAGCGGAACGGAGCGCCTGCTCGCCCTCGCGCCGCGTCTGTGCGCCGCGCGCGACGCCCAGGACGGCGTCCGTTCGGTGTTGGAGGAGTTCGGCGAGGGACCGCGCGAGGACGACGCCTGCGTGATGGTGGTCCGGGTCGGCGACTAGACCGTTCCGGCTGCGACGGTGGCTCCGTCAGGGCCGTACGGGTTCACGGCGGTACCGGACCTTCATGGCTCGCACGGGACATCGGCCGGTGCGAACCGCCACGGCCGATGGGGTGTCCCCACCTGGGACCCCACACGGCCGAACACGCGTACACGACGCCACGCCCCGATGCCGCACGCCGGGCCACGCCACGCTGCGTGGGCGCGCTGTCGACGACACACCGCAGGACGCGAAGTCCCCCGCGAGACACGCCCGAACGCGTTCGGGACACCCCGCGTCACGCCGTGATGTCAGGAGCCGGACCGTCGAACCGTGCGCCCGCTGCGTTCGCTCCCGTTCCGCGTCCCGTGGCTTTCGGGCGTCGCCGGCGGCGCGAACCCGTACGGCGCCGGGGCCGGCCTTCCGCGCCGGTCATGCCTCTCCCGTCCTGGGGCGGTTCGCCGGCGCCTTCGGGAGGGCGGTCTCGATCTCCTCGCGCAGGTCCTCGATCTTGTTGTAGCCCGCGTACTGGCCGGTGAGCCGGTACATCTCGCGCAAGCGGTCCCAGGTGCGGTGCGATGAGGTGTCGCCCATGGAGACGAGGGCGAGTCGCGCGTAGCGGTCCGCCTGCTCCGGGTCGTCGGCGATGAAGCAGGCCGAGGCGAGCGAGATGTGGTCGAAGAGCTTCGAGCGGTCATGGCCGTGCCGCCGGAGCTCCAGGGCGAGCTTGGCGTGGCGCTGGGCCGGGACGGCGGCGGCCGGATCGTGCTCGGCGAGCGTGCGGTAGGCGAGTGCCTGCATGCCGTGCAGGTCGGCCTCGTCGAAGTTCTGCATCCAACTCGGCTTCTCCGCACCCTTGTCGGAGACGAAGAGGTCCTCGGCCTCGCCGAGGGTGCGGCGCATCGCCTGGCCGCGTCCCATCGACGCCTGCGCCCAGGCCTCGATGGTCTGGAACATGGCCTGGGTGCGCGGCAGCAGCCGCTCCCCGGCGCCGGACTTGGCGAGCTTCATCAGATCGAGCGCCTCGTCGGGCCGGCCCAGGTGGACCATCTGGCGGGCGGCGCGGGAGAGCGCCTCGCCGGCGCGTGGCCGGTCGCCGCCCTCGCGGGCCGCGTGGGCGGCGATGACGAAGTACTTCTGTGCGGTGGGTTCGAGGCCGACGTCGTGTGACATCCAGCCGGCCAGAACGGCCAGGTTCGCGGCGACGCCCCACAGGCGCCGCTGGAGATGGTCGGGGTGGTGGTAGGCGAGCATGCCGCCCACTTCGTTGAGCTGGCCCACGACCGCCTTGCGCTGCAGGCCGCCACCACGGGAGGCGTCCCAGGCGCGGAAGACCTCGACGGAGCGTTCCAGGGCCTCGATCTCCTCCGACCCGATGGGGGCGGCCTCGTAACGGTCGTACCCAGCGGGGTCGGCGTGGAGGGGATCGACGGCGCCGGGGGCTGCGCCGGAGCGTGCGGGGTCGGTGTGGAGCCAGTCGTGCATGGCGCTGGTGAGTACGGAGCCGGCGGCAAGCGCGGCGCCCGCGCCCACCAGGCCGCGTCGGTTGAGCATGAGGTCCATTCCCGTGAATTCGGTGAGGACCGCTGCCGTACGTTCGGGCGCCCAGGGCAGCCCGTCAGGGTTGTCGGTGTTCCTGACGTCCCGCCGCTTGCCGGCGCGCCCGTGTCGTACGAACCCGAGGTCCTCGATGGTCACGACACGGCCGAGTCGCTCGGTGAACAGCGCTGCCAGCACCCGGGGCACGGGATCGCGGGGGGTCTCCCCCATGTCGATCCAGCGCCGCACCCGCGAGGTGTCGGTCGCCAGCTGGGGGTGGCCCATGGCCGCCGCCTGCCGGTTCACAAGTCTCGCGAGTTCGCCCTTGGACCAGCCGGCGAGGCCGAAGAGGTCCGCCAGGCGGGTGTTGGTCTGTCCGGTCACGTCTAAGCCCCCAGGTTCTCGGCTGAGTTGACAGTAACCCCCTGTCATAGGGCTGGCGACTATTCGCCAGGGTTCGCCAGGGTGCGCCCGATGTTCCGCCACCCGCGCCCGGGTGTCAGGTAGGAATGCGCCACCTCGCCCCGTCGACCGGCCCTCATTTTCCCCAGGGTGCGGTTCGGTCGGGCGGGCGGGGCGACGCACGCAACTCGTCGGCGCACGAAGGGATCTGTCACCTCCATGTACACAGCATCGTCCTCCGTGACCGCCCCGCCCCGGCCGCTGCTGCGCACCCTGCCGGCCGGTTCCGGACCGTACCTGGCCCCCGTTCCCGCGCAGGGAACGGTGCGGCCGAGGCGCTGGGCGGGGAGCACCGTCCAACCCAGTGGAAGAATCGATCTGTCCGGCCCCCAGGGCGCGCAGCTGCGCATGGCGATCGCGTCCGTCCACCGGATCTGTCCGGAGTTCAACCCGGTGCAGGTGCTGCGACGCAGCGGACGTTCCGTGCTGATCGTCGGCACGACAGGACGGACCACGGCGGTCGCGAAGTGTTTACTGGACCACTCCCCCGCGTGGGTCGAGCGGTTCAGGCACGAAATAGGGTCGTACCGCTCGTTCGTCCGGCACCGTCCCCCGGTGCGCGCGCCGCGGCTGATCGCCGCGGACCCGGAGAACTGCACGCTGGTCATCGAGCGGATGCCGGGACGGGCGGCGGCATTGACCCGCCACCCCGTCGAGGCGCCGCCCCGCGCGGACGTCCGGGCCGCGCTCGGTGCGGTCGCCCGGCTGAACGCCTGGCGTCCGCCGGCCGGGACCTTCGACGCGCCGCTCGACTACGGAGCGCGGATCGCGCGCTACCACGAGCTGGGGCTGTTCACCGACCGGGACCGGGACGACCTGCAGAAGCTGCTGCACGGGCTCGCGCAGGCGGGCGGCCGGCAGGGCATGGGGCAGTTCTGTCACGGCGACGCGCTGCTGTCCAACATGCTGCTGTCGCCGGCCGGTCCGGTGCTGGTCGACTGGGAGCACGCGGGCTGGTACCTGCCCGGGTACGACCTGGCGACGCTGTGGTCGGTCCTGGGTGACGCGCCGCTGGCGCGGCGTCAGATCAGTCAGCTGGCGCAGCAGGCGGGCACGGCCTCCCGGGACGCGTTCCTGGTGAACCTGATGATCGTGCTGACCCGGGAGATCCGTACGTACGAGACGGCGGTGCAGCGCACGATGAAGGAAGCGCCTCCGGGCGGTTCGGTGCCGGTGCCCGCGGGGGCGGTGTCGCCCGGCGAGGAGCAGCGGTTGTTGCTGCGGCGGCTGCACGACGACTGCGCCATGGCACGGCGGGCCGTGCGCGCGGCGGTCGGGACGCGCTGAGCGGGCCGACACGAGACGGGGGTGGCGCGCCGCGCGCCCGGTGCCGACACACCGGGAGCGCGGCGCTTCCGTGTGCGCCGGAGGAAGGGTGGCCGTTGCGCCCGATTCCGTGTGCGCCGGAGGAAGGATGGCCGTTGCGCCCGATTCCGTCCGCGCACAGGGGCAACCGGGGGGGGGAACCGGGCGGCCCCGTTCCGTGCGCGCCCGAGGACGGAGTGGCCTGCGGGGGCCGCTGCCACGGGTCTGGGCCAGGAGCCGGGAAATCCGCCCCCGCCCCCCTTATTGGTCTACTCCACTGACGCGCCGCAGGCGGGCGCACCGCCCGCGCGAAACTCTTCTGACGTGGGAAATCGCCTGTGTGGAGGGGTGATTGACGGATGGTCCGGGACCCGCTACCCCTGTACGGGTTCGGTCCCGCACGCCCCCGCTCCCCCATCCGTTCCTGGAGGCTGCCTTGCTCCGTTCCACGTCCCTCAGACGTGTCGCGCCCGTCGCCCTGCTCCTGCCCCTGCTGTCCGGCGCGCCGACCGGTTGGGCGCCGGCCACGGCGGACGAACCCGTGGCGGGCTCGCTGCAGCGGCAGTTCGCGGTGGCGGCCGATCGGCACGGTGTCCCGGAGAGCGTCCTGCTCGCCGTGTCGTACCTCCAGTCGCGCTGGGACGCCCACGGCGGCGCGCCGAGCGTGACCGGCGGCTACGGTCCGATGCATCTGACCGATGCGGTGACCGCGCTCGCCGAGGCGCCTCATCACGCGGAGGGCTCGGAGGACGCCCGGGGTGACGAGGCGCGGCCGCCGCGGCTCGCCGCCGAGACCGTCCCGCCGCCCGTGCCTGCCGCGCTGCCGCCCCGCCTGCGGACGCTGGAGCGTGCGGCCGAGCTGTCCGGCCGGTCCGCCGAGGAGCTCCGGACGAGCACGGCGGCGAACATCGAGGGCGGCGCGGCGCTGCTGGCCGCCGCGCAGCGCGAGGCGGGGCTGCCGGCGAGCACGGATCCGGCCGCCTGGTACGGGGCCGTGGCGCGCTACTCGGGCGCGGACGACTCGGCGACCGCGACGGCCTACGCCGACGACGTCTTCGACGTGATCCGCACCGGCGAGTCCCGGACCACGGACAGCGGGCAGCGGGTCGCCCTGGCCGCCGACCCGGCAGTCGCCCCGGCGACCGGCCAGGTGGCCGCGCTCGGGCTGCGCGCGCCCGCGAGGGGTCCGGTGGAGTGCCCGCCGTCGGTGGCCTGCGAGTGGATCCCGGCCCCGTACGAGGAGTTCGGGGACGGCGACTACGGCAACCATGACCTGGGCGACCGGCCGGGCTCGCAGTCGGTGGACTACATCGTGATCCACGACACCGAGGCGAGCTGGGACACCACCCTGAAGCTGGTGCAGGACCCGACGTACGTGTCGTGGCAGTACTCGCTGCGTTCCTCGGACGGGCACATCGCACAGCACCTGTCGCTCAAGGACGTGGGCTGGCACGCGGGCAACTGGTTCGTGAACGCCAAGTCGGTGGGCCTGGAGCACGAGGGCTTCCTCACCTCGCCGGACTCCTGGTACACGGAGGCGATGTACCGGACCTCGGCGCGGCTCGTGCGCTACCTCGCGAAGCGGTACGGCATCCCGCTGGACCGGCAGCACGTCCTGGGCCACGACAACGTGCCGGGCACGGTCACGTCGACGATCAAGGGCATGCACACGGACCCGGGCCCGTACTGGGACTGGGCGCACTACTTCCGGCTGCTGGGCCGCCCGATCACGCCGAGCGCGGGCCCGGACGCGGGGGTGGTGACGATCCGGCCGGACTACGCGACGCACCAGCCGGTGTACACGGGGTGCGTGACCGCCGGGGAGGCGTGTGCGCCGCACGGGAGCGGGGCCGTGCGCCTGCACACCGCGCCGAGCGCCGACGCGCCGCTGGTGCAGGACATCGGGCTCCGGCCGGGCGGGCAGGCTTCGACGACCGGGGTCAACGACACGGGGGCGCGGGCCTCCACCGGCCAGAGCTTCGCCGTGGCGGAGCGGCGGGGCGACTGGACGGCGATCTGGTACCTCGGTCAGCGGGCGTGGTTCCACAACCCGAAGCAGGCGCCGACGGCGGTGAACGCGCGGGGGATGGTGCTGACGCCGAAGGAGGGCGTGGCGTCGGTGCCGGTGTACGGGCGGGCCTATCCGGAGGCGTCGGCCTATCCGGCCGGTGTCCCGGTGCAGTCGGTGTCCCCGCTGCCGTACAAGCTCCTCGCGGGCCAGCGGTACGTGGTGGGCGGCCGTACCCCGGGCGAGTACTTCTTCGCACCAACGTTCGACGTCACGGGTCACACGGTCGTGCGCGGCCAAGAGGAGTACTACGAGATCCAGTTCGGCCATCGGGTGGCCTTTGTGAAGGCCGCTGACGTGCAGGTTTCCCGGGCCTGAGCGGGATCCGGCCGAAACCTGCCGCCACGGGAGGGGGTGCCGTCCGGACCGCCGTCCGGACGGCACCCCCGTCGACTCGTATGACTATTGCGGTGTTCGCGTGAGCGCCGGGCCGACGGGTAATGCTCGGCCGGACGACAGCCCCGCTCACCGAAAGGCCTTCTCGGCATGGCTCAGCCCTTCGTTCTGCCGGATTTCTATGTCCCGTATCCGGCGCGGCTCAATCCCCATGTGGAGGCGGCCCGCACGCACACCCGGGACTGGGCGCGGGAGATGGGGATGCTGGAGGGCTCCGGAATCTGGGAGGAGGAGGACCTCCGGTCCCACGACTACGCACTGCTCTGCTCGTACACCCACCCCGACTGCGACGAGGAGGCCCTGTCCCTCGTCACCGACTGGTACACGTGGGTCTTCTTCTTCGACGACCACTTCCTGGAGATCTTCAAGCGCTCCCGGGACCGCAAGGGCGGCAAGGCGTACCTCGACCGGCTCCCCCTGTTCATGCCGGCCGACCCGGCGGCGGGCATGCCCGAGCCGGTCAATCCGGTCGAGGCGGGTCTCGCCGATCTGTGGCGGCGGACCGTTCCGTCGATGTCGGAGGCCTGGCGGGTGCGGTTCGCCGAGGCGACCGAGCATCTGCTGTACGAGTCGTTGTGGGAGCTCGACAACATCCATGAGGGGCGGATCGCCAACCCCGTCGAGTACATCGAGATGCGCCGCAAGGTGGGCGGGGCTCCCTGGTCGGCGGGACTGGTCGAGTACGCGGCGGGCGCCGAGGTGCCCGAGCAGGTGGCGTACGCGCGGCCGCTGCGCGTGTTGCGGGACGCCTTCTCGGACGCGGTCCACCTGCGCAACGACCTCTTCTCGTACCAGCGTGAGGTGGAGGAGGAGGGCGAGAACAGCAACGGCGTGCTCGTCCTGGAGAAGTTCCTCGGGTGTACGACGCAGGAGGCGGCGAACGCCGTCAACGACCTGCTGACCTCGCGGCTGCAGCAGTTCGAGAACACCGCGCTCACCGAAGTGCCCGCACTCTGCGTCGAGAAGGGCCTCGGCCCCGTGGAGGCGGCGGCGATCGCCGCGTACACCAAGGGCCTCCAGGACTGGCAGTCCGGCGGCCACGAGTGGCATCTGCGCTCCAGCCGGTACATGAACGAGGGCCTGGTGAAGGGGACTTCGGGATTCGACGGCCCGATCGGCGTCTCCGCGCTCGACATCAGGAACCTCTTCGGCCGGCCCGCCGCCAGCCGGCTGCGGACGCTCACCCACCAGCCGCACCAGAGCGTCGGGGCCCTGCCTCTGCCGGAGTTCGACCTGCCGTACCCGCTGTCCCTCAGCCCGCACCACCCCGAGGCGCTCCGGGCCTCGCTCGACTGGGCGCAGGGAATGGGGCTCCTCGACGACATCTGGGACCGGCCGACGGCCGAGGGCTTCGACCTGGCGCTCTGCTCGGCGGGGCTCGATCCGGATGCCACCCTCGAGGAACTGACGCTCAGCACCCTGTGGCTGACCTGGGGCACCTACGCCGACGACTACTACCCCTACGTCTTCGGGCGGCCGCGGAACCTGCTCGGTGCCCGGTTGCAGACCGACCGGCTCAAGACCTGCATGCCGGTGGAGGATCCGTCCGCCGGCGCGGCGGCCGCGTCGAACCCGCTGGAGCGGGCGCTCGCCGACGTGTGGGCACGGACGGCGGAGCCGATGGGCCCCGCGGCCCGGACCCAGCTGCGGACGGCCCTCGACGCGATGCTGGACAGCTGGATGTGGGAGCTGCAGAACACGGCCCAGCACCGGGTGCCCGACCCGGTCGACTACATCGAGATGCGCCGCAGCACCTTCGGGTCCGAGCTGACGCTGCTGATGTCCCGGCTGCGACGGGCGGAAGTGCTTCCGCCGGAGCTCCATGAGACCGGCACCGTCCGCGCCCTGGAGGGCTCGGTCATGGACTACGCCACGCTGATGAACGACCTCTTCTCGTACCGGAAGGAGATCGAGGTCGAGGGCGAGCTGCACAACGCCGTACTGGTGTTGCAGACTTTCTTCGACTGCGACCGCCCGACCGCGACGGCGATGGTCGACGACCTGATGCGCGGACGGCTCCGCCAGTACGAGCACGTGAAGAGGCACGAAGTTCCTCTCCTCTATGCGGATTTCGGGGTCGACGCGCGGGGACGGGCGGCCTTCGAGTCGTATCTGCGGGAGCTGGAGGACTGGTTGGCCGGCATCCTCAACTGGCACCGCAACGTGCGCCGTTACGGTGCCGAGGACGCCCGCAGGAACAGCGCCACGGCGCTGGCGCGCGGCGGCCCCAGGGGCCTCGGGACCTCGGCGGCACGGATCACGGCGACGTTCGGCGTGCCGGTGGCCTAGCCGGACGCGACAGGCCCCCGGCACCAGCCGGGGGCCTGTCGTCCGTGCGTTACGGGCGCTGTCCGCGCAGCTGGTCGAGCTCGCGGCGGTCCCGCTTGGTGGGGCGGCCGGCGCCACGGTCGCGCACACCGGCGACGGCCACGTGCTCGCGGGGCGGCGGCGGAGGGCTGTTGTCGACGTAGGCCTCGGCGGCCGCGGGCGGGCCGACCCGCTTGGTGAGCAGCTCCTTCACCTCGACGATCCGCTCGCGGCCGCCGTGGAAGACGCGTACCTCGTCACCCGGCTTCACGGGCTGCGCGGGCTTGGCCCGGTCGCCGTTGACCTTCACGTGCCCGGCCCGGCAGGCCGCGGCGGCCTGGGAGCGGGTCTTGGTGAGCCGGACCGCCCAGATCCAGCTGTCGACGCGTGCGCTCATCGGCCCCCGCCTCCCGGTCAGCCCTGCTGGAACAGCTCGGCGGGCAGCGGCTTGAGCAGCGCGTACAGATCGTCGGTGATGGGCCGGTCCCAACTGGCGATGGTCACCAGGACGTTGTCGCTGCGGTCGAACTGGACGCAGGAGATGCGGCTCTCCGAGAGCTTGATGCGGCGCACGATCAGCAGGTTGTCGCCCTGCATCACCGGGACGTCCTCGCGGTCGAGGACCTCGACCGGCTCGTCGTTCTCCAGGGCCGCGAGGAGCTGGGCCACCTCGAAGGGGACCTGCCCGTCGGCGAGCTCGCGTGCCGGGGAGCCCTCCGGGAGATTGCCGATGATCATCGCGGGGCCGCGGCCGCCGAACAGGTCGTAGCGCAGGAACACGCCCTGGCAGCTGCCGTCGGGGGCCGGGAGCAGGCCGGCGCCGAGATTGCCGGGCCAGTCCCCGGGGTCCATGGCCAGGACGTCGAAGTCCGGACCCGCGGGTGTGGCGGCGCTGCGGCGGCGGAGGAAGGACATACCGCCATGGTACGTGCCCCGGCGCGCGGTGCGGCGCGCCGGGGCGGCGTCAGGTGCCTTCGCCGTGGAGTGCCTGAGCGAGTCCGGCGCGGTCGGTGCCGAGCTTGCGGTACACGGCCGAGAGCAGACGGGTGACGGTGGCGCGGTCGCCGCCGAGTACCCCGGCCGGGTCCTTGCCGCGGGCGGTGAGCTCGGCGGCGGTCCGCTCACGGGCGGTGAGCGTGTCGGTGCCGGCGGCCAGCAGGGCGCGGGGCCGCAGCCCGGCTGCGGCGAGCTCGCCGCGCGCGTCCTCGACCAGCGCGTCCGCGCCGCAGCTCTGCGCGGTCTCCAGGCCCCGGTAGAGGTGCTCGGCGGCCTCCTGGGTGCGGCCAGACCGGCGCAGCGCGGTGCCGAGGGCGACCAGGGAGCGGGCCAGCTCGTAGGCGGCGGGCGAGCGGTCGAGCCAGTCGACGGACTCCTCCAGGAGCTTGACCCGCTCGGTGTCCGGGGAGACCTCGGCGGTGACGCGGAGCGCCTGGCCGATCGCGGAGGGGGCGCCGTACTGGCGGGCGCGGGCCACGGCGGCGAGCGCCGTCTCGCGGGCCCGTCCGGGGGTCTCGAAGGCCTCGGCGAGGGCGAGGTGCGACTGCCAGGGGCACCAGGCGGGATTGCGCATGCCGCGCGGGTCGAGGCGGCGGCCGACGGCGGCGAACTCGGCGGCGGCCTCCTCGGTGCGGCCGGTGGCGAGGAGCAGTTCGGCGTGGACGGTCTGGGAGTCGGGGAAGGTCACGGCGGCCGGGAACGGCTCGCCGAAGTCGTGGGTGCGGGCGACCCGCTCGGCCTCCTCCGTACGGCCCCGGGCGAGCAGGACCTCGATCATCACTCCGACGGCGTACCACAGCGCGGGTGTCCGCGGGCCGACGCGCTCGGCGAGCCGCAGGCCCGCGCGCACGAAGTCCTCGGCCTCGACGAGCCGGCCGCGGCGGTAGCGGATGTACCCGAGCAGGGTGTACGCGAAGGACAGGTGCGCGCCGCGCCAGCCCTGCCGCTCGAACTCGGCGGTGCCGGCGGCGAAGAGCTCCTCGGCGCGGCCGGGCCGGTCGGCGTAGAGGAAGGTGAGGGCGACGAGGACGGGGACCTCGAAGCCGCGGCTCTCGTCGGCCCAGCTGAGGCCGCCCTGCAGGGCGCGCTCGGCATGGCCCACGGCGACGGCCGAGGGCTCGGCCCGCAGGGTGGCGTCCCAGGCGCGCAGCCCGATGATGTACCGCTCCGTGAGGTCGCGGCCGGTGAGCCGGTCGGCCAGGCGGGCGAGCCGCCGGGAGCGGGCCGGGGAGTCGGGCTCGTCGGCGCGGAAGGCGTCCCACATGAACTTCTCGGACTGCATGCGCAGCCTGCTGCGGGCGTCGGTGGTGAGCCGTGACTCCCGGCCGAGGAGCTCGGAGGCCTCGACGAGCCGGTCGCTGTGGGCGAGGACCTGGGAGAGCCGGTAGACGATGCCGTGCCGCAGGGCGGGCTCGGCGACCGGTTCCTCCAGGGCGGCGCGGAGGTGGTTGACGGTGGTGGCGGGCTCGGTGAGCAGGGAGGCCGAGCCGAGCTCGAAGAGCACGGCGGCCCGCTGGTCGTGGTCGGGGGGCTCGCGCAGGGCGCGGGCCAGATAGCGGCGGGCGGTGTCGGGGGCGCCCGCGCGCAGCGTCTCCTGGGCGGCGGCACGCAGGTTCTGCACGACCCAGGGGTCGCCCTCGGGGTGGGTCTCGACGAGGTGGCGGGCGGCGGCGGTGGGGCCGAGCCCGGCGTCCACGACGCACCAGGCGGCCTGGCCGTGCAGGGCCACCCGGGTGGCGGCGGGGATGGCGTCGTAGACGGCGGTGGCGATGAGGGGGTGGACGAACTCGAGGGTGTCCGTCTCCTCGTCGGCGGCCTCGGCCAGGACGCGGGCGCGGCGCAGCAGTCCCGCGCTGCGGGCGACCTCCTCGCCGCCGAGTCCGGCGACGGCGCCGGCGAGCTGCGGGGAGATCTCGGTGCCGAGGACGGCGCAGGCCCAGGCGAGGCGCACGGTGGCGGTGCCGAGCCGTTCGATCTGCGCGATCAGCCCGCTGCCCTTCACGGCGGCGGCGATGTCGCGCAGCGTGTGGGCGCGGTCGGCGACGGGCTCCAGGCCCCGGTCGCGGATCCTGGCGGCGAGCTCGACGGCCTCGAAGGGGTTGCCGGAGGTGACGGCCCAGCACTCGCGGCAGAACGCGTCGTCGGCGTGGGCGCCGACGCGGTCGCGCACGAGCCGGGCGATCGCGGTCGAGGTGAGGGGCTCGAGGCCGAGCGGCCGCTGCCCGGACCGGCGCCCGGTGAACTCCTCACCAGAATCCGGGAGTTCGTCGGGGCGGTAGGCGACGACGAGCAGCATCGGCAGCTCCTCGGCGCGCGGGGAGAACGCGGAGAGCCAGCCGAGCGATTCGGGGTCGGCCCAGTGCGCGTCGTCGAGGACGACCACGAGCGGTGCGCGGCGTACCGCGAGATGGGTGAGCACCCAGTCGAGTCCGTCCCGCAGTCCCTGCGGGTCCGGCGGCGCGCCCTCGGCGGCCGTGCACAGACCGAGCGCGGGGCCGACGATGTCGTACCAGCTGCCGAGCCGCTCCCGCAGCTCCGTGCGGGAGGCGGCGGCGAGCTGCGGCTGCAGCAGCTGCCGTGCCACGTGGAACGCGACCCGCTGCTCCTGGTCACCGCCCCGCGCGGACAGGACGGTGCATCCCTTGGCGGCGGCGCGCCGGCGGATCTCGGCGAGCAGGGTGGTCTTCCCGAGCCCGGCGGGCGCGGCGTAGGCGAGCACTCCACCGCGCCGGACCCGGCCGGCCTCCCGTCCGGATTCGGCCCCGGGCGCGACCCCGCAGTCCCGGACCACGCGCAGGAGCGGTGTGCCGGGCGCCTGGCGGGGCCGGGGGACGCGCGCGGGCCGGCCGGTGCCGTCGGCGCCCGGGCCGGCGGAGGGGAGGTGGTCGGCGCGCCCGGCGCCGGGCCCGAAGAGCGACCCGTGGCGAGCACCGCCGGGCCGGGCCGTGGCGTCCTCGAGATCCGCCGGATCGGCATCGGTGCCGTCGGCCCCTGCCGCTTCCCGGCTCTCCTCCGCCGTACGGTCCGCGGCCCCCACCGCGCCGTCCGCCTCGCCCCGGTACCAGGGCGCCTCCGTGCCATGCCCCGTCAGGAGGTTCAACGCCTCTTCAGCCGCCGCGAGTTCGGCCTCGCGCTCGATGAGGCCGAAGCCTCGGCCGGCCGGTCCGCCGGTCTGTGCCGCCATGGTTCACCCCACCCACGCTGGGGGCGCACATCCGGCGCACAAGGGGTGCGTCCGGGGCGGTGGCCCCACGAAAGCCCCAGCGTACGCCGCACAGCACCCCCGAGGAGGAAGATTGTGCAGGTCGTGTGAACAAGCCTCAGAAGCGCCCGGCGAGCGCCGTCAGCACACCCAATGCCTCCTCCGCGCGCGCGTGTTCCACGAAGAGATGGTCGTGGTGGAATCCGGCCACGACGTTGCAGCTGAGCCCCGCCTCGGCGAGCGCTCCCGCGACGGCCGCGGTGAGACCGACGGCATCCAGTGCCGAGTGGACCCGCAGGGTGATCCAGCCGGCCACGTAGTCGTACGCCAGCGAGGCCGCGTCGGCGTCCTCCTGGCGTACGACCATCGTCAGACCCTCGGTCTCGGCGACGGTGACCACGGGCGCGATGCCTGCCGGGGCGGGTCCGTCCACGGTGGTGAAGACGTAGCGGCCGGGACGGAGCTCCGGCCGCATCCCGGCGAGCAGCCGGGTCAGATCACGTTCTGCGCTCATGATCACCACCCTAGGGCGGCCACCGCGACGCGGCCTCGCGCCCCGCCTCAGGTCAGGTCGAACTCGCCGTCCCGCGCGTTCACCACGAACGCCCGCCACTCCGCCGGGGTGAACACGATCGACGGCGCCTCGGGGCGACGCCCGTTGCGCATCGCGATGAAGCCCTCGACGAACGCGATCTCGACGTCCCCCACGCCCTGGCTGCCGGAGCGCCAGTCCGCCTGCGACAGGTCGAGGTCCGGAAGGTCCTGCCCCGACCAGGCGTGCTGGGTCATGGTGCTGTTCGCCACGTCCGTGCTCCTCTCGCGTTCTTCCCAAGCATCACGCGTCACGCTGTGCTGCTCGTCCGGGCCTCAGCGTAGCGAGCGGTAGGGGACGCCGACAGACCTCAGGCGGTGGGCGGCCGGTCGCCGACGAGCCACATGGAGAAGAACTGCGCGCCCCCTCCGTACGCGTGCCCGAGCGCCGTGCGCGCCCCCTCCACCTGGTGCTCGCCGGCCTGTCCCCGTACCTGAAGGGCCGCCTCCGCGAAGCGGATCATGCCGGAGGCGCCGATGGGATTGGTGGAGAGCACCCCGCCGGACGGGTTCACCGGCAGGTCGCCGCCGATCTCGGTGACGCCCGCCTCGGTCAGCTTCCAGCCCTCGCCCTCCTCCGCGAAGCCGAGGTTCTCCAGCCACATGGGCTCGTACCAGGAGAACGGCACGTACATCTCGACGGCGTCGATCTGCCGGCGCGGATCGGTGATGCCGGCCTGCCGGTAGACGTCGGCGGCGCAGTCGCGTCCGGCCTGCGGGGAGACGAAGTCCTTGCCGGCGAAGAGCGTGGGCTCGCTGCGCATCGCGCCGCCGAGCATCCAGGCCGGCGGGCGGGGCGAACGGGCCGCGCCCGCACGGTCGGTGAGGACCATCGCGCAGGCCCCGTCGGAGGACGGGCAGGTCTCCGAGTAGCGGATCGGGTCCCAGAGCATCGGCGAGGACCGCACCTTCTCCAGGGTGATGTCGTGCTCGTGGAGGTGGGCGTACGGGTTCTTGAGCGCGTTGCGGCGGTCCTTGTAGGCGACGAGGGAGCCGATCGCGTCGGGGGCTCCGGTACGGCGCATGTAGGCGCGCACGTGGGGGGCGAAGAAGCCGCCGGCGCCGGCGAGCAGGGGCTGCTGGAAGGGGATGGGCAGCGACAGGCCCCACATGGCGTTGGACTCGGACTGCTTCTCGAAGGCGAGGGTGAGAACGGTGCGGTGCACCCGGGCGGCGACGAGGTTCGCGGCGACGAGGGCGGTGGAGCCGCCCACCGACCCGGCGGTGTGCACCCGGAGCATCGGCTTGCCGACCGCACCGAGGGCGTCGGCGAGATAGAGCTCCGGCATCATCACGCCCTCGAAGAAGTCGGGGGCCTTGCCGATGACGACGGCGTCGATGTCCGCCCAGCTCAGCTCGGCGTCCTCCAGGGCGCGCTGCGCCGCCTCGCGGACCAGCCCGGCGAGCGAGACGTCGTGGCGGGCGGCGACGTGCTTCGTCTGGCCGATGCCGACGATCGCGACGCACTCCTTCGATGTCACGGCCTTACTCATGCGAGTCCCCTTCCAGGACGGCGACCAGGTTCTGCTGGAGGCAGGGCCCTGAGGTGGCGTGGGCGAGGGCCCGGTCGGAGGCGCCGCGGTGGATGCGGGCGGCGGCCTCGCCGAGCCGGATGAGGCCGGCGGCCATCACGGGATTGGCGGCGAGGGCGCCGCCGGACGGATTGACGCGGACGGCGTCGCCGAGGCCGAGGGCCTTGCGCAGGACGACCTCCTGCGAGGTGAACGGCGCGTGCAGTTCGGCGGTGTCGATGGGCCGGCCGGCGTTCGGGTCGAAGGCCCCGGCGCGCTCGGCGGCGAGGCGGGTGGAGGGTGAGTCCGTGAGGTCGCGCACGCCGAGGGAGTGCGCCTCGATGCGGTGGTCCATGCCGGTGATCCAGGCGGGCCGGGCGCACAACTCGCGTGCCCGGTCGCCCGCGGCGAGGATCACGGCGGCGGCGCCGTCGCCGATGGGCGGGCAGTCTCCGGTGCGGAGGGGGGCGACGAGGTGCTCGCCCTGGGGCCGGGCGCCGGGCAGCTGGGCGTGCGGATTGGCGGCGGCGTCCTGGCGGCTGCGGGCCGCGATGGCGGCGAGCGCGGGTTCGTCGGTGTCGCCCGCGTCGATCAGGGCCTGCGCCTGGAGGGCTGCGAGGGCCACGGAGTCGGGCCACAGGGGGGCGACGTAGTACGGGTCGAGCTGGCGGGTCAGCACGTCGCGTACGGAGCCGGGCGAGGACTTGCCGTAGGAGTACACGAGGGCCGTGTCGGCCTCGCCGGTGAGCAGCTTCACCCACGCCTCGTACAGCGCCCAGGCGCCGTCCATCTCCACGTGGGACTCGGAGATGGGCGGCCAGGCGCCGACGCCGTCGAGGGCCATGGTGAAGGAGAAGGCACGGCCGGCGAGGTAGTCGGAGGAGCCGGAGCAGGTGAAGCCGATGTCGGAGGTCCTGAGGCCGGTCTGCCGCAGCACCTCGTGGAGGACCGGCATCACCATCTCGACCTCGGAGAGGTCGTCGGTGCGGCGCGTGTGGTCGGTCTGGGCGAAGGCGACGATGGCGACATCCCGGCGTGCTGCGGTCACAGGAGCTCCTTGAACGTGTCGTAGTCGGCGTCCGGCTCGCCGCTGGGGCGGTAGTGGTCGGGGTAGCGGCCGCCCTCGCTCCACACGGGCTCGACGCGCAGTCCCATGCGGACCTGGTCGTACGGGATGCCGGCGATCCGGCCGTGCAGGGCGAGCCCGGCGCCGTCGAGGGCGATGTGGGCGTAGACGTACGGGACCTCGATGTCGAGGTTCTTCGCCTTGATGTTCACGATGCAGTAGGTCGTGACGGTGCCGCGCGGGCCCACCTCGACCCGCTCGGTGGTGGCGACCCCGCAGGTGGGGCAGGCGCCGCGGGGCGGCACGTACACCTTGGCGCAGGACGGGCAGCGCTCGCCGACGGTGCGGCGTTCGGCGAGGGAGCGGAGGTAGCCGGTCTGGGCGCGGCCGGGGGTGTAGGTGTAGTCGAGGCGGGCGGCGGCGACGATGCCGGTGACGGGCTCGGCGAAGTCCCCGTCGTGCGGGCGGGGTTCGTGGCGCGCGTCCCGCTCGGCCTCGGCCGGCTCGAAGCAGGCGATGTCGGTGATGGCGCCGTGCCGTTCGGCGGCCCAGCGGATCCGGACGCGCATACCGGTGCGCACGGCCTCGGGCCCGGGGGCGTCGAGGGCGTGCAGCAGGGCGGTGTCGGCCCCGTCGAGGCGGACGAGCACCCAGGCGAAGGGGGATGCGAGGGGTTGCCCGCGGCGGGGTTCGGGATTCCAGGCCCAGGTGGTGACCGTGCCGGTGTCGCCGACCTCGACGAGGTCGCGCAGTTCGGCGGCGGTCTCGGGGTCGTACTCGACGGGCGGCACGAGCACGCGTCCGGCCTCGGTGCGCACGCCGAGCGGGACGCGCTCCCGCAGGCCGGTGAGGAAGGCGGACTGGACGGGTCCGAGGGAGCGGGTGAAGGGGAACTCGACGACGAGCGGGGCGCGCAGGGTTTCGAGGGCGTCGGTCATGCTGGCTCCTGACTGGTGGGCGGGGGCGGATGCGCCTGCGGCGGACCGTTCCGCGGGTCACTCGCGGCGGTAGACCGGCGGGCGCTTCTCGGCGAAGGCCGTCGCGCCTTCCTTGGCGTCCGCGGTGGCGAAGATCGGCCAGCCTCGCTCGAGCTCCGCGGCCAGCCCCTCCTGCTCCGTCATCTCCGCGGTCTCGTAGACGGAGGCCTTGACGGCCTCGACGGCGAGCGGCCCGCAGGCGTTGACGCGCTCCGCGATCTCCAGGGCCGCCTCCAGGGCGGTGCCGTCGGGCACGACCCGGCCGATCAGGCCGATGGCCGCGGCCTCCTCCGCGGTGTACGGACGGCCGGTGAGGAGCATTTCGAGGGCGTGGGTGCGCGGGATCTGGCGGGGCAGCCGGACCGTGGAACCGCCGATCGGGAAGAGGCCGCGCCGGACCTCGAAGAGGCCGAAGGTGGCGGAGGCCCCGGCCACCCGGATGTCGGTGCCCTGGAGGATCTCGGTGCCGCCGGCCACGCAGTGGCCCTCGACGGCGGCGATGACCGGCTTGCGCGGGCGGTGGTGCCGCAGCATGGCCTTCCAGTGCAGGTCGGGGTCGGCGGTCATCCGGTCCCGGTACCGGCCCCCCTCCATCCCCTTCCCGGCGAGCGCCTTGAGGTCCATGCCCGCGCAGAAGGCGCCGCCGGCCCCGGTGAGGACGACCGAGCGGATCGTGTCGTCGGCGTCCGCCGCCAGCCAGCCGTCGTAGAGCCCGACGAGCATCGGCAGCGAGAGCGCGTTCCTGGCCTCGGGCCGGTTCAGGGTGAGGACGAGTGTGGCGCCTTCGCGCCGTATGTCGAGGTGTTCGGTGCCGCCCCGCGCCGGCACCACTGCCGGCTCCGTCGTCGCTGCCGTCTCTGCCGTCTCTGCCGCGTCCGATGCGTCAGCCGCATCCGCCGTGTCTGCCATGTCCGCCGTCTCCCGACTCCCGGCTGCATTTCTGGAACAGGTTGCAGGAGTGGCGGATCCAGTTCAATAGTTTTCTGACACTCAGTCAGATTCTTCTGCGCACCCCCTTCCCACCTCCGCCCGTCGGCGCTCTAATGACCGCCCAGTGACCGACGGGTTCCGTCCGGGCCAGGATCAGGAGGAACGGTGGAGTACAACCTTGCCGACCTGTTCGAATCGGTCGTCGACGTGGTCCCGGACCGCGAGGCGCTGGTGTACGTCGACCACCCCGGCACCGGGGCCGAGCGCCGGCTCACCTACGCCGAACTCGACAGGGCCGCCAACAGGCTCGCCCACCACCTCGTCGACGCGGGCCTCCGCCCCGGCGAGCACCTCGGCCTCCACCTGTACAACGGCATCGAGTACCTGCAGACCGTGCTCGCCTGCCTGAAGGCCCGGCTCGTACCGGTCAACGTCAACTACCGTTACGTGGAAGAGGAGTTGGTCTACCTCTACCGCGACGCCGACCTGGCCGCCCTCGTCTTCGACGCCGAGTTCACCGGGCGGGTCGCGGCGGCGCTGCCGCAGACGGAGAAGCTGCGGCACCTCGTGCGGGTGGGGACCCCGCCCGAGGGCGCGCCCGCTGCGGACTGCGTCGCGTTCACCGACGCCGAGGCGGCGGGCTCGGCGGAGCGCGGCTTCGGGCCGCGCTCGCCCGACGACCTCTTCATCATCTACACCGGCGGCACCACCGGCATGCCGAAGGGCGTGATGTGGCGTCAGGAGGACCTGTTCTTCGCCGGGCTCTTCGGCGGCGACCCGAGCGGCGAGCCGGTCAAGCGCCCGGAGGAACTGGCCGAGCGGGTGGCGGCGGGCGGTGCGGGACTGACTTTCTTCCCCACTCCCCCGCTGATGCACGGCACCTCCACGCTCACCTCGTTCATCGCCTTCAACTACGGCCAGCGGGTCGTGATCCACCGCAAGTACGTGCCCGAGGAGGTCCTGCGCACCATCGAGAAGGAGAAGGTGTCGAGCGTCTCGCTGGTCGGCGACGCGATGCTGCGCCCCCTCGTCGACGCCCTGCACGGACCGCTCAAGGGCACCGACCTCTCGTCGCTGTTCAGCCTCTCCTCGTCCGGGGCGATCATGTCGGACACCGTGCGCGACCAGTTCCGGGCCCTCGCCCCGAACGTGCTGCTGCTCAACAACTTCGGCTCGTCCGAGTCCGGCTCCAACGGGCGGGCCACCGACGACTCCGGCCCCGCCAAGGGCTTCCGCCTGCACGTCAACGAACGCACCCAGGTCGTCGACCCGGCCACCCACGAGCCCGTGGGCGTCGGTGAGATCGGCCGGCTCGCCCAGCGCGGCCACGTGCCGCTCGGCTACTACAACGACCGGGCCAAGACCGCCGAGACCTTCTTCCGCAAGGGCGACGAGCGCTGGGTCCTGCTCGGCGACATGGCCACCGTCGACGAACAGGGCATCGTCACCGTCCTCGGCCGCGGCTCGCAGTGCATCAACACCGGGGGCGAGAAGGTGTACCCCGAGGAGGTCGAGCAGGCGCTCAAGTCGCACCCGGACGTCTACGACGCCCTCGTCGCCGGCGTGCCGGACGCGAAGTGGGGCAGCCACGTGGCGGCCGTCGTCCAACTGCGCGACGGAGCCGCGCCCCTGGACCTGGCGGGGGTGCAGGCCCACTGCCGTACCCGGCTCGCCGGCTACAAGGTGCCGCGCCAGCTCGTGCTCGCCGACTCCATCCAGCGCTCCCCGAGCGGCAAGGCGGACTACCGCTGGGCCCGGTCGGTGGCGGTGGAAGCGGACACGGGGGCGGGGGCCTGACCGGGCGCCGGAGCAGGGGGCGGCCCCGGCGCCGGGGCCGCCCGACCGCGGCCTGAGCCCGGCCGAGGCTGGAGTCCCGCGGCTGAAGGCCGTGCACGGCGAGAGCCCGACCAGGGCTGGTCCCGCCCGGAACCCGGCCGTCGGACCCGGCCGCGCGCCGGAGCCGGGGCCGGGGTCCGGGTTTGGGGCCGGGGTCCGGGGTCCGGGTTTGGGGCCGGGGTCCGGGTCCGCGTCGGCCGACCGTCAGACGCCGAACTTCCGGATGGCGGCGAGGAACTTGGCCGGCCGGTTGGCGTGCACCAGGTGCCCGCCGCCCTTGATCGTCATCAGCAGGCCGTCCTGGACCAGTTCGGCCAGCCGGGCGACCTGGTCCTGGGGAAGATGGCTGGAGGCCCCGCCCCCGACGATCAGGGTGGGGGCGCTGATCTTCCCCAGCTCCTCGCGCCAGGCCGGGTCGGGGGCGTTCAGCTCGGCGTCGGTGGCGCCGACCACCCCCCAGTCCAGCGCGACCGGCTCCGCCGGCGGAGCGGCCGGGCCGCGCGGTGGGTCGAGCGGGACGAACGACGGGGGCTCCTCCAGGACGAGCCGGCCGATCAGGTCGGGCTCCCGCTGGGCCAGCAGACAGGCGGCTCCGGCGCCCATCGAGTGCCCGACGACGGTGACGGCCGTCAGACCGAGCGCCTTGAGGAAGCCGGAGAGCTCGTCACGGAACACCCCGAAGCCGTAGTGTCCGGGCCGGTCGCTCAGCCCGTGACCGCGCAGGTCGAGGGCGTACACCCGGCGGTCGGCGGACAGCTCCGCGGCGATCCCGGCCCAGTCGGTGCCGTCGGCTCCGCGCCCGTGCACCAGGACGACCGGCTCGGCGTCCTCCGGGCCGGTCACCCGGTACGCGAGGCGGACGCCGTCGACGGTGACCGTGCGTACCGCCGGATCGAGGAAGGCGAGGACCTGACGCAGGAACGCTCCGGCGTCGTCGAGCCACGGGAAGTGCCCGGCAGCCGGCTGGACGGCGAGCTCGCCGTGCGGGAAGCAGGCGGCGAGCTCGGCGGCCTCCTCCGGCGTGGGTCCGGGGTCGTGCGCTCCGGCGAGGACGAGGACCGGGGCGGTCAGCTCCCGCAGCGCCCGCCCGGTGTTCTCCGGAGCGAATGCCCCGTGCGCGTCACGGGCCTTCGCCCCGGCCCGGTCCGACCGCTCCGCGGCGACCGCGACGCCGGGCGCCCGGCCGCCGGGGGCGACCAGGACCAGGGACCGGATCCGTTCGGGGTGCGCGGCGGCGTACAGGGTGGCCAGGTCGGCACCGGCGGAGTGCCCCAGCAGGTCGGCCCGGTCGAGGCCGAGGTGGGCGCGGAAGGCCTCGACGTCGGCGACCTGGCGGTCGCAGCGGTGGCTCGCGGGGCCGGCGGGCACGGCGCTGCCGCCGGTGCCGCGTGGTTCCAGCACGAACAGGGTGCGGTGCGCGGCGAGTCCGCCGAGGTCGCCGAGGTGGTCCGCGGCGGGCATGGGGCCGCCGGGGAGGACGAGCAGGGCTTCCCCCACCCCCAGCGTCCGGTAGGAGAGTTCCGTTCCGTCGTACGTCGTGAACCGAGGCATGGTGCCGATCATGAACGCCGGGAACGGGGCGCGGCAACCGAGTTCGCCGACGGCGCGATACGGTGGGATGTCCGCCCCGACCAGCGAAGGAAGCCGCTTCACCGTGTCCGAGACCCGTCCGCCCGTGTCCCCGGCCCAGCTTCCCCAGGTCGAGCTGCGCGGCGACTGCGCGAACTGCTTCGGGCTGTGCTGCGTGGCCCTCCCCTTCGCCAGGTCCGCCGACTTCGCGGTGGACAAGTCCTCGGGCGAGCCCTGCCGGAACCTCCAGGAGGACTTCCGCTGCGGCATCCACACGCGGCTGCGGGACAGCGGCTTCCCGGGCTGCACGGTCTACGACTGCTTCGGCGCCGGTCAGCGGGTCTCCCAGGTCACCTTCGGCGGGGTGTCCTGGAGGGAGGCGCCGGACACCGCCCGGCAGATGTACGAGGTGTTCCCCGTGATGCGCCAGCTGCACGAGTTGCTGCGCTATCTCACCGAGGCCCGGGCGCTGGCCGCGACCCGTCCCGTCCACCGTGACCTCGACCGGGCCCTGGCCCGGGTGACGGAGCTGACCGAGGGCTCGGCGGCCGATCTGGAGAAGCTGGACGTCGCCCCCGTACGGGCCGAGGTCAACCCGCTGCTGCTCAGGAGCAGCACCCTGGTCCGCGCCGCGGCCGGGGGCAGGCCGAAGAACAAGCGGGGCGCCGATCTCATCGGGGCCCGGCTGCGCGGGGCGAAGCTGCGGGGTGCGGATCTGCGCGGGGCGCTGCTCATCGCGGCGGACCTGAGCGGCGCGGACCTGTCGCTCGCCGATCTCATCGGTGCCGACCTTCGGGACGCCGACCTGTCGGGCGCGGATCTGACCGGCGCCCTCTTCCTCACCCAGCCGCAGCTGAACGCGGCCCGCGGCGACGCGGCCACCCGCCTGCCCGAGGGCTTCGAGCGTCCGGCGCACTGGGTTCGCCAGGCGTAGTGACCCCAGCGTTATCGACCCTGCTGAGGGGCCGGTGTCCGCCCTCGGGGCCGGACGCGGCGGGGCGGGTGTCCGCCCTCGGGGCCGGACGCGGCGGGGCGGGTGTCGCCCTCGGGGCCGGCCGCGGCGGGCCCGCACGGTCGGAGAGGCGGACCTGGGCCGTGCCTGCCGGAGCATGCCGGGCCCGCGGTGTCCGCCCGGACCGGAAGGCCATGACCTACAGCTCGTACAGGTACGGCGTGGTCGTCGTGAGCTCGGCGAAGCCCAGGCGGGTGAGGATCGGGCGGCTGGTCGGGGCGGCGTCGACCTGGAGGTAGCGGTAGCCGCGCTCCGCGGCGATCCGGGCGCGGTGCGCGACCAGGGCCCGGTAGAGCCCCCTGCCCCGCCAGGCCTCGACGGTGCCGCCGCCGTACAGCCCCGCGAAGTCGGTGTCCCGCGGCAGGTCGAGGCGGGCCGCGCTGACGGGGACGCCGTCGGCGAGGGCGATGACGGCCGCCACGGTGCCGGGCGCGTCGGCGAGCTGATCGAGGAGGCGACGGCCCAGGTGGGAGCTGTCCGTGCCGAAGGCCCGCTCGTGCACCTCGACCACCATCCGGACGCCGGCCTCGTCGGTGACCGCGCGCAGCTCCACTCCCTCGGGCAGGCCCTCGTGCGACGGCAGGGCGGTCGCCTCGGCCACCATCAGGCTCTCCTCCTCGTCGGCGGTGAACCCGGCGGCGAGGAGGCGTGCGGCGAGGTCGGCCGGCCCGTCGTGACCGTACAGCTTCCATTCGAAGGAGCGGCCGGCCGCACGGAAGTGGCGGATCTGGGCGGCGATGGCCGCGTCGGCGTCGTGCGGGCCGAGGCCGGACCAGAGGATCCCGTTCCAGCCGTGCGCGGGCCCGGTCTGGCGGACGACGAGTCCGTCGCGTTCGACGCGGGCGCCGGGTCCGTCCGGGCGGGCACCCAGGCGGAGCTGGCGGTCGTGGAGGAGGCGCAAGGCGGTGAGGTCCATGGCCGCCACCACAGCATCCGCCATGGGTCCGGCGCCACCGGATTACGGGGCGGCGCGCCTCCGGGACCGTCGGCACGGGCCGGTCGGGGTTCCGGTCTCGTCGCCCCCGCTCACCCCGTGGGCATGCCGCGAACATCGATTCCACCCGAAGGTGTGATCTTCTCCGCGCGCCGCCCGGCTGCGGGAATAACGTCGACGTGGGCGGCCCGGCTGGGGTGCCGGGCCGCCTGTTCAGGCGCCCGCCGCGCTGTCGGGTCCGGCCCCGTCCGGACGTCTCGGACACTTCGCCGATCGCCCGGACGGACGAGTCGAGAAAACCTGGCCCGACCTCTTGCCAAGCCCGGGGTGGGGACGGTTTTACTGACCTCGCGAAGATCTACCGAATGATCGGTCGCCCGTTTTGGCCGGACGGCCCGGCGGTACGGCGTGAGGGCAAGGGAGTGGCGCATGACTGACCTGCTGGACGCGGGCGAGCGGCTCGGCCGCGACGAGCTGGAGGCCCTCCAGCTGGAGCGGCTGCGTGCGACCCTGCGGCACGCCTACGACAACGTGGCGTTCTACCGGCAGTCCTTCTACACGGCGGGAGTGCGGCCGGAGGACTGCCGTACGCTCGCCGACCTGGCCCGTTTCCCCTTCACCGCCAAGACGGACCTGCGCGAGCACTACCCGTTCGGGATGTTCGCCGTGGAGCAGTCGGAGATCCGCCGCATCCACGCCTCCAGCGGCACGACCGGGCGGCCCACCGTCGTCGGCTACACCGAGCGGGACCTCGACACCTGGGCGGACGTGGTCGCCCGCTCGATCCGCGCGGCCGGCGGCCGGCCCGGACACAAGGTGCACGTGGCGTACGGGTACGGGCTGTTCACCGGCGGTCTGGGCGCGCACTACGGGGCCGAGCGGCTCGGCTGCACGGTGATCCCCGCCTCGGGCGGCATGACCGCCCGCCAGGTGCAGCTGATCCAGGACTTCGAGCCCGAGATCATCATGGTGACGCCTTCGTACATGCTGACCCTGCTCGACGAGTTCGAGCGCCAGGGAGTGGACCCGCGCGGCACCTCCCTGAAGGTCGGCATCTTCGGTGCCGAGCCCTGGACGGAGGAGATGCGCCGCGAGATCGAGGAGCGCTTCGCCATCGACGCCGTCGACATATACGGGCTCTCCGAGGTGATGGGCCCGGGCGTGGCGCAGGAGTGCGTGGAGACCAAGGACGGGCTGCACATCTGGGAGGACCACTTCTACCCGGAGATCGTGGACCCGATCACGGGCGAGGTGCTGCCGGACGGGGCGGAGGGCGAGCTGGTCTTCACCTCCCTGACCAAGGAGGCCATGCCGGTGGTGCGCTACCGCACCCGGGACCTGACCCGGCTGCTGCCGGGCACGGCCCGGGTGTTCCGGCGCATGGAGAAGATCACCGGCCGGAGCGACGACATGGTGATCCTGCGCGGGGTGAACCTCTTCCCCACCCAGATCGAGGAGATCGTGCTGCGTACCCCTGCCGTGGCCCCGCACTTCCAGCTCCGGCTGACCCGCGAGGGACGTCTGGACGCCCTGACGGTGCGCGCGGAGGCCCGCCCCGACGCGACGCCCGAGGAGCGCGACGACGCCGCGCGGGCGATCGTGAAGGCGGTCAAGGACGGGATCGGGGTGTCGGTCGCGGTCGAGGTGGTGGACCCGGAGACCCTGGAACGCTCGGTGGGCAAGATCAAGCGGATCGTGGATCTGCGGGACGCGCGCTGAGCACGGTGGCTGCGTAGCCTGGAGGGAGGAGGTGGTTGCGATGCTGGCGGACTCTCCCGTAGCCGCGATCATTCCGGCCAACGATCTGGCCAGGGCGAAGCGCTTCTACACCGAGACCCTGGGCCTGACCTTGACCCGGGAAGCGCCGGAGGACACCAGGCTGGAGTCCGGTGGGACGATCGTGGGTCTCTATGAGACCCCGTACGGCGGCCAGGCCCAGCACACGCTGGCGAGCTTCAAGGTCGACGACCTCGACGCGTCGATGTCGGAGCTCAAGGCGAAGGGCGTGACCTTCGAGGACTACGACCTGCCGGGCCTCAAGACCGTGGACGGCGTGGCCGAGACGGAGAACATGCGAGGGTGCTGGTTCAAGGACAGCGAGGGAAACGTCCTCTGCCTGGTGCAGGATCGCTAGCCGGGTCTTTCCGATCGGGCCGGGATCGCGGTGTCCGGCGCGTGACCCGGCCGGATCGACGCGGCCTCAGGACCGGCGTCCGAAGCGGTCCCGCAGTTCGCGCTTGAGGATTTTTCCGCTGGCGTTGCGGGGCAGCGTCTCGACCAGGAACACCCGCTTCGGGACCTTGAAGGAGGCGAGCTTCTCCCGTGCGTGCGCGAGGAGTTCGGCCTCGGTGACCTCGTGGCGCGGGACGACGAACGCGGTGACGGCCTCGATCCAGCGGTCGTCGGGGAGCCCGACGACCGCGGTCTCGGCGACCGCGGGATGGGTGTAGAGGACGTCCTCGACCTGGCGTGAGGCGACGAGGACGCCCCCGGAGTTGATGACGTCCTTGACCCGGTCGACGACGGTGAAGTACCCCTCGGCGTCGCGGACGGCGAGGTCGCCGGAGCGGAACCAGCCGTCCCGGAAGGCTTCTTCGGTCTCCTCGGGCTTGTCCCAGTAGCCGTTGCACAACTGCGGTGACCGGTAGACGACTTCGCCGGGAGTGCCGTCGGGGACGTCCTTGCCGTCCTCGTCGACGACCCGGGCTTCGACATGGCGGACGGGCCGGCCGCAGGAGTCCATCCGGCCCTCGTGCTCGTCGGGGCCGAGGACGGTGGCGAGGGGGCCGATCTCCGACTGGCCGAAGCAGTTGTAGAAGCGCAGGCCGGGCAGGCGGGCGCGTAGTCCCTCCAGGACCGGGACGGGCATGATCGAGGCGCCGTAGTAGGCCTTGCGGAGGGCGGAGAGGTCGCGGGTGGCGAAATCCGGGTGGTGGGAGAGACCGATCCACACGGTCGGCGGGGCGAACAGACTGTCGCAGCGCCCGGATGCGGCCAGGTCGAACAGGAGCGTGGGGTCGGGTCCGTCGACGATGGTGTTCTCGGCGCCGACCGCGAGGTAGGGCAGCAGGAAGACGTGCATCTGCGCCGAGTGGTACAGCGGCAGCGAGTGCACGGGGCGGTCGTCCTCGTGCAGGTCGAGGGCGTCGATCGCGCTCGCGTACTCGTGGACCAGGGCCCGGTGGGTCATCATCGCGCCCTTCGGCAGGGCGGTGGTGCCCGAGGTGTAGAGCAGTTGCACGAGGTCGCGCGCGTCGCGGTCCGTGTCGTACGGTTCCGGGTCGGCGAGCGCCGCGAGGAACGAGTCCCCGGTGTCGTGCAGGGCCCGTACGGGGAGGTCGGCGGGGACGTGGTCGGCGAGCGCCGGATCCGCGAGGACCAGTGAACTGCCTGACTGGCGCAGGATGTAGTCGAGATCGTCGCCGGTCAGGTGGTGGTTCACCGGGACGTGCACGAGGCCTGCGCGGGAGCAGGCGAGGAATGCGATCAGGTAGGCGTCGGAGTTGTGCGCGTAGGTCGCGACCCGGGCGTGCTCCTGCAGCCCCCACCGTTCCCGCAGGACGGCGGCGGCGGTGGAGACGGCGGCGTCCAGCTCGGCATAGGTCCAGGCGCGGTCCCCGTAGCGGACGGCGATCCGGCCGGGTACGCGCTGGGCGCTCGCGCGCAGGACACCGTCGACGGTACGGGTGAGCAGGCTGCCTGGTCCTCGGTCCATGGCTGACGATCCTCCGCGCGGCGGGGCGGCTCGGTCAAGTACCCGGCCGGGGTCGCGCGTCCCGGGTGCGGCGGATACCGAACGGGATGTTGACAGAGCAAGCGCTTGGCTGCCTGGATGGCCCAACCCGCATTCCTCGTATGCTCGTTGGGAGTCACCTTGCACTTCCGCACCTCGTTCCCGGTCCGGTGGAAACGGCTCGCGCTGGTCGGCGCGGCTCTCGCCACCGTCACCGCCTCGCTGCCCGCCGCCGCCGTCGCGGACCAGGGCGACCGCGCCCATCACCCCTCGGACCGGGGGCTCTCGGCTGTCATCCGGTACACCGAGTACGGCATTCCGCACATCGTCGCCGAGGACTACGCGGACCTCGGCTTCGGCACCGGCTGGGCGCAGGCCGCGGACCAGGTGTGCGTCCTCGCCGACGGCTTCCTCACCGTGAACGGGGAGCGGTCCCGGTGGTTCGGCGCCGCCGCCGCACCGGACGGCTCCCTGTCGTCGGCGACGAAGAACCTCTCCAGCGACCTGTTCTTCCGCGGGGTGAAGGAGGCCGGGACGGTCGAGGCGCTGCTCGCCACCCCCGCCCCGGCCGGGCCGAGCCGGCAGGCGAAGGAGCTGATGCGCGGCTGGGCGGCCGGCTACAACGCCTGGCTGCGGAAGAACCGCGTCACCGACCCGGCCTGTGCGGGCGCCGACTGGGTCCGCCCGGTCACCGCCCTTGACGTGGCGCGGCGCGGGTGGGCGGTCTCCGTCCTCGGCGGCCAGGGCCGGGCCGTGGACGGCATCACGGCGGCCCGGCCGCCGGCCGCCACCGCCGCCCCCGCCGCGCCGTCCGCGCCGTCCGCGTCCGGACAGCACTCGGCCCCGGGTGCCGCCGTCCCGGCCGTGGGGGGACCTTCGGTTCAGGGGCCGTCCTTCTCGGCCCCGGAAGTCCCCGACCCGCGCCGAACGGCCGAGGCGGCCCGTGAGCTCTTCGGCGCCGAGAACGCGACCATGGGCTCCAACGCCGTCGCCTTCCAGGGCGCCACCACCGCGAACGGCCGGGGACTGCTGCTCGGCAATCCGCACTACCCCTGGCAGGGCGGCCGCCGCTTCTGGCAGTCCCAGCAGACCATCCCCGGCGAGCTCAACGTCTCCGGGGCCTCCCTGCTCGGCACCACCGTCGTCAACATCGGTTTCAACGACAAGGTCGCCTGGAGCCACACCGTCGCGACCGGCGTCCCGGTCAATCTGCACCAGCTCGCGCTCGATCCGGCCGACCCCACCGCGTACCTCGTGGACGGCAAGGCGGAGCGGATGACCCCGCGCACGGTCACGGTCACGGTCAAGGACGGCGCCCCGGTCAGCGGTACGCAGTGGTGGACCCGGTACGGACCGGTCGTGACCGGCCTCGGCGCGTCCCTGCCGCTGCCGTGGACGGCGACCACGGCCTTCGCGCTCAACGACCCGAACGCCGCCAACCTGCGGGCCTCCGACACCGCCCTCGGCTTCGCGAAGTCGCGCTCCACCCGGGACATGGCGGCCGCGCTGGCCCGCACCCAGGGCCTCCCGTGGGTGAACACCGTCGCCGCCGACGCGGCCGGGCACACCCTCTTCACCCAGGCCCAGGTGCTCCCGCGGATCACCGACGAGCTGGCCGGCCGCTGCTCCACCCCGCTCGGCCGGGCCACCTATCCGGCCGCCGGGATCGCGGTGCTCGACGGCTCGCGCGGCGACTGCGCGCTCGGCTCGGACCCGGACGCGGTACAGCCGGGGGTCTTCGGTCCCGCGCGGATGCCGGTCCTGCGGGACGCGCCGTACGTGGAGAACTCCAACGACAGCGCCTGGCTGGCCAACGCCGAGCGGCCGGTCACCGGCTACGAGCGCGTCTTCGGCACCATCGGCACCCCGCGCTCGCTGCGCACCCGAGGCGGCGTCGAGGACGTGGCGGCGATGGCCGGGCGCGGCGGCCTGACCGTGGCCGATCTGCAGCACCAGCAGTTCGCCGACCGGGTGCCGGCCGGCGACCTCGCGGCCGCCGACACGGCGAAGGCGTGCGCGAGCGTGCTCGCCGACGACCCGGAGGCCTGCCGGGTGATCGGCGGCTGGGACCGGACGGTGAGGACGGACAGCCGGGGCGCGCTGCTCTTCGACCGCTTCTGGCGGAGGTTCACCGCCTCGGCACCGCTCGCCGAACAGTGGAAGGTGCCGTTCTCGCCCGCCGACCCGGTGCGTACGCCGCACACCCTGAACACGGACTCCCCCGCCTTCGCCAAGGCCCTGAAGGAGGCGGTGGGCGAGCTGCGGGCGGCAGGGATCGCGCTCGACGCGCCGCTCGGGCAGCACCAGTTCGTGGTGCGGAACGGGGCCCGCATCCCGGTGAGCGGCGGTACGGAGGCGCTGGGTGTCTGGAACAAGGCGGAGCCCGTGTGGAATCCAGCGGGCGGCGGCTACACCGAGGTCGCGCACGGCACGAGTCACGTCCAGGCGGTGGGCTGGGACGGTGGCCGGTGCCCGGTGGCCCGGACGCTCCTGACGTACTCCCAGTCCTCGGACCCCGGCTCGGCGCACTACAGCGACCAGACGCGGCTGTTCTCGGGCGAGCGCTGGGTGACCTCCCGCTTCTGCGAGAAGGACATCCTGCGCTCGCCCGGCCTGCGGATCGTGCTCGTCAGGGGCTGAGCCGGGTCAGGAGCGGAGGCCCCTCAGGGGCCGGGCTCCGTCAGGGGCCGGGCTCCGTCAGGGGCCGGGCTCCGTCAGGGGCCGGGCTCCGTCAGGGGCCGGGCTCCGTCAGGGGCCGGGCTCCGTCAGGGGCCGG